>CALUNH010000006.1 GCA_944321965.1 uncultured Alistipes sp.
TGAGCCGGTTCAAACCCACCGACGCCGATTTCGAAAACAACTTCAACCTCAAGTTCTTCACCGACAACAACATCAAGCTGCTCGTGACGGTCGGCGGCGACGATACCGCCTCGACGGCAAACCGAATCGCCAAGTTCCTGGAGGCCAAGAAATACCCCATCGCCAACATCCACGTCCCGAAAACCATCGACAACGACCTCCCGCTGCCGAAGGGTACCCCGACGTTCGGTTACGAGTCGGCCAAGGACAAGGGTGCCGTCATCGCCCGCGCCGTCTATGTCGATGCCCGCACCAGCGGAAACTGGTTCGTGCTGGCTGCCATGGGCCGTTCGGCCGGACACCTCGCATTCGGTATCGGCGAGGCCTGCCACTACCCCATGATCGTCATCCCCGAGATGTTCGACAAGACTGAAATCACCGTCGAGAAGATCGTCAACCTCGTGATCTCGTCGATCATCAAGCGCAAGATCATGGGCATGGACTACGGTGCCGCCGTCATCTCCGAAGGTGTCTTCCACGCCCTGTCGGACGAGGAGATCCGCAAGAGCGGCGTACACTTCACCTACGACGAACACGGACACCCCGAACTGGGCAAGGTCTCCAAGGCCCACATCTTCAACGAGATGATCGAGAAGAAGCTCAAGGAACTGGGCATCAAGGTCAAGAGCCGCCCCGTGGAGCTGGGCTACGAGATCCGCTGCCAGACCCCGATCGCCTACGACCTGACCTACTGCTCGGAACTCGGTATCGGCGTGCACAAGCTCTTCGCCGAGGGAAAGACCGGCTGCATGGTCTACGTGGATTCCGAAGGCAACGTCTCGCCGCTCTACCTGAAGGATCTGCAGGACCCCACGACGGGCAAGATCCCGCCCCGGCTGGTGGACATCACCTCGGACAAGTTCAAGTCGGTGGTCGAGAACATCCTCAACGCCATCACGCCCGAGGATTACGAGGCTGCCAAGAAATATGTCGCCAACCCCGAGGAGTTCGATTTCCACAAGATTCTCAACTGGAAATAAACCCCGGTGCGAATCCGCAAGAGAAACGGCAGGTCCCGCAAGGACCTGCCGTTTTCGGTATCGGATCCCGCTTCCCGGTCCCGGAACCTCGGCCGAGCGGCAGGACTGCCCGGGGCACTCCCAGTCAAACAACCCGAAACCCCCGGCCGAACAGTCCGGGACGCTTCAACCAAACAGTCCGGGACGCTTCAACCGAACAACCCGGGGGGGGGCTCTCAGTCAAACAGTTCGGGAGCGGGAATAACAGGCGATTCCGCCGCGGGATGGAGGTTATGGAGTTCCCGATTGCGGCGCAGCGCCCGCTCGACGGTATAGCGCGTGCCGCCCGGCGAGCCGTCGTACCAGGCCACCACAACCCGGGCGTGATCCACCAGAAAATCGTTCCGCAAGGCATAGCATCCCCGCGAATAGGCCGGAGCAAGCGTCTCGGCATCGTCGGCCTGCGCCAGGATGCGGAGATAACGGTCCCGTTCCGCAGCCCGGAAATGGCGGTCCTGACCCTGAAAGGGAATCGCAGCAACCAATCGGACATCGGAATGCCGGGCCCGCAGTTCCAGGACCGCTTCAGCGGCCGCCAGGTCGAAACCCACGGCCATGCCGCTCAGAAACGTCCGGAAACCCCGCACATAGAGCTCCTCCAGCGTGCGGGACAACGCCGCGCGGGCCTCATCGCGATAGGTGCGATGGCCCGTGAATGCAACGCAGGTCCGGGGATTGAGAATCATGGCACCAAAGATAATCCTTTGGCGCGGACTTTGCAACCCCTTCCGCTGAATCCAAAAAATTTCAGCAACCATGAAAAACACAGGTATCGTCATCGTCTCGCTCGTGGGCGGCCTGATCATCGGATCGGCCCTCACCCTGCTGTTCACACCCCAGTCCGGGCCCGAACTGCGCCGCAAAATCAAGGATACGCTCGACAGCGAAATCGACCGCATGAAGAGCAAACTCAGCGAAGTCGAGGAGCAGATCGAAGAGGCCCGCTGCCGCTGCAGCGAGGATTAAACGCACGTCCGGTCCGGCCATGAAGGAGAAAGAGTTGTCCGGCGGGCGGTTCGTGATCGCCTTCCTGATCTTCGGAACGACCGTCGCCATCGCCATTCTGCTGCTCCTGGCGGCCCTGGCGGTATGGCTTTCGGAGCTCACCGGGTCGTTCATCGCCTCGGCCTTGATCCTGGGCGGATTCTTCGCGGCGCTGGCACTGCTGATCTATCTGCTGGCGGTCCGCGAGGCCGTGGAGCGGATCCGGACCCGGGCCGAAACGGTCTATGAGGTGGCCCGGATGGCCCGCTCCGGATACGAATGGGTGCTGGAGAAGTGTTCGTTCCTGCTCCGGCTCCACGACACCCTGCACAAGGCGTAGCCCCCCGAACAGCAACGAAGAGGCCGGAACCCCTTTCCAGAGGTTCCGGCCTTTTTCGTCGGGCAACCCGCAGGCTGTCCGTCGGCTGCTATTTGCCGAAGTAGCGCTTGTAGAGGCCCTCGAAGCCCTTGCCGTGACGTGCCTCGTCCTTGGCCATCTCGTGAACCGTATCGTGTACGGCATCGAGGTTCTCCTGCTTGGCCAGGCGTGCCAGGCGCATCTTGTCCTCGCAGGCCCCGCACTCGGCATTCATACGCTTCTCCAGGTTGGTCTTCGTATCCCAAACCACCTCGCCGATCAGCTCGGCGAACTTCGAAGCGTGCTCGGCCTCCTCCCAGGCGTAGCGCTTGTAGGCCTCGGCGATCTCGGGATAACCCTCACGGTCGGCCTGACGACTCATCGCCAGGTACATGCCAACCTCCGTGCACTCGCCCATGAAGTGGTTCTGAAGACCCTCCCAGAGCTCCTTGCTGGCGCCCTTGCCGTCACCGATCTGGTGCTCGGTAACGAACTCCAGGTCGCCTTCCGACTCTACGACCTCGACGAATTTCTCCTTGCCGACCTTGCACATCGGGCACTGATCCGGTGCCTCGGGACCTTCGTGAATGTACCCGCATACGGTACAACGCCATTTCTTTGCCATAATCTGTAGTGTTTAATGTGTGTTGTGTGTGTATTCTTTTGATTCCGCTACAAAGGTAGCAATCCGATTCGAATTATCTATAAAAAAACGATTGTCTTTTCTGATTGCACGATAAGCCGCACTTATACCGAGCCCCGGCAACGGACAGCCCCCGCAGGTCAGCCCCGGCGGTCGATCACCTCCTCGATCTGCGCCACATCGGTGGAGTCCTTGACCAGCACCCGCTTGTCGCGGTCGAGCAGGTAGAGCGCCGGAATGGCATGGAGGTCGTAAAGCCCCTCGCTGCTGATCCGGCAGCCCTTGTCATAGGCGTTGATCCACGACGCCGGGATCTGATCCCGATAGGCTTTCCATTCCGTGAGGTCCTCGTCGGGATAGATCGCCAGCACCTTCAGACGGCCCCGTTCGATCATCTCCGAAAGCATCGGTGACGCCGTAATCGCCTCGCGGATCTCCCGGCACATCGCACACCCCGGATTGTTGATGAAGATCAGCACGTATTCCGCCTGCAGGCCGTAGAGCGTGCCGCTGCGGCCCGACGCCAGCGTATAGCGGAAATCGTTGGCCGGGCGCCCGAGGCGGTTCTGGCTGGCCATCCGCAGGTCGTACTCCGGAGCGATGCGCTCGTACTCGTCGTACCACGGAGCCCGGAGTTGCGCCTCCAGCACCGGAATGTAGAATTCATCGTTGCGAAGCGGCGAATTGGGGTCGTGGAGGACCCGTTCGGCCAGCATCGTGAAGTAGTCGAGCATGGGCCGCGACGTCGAAGCCCGCCGCATGAGCGTATCCATGGCGGCGCCATCCGCCGGACGGTCCGAAATCAGGGCGATGTAGCGCGCGTAGGATTCGAACATCTGCACCCGGTCGGCACGGCGCAGAAACAGCGTGTCGGTGAAATCGAAGCGGTCCCAGTAGTGCCAGCGGAGCCATTCGCGCTGCTCTTCGGGTGCCAGGTGCGAGGGCGCAATGGCCGGAAGAAAGACCGCAGGCTGCATGGCCGTCGTCTCCGCGGCCGGAGCGCTCCGGCGGCGGCCGCACGACACCACCGCCAGCAACAGGAACAGTAGAACCGAAAGTCGTCTCATCGTTTCGAAAAGTTGGTCCGAACAAACAAAGATACGCATTTCCGGCGACATTCGTACACCGAAAGTCGCCAAAGAGACCGAATCCGCCGTTTTGCACGGTAGTTGCAACCCCTCGCTGCGACAAAACTCAAATCAAACCGTTATGGATGTAAAGAAAACTACCACAAGCACCGGGTTCAAGCTGAGTGTCATGACCCTGGCCATCATGAACGTGACGGCCGTCGTGAGTCTGCGCGGCCTGCCCGCCGAGGCCGTTTACGGACCTTCGTCGGCCTTCTACTACCTCTTCGCGGCCATCGTCTTCCTGATCCCCACGGCCATGGTCGCCGCGGAACTCGCCGCAATGTTCTCCGACAAGCAGGGCGGCGTCTTCCGCTGGGTCGGCGAGGCATTCGGGGCCCGGACCGGGTTCCTGGCCATCTGGCTCCAGTGGATCGAATCGACGATCTGGTACCCCACGGTCCTCACCTTCGGCGCCGTCTCGATCGCCTTCATCGGAGCAAACGAACCCCACGACATGGCCCTCGCCTCGAACAAGGTCTTCACGCTCTGCATGGTCCTGGCCATCTACTGGATCGCCACCCTGATCGCCCTGAAGGGGCTCGACTGGGTGGGCAAAATCAGCAAATGGGGCGGCATGATCGGTACGATCATCCCCGCCGCGCTGTTGATCCTCCTCGGCATCATCTACATCGCCTCGGGCGGCCACAACAACATGGACATGTCCCAGGGATTCTTCCCCGACCTCTCGAAATTCGACAACCTCGTCCTCGCCAGCAGCATCTTCCTCTTCTACGCCGGCATGGAGATGATGGGCATCCACGTCATGGATGTCAAAAACCCCTCGAAGAACTACCCCAAGGCGATCATCATCGGCTCGCTCGTCACCGTGGCGATCTTCGTCCTCGGAACCTTCTCCCTGGGATTCGTCATCCCCGCCAAGGACATCAGCCTCACGCAGTCGCTCCTGATCGGATTCGACAACTACTTCCGCTACCTCCACCTCTCCTGGGCCGGGCCCATCATCGCCATCGCCCTGATGTTCGGCGTCCTGGCCGGCGTGCTCACCTGGGTTGCGGGCCCCTCGAAGGGTATCTTCGCCGTCGGAAAGGCCGGATACCTCCCGCCCTTCTTCCAGCGCACCAACAAGATCGGCGTACAGCGCAATATCCTCCTCATCCAGGGAGGCGTCGTCACGCTCCTGGCGCTGCTCTTCGTCGTGATGCCCTCCGTGCAGTCCTTCTACCAGATCCTCTCGCAGCTCACCGTCCTCCTCTACCTGATCATGTACATGCTCATGTTCGCCGCAGCCATCGTCCTGCGATACAGGATGAAGTCCACGCCGCGGCCCTTCCGCCTCGGCAAGGACGGAAACGGAATGATGTGGCTCATCGGACTCGTCGGGTTCTTCGGCTCCCTGCTGGCCTTCGTGCTGAGCTTCGTGCCGCCCAGCCAGATCGCAACCGGAAGCAACACCGTCTGGTATTCGGTGCTCTTCATCGGCTGCATCGTCGTCGTGGCCGCACCCTTCGTGATCTACGCCATGCGCAAACCCTCCTGGCGCGACCCGCAGGCCGCCGCCGAGTTCGCACCCTTCCACTGGGAGCAGCCCGCCGCTCCGGCCCCGGCTGCCGCATCCGCAAGCGCTCCGGCCGCCGCTCCGGCTTCGGCTCCCCGCAGCACCTCCCCGGCTCCGGCCCCGAGGCCCGCAGCACCCTCGGCGGCGGCCTCGACAACCGCGGCTCCGGCAGAACAGAAAGCTCCGGCAGAGCAAAAGGCTCCGGCAGCGGCCACTCCGGGACAGAATACCCCGAAGCCAGCCTCCCGCCCGGCATTCCAAAACAACAAGAGCGATAAAAACAACCCCAAATAACGGCACACGATGATTCGCAAAATCGACAAGAAAACGGTCGGCGAAGCGCTCCGCGCCGCCTACGACCACTGCAAAACGGAGAGCGGCGGCAAGAACGCCGATTATATCCCCTATCTGAAAAATGTCGCGCAGAACCTCTTCGGCATCGCAGCCTGCCTGCCCGACGGTTCGCTCATGACGGTCGGCGACACCGACTTCCGCTTCGGCATCGAATCCGTGTCGAAGGTCCCCACGGCCCTGCTGGCCATGGAGCAGTACAGCGACCGCGAAGTCCTGCACAGGATCGGCGCCGACGCCACCGGACTGCCCTTCAACTCGATCATGGCCATCCTGCTGGAAAACGACCACCCCTCGACGCCGCTGGTCAACGCCGGAGCGATCGCCGCCTGCTCGATGATCAAGCCCGTGGGCGACAGCTCCGGGAAGTGGCGGTCGATCGTCGACTTCCTCACGGCGCTGGCCGGGTCGCCCGTCGAGGTGATCGACGAACTCTACCGCTCCGAAAGCGACACGAATTTCAACAACCGGTCGATCGCCTGGCTGCTCAAGAACTACGGGCGCATCTACGACGACCCGATGATGGCCCTCGACCTCTACACGCGGCAGTGCTCGATCGGCGTGACGGCCGCACAGCTCGCCACCGTGGCGGCGACAATCGCCAACGGCGGCATGAATCCCCTGACCCACAAGCAGGTTTTCCGTCCGGAGCTGACTCCGCGGATCGCCTCGCTGATGGCCACCGTGGGGTTCTACGAGCATACCGGCGACTGGCTTTTCCAGACGGGTCTGCCCGCCAAGTCGGGGGTCGGAGGCGGCATCATGGCCGTCATTCCGGGCGTCATGGGCCTCGCAGCCTTCGCGCCCCCGCTCGACACGGCCGGGAACTCCGTCAAGGCCCAGAAGGCGCTGTCGTTCATCGCCCAGCGGCTCGATCTGAATATCTTCCATACGACACGCTGCGTCATGGCCGAACCGGCCCCGGCCGAAGCGTAGCAGCGAACTCTCCACACGAAAAGAGCCGCACCTTTTGCAAGGTGCGGCTCTTTTTCAGTCCGAAGTTTCGGAAAATCAGGGGCGGGCAGATCGGTCAGTCAGAAGAAGGTTCTCCCTCCAGCGCCCCGGAACAGGAGGTCACCCTCCGGTACCTCGGTTCGGAGTTTTTCCCCCCCCCTCACCCGGATCAGAGGGTCTCCTCCTCGACGCCCTTGAACAGGGCGACATCCTCCGGCGTGGAGCTCATCACGTAGGTGTAGGCCTCGGTAACCTTTCCTTCGGCCAGCTTCGAGAAGATCCGCGCCGAGGCGGCGTACTCCCCGGCCTTGCAGGCCTGACGCGCCAGCAGGTAGCCGATGATGATGTGACCGGCCGTCTCGACCAGACGGCGGGCATGGAAGTCCTTGAAGCCTGCAGCCTCCTTCTCCCCGGCCTCGACCCGGGCCACCATCTCCGAGAACTTCACCGTCAGCTCCTTCAACTTCGCAACGACCGGGGCCATCGCCTCCGAATAGCTCTCGGCGGCATAGCGTTCGATCTGCTCGGCGAAGGTACCCTTCGTCACGGCATTGATCGCCGCCACGACCTGCAGCTGCGAGGTGCCCTCGTAGATGTTCATGATGCGCGCGTCGCGGTAGAGCCGCTCGCACGGGTAGTCCTTCATGAAGCCCGAGCCACCGTGGATCTGGATGGCGTCGTAGGCCAGCTGGTTGGCGTACTCCGAAGAGAAGAGCTTCACCAGCGGCGTGAATCCGTCGGCCAGGCGGTTGTAGAACTTCATCTCCTGACGCTCCTCGGGCTCCAGCGAACGCTCGTGCGAGATGTGCGTGTACTGCTTGTAGATCTCCACGAAGCGCGTCGTCTCATAGAGCAGCGCGCGGGCGCCCTGCAGCTTGGCCTTCATGTTCGACAGCATCTCCGAGATGGCGGCGAACCGGATGATCGGCTTGCCGAACTGCGCCCGCTCGTGGGCGTACTTCAACGCCTCGCGGTAGGCCGCCTCGCAAAGTCCCACCGACTGCGCGCCGATACCCAGGCGCGCGGCGTTCATCAGCGACATCACGTACTTGATCAGGCCCATCTTGCGGTCGCCGACCAGCTGCGCCGGAGCATTCGTGAAGACCAGCTCGCACGTCGGCGAACCCTTGATACCCAGCTTGTTCTCGATGCGGCGCACCTTCACGCCGCCGTCGCGCTTGTCATAGACCAGCATCGACAGTCCGCGGGCGTCGGTCGTCCCCTCTTCGGTACGGGCCAGCACGAGCGAAACCTCGCCGTCGCCGTTCGTAATAAAACGCTTCACGCCGTTCAGCAGCCAGGTCTGCTTCTCCTCCGACCAGGTGGCCTTCAGCATCACCGATCCCAGGTCCGAACCGGCATCCGGCTCCGTGAGGTCCATGGCGCACGTCGCTCCGGCCGACACCCACTTGAGGAACTTCTCCTTCTGCTCCTCCGAGGCGAACTCGTTGAGCGTCTCGGCGCAGTCCTGCAGCCCCCAGATGTTCTCGAAGCTCGCATCCGCACGCGAAACCATTTCGTTGGCCATCACGAAGCAGATCAGCGGGAAGTTCAGACCGTCATATTTGCGCGGGAGGGTCATGCCGCTCAGTCCGGCATCGACCACCGCCTGCATGTTGCGCACCGTCCCCGAGGCGTACTCCACGTGGTCGTTCACCACGCGCGGACCCTCATGGTCGACACCCTCGGCGTTCGGGGCGATCACCTCGCCGCAAACCTCGCCGACAATCTCCAGCACGCGGCGGTAGTTGTCCATCGCATCGTCGTAATCCTGCGGCGCATAGTCGTAGAGATCCTTCTCGGCGAAACCGCGCTCCTTCAGCTCCACGATCTTCCGCATCAGCGGATGGTCGAGGTGGAACTGCAAATCCTTGTTATCTGAAAAGAAATTAGCCATTACTTCGAGTTTTGCTTGTAGTATTTAATCATCTTGGGGATAATCTCGTTGACGTCGCCCGTGATGGCGTAGTCGGCGATCTTGTTGATCGGCGCATCGGGATCCGTGTTGATCGAGATGACCATCGACGACTGGTCCATACCGGCCGTGTGCTGGATCTGTCCCGAGATGCCGCACGCGATGTAGAGTTTCGGGCGCACCGTCACACCGGTCTGACCCACCTGGCGGGCATGGTCCGTGAATCCGGCGTCAACCGCCGCACGGCTCGCTCCCACCTCGGCGCCCAGCACGTCGGCCAGGTCGTGCACCAGCTTGAAGTTCTCCTTCGAACCCATGCCGTAGCCGCCCGCCACGATGATCGAGGCACCCTTGATGTCGATCTTGCGCTCCTCGATCTGACGGTCCACGATCTTCACCACGAGGTCCGTATCCTTGACGAATTTCTTCCAGTCGATCGCCTTCACCTCCCCGGCTCCGGGCTGTGCGGCGTACTCCTTGCGCATGACGCCCTCACGCACCGTCGCCATCTGCGGACGGTGGTCCGGGTTGACGATCGTCGCGATGATGTTGCCGCCGAACGCCGGGCGGATCTGGTACAGAAGATCCTTGTACTCCTTGCCCGTCTTGGCGTCCTTGTGGTCCCCGATTTCGAGCTGCGTACAGTCGGCCGTCAGACCGCTGTGCAGCGCCGACGACACGCGCGGGGCAAAGTCACGCCCCACGGGTGTGGCACCGAACAGCGCGATCTGGGGCTTCTCCTGCTCGATCAGCCCGCACATTACCGCCGTGTGGGGCAGCGTGCGGAACGGCTCGAAAAGCTCGTCATCGGCCACCCATACCGTATCGGCACCGTATTTGGCCAGTTCCTTTTCCAGACCCGCGAGATTGTGTCCCAGCGCCACGGCTTCGAGTTTCACGCCGAGCGTCGAGGCCAGTTCGCGGCCCTTGGTCAACAGTTCGAGACTCACGTCGGCGACCTTGCCGCCCTCCATCTCGATATATACAAATACGTTGTTCATCTCCGTGCGCATTAACCGAGCGTGTGGCTCGCAATAAGTTCAACCATCAGTGAATTGATATCCTCGTCGGCGGCCGTGAGGCGCTTGGCCTCCTTGGCAGCGAAGACCACGTTCTCGATCTTCTTGACCTTCGTGGGCGAACCCTGCAGGCCCAGCTGTGCGGGATCCGGATCGACGTCGGCCGCAGCCCACTCGACGATCTGCAGGTAGGGCTTCGCGGCGGCACGCTGTGCGGCGGGCGATTCGGGCGCCGCAGCGATCTCCGAACCGGCCAGCGCGCCCTTGTACTTCATCACGCGCTTGGCGTTGCGCGGACGGCACTCGGCAGCCGACCCGTTGACCGTAACAACGGCCGGAATCGGGCACTCCACCGTCTCGACGCCATGCTCCAGACGACGTTTGATGACCAGCGACTTCTCCTTGACGTCGACGATCTCCTCGGCGTAGGTCACCTGCGGAAGACCGAGTTTCTCGGCCACCTGGGGTCCGACCTGTGCCGTATCGCCGTCGATGGCCTGACGTCCGGCAAAGATGACGTCGGGACCGATCTTGCGCAGGGCGCACGAAAGGGCATAGGAGGTTGCCAGCGTATCGGAGCCGGCGAATTCACGTCCCGAAAGGAGGTAACCGCCGTCGGCACCGCGGAACATGGCGTCGCGAATGATGTCGGCGGCCCGCTGGGGACCCATTGTAAGGATGTGCACCGTGGAGCCTGCCACGCGGTCCTTGAGCCGCAGGGCGGCTTCCAGGGCATTGAGGTCCTCGGGATTGAAAATGGCCGGGAGTGCCGCGCGATTGACCGTCCCTTCGGGGGTCATCGCGTCCTTACCCACGTTGCGGGTATCGGGCACCTGCTTGGCCAGAACCAGAATTTTAAGGTTTTGCAGCATATTTTAAGTTATGTCGAAAAAATTTTCGTATTTTTTATTTTTCCCGGAGCGCTGCCGAAGCGCAGAACCGGATCGGAAACCCTTCAAAGGTTCCTCCGCCCCTGAAACCCGGTTCTTAACCGGGCCCCCTTTAAGAAAGGGGTTCTATGGGCGATGGTATCTGTGAAGCCTTTCCGATCCGGTTCCGCGCTTCCGACAGTCGTATGCGGGTAAAAGATTCGGAAACCCCGTAAGGTTCAGCAGCCCACAGAGCCGACGGGGCGGGTAAAGGCTTCGGAAGCCCCGTAAGGTCCAGCAGTCCACAGAGCCGACGGGGCGGGTAAAGGGTTCGGAATCCCCAATAAGGTCCAGCAGCCCACAGAGCCCGCCTCTTAGGCGGGGCGGACGACGGTTTCGCCGCGGTCGGGACCGACGGAGATGATCCGCACGGGAACCCCGGTTTCACACTCGATGAAATCCACGTAACGCTTGAACGCCTCGGGGAACTCCTCGTAGGTGCGGCACTGGCGAAGGTCGCATTTCCAACCCTCGAACTCCGTATAGACGGGTTTCAGGTCGTCGGTGATCGTGTAGGGGAATTCCGTGGTGCGGCGCCCGCCGATCTCGTAGGAGGTGGCAACCTTGATCGTATCGAAGTCGTTCATCACGTCGGACTTCATCATGATGAGCTGCGTCACGCCGTTGATCATGATGGAGTATTTCAGGGCCACCATGTCGAGCCACCCGCAACGGCGGCGACGGCCCGTCACGGCCCCGAATTCGTGTCCGAGTTCGCAGAGTTTCTCACCCGTGGCGTCGAAGAGCTCCGTGGGGAACGGTCCGCTGCCCACGCGCGTGCAGTAGGCCTTGAAGATGCCGTAGACCTCGCCGATGCGGTTCGGGGCGACACCCAGTCCGGTGCAGACCCCGGCGCAGACGGTATTCGACGACGTGACGAAGGGATACGACCCGAAATCGACGTCGAGCAGCGTACCCTGGGCCCCTTCGGCGAGGATCGACTTGTCCTGAGCCAGGCAGTCGTTGACGAAATACTCGCTGTCGATGATCCGGAAGCGGCGGAGGTACCCCACGGCTTCGAACCACTGGGCTTCGAGGTCGGTGATGTCGTATGCGTAGTCGAGGCTGCGGAGGATCTTCTCGTGGCGGGCCTTGGCCGCGGCGTAGATCTGCTCGAAGTCGGGGCTCAGCAGGTCACCCACGCGCATTCCGTTTCGGCTGACCTTGTCGGTATAGGTGGGGCCGATGCCCTTTCCCGTGGTTCCGATCTTGGCGCTTCCCTTGGCGGCCTCGTAGGCGGCGTCGAGGATGCGGTGCGTGGGGAGGATCAGGTGGGCCTTTTTCGAGATGCAGAGCTGTTGGGTGAGATCATGTCCGCTGCGTGCGAGCTCTTCGGCCTCGGCACGGAACAGCACGGCATCCAGCACGACTCCGTTTCCGATGATGTTTGTCTTCCCGCCCTGGAAGATACCCGAGGGGATCGAACGAAGCACGTATTTTTCCCCGCCGAACTCCAGCGTATGACCGGCATTGGGACCGCCCTGGAAACGGGCTACGACCTCATAACGGGGCGTAAGCACGTCCACGACCTTACCCTTGCCCTCGTCGCCCCACTGGAGGCCGAGGATGACGTCTACTTTTTTCATTGTATCCGGATCTGTTTTTGTTTTTGGGTTACAAAAGACATTTTTGCTCCCAAAGGTACGAAATAATCCGGGAAAAGCGCAACCCCGAAGCCGGACTTTTCAACAAATTATAAAAAAACGGCGCCGCAACGGAAACGTTTTTCCATCCGGCACCATGTTTTTCAGGGGACAGACTCCGCACGCGCCGCAGAGGCCCCGCAAGGCCGCGGCAACACGAAAAACGGAAAGCCGCCGAAGACTCCGCAAAGCCGCTCGGCCGGGCCGAACGGGAGGAAAGGTCCAGAATCAGAATCAGGATCAGATATCGACATCGTCGTCCGACGACTCGGAGAGTTCCGAGGCATCGTCGTCGGCACCCTGCAGATCGTCGGCGCCCTTCAGTTCGTCATCGTAGTAGTCCTTGTCGTCGTCGTCCTGCGCCGAGTCGTCGATCTTCACGTCGATCTTGATCATATAGGCCACCTCGTCCGTGTCATACGGCACGGCATAAAAAAAATCGCCGTTGGGTTTGTCCACCCGAATCATCGAATCGGTGAACCCCAGCGGGTATTTCTCCTTGACGGCCTCCTGCATCTCCGGAGTGAGGTTGTGAAAACTCGTTACGATATGTTTCTTTGCCATATTCTGTTTAGCCATGGTAATGCTTCGAAATTTTCTGCAATTATACGCAAAATTTGCATATCGCACCACATCTGCAATTTTTTTTTGCATTTTTTTTGTTTTTACCCGTTGTTCCCATCAAAATATGTAACTTTACGCACGTTATTTTCAAGGTATGATACGCGAACGCATCGAAGAGCTGCGCCGACAGCTCGAACTGCATAACTACAAATACTACGTCGAAAACGCACCCGAGATTTCGGATTTCGAGTTCGATACGATGATGCGCGAACTCCAGGAGCTGGAGCGTGCACACCCCGAATACGCCGATCCCAACTCGCCGTCGGTGCGCGTGGGCAGCGACCTCACGGCGGAGTTCGAAACCGTGCGGCACCGCTATCCGATGCTCTCGCTCGGGAATACCTACTCCCTGGAGGAGCTCCACGACTTCATCGCCCGCATCGAACGCGAAGCCGGCGAAACGGATTACGTCTGCGAACTGAAGTTCGACGGTACGGCCATCTCGCTCACCTACGAGCACGGGCGCCTGCTGCGCGCCGTGACGCGCGGCGACGGCCTCGCGGGCGACGATGTGACGGCCAACGTGCGCACCGTGCGCAGCGTGCCGCTGCGGCTGCAGGGCGACGACTGGCCCGACTACTTCGAGATCCGGGGCGAGATCCTCATGCCCTACGCCTCGTTCGACCGCCTCAACGCCGAACGCGAGGCCAACGGCGAGGCGCTCTTCGCCAACCCGCGCAACGCCGCGGCCGGAACGCTCAAGCAGCAGTCCTCGGCCGTCGTGGCACGGCGCGGACTCGACTGCACGCTCTACCAGCTGGCGGGCGACAACCTCCCCTTCACGAACCACTGGGAGAGCCTGCAGAAGGCACGCGCGTGGGGTTTCAAGGTCTCCGACCGGATGCGCATCTGCCACAACGCCGCCCAGATCGACGACTTCATCCGCTACTGGGATACGGCACGCCACGAACTCCCCTTCCCGACCGACGGCGTGGTCATCAAGGTCAACGACTTCGCCGTGCGGCGCCAGCTGGGATTCACGGCCAAGGCCCCGAAATGGGCCGTAGCCTACAAGTTCAAGGCCGAACAGGCGCTCACGCGCATCGACAGCATCTCGTTCCAGGTCGGACGCACCGGGGCCATCACGCCGGTGGCCAATCTCGAACCGGTGCTGCTGGCCGGGACCACCGTGCGGCGCGCCACGCTCCACAACGCCGAGCAGATGGCCCTGCTGGACATCCGCCCCGGCGACATGGTCTATGTCGAAAAGGGCGGCGAGATCATCCCCAAGATTACGGGCGTGGAGCTCTCGCAGCGCCCGGCCGACAGCCGACCCTTCGAATACATTACGCACTGCCCCGAATGCGGCACCGAGCTGGTGCGCTACGAGGGCGAGGCCAAACACTACTGCCCGAACCAGAGCGGCTGCCGCCCCCAGATCATCGGGCGCATCATCCACTTCATCCGCCGCAAGGCCCTCGATATCGAGGGGCTGGGCGAGGAGACCGTCGAACTGCTCTACGACAACGCCCTGGTGCGCACCGTGGCGGACCTCTACGACCTGCGGGCCGAACAGCTCTCGCCGCTGCCCCGTCTGGGCGAGAAGTCGGCCGAGAACATCATCCGCTCGATCGAACGATCGAAGGAGGTGCCCTTCGCGCGCGTGCTGTTCGGACTGGGCATCCGCTTCGTGGGCGAGACCACGGCGAAATACCTCGCCGAGCACTTCCGCACGCTCGACGCCGTGATGGCGGCCTCGCGCGAGGAGCTGGTCGAGGCCGACGAGGTGGGCGAACGCATCGCCGACGCCATCATCGAGTATTTCGCCGACGGAACCAACCTCGACATCATCCGCCGCCTGCGGGCTGCCGGGCTGCAGTTCGAGGCCGCAGCCCGCGAGTTGGCTTCGGAGAGCCTTGCCGGGAAGAGTTTCGTGGTTTCGGGGCGCTTCACGCGCAGCCGCGACGAGATGAAGGCCCTGATCGAATCCCACGGCGGGAAGAACCTTGCAGCCGTTTCGGGCAATGTGGACTACATCGTGGCCGGGGAGAACATGGGCCCCGCAAAACTCAAGAAGGCCGAAAAATTAGGCATCCGGATCCTCTCCGAGGAGGAATTCATCCGGATGATCGAGGGCGGCGCCCCGGCGGATGCGGCAAAAGCGGTCGAAACAGGCACTTGGACGGAGACGGCAGAGTCGGCAGAAACCGTCGAAGCAGGAACCCCGGCGGAGGCGGCGGAGGCGGCAGAAACCGTCGAAGCTGGGATCCCGGCGGATGCGGCGGCGGATAAAGGAGCGGTCCCGCGGACCGAAGCCCCGCATCCCGGAAGCAACGCGCCGGAGCCCCGGGCCGAAACCCCGCAGCCCGGGGGTGACGCGCCGGAGCCCCGTCAGGGCGAGCTCTTCTGAAGCGCCCGACAGCTCCCGCCCCTACACCTTTCCAACAAACCAGAAAATACGAATCTAATACGGAAAATACCATGCTACAACACAAACTCGCAGGCGTAGGCGCCGCCATGATCACCCCCTTTACTCCGGACGGAAGAGTCGATTACGAAGCCCTGGCCCGAATGGTCGACTATGTAATCGAGGGCGGTGTGGACTACATCGTGGCCCTGGGCACCACGGCCGAGACCCCCACGCTCTACATGCCCGAACGGGCCGTCATCGCCATGTTCATCACCAACCAGATCGCCGGGCGCGTGCCGCTGGTGATGGGCTGCGGCGGAAACTCCACGTCGGAGGTCCTGGACCAGCTGCGCGAATTCGACCTGCGGGGCGCCGACGCCATCCTGAGCGTGACACCTTACTATAACAAGCCCTCGCAGGAGGGGCTCTTCCAGCACTTCCGCACCGTTTCGGAGCACTCGCCCCTGCCGGTGATCCTCTACAACATCCCCGGCCGCACGGGCGTCAACATGACGGCCGAGACCACGCTGCGCTGCGCCCGCGAGTTGAAGAACGTCATCGGCGTGAAGGAGGCTTCGGGCAACATCGAGCAGATGCAGCAGATTCTGGACAACCGTCCCGAAGGGTTCCTCGTCCTCTCGGGCGACGACGGCATCACCATCGAGCTGATGCGGCGCGGCGGCGACGGCGTGATCTCCGTAGCGGCGAACGCCTTCCCCGAACGCTTCATGCAGTGCATCAACCACGCCAAACGGGGCGATTTCGAGGCCGCCGACCGCGAGTACGAAGCGCTGGACGACGCCGTGAAGGCCCTCTTCGCCGAGGGGAATCCCGTGGGCGTGAAGTGCGCCCTCTCGGTCATGGGACGCATCGGCGATACGGTGCGCCTGCCGCTCGTCGCCGGGTCGCAACGCCTGCGCGAACGATTCAAAAGTCTGATCGAAAGATACGATTTGCGCTGATTTTGCGTTCGTATCGGAAAACGACCGTCATGAAACGACTCCTGCTGCTTGTGATGCTCCTCCCGGCGCTGGCCGCCGCCCGGGTCCCCGACGAAGAGATGATCCTCGACCGCACACTCGACGCCGAATCCCCGTTCTATTACCCGGCGCTGATGATGCGCTACAACGCCGGCGACACGCTCTCCGACGAGGAGTACCACTATCTCTATTACGGCTTCGCCTACCGCGACGAGTACAAACCCCTGGCCACGAACCCCGACCTGGACAAGATGCTGCTGCTCATCGCCGGAATCGACCCCGACCGCCCGGACGTGGCGACCCTCGAATCGCTCATTTCGTTCGGGACCGACGCCCTGGCCCGCGATCCGTTCAGCCCGAAGGTCCTCAACATGATGTCGTTCGCCTACGGAGCCCTGGGCGACAGGGTGCGCGAAAAGGCCTATGCCGACCGCATGAACGGCGTGCTGCGCACAATCCTCGACTCGGGCGACGGATTCACGGAGAAGACCCCGCGGCACGTGCTGATGTTCGACCATGCGCTCGACGTGCTGGCCGCCGAGGAGCTCTCCTACGGCAAGGCCCGCATCATCAGCCGGACGGTAGAATTCGTGCCGCTGCAGGTTCCCTACGTCGTCGACGGCAAGAAACGAAAGGGATTCTACTTCGATTTCGGGCGCGTCTACTGGAACAAACCCGAAGGTTACACCTACAAACGTGACCGCACATGGCAATTCAACAACTTAAAGCCGCGTACCTACAAATAATCCGGCCGGGACGCCTGCTGTTGCTGCTCCTCGCCGTCACGCTGTCGGGCTCCTGCTCCAGGAAAGAGGAAGGATCGGGTTACAACCCGCCCGAACGCGCCGACCGCTGCGTAATCCTTTACATGCCGGGGCGCAACCTGAACTACTTCTACCGGCAGAACCTCGACGGGATCGTCCGGGCCGTCAGCGCCACCGTCCCGGGCAACGGACGGATGCTGGTCTGCTGGCAGCCCGACAATTCGGGCTCGGCCCTCCTGCAGGAGATTTACTACAACACCCGGTCGCTCCAGTGCGAAACCGTAACCCTGAAAGAGTACGACAGTTTTGCCGCGGAGCGTCCGGACGATGTGGCGAAGCTGCTCGCAGATGCCGTGGCGGCGGCGCCCGCAGCGCGCTACGGACTCATCATCGGCTGCCACGGCAAGGCCTGGGTGTCGCGCACGAGCGGAAGCCTCTCCATGAACTCCGCCGACCCCGACCGCCGGGACGAGGACCGTTGGATTCCGGCTCCGGGGGCGTTGCCGACCCGTTCGTTCGGAGACTCCGGGCACGAACTGGAGATCCAGGAGCTGGCCGACGTGCTGGAGAGCCAGCAGGTGCGTTTCGACTACCTGATTTTCGACGCCTGTTTCATGGCCAACATCGAGACGCTCTACGACCTGCGCAACACGGTGGATTACGTCGTGGCATCGCCCTGCGAGATCATGGCCGCGGGATTCCCCTACGACCGCATCACCCCGCACCTGTTCGCCGACGAAACGCCCCGCACGGCCCTCGAAGCGGCGTGCCGGGAGTTCTGGGAGTTCTACGAATACGACTGGGATACGATCACCGACAACGAACAGTCGGGGTGCATCTCGCTGGCCGTGATGTCGGAGCTGGAGGGGCTGGCTGCGGCGATGCGGGCCGTAAAACAGGGCACGCAACAATACTTCGACCTGAGCACGCTCCAGTCCTACGAGGGATTCAACAACCACCTCTTCTTCGATCTGGGGCACTATGTCGAGGAGAGCTGCGGCGACCAGGGGCTGATCGACGCCTTCAAGGAGCAGTTGGACCGGGCATTCCCGCGTTCGTGCCGCCTCAGCACGGCGCAGTTCTACTCGGCCTACAACCATCGGCTCAACAGCGTACATTACTATACGGGGGTTACGGTGAGCGAACCCTCGCAGAACTCCAAGGCTCCGGAGTGCCAGCAAACGGCCTGGTATCAGGCTACCCGTTGAGTCCCTGTATTACAAACAGGCAATTTTCGCCATCCGGAGGTTACAATCCAAAACCAAAACACACGCAAAAGGATTCGAAACGTCCGAAAACAGTGCCCAAGAATCGAAATAAACGCCACAAAGCGGCCCTTTCCGAAGGGCCGCTTATAATTTTACCGCCCGGCACTCCGACCAAAAGAACAGCACAATCCGCTATAAAGCAGTCAAATGGCATATCCAACAGCTGCGGATCGCGGCCGAAACGCACAAAAAAATGCCGGGAGAGCATATTATTTTAATTTTTTATTTTTACATTTGTAGGCAAACAGCAAAGGAACATGATCTCCCCGACCTTAGAAGAGCTCTTCAATGCACACTTCCGCAGTGCCGCCTACGTGGCCGAGGAGATCGTGCACTCGAAGTCCGCGGCCGAGGATATCGTTCAGGACGTCTTCGTCAAGCTGGCCCGCGTGGACCTCTCGAAAATCGACTCCCCGACCAAATACCTCTACCGCTGCGTGCGCAACGCCGCCCTGGACTACGCCTCCTCACACCGCCTGCGCCGCTGGGAGGAGCTCAACGGAAAGGAAGTGATCGCCGACGAGGTGAATTTCGACCTCAGCCGCGACGACATCGAACGCGCAAACCGCCTCCACCGGCTCTATCAGGCCATCGAACGCCTCTCGGAACAATCGCGCAAGGTCGTCAAGCTGATTTGCCTGAACAACTACTCCTATGCCGATGCCGCCTCCGAACTGGGCGTTTCGCTGGCGACCATCAAGACACACATGTACCGTTCAATCAAGGTCTTGCGGAAATTCATGGCCCTGTTCATCTTCTGAATGCGACCTCCGGCCGCATTTTTTTTCGCAAAACTGTAAGGAGTTTTTCCCCGAACCGGGTCTGTTAAGTAAAAGGCCCGAACGCATGGAAAACAACCCGATCGACCGACTGCTGCGCGACTACATCTCCGGACGGATCTCGCCCGAAGGGATGCAGGAACTCGAAGCATGGAGCCGCGAGTCCGAAGAGAACCGCCAGATCCTCGACCTGATCGACGGCAACTCGGACCTCGGGAGCGAACTCTCGCGGATGTACCGCTACGACAAGGAGCGCGTCTGGCAGGCCATCTGCGAGGAGGACCGCCGCTACATGCGCCGCAAGCGCCTCTTCCGCACCGTGCGTGCGTGTGCCGCCGTCCTGCTGCTCATCGGGGTGTTCGTCAGCGGCGCCCTGCTCTACGAGGCCCGGGAACGCCTGGACCCCAACCGCAACCACCTGCCTACAACCGTCGAACCCGGCACGCACCGCGCCGTACTGGAACTCTCCACCGGCGAGGTCGTCGCCCTGACGGACACGCTCCGCACCGAACTCCGCGAACGGAACATGCGCATCGAAATCGATGGCGACCGCATCGCCTACCGCGCCCCCGAAGCCTCCGAAACAAAGAAAAACACCGAATCCGCCCCGATGGAGGAGGTATTCAATACGGTCCGCGTACCCCAGGGCGGAGAGTACACGCTGACGCTCAGCGACGGAACCCGGGCCTGGATCAACGCCGGATCGAGCATCACCTATCCGCTGCATTTCGGCCGCGAACGCCGCGTCACGGTCTGCGGCGAGGTCTTCTTCGAGGTGGCCCACGACGCCCGGCACCCCTTCATCGTCTCGGCGGCCGGGATGGAAATGACCGTCCTCGGCACCTCGTTCAACGTCATGGCCTACGACGACGAACCCCGGGTGGAGACCACCCTGGTCACCGGATCGCTGCGCGTGGAGGCCAACGGATCGCAGGTCGTGCTCACTCCCGGGCAACAGGCCGGGGTGGAAAAGGCTTCGGGATTCCTCGACGTGAGGGAGGTCAACGTCGAAGCCTGCACGATGTGGCGCCGCGGACTGCTGGTTTTCTACGAAGAGTCGCTGCGGTCGATCTGCCGCAAACTCGAACGCTGGTACGACGTGCGCATCGACACCTCGTCGCCCTCGCTCGACGGCGTGCTCTACACCGGAATGGTCAAACGCCACGAGACCCTCAACACCATCGCCGACCTGATGAACCTGACCAACGACGTGGTTTTCAGCCAGCAGGACGACGGCACGATCCGCGTAGTGCGGAAACCGCGGCCGAAAGCCCGGCCCGCCATATAAACGGAGATACCCGTGACATCAGCGCCAAGAGGGGGGGGGTAAAGAAAATCCCGGCCCTCGACAGGAGCGTCAATGGGTGGGGCCGAACCGACAAGAACCCAATGTTCCAGTTATAAAATAATGCGTATGAAGAAACTTGCCTTACCGACACCTCTTCTCCGAAGAGGTCTGAGGGCCGTCGTTCTGCTGCTGACGGCCGTCTCACTCTTCACGTTCCGGACAGCAAGCGCTCAGGAGGCGGACCACCCGAAAAAACGGATGTCCATCGCCATGACGAACGCATCGCTCGACGACGTTCTCCAGCAAATCAAACAGCAGACGGGATATCTGCTGCTCTACAACAGCAACGAAATCAAAGCCGTCCGCGGAATCACGATAAACCGCCAGCAGGCGCCCGTTGAGGAGATCCTCCGCGAGGTGCTCAAAGGCTCGGGGTTTGACTTCTCGATCAGCGAGGATACGATCGTCATCCGGCTCGGCGAGCGGCCCCTGAATTCCGCACCACAACGGGTTACGCTCACCGGGCGCGTCACCAACCGGGCAACCAAGGCCCCGATTCCGGGTGCCATGGTGCTGGTCAAGGGGACGACCGTCGGTACGACAACCGATGCCGACGGCCGCTACACGCTGCGCTTCCCGAAACGGCAGAATGTCGTCATTGCAGTGAGCTTCCTCGGCATGGAGAGCCGCGAAGTGGCCTACAACAACCAGACGGAACTCGACGTGCAGCTGCTCGACAAGGTGGAGAGCATCGACGACGTGGTGGTCACGGGCTATGCCCAGGTGCGCAAGGAGAGCTTCACGGGTAACACCACGCGAATCAGCCGCGAACAGATCGTCGAGGTATCGCCCAAGCACATGATCGATGCCATCCAGGTCTTCGACCCCTCGTTCCGCATCGCCGAAAACATCTCCATGGGTTCGGACCCCAACTCGCTGCCCGAATTCTACATCCGCGGCCAGAACAGCATCACCACCGAACTGAACAACTCGGCCGACATCTCGCGCCAGAACCTCACGAACAACTCGAACCTGCCGATCTTCATCCTCGACGGCTTCGAGGTCGACGTCGAGAAGATCTACGACATGGACCCCATGCGCGTGCACTCAATCACGCTGCTCAAGGATGCCGCCGCGACGGTCCTCTACGGTTCGCGCGCCGCGAACGGCGTGGTGGTGATCGAATCGCGCGCCCCGGAGGCCGGGAAGCTCCGCGTCTCGTACAACCTCACGGGAAGCGTCGAGATCCCCGACCTGTCGGCCTACAACCTGATGAACGCCCGCGAGAAACTCCAGGCCGAGCTCGATGCCGGGCTCTACGCCTTCGATGCCTCGGACGTCACCGAGAACACCTACAACACCAACCAGACCTATTACCAGAAACTCAACGAGGTGAACCGCGGGGTGGATACCTACTGGCTCTCGAAGAACCTCCGCACGGCCCTCAACCACCAGCACAGCATCTACATCGACGGCGGTGAGAACGACGTCCGCTGGGGCATCGAGCTCAAGTACGCCGGAAACAAGGGCGTCATGCGCGACTCGAAGCGCGACACCTACGGCGCCGGGCTCTTCCTCGACTACCGCATCGGGAAGTTCCAGATCATGAACCGCGCCTCGTACGACGCAAACAATTCGAGCGATTCGCCCTACAGCTTCTCGCAGTTCTCGCACATGCTGCCCTACAACGTCCCGATCGACGAAACCACGGGCAAGTACCTCCAGAACCTGCGCTTCGGCTACTCGACGCTCAACCCGCTCTACGAGCGCGAATACCTCAACAACTTCAACCGCAGCAACTACCGCACCCTGCAGGACAATTTCGCCGTCAACTTCTACGCCACGCCGCACTTCACGGCCAAGGCGTGGATCACGCTCAGCCAGCGCAACTACGAGTCGCGCGTCTTCGTCGACCCGCTCTCGTCGTCGAACAGCGCCTTCGCCACGCCCCAGGAGCTCGGGTCGCTCTCGGTCAACGGTTCGGACACCTTCTCCTACGACGCGAACCTGCTGTTCATGTACAACCGCAACTTCAACAAGCACTTCCTGAACTTCTCGCTCGGCGGAAACGCCGTGGAGAACAGCTACACGGTCAACAATATCAAGTACATCGGTTTCTCGACCGGCGCCCTCAATTCGCCCAACGACGCCGCCCAGGTCGACGGGAAACCCTCGGAATCGAAAAACAAGACCCGGCTGGTAGGTATGTTCCTCTCGGGCAACTACACCTATGACGACATCTACCTGTTGGACCTTTCGGTGCGTATGGACGGTTCGTCGGAGTTCGGGTCCGACAACCGCGTGGCTCCGTTCTGGGCCGTGGGCGCCGGTATCAACATCCACAACTACAAGTTCCTGCGCGAACACCCCTGGCTGAGCCGCCTGAAGATCCGCGGCACGATCGGTACGGTCGGAAAGGTCGGATACGCCGCCTACTCGGCCCGCTCGACCTACACCACCTCCTCCACGTCGGACTGGTACTCGACCGGCGCCGGACACATCCTCTACTACATGGGCAACCCCAACCTCGGCTGGGAGAAGACCCGCATCGCCGATATCGGTCTCGAACTCGGATTCTTCAAGGACCGCCTGCTCTTCAAGGCCAGCTACTACGACAAGAAGACCATCGACCAGATTACCGACGTGACGATCCCCTCCTCGTCGGGATTCACGAGCTACAAGGACAATCTCGGCGAGGTGAGCAACCGCGGTTTCGAACTCGACCTGCGTTACAACTTCTACCGCACGAAGAATCTGGAGATGACCATTTTCGGGAACATGGCCCACAACAAGAACAGGATCGTCAAGATCAACGACGCACTGCGGGCCTACAACGAACTGGTGCAGAAGCAGTATGAGGATTACGACGACAACTCCACGCAGAGCAAGTACGCCCAGACCTACACGCAGTATGTCGAGGGAGGCTCGATCTATGCGATCTACGGCATGAAGTCGCTGGGCATCAACCCCGCCAACGGCAAGGAGGTCTACCTGCGCCCCGACGGCACGATCACCTACGAGTGGAATGCCGCCGACCAGGTCGAGATCGGCAACACGGAGCCGTGGGCCCAGGGCTCCTTCGGACTGAACGCCCGCTGGAAGAACATCTCGCTCTTCGCCACGTTCCTCTACGAATTCGGCGGACAGCGCTACAACTCCACGCTGGTCAACCAGGTCGAAAACGCCAACCTCGAACGCTACAACGTCGACCGCCGCGTCTCGACCGACCGCTGGATCAACCCCGGCGACGTCACCCCGCTGAAGGACATCAAGGACCGCACGATGGTGACACGACCCACATCGCGCTTCATCCAGGACTACAATACCCTGCAGTTCAATTCGCTGTCGATCAGCTACGACTTCCCCTCGAAGCTCGTGAAGCGCTGGGGCCTGGGCATGTTGCGCCTGACGGCCAACATCGAGGATCTGGGTTACTACAGTACCGTCCTCCAGGAGCGCGGTCTGGACTACCCCTACTCGCGCACGATCAACTTCACGCTCAATCTCACCTTCTAAATCCGTTTCCGCATGAAAACAATCATCAACATACTTCTTTCCGGTTCGGCCCTGCTGCTCTCGGCCTCGTGCAGCAAGTGGCTCGACATCATGCCGCAGGGCATGACCACCGAGGAGAACCTCTTCAGCGACTACTCCGGATACCGCTCGGCCCTGAACGGCATCTACCAGCAGATGTCCTCCGCACCGCTCTACGGTCGCGAGCTCTCCTGGGGTTTCACGAGCGCCCTGGCACAATACTACGACTTCGGATCGATGAGCACCTCGCAGCTCTACACCTACACCGAGAAACTCGACTATGAAAACAAGGAGGTCCTCGATTACCTGGAGAACATCTGGCAGACGGCCTACAACACCATTGCCAACTGCAATGCGCTGATCGCCCACGTCTCCGAGGCCGATCCCGAGATCTTCCCCTACTCCGAAAGCGGCGAGCGGGAGATGATCTACGGCGAGGCGCTGGCGGCCCGGGCACTGATGCACTTCGAGATGCTGCGTCTCTTCGCCGCGGCTCCGGTCGTCGACCGCACCTCGAAGGCCATCCCCTACTCGACGAGCTATCCCGACCGGGTCCCGACGCGCTACACCACCGAAGAGGTCCTGGAGAAGATCGTCGCTGATCTGGAGGCAGCACTTCCGCTGCTGGAGATCAACGACCGGAACCTCGACGCCCTGAAAAGCGCTTCGACGCGCTTCATCTCGAACGATTCGCGCGGCCTGTTCTTCGGCTACCGCGGCACCCGGCTCCACTACTGGGCCGTCAAGGCGCTGCTGGCCCGGGTCTACATGTACGCCTGCGACTATGAGAAGGCGCTGGAGACGGCTACCGAGGTCTACGAGAGCTGCATCGACTGGTTTCCTCTGACGACCTATTCGATGGCCGGGGATGTCGAAGGGGCCGTAAAGCTCTACGACGACATCATCTTCGCCTCCTATAACCAGTATCTGACCCAGAACTACAACGACGTGATGCTTTCGAGCCTGGGTTCGACCTCGAACTTCATCCTGGCGCTGCGCAACCCCATCGGACGTTTCTCCACGTCGACCGACCGGAATTACGACGTACGGTTCGCCTACTGTATCAACCAGCCCGATGCCGAGCAGCAGCCCGATCTCTACACCTCGAGCAAATACGTGCTCTACACCAGTGCCGGAGGTTCGGACGTCGACTATACGGGCAACGACACTCAGGGAGCGCTCATTCCGGTCATCCGCATGTCAGAGATCATCATGATCATGGCCGAATGCAAGGCCCGCGGCTACGGCGGAGGCAGTGTTGCCGAAGCGGTCAGCCTGCTCAGCGAGGGGGTCTGCGAGGAGCGTTACCGACGCAGCGGCGCCATCTCCGCGGATGATTTCAACGGATTCATGGAGCGGCTCGACATGGAGATGTGGAAGGAGAACATCGGCGAAGGGCAGTACTTCTTCTTCCTGAAGCGTCTGAACAGCCCGACCCTGGTCAGCACCACGCAAACCATTCAGATGGAAGGCAAATACGTCTTCGACATTCCCGACAGCGAAACGAACCTAAACTAATACGTACCCATGAAAAAAACGATCATATTTGCATTCGCAGCAGCGCTGCTCGGCGCCGGAGGCTGCTCCGAACAGGGGCTTCCGACCTACGGCGACGGCCATTACGTCTACTTCGCGGAGAAATCCGACGAAATCGTGCGTTTCTCGTTCAAGACCACCCCGGGAGAGGATACGCGGACGATCCGCCTGGGCGTGGAGACCGTAACCCGCACGACCGACCGGACGATGAGCTACCGGTTGGAGATCGACCCCGAGAAGACCACAGCACCCTCCGAAGCCTACGATCTGGACCCGAATCCGGTGATCCCGGCCGGGATGTTCACCGGCGAGACCTACGTTACGGTCCACCGCACGGCGGTCATGGACGAAAAGGAGGTTGATATCGCCGTGCGCATCGTCGAGGGCGGGGACTTCCTCCCGGGTCCCACGACCAACTGCCTGCGCATCATCCGCGTATCGAACATCATCTCCCAGCCCGACTGGTGGAATCAGGATTTCGCCGACGCCTTCCTGGGAACCTACTCCAACAAGAAGTACGAGGAGTTCATCAAGGCGACGGGCGTGAGCGACCTCTCGGAGATGGACAACAGCGAAATTACGGCCCTGTGCCGCGAATTCGTCTACTACCTGCGCGAACAGCGCGACCTGGGCAACGAAATCTTCGATGAAGACAGCAGCTCGATGCTCGACGGAATCAATATCAACGCTTAATTCGAATGCAGCACATGAAAAGATACGTCAAACTTCTGACAGCACTCCTCGCAGGCATCTTTCTGACCACGGCCTGCTACGAGGACAAGGGCAATTATGACTACTCCACGACGGGCGACGACATCCTCGTCTACCGCATGGACACGATGAAGAGCGTGCGCCTGACGTGGTCCTACGACGAGAAGATCGTCATCGAACCCGGTTACCGGTTCCTTCACGAAGGGGTTGCGGAGAGTGACCTGGCCTACGAGTGGAGCATCGACGGGAAGGTCGTCTCCGAGGAGCGGATCCTGGAGATCGACCCGCTGCGCGTCGGGCGTCATGCAGGCTCCTTCACGGTGATCGACACCGGGCGCGGCATCCGTTACAGCACGATCTTTACGCTGGTCGTCACCTCGTCGTTCGCCGAAGGGTGGTTCATTCTCTCGGACGACGGCGGGCAGTCGCTGCTGAGCTACATCAACCTGGTCGACGCCACGACCCCCGGGGAACTCGTGCGCGACGTCTACGGCGACGTGAACGGCGAACCGTTAGGCTCCGATCCGCGCAAGATCCGCCTCGTGGCCTACGACGGAGGCACGCCGACCTACGAATGGGAGGTGCTCCAGGGCAGCGGCAGCGTCAGCATCGATCAGGCCACGATCACGAAGGTCACCGACATCAATACGGAGTTCATCGGCGGCGCGGCTCCCGAAGGATTCGTGCCGGTGGACGGTTTCCAGCGTGACGGCGGTTCGATCCTGCTCTCGAAGGACGGCAAGGTCTACCAGCGCGACTTCAGTTTCTACAACGACTATCCCGTGGCGCATTCGGGCAAGTACGGCACCACGCCGGTCTACTTCGACGGCGGCATGGAGATCGCGCTCATGAACGGATTCGACCACTTCACCAACAAGTCCTACGGACACATTCCCTTCGCGTTGCTCTACGACCGGCAGAACAACCGGCTGCTGAGCGTCTACGGCTTCAATGTCAAGGGCAACATCGCCAGCGAGTTCGGAACGTTCCGCGCCGTGCGGATCCCCGAATCGGCATCCGTGCAGCCCGGCGATGCGGACCCCGAATCGGGACTGGCGTTCCCGGACGTCGCCGATTTGGGCGACTACACGGTCGAGGCGATGGGTGCCCGGGTGACCTACGCCACGGTCGGAGTAGCGACCACCTCGACCAACATTCTGCTGCTCAAGGGCAAAACCGACGGGAAATACTACCTGTTGTCGTTCGACTACAAGATGAACAGCGAAACGTCGGTGGCCATTGCGCTGAACTGGTTCCGGGCGCTGCCCGAGGTCGAAGGCTTCGGCGCCGAAAGCCTCTTCGAGGTGTGCATCGGCGGCAACGAGGTGCTCTTCTTCACGGCCGGAACGAACAACAACACGCTCTATGCCTACGACCTGGTAGCGGGCACCGCCACGGCAGTCTACACGGCTCCGGGGCAGATCACGGCCATGCGTCCGGGTGTGGTCGACATCCCCTCGATGTATGCAGCCTACGCCAAAACGGTCTACAAGGACCGGATGCTGCTCGGCACGGAGTCGGGTCAGCTCGTGCTGCTGGATATCTCGGAGGAGGCCGTCACGGCGGGCAGCACGCCCGAAATCGCCTCGTTCTCCGGACTGGGCAAGGTCGTGGACATGGATTTCTACGTAGCGAAGAACCCCTACTGCTATTTCGGATTCTAACCGTTTAATCACGCGATATGTTGCGAAAAACCGTCTTATTGTTGTTGTGTTGCGGTCTGACGGCCGGGGTGCTCGGAGGAGCCACCCCGGCTTCGGCCGCGGCGAAGAAGAGAAAGAAAAAGGCCAAAACCGAACAGACGGCCGCAAAACCCAAACCCACCGAGTATGAGAAGCTCTTCAAGGAGAAGCACGACGTGGCCGACGGCATGATCCGTCTGCACAAGGTCAAGGGCAAACTCTATTTCGAATTCCCGCTCGCGCTGCTCGGGCGGGACATGCTCCTGGGATCGACCGTCAGCGAGATTTCGGACAACGGCGACGCCGTCATCGGATCGAAACCCACCGAACCGCTGTGGGTTCGCTTCACGAAGACGGGCGACAAGGTGCAGATCCGCAAGATGGTGCGCGACAACGTGACCGACACGGCGAGTCCGAACATCGCCCGCTCGCTGGAGGCCAACGGCATCGGTGCGATCCTCAAGTCGTATGACATTGCGGCCTGGAGCCCCGACAGCTGCGCCGTGGTCTTCAACGCCACGGACCTCTTCCTGAGCGATAACAAGGCCCTCACGCCCTTCGATCCCTACGGCGAGAACCTCCGCTACGGGCAGGTGACCCGCACGTCGAACTACCAGTCCGAGAGGTCGTTTCTCGGGGAGATCCGGGCCTTTGCCGACAACGTCGTGGTGCGCAGCCACCTGAGCTACACCTACACGCTCAAGGCCGGAAGCAGCGTGATTGCCAGCGACGTACCCTTCACGGCCGTGATGACGCGCTCGCTGGTGCTGCTGCCCGAGGAGCCCTACGAGCCGCGCTTCGTCGACAGCCGCATGTCGGTCTTCCCGACCGGGAAGATCCTCTTCAGCGAGCGCGAACAGCAGGCGCGGCTGCTCTGCTATGCGAACCGCTGGCGGCTGGAGCCCTCGGACGCGGAGGCCTACCGCCGGGGCGAACGGGTCAAACCCAGGAAGCCCATCGTCTTCTATATCGATCCGGACTTCCCGGAGAGCTGGCGGCAACCGATCTTCGAGGCCGTGCGGCAGTGGAACGAGCCCTTCGAGCGCATCGGGTTCGAGGGGGCCGTCGAGGCGCGCGAATACCCGAAGGACGACCCGGAGTTCGATCCCGACAACATCAAGTATTCGTGTATCCGCTACGCTCCGATCGGCATTTCGAACGCCATGGGACCCTCGTGGGTCGATCCGCGGAGCGGTGAGATCGTCAACGCCTCGGTCTACGTCTTCCACGACATCGTCAAGCTGGTGAACAACTGGCGTTTCATCCAGACGGCGCAGGCCGACACGACGGTGCGGAGCGTGAAACTCCCCAAGGAGGTGCTCGACGACGCGCTGCGCTACGTCGTGACGCACGAGGTCGGGCACTGCCTGGGCTTCATGCACAACATGAGCGCCTCGGCCGTTATTCCGGTGGACTCGCTGCGCTCGCCGACCTTCACGCAGCAGCACGGCACCACCACCTCGATCATGGACTACGCGCGCTTCAACTACGTGGCGCAGCCGGGCGACCTGGAGCGGGGCGTGAAGATGACTCCGCCGCGCTTCGGGACCTACGACTACTACGCCGTGAAGTGGCTCTACACGCCGGTCTACGACGCCTCGTCGCCCGAGGAGGTCTACAAGATCACCTCGCAGTGGATCACCGAAGCCGCAGCCGATCCGGTCCTCCGCTACGGCAAGCAGCAGGGGGCGGTCCTCGACCCGCGGTCACAGAGCGAGGACCTGGGCGACGATGCCGTAAAGGCCTCGAAGTACGGAATCGCCAACCTGAAATACATCCTCGCACACCTGAACGAATGGGTCGAGGGTGAGGACCGCGACTACTCCTACCGCACCGACATCTACAAGGGCATCATCAGCCAGTATATCCGCTATATCGGCCACGTCTTCGCCAACGTCGGCGGCATCTACCTCAACGAGAAGCACGTGGGCGATCCGGTGGAGGCCTACCGCAGCGTCCCGAAGGAGCGGCAGCGCGAGGCGCTTCAGTTCCTGCTCGGGCAGCTCGACGACCTCGACTGGCTGGACAACGAGGGGCTGATGCGCAACATCCAGCTGATGGGCTCGCCCAAGAGCTACATGCAGGTGGCCATCATCCGGGCCGTGGTGATGAGCGCCGCGAAGGTCGAGAACTCCGCACAGCTGTCCGACGACCCCTACAGCGTCGAGGCCTGCATGAAGGATATCTACGACTACGTCTGGAAACCCACGCTCCAGGGCCGCAACCTCACCGCCGAGCAGATGATGATCCAGCGCGAATACCTGCTGACGATCTGCAAGGCCGCCGGACTGAAATATGCCGGCACGGGAGCCGTTCCGGCGAAGAGTTTTGCCGGGGATGACGGGGACGAGATCGGGTTCGACCCCTACACGATCGCCGTTCCGGCGTGCCTGCGCGAGTACCACGCCCTGAGCGACAACCTCTGCTACGGCGCACCGTGCACGGCGCACCACCATGCAGCAGCTGATCCCGGGCCGGTTTCGGGCTATAACCCGCCGCGGATCCTCTACGTGGTGAAGCAGTCGCTCGAAGCCGAGAACTACGCCAACCTGCTGCGCGTGCAGCGACTGCTGAAGAGCCGCGTGAACAGCGGTTCGCAACAGACCCGGATGCACTACGCGCTGCTGCTGCACAACATCGAAAAGACCCTGAAATGAGTGCCACGGAGATGAAAAGAGGTTTGACAAGCATCCTTCCGGCACTGCTGTGCCTGGTTCTGGCCGGGAGCCTGGTTTTCGCTCCGCAAAGCGCGCAGGCCCGGGGCCGGAAACGCGCGGAAAAGGCGAAGAACGAAAAGCCGAAACCGCTCACCGACTACGAAAAGCTCTTCAAGGAGAAACGGGTGACCACGGCCCGGGGGTTCCTGACGCTGCACATGTTCGAGGGAAACAAGCTCTACATCGAGCTCCCCGACTCGCTGCTCGGACGTGAAATGCTCCTGGGCACAACCATCGAGGAGAGTTCCGATCCCGGCGAGGGATTTGCCGGACAGCAGCCCGGCGTACCGCTGCACGTGACCTTCACACGCGAGGATTCGATCATCTGCCTGCGCCGCGTGCGGTCGGACCTGCTCGTCGACGGCGACTCGCTCATGGCGCGGGCCGTGCGGCGGAGCAGCATCGCCCCGCTGCTCGCCTCGTTCCCGGTGAAGTGCAAGGCCCCGGACGGCTCGTCGGTCTTCGAGGCCACGTCATTCTTCGTGAGCGGCGATCCAGCCATGCGGCCCCACGACCCCTACGGCATCAACAGCTTCGGGGGATTCCTCGCCACGACGGTGAAATACGTCGCCGGGAGTTCGCTGCTGAGCGGTGTGGAGGCCTTCGCCGACAACGTTTCGGTGCTCAGCAGCCTGTCGTTCACGCTCACGACCCGCTTCGGGGGCTATCTCGTCCAGCAGGACACCCCCTTCACGGCTCTGGCACGGCGTTCGCTGATGCTGCTGCCCCGCGAGACGATGCGCCCGCGGCTCTGCGACGCCCGCATCGGGACGGTTCCGGCCGCCTTCACCCGATACAGCGACCGGGAACAGCAGACCCGGGAGGTCTACTACGCCTGCCGCTGGGACCTGCAGCCCGCCGATCCCGAAGCCTTTGCCGCCGGGAGGCCCACCCTCCCCGCACACCCGATCGTCTTTTACATCGACGACACCTTCCCCGCGGGGTGGTACGACGCCATCCGCAAGGGGGTGCTGAGCTGGAACGCCGCCTTCGAGAAGATCGGGTACCGGGATGTCTTGCAGGTGCGGCCCTATCCGAAGGATGACCCGTCGTTCGATCCCAACAACATCCGATTCTCGTGCATCAAGTACGCCTGCACGATGGGCGAGAGCCTGTCGAGCAGCACGCGCGTCGACCCGCGCAGCGGCGAAATCCTGAGCGCCACGATCTGCATCCCGCACAACGTCGCAACCCGGATCCGGACCGATCTCTTCGTACAGTTGGGAGCCGCCGAACCCGAAGCGCGAAGCGTGAAACTCTCGCCCGCGCTCCTCGCCCGGGCGCTGGCCGCCGACGTGGCCCGCCACACGGGAGCCTGCCTGGGCCTGGCCGTGAACTATGCCGGATCGCAGGCCATACCGACCGATTCGCTGCGCTCGCCGTCGTTCACCCAACGGTACGGCATCTCGGCCTCGATCATGGATGCCCTGCCCTACAACTTCGTCGCGCAGCCCGGAGACAAGGAGCGCGGGGTGGTGCTGATGCAGGAACGCCCGGGCGTTTATGATGAATACGTCGTCGACTGGCTCTACCGTCCGGTTGCGGGAGCCGCCACCCCCGAGGCGGAGATCCCGGAGCTCGACCGCCGGATCGCCCTCCACCGCGGCGACCCGATGTACCTCTACACGCCGACTCCGGTGGCCGTGGCCCTCGACCCGCGGGCCATGCCCTACAACCTGGGCGACGATCCGGTCCGCACCTCGGCCTGGGAGTTCGCCAACTACGCCTACGTCATGCGGCACGCCGACGAGTGGATCGGCACGGAGGACAGGGACTATACGTTCCGTTCGCTCGTGCAGGCCAGCGTGATGAACCAGCTCTACTACTCGTTCGTAAGCGTCTCGGCCAACCTCGGGGGCATCTACCTCAACGAAAAGTATGAAAACGACCCGCTTCCGACCTACGTTGCGGTGCCGCGCGAACGCCAGCGCCGGGCCCTTCACTACATGCTCGAACAGTTGGAGGAGATGTCGTGGCTCGACAACCACCGGCTGAACAAGGATGTGATCGAGGTGGTGTCGCTGGGCGAATACTGCCAGGACATGCTCAGCGAGGTGGTATTCAAGAGCCTCTCGACGCTGGACCTGAGCGCCTCGAAATCGGAGGATCCCTACACGCAGCGCGAAGCAATGCAGGAGTTGTACGACTATATCCTGCGGGACGTGGCCGCGGGACGGGAATCCACCGAGGCGAACCTCGCCATGCAGCGGCGCCTGCTGATCGACGTCATCCGGAAGGCCGGGGTGCTGGAGCAGACCCGCAAACGGGTGGCGGCATTCGCCGATCCGGTCTCCGGCCCGGCTTCCGCGACACCCGATCCGGCTTCCGAACCCGCCTCCGCTTCGGGATTCACCCCGGAGTTCGGTCCGGCGCTCGACAAGGCCCGGCTTATCCGCGAATCGCACCTGCAACGCACGTTGTCGGGGCACAGTCCGGCGGAGATCGAAGGAGTGCGGCCCATGCGGTCGATCGCCTTCCGGGTCCAGCCATCGACGGATTACAACCACTACGAACTGCTGCTCAAGATGCAGCAAAGCTACCGGCAGGCACTCCGGACCGGCGCCTCGGAGCGCATGAAGAACCACTACCGCTACATGCTGCTGGCCATCGAACGGGCCCTCAAGGTCGAGTAGCCTCCGCCGAACACCCGCCTCGGGCACTCCGGTCCGCCGGTTTGCCGAACGCACGAAAAAGCCCGATACGGAAATCCGTATCGGGCTTTTTCGTTATTCCGGACGACGGGAAGGCGTCATTCCGCCACCAGGGAAGCCCAGGTTCAGCCCCCTGGTTCAGTCCCGGCGCCCCACCCTACTCGTAGAGTCCGGACTTGAGGCGCTCGACCTCCTCACGGGTGAGGAAACGCCACGCCCCGCGCTTGAGGTTCTTCTTCGTCAGACCGGCGTAGTAAACACGGTCGAGTTTCGTGACGGTGTAGCCCAGGAACTCGAAGATGCGGCGCACAATGCGGTTGCGGCCCGAGTGGATCTCGATGCCGACCTCCTGCTTGTTCTCCTTGACGTAGGAGATCTCGTCAGCGAAGATTTCGCCGTCTTCGAGCGTGATGCCCTCGGCGATGCGGTCCATGTCGGCCCGGGTCAGCGGCTTGTCCAGCGTCACCTGGTAGATCTTCTTCTTCCGGTAGGAGGGGTGCGTGAGCTGCTTGGTCAGGTCGCCGTCGTTGGTGAAGAGCAGCAGCCCGAGGCTGTTCTTGTCCAGACGCCCCACGGGGTAGATGCGCTCCGTGCAGGCCCCCTTGACCAGCTCCATCACCGTCTTCCCGGCGTGCGGGTCGTCGAGCGACGTAACATACCCTTTGGGCTTGTTCAGCACCAGGTAGACCTTCTTCTCGCCGCGGACGGGTTCATCGTTGAAACGCACCTCGTCGGTCGGGAGGACCTTCGTGCCGAGTTCGGTCACGACCTTACCGTTGACCGTTACCACGCCCGCCGTGATGAAGTCGTCGGCCTCACGCCGCGAGCAGATGCCCGACTGGGCGATGAAACGGTTCAGACGCATCTCGCCGGTCTGCACCGCCGGATCGTATTTCGGATAGGAGACCGGCTTGTCGGCACCCTTGCGGGAGCGTTTGTCGAAAGTGCGGTCTTCGGCGCCCTTTGCAGCGAACTTGCCGCCCTTCGGGCCCTTGCGGTCATCGAATTTCCCGGTTCGTTTTTCTCCGTAGGCGGGTTTCGGACCGCGGGTTGAAGCGCTCCGCTGCGGACGCTCCCCGCTGTCGCGACGCGGACGATCGCCATACGCACGCTGCGGGCGCTCCTCGTCGGAACGGGTCCCGCGGGCGGCGTAACTGCGGTGCGGACGCTCCTCATCGTAGCGGTTATCGTGGTCGCCGAACGGACGGCGCGGACGCTCGTTGTTCTCGAAACGGGAATGCTCCCCGTAGCGGGGGTTCTCCCCGTAACTGCGCTGCGGACGCTCCTCGCCGTAGCGGTTGTCGCGCTCGCCGAACGTGCGGCGCGGACGCTCCGCCCCGTCACGGTCGGGATGTTCGAAACGGGGCCGGTTGTCAGCCGTAAAATTGGGATTGTACGAAGTCCGGTGTTCGGGCCGGAAGGAATGGGACGGTTGCTCCGAATCGGCAGCGTCACGCTGCAAACGCGGGCGACGCTCGACACGCTCCGCCGTAGCGATCACGGTGCGTTTGCGCTTGTCGCGTGCGAAGCGTTCGAGCACCGGCGTCGAGTCGTTTTTCGAATCTTTCATGTTCGTATCTTCTATAAGATGAATTTGCGCGGCAAAGGTAATCCATTTTTCCGGATTCCATCACATTGCGTGCCCGAAATCGAGAAAAAGACGCCGCGGACCGAAAATTCGCCGCTTTTGCCTTATCTTTGCACCCGTCATGAAGCGAATGAACCGCGAAATACTGCGCCTGGCGCTCCCGAACATCGTCTCGAACATCACCGTCCCGCTGATGGGCATCGTCTCGACGGCCATTGCCGGACACTGGGGCGAGGACTCCGCCGCGACGATTGGAGCCCTGGCCATCGGCGTGTCGATCTTCAACTTCATCTACTGGAACTGTTCGTTCGTGCGCATGGGGACCAGCGGCCTCACGGCCCAGGCCTTCGGCGCCGGGAACTACCGCGAATGCACCAACATGCTGGCCCGGGCCCTCGCCGTAGCGGGGGTCATGGGCTGTGTGATGCTCCTGCTCCAGTACCCGCTGGGCGAACTGGCGCTCTGGGCCATGAACGGTGGTGAGATGACCCGCGAATACTTCTACACCCGCATCTGGGCTGTGCCGGCCGGTATCCTCCTCTTCGGTTTCAACGGCTGGTTCACCGGGATGCAGAACGCCCTCTTCCCGATGATCACGGCCGTCACGGTCAACCTGATCCACCTCGCGTGCAGCCTCGCCTTCGCATTCGGGCTCGACCTCGGGATCGTCGGCATCGCCTGGGCCTCGGTCGTGGCACAATGGTGCGGCGTGGGGCTGGCCTCACTGCTGCTTGTCGTGAAGTACCGGCCGCTGCTGACCTCGATCCGCTGGTCGGAGGTCCTGGACCTGCAGCCCCTGCGGCGCTTCTTCGTGATCAACCGCGACATCATCCTGCGCACGCTCTGCATCGTGGCCGTCTATACCTTCTTCACCGGCGCCTCGGCCCGCATGGAGGACCACACGCTGCTCGCCGTGAACGCCCTGCTGCTGGAGCTCTTCACGCTCTTCTCCTACATGAACGACGGCTTCGCCTACGCCGCCGAGGCCCTCACCGGACGCTTCATCGGGGCCCGCGACCGGGTGTCGCTCGGCGCCTGTCTGCACCGCTGCCTGCTCTGGGGCACACTCGTATCGGTGGTGTTCGTAGGGATCTACCTCGTGTGGTGGCGCGACCTGGTGGGGCTCTTCGTCGACCACTCGGCGCCGAACGCCGCGCAGATCGTCGAGTTGGCCGGGCACTATATCGTCTGGATCATCCTGATCCCCATCGCCTCGGCCATGCCCTTCATCATGGACGGCATCATGGTCGGCGCCACCGAGACGCGCGTCATGCGCAACTCGATGTTCGGGGCTACGGCCGCCTATTTCGCCATCTTCTACGCCCTGCGGCCGTGGATCGGCAACAACGCCCTCTGGCTGGCCTTCACGCTCTACATGTTCCTGCGGGGCGTGCTCCAGTACCTGATGACCCACCGCCTGCGGACCATCCGCGAAAAGGCATAAAGCCCGCCCCTCCACACAAAGGACCGGTCCCTCCGCAGTTCGGAAGGACCGGTCCTTTTTTCGGCATCTCCGGCCAGCGGTCATTGCAGCGCCCCGGCATCCCCGCCTTTCTCCGGAAGCGCCTCCGCAGGCAGCCAATCATCACGAAAAGCCTCCGAACCGGTCTTCCGGGCGAAGATCCGCCCCGGCGTACAGGCCGCAGCTTCATCATCGGTCAACTCCCGCGACCACGCCACACGTCCCGAGCGGTCGGCTCCCGGCCCCGTACAGCCATACTCGGCGTAATAGACATCGCCCTTGCGGGCCGCATCGTGCCAGTCGCGCCACCCTTCGGGGCGGATCGCCGCCGGCAGATCGCAGCGGATCCACACCGTCCGGGCCGTGGATTTCCACGGACGCCCGAGGTAAACCCGCGTCACGCCGTCGGCCACGCTCACACGGCAGTCGCGGAAGACATAGCCGTACAGGTTGCGCTCGGTGGTCGACGCGGCGGTCAGGAAACTGTCGGCCTTGGCGTGAATCCGGCAGCGGTCGAAGAGGACGATCGACGGGCCAAAGATGAAATCGGTCGTCCCTTCGATCCAGGAATCCGTGACGTAGATGCGCGAGACGTAACCCTTCGTGAAGAAGGTGTCCTGATCGCCAACCAAACGGCAGCCGTCGATCCAGATGCGGTCGCCGCGGGTTTCGAGCGCCACGGCCTGCCCCACCCTTCCGGCATCGTTCTCGACGGTGACGCCCTCCAGCACCACGTCGTCGGCCTGGATCGACATCGTCCAGGTGTCGTAGGTGGTCATCTCATGGCCGTCGACGACCTTCCCCGTATGGTCGTTCCAGACGATGCGGACCTTTTCAGCCCCACCCGTACCGACGATCCGCACACGGTCCTTATAGACATCCAACGTCACCTTCTCGCGGTAGGTGCCGGGCAGGATGCGGACGGTGCGCCAGCCGTCGGGTTTCGAGGGCAGGGCGTCGAAGCACTCCTGCACGGTGCGGAAATCACCCCCGCCGTTGCAGTCGACCGTATAGACGGGCTCCCCGGCAAAGGCCCGGACCGCGAAAAGGAAGCAGAAAATTCCCCAAACAAGATGTTTCATAACATTTGCGTGTAATTTGTTTGCCTTTCAGCACCCTTCAAGTCGCGTTTAAATTCAAGCCCCCTCCGAGGAGGGGGTTTGGGGAAGGGTCAGGCCTGCAAACAACGCCGCAAGCGGCGGGCAACAACCGGAAGAAGGCAGCTACCTGCCGATCCCGGAAGTCCACAAGCCCCTACAACGTTACGCCCGACTTGAAGATGGCAATCTCCTTGAAGCCCGTGCGTTCGTGTTTCAACGGTTCGCCGTCGGCCGTGGCGAGGATCTTCCCGATCAGCCGCTCCAGCACGGCGTGCGGCTCCTCATCCTCGACAAGCGTCCCGGCGTTGAAGTCGATCCAGTTGGCCTTGAACTGCGACAGCGGCGTGTTGGTGGCGATCTTCATCGTCGGGACGAACGACCCGAAGGGCGTGCCGCGCCCCGTGGTGAACAACACCAGCTGACACCCCGACAGGGCCAGCGCCGAAGCGGCCACCAGGTCGTTGCCCGGCGCCTGCAGCAGGTTCAGACCCGGCTTCACGATCGGCTGCGCATAGCCCAGCACGTCGACCACGGGCTGCGCCCCGCCCTTCTGCACACACCCCAGCGACTTCTCTTCGAGGGTCGTGATGCCGCCCTTCTTGTTCCCCGGCGAGGGATTTTCATAGATCGGCTGGCCGTACTTGCGGAAGTAGCCCTTGAAGTCGTTGATCAGATGCACCGTGCGGTCGAAAATTCCGCAATCCGTGGCGCGGTCCATCAGGATCGTCTCGGCGCCGAACATCTCCGGCACTTCGGTCAGCACGGTCGTGCCGCCCTGGGCAATCAGCCAGTCGGAGAACAACCCCACCAGCGGATTGGCCGTAATGCCCGAAAAACCGTCCGAACCGCCGCACTTCAACCCCACCTTGAGGTAAGACAACGGCAGCGGCTGACGCCGATCGGCTTTCGTGCGCTCGACCAGCTCGCGGCAGATCTCGAAACCCGTCTGGATTTCGTCCTCGACCTCCTGCGCGATAAGGAACTTCACACGCTCGTCATCCCATGTGCCGATCTCCTCCTTGAGGGCCGCAACCTGGTTGTTCTCGCACCCGAGTCCCAGCACCAGCACCGCACCCGCATTCGGATGCCGCACCAGTGCGGCCAGCGCCCGCCGCGTGTTGGCGTGGTCGTCACCCAGCTGCGAACAGCCGTAGTTGTGCGTATAGACGCGCACGTCGTCCAGATGCGAGCAGTCGCACTCGCGGCGCACCCGCTCGGCAATGGCCTGCGCCTGCCCGTTCACGCACCCCACCGACGGCACGATCCACAGTTCGTTGCGGATGCCCATTTGCCCGTTGCGGCGCAGGTAGCCCTGTACCGTGACGTCGCGCTTCGGAATGTCGAGCGGATAGACCCGCGGCGTATAGGTGTAGGTGAGGTCGTCGTGCAGGTTGGTTTTCAGGTTGTGCGAATGGATCCACGTCCCGGCCGCCACGCTGCAGGTGACATGCCCGATCGGATAGCCGTACTTGACGACGTTCTCCCCCTCGGAGAGATCCCGCAGGGCGAATTTATGTCCCCGGGCCACCGCCTCACGCAACGTTACCACCCCGCCGTCGATCTCCACACACTCGCCCGCAGCGAGATCGGCCAGCGCCACGGCCACGTTGTCCGCGGCATTGATTTTCAAGAATCGTTTCATAAACTCCTGTGGTCTGAAAAAAGCGGAGCCGGACCCTCCGTCATCCGGCTTCCGGCCCGTCCGCTCCGCCTTTTCGGAAAAAATGCTATTTCGTCAAAAATTTGTCCAGCGCGCCCTTCATGCCCAGCGCCTCGATGTCACCCACATAGCCCGCAACGGCCTCCACGAAGCCCGGAACCTCCGAGAAATCCACCGTGAAGATGCCGCTCTCGCGCACGATCTTCGAGATCGTACCCACGAGGTCCTCCGAATTCCAGTTCGTGCGGATGTAGTCGACAAACTCCTTCGTGTCGTCGGGTTCGAAACCGCTCTTCGGGCCGTACAGCGACATCAGCGCCGCAAAGGTGAAGCACTCGCGTGCGGCCAGTTTCCCGGCCTTGAACCAGTTGTCCTTCACGGTCGGATAGTTGCGCGCCTCCCACTTCGACAGCGAGTTGAGCGAGATCGACCGCAGCATGTGCTTGATGTAGGGGTTGTAGAAACGTTCGAGGATCCCCGCGGCGAACTGCTTCAGCTCCTCCTGGTCCTCCTCGATCATCGGGATCACCTCCTCGGCCACCATCTCGTTGATGAAACGCTCGATCGCCGGGGTGTTGAAGGCATCCATCACCGTCTCGCAGCCCATCTGCAGGGCAATGGGCACCATACCCGTGTGCGAGCCGTTTAGGATGCGGACCTTCTTGTCGCGGAACTGCTTGATCGACGGCATGAAGATCACGTGCAGGCCCGCCTTGTCCAGCGGCAGCTCCTTCATCACCTCCTTGTAGCCCTCGCCGCCGATCGCCCACAGGTGGTACAGCTCGGCCTTCACCACCAGGTTGTCGTCGTAGCCCAGCTCCTCCTTGATCTCACCGATCGTGTCGCGCGGGAAGCCCGGCACGATGCGGTCGACCAGCGTGTCGCAGAAGTGGCAGTGGCGCTCCACCCAGTCGATGAAGTCCGCCCCCAGGCCGTTGTACATCGCGTGGCGGATCACATACTCGTGCAGCGTCGAGCCGTTATTCTCGATCAGCTCGCAGCAGATGATGCAGAGGCCCTTCGTCGGATCGCCGTTGAAGTGCTTGAAGCGCTTGTAGAGCAGCGCCGTCATCTTCGCCGGGTAGGACTTCGGCGGACGCGCCTCCAGATCGTCGCCCTCCTCGTAGCGGATTCCCGCCTCCGTGGTGTTCGAGATCGTGATCTTCAGCTCCGGCGAGAGGAAGTATTGCTTGTACTTCTCGTAGTCGACATAGGGGTTGAACGAATCCATGACACTCTTCACCAGCCGCACGTCCTTCTTCGGCTGACGGTTCTCGATACCCTCCAGATAGACGTGGTAGAGGTTGTCCTGCCGGTGCAGCAGGTCGATCATGCCCAGCACCTTGTGCTCGGGATCGATAATCGGCTGGCAGATGGCCACGCCCGAATTCATGACGCCCTTCTCGTTGGCGATGTCGATCTGCCAGTCCACGAAGGCCCGCAGGAAGTTGCCCTCGCCGAATTGCAGGATACGAACGGGGCGGTCGACCGTTTCGACGGTCGACTTATTGAGTTGTTTCATCTTTGTAAGGACTTGGTTGTGAGTTCGGAGAGAACCGACGGCGGCCATTCTGCCGGCCGCCGTCGGTCCGGACCCGAAAAATTATTCGATGACGATAGGCTTGTACTTCGGAACCAGCGTCTTCATGATCGCCCATGCCACCAGATAGGCCACGGCGCAGATGCAGAAGATGATCATGTAACCGGCCTCCTTGCCGTCGAAGCCCATGAAGCGGAACGCATCGCCCATCTGCTCCGAGTGGGTGAAGAGCGCTCCGGCTCCCTTGTTGATCAGGAACGAACCCACACCCCCGGCCATGCCGCCGATACCCGTAATGGTCGCAATGGCCGATTTGGGGAACATGTCGCCGATCGTCGAGAAGAGGTTCGCCGACCACGCCTGGTGTCCGGCGCCGGCCAGACCGATGATGATCGCGGGCCACCATACCGAGTAGGTTCCGGCACCCTGCGCGAAGAGCGCGGGCAGCGGCAGGAACGCAAAGATCAGCATCGCCAGCATACGGCCCGCATAGGGGTTCATGCCCTTGCGGTCAACGAAGAGCTTCGGAAGGTAACCGCCGAAGATCGACAGCACCGTCACAATGGCGTAGAGCGTGAAGATCAGTGCAATACCCATTCCCGAGCTGGACGAGTAGCCGTACTGGTCCGAGAAGTAGGCCGGAGCCCAGAAGAGGTAGAACCACCATACGCCGTCGGTGAAGAACTTGCCGGTGATGAACGACCAGGTCTGCCGGTAGGTGAAGCAGCGCCAGAACGGAATGACCTTTTCGGGTTTCTCCTCCTGCGCCTTGATCTCGGCAGCCGGCATCTCGGCATCGTCCTGATGGATGTAGGCCAGCTCGGCGGCGTTCACGTGCTTCGATTTCTCGGGTTTCTCGTACATGAAGACCCAGAAGCCCATCCAGAGGAAGCCCAGGGCTCCGATGATGATGAAAGCCATCTCCCAGCCGCCGCCAATGCCCTGGTCCTTGAAGTACTGGGCCAGCAGCGGAATCGAGGCCGGAGCCACCAGTGCACCCACCGATGCACCGGCATTGAAGATCGACGTGGCGAAGGCCCGGTCCTTCTTCGGGAAGTACTCGGCGGTCACCTTGATGGCTGCGGGGAAGTTGCCCGCCTCACCCAGCGCAAGGATGCAGCGCGCGGCGAGGAACAGCCAGACACTCGTCGAAGCGATGGCGAACGCCACAGCCGTTCCGGCCTCCACGGAGGTCATGGCCTTGACCGACTCGAAGCCCTCGATGTGCATCGTGGCCCAGCCGCAGGCCGCATGGAGGCAGGCGCCGAGCGACCATACGCCGATCGCCCACAGATAGCCCTTCTTGGTGCCCATCCAGTCGATGAAGCGGCCCGCGAAGAGCATGCAGAGCGCGTAAACGAGCGAGAAAACAGCCGTAATGGTTCCGTAATCGGCGTCGGTCCAGTGGAATTCGGGAGCGATGAAGTCCTTCCAGGTCAGCGACAGCACCTGACGGTCCAGGTAGTTCACCGTCGTGGCCACGAAGAGCAGCACGCACATCCACCAACGCCAGTTGGTCATCAGTTTGGTTGAAGTTGATGTGGTATTTGTCATGTGATAAGGTTTAGGTCGATGGGATTACTTACTACTTGTTTTTCACACCGGCAATAACATCCAGTGCGAAGCGGCATTTTTCCGTGATGGCCTTCCAGTCCTTCGCCGCGATCACGTCTTTGGGGAAGAGCTGCGAGCCCATGCCCACGCAGTAGACGCCGGCCTTGATCCAGGCCGTGAGATTCTCCTCGGTGGGTTCCACAGCGCCCGTGGCCATGATGTTCGACCACGGCAGCGGAGCCTTGACGTTCTTGACGAACGACGGACCGCCGACATTTCCGGCCGGGAAGATCTTGGTCAGATCGCAGCCCAGCTCCTGGGCGATGCCGATCTCCGTCACCGAACCGCAGCCCGGCGTATAGGGCACCAGGTGGCGGTTGCAGACCTTCGCAACCTCGGGGTTCAGGTAGGGACCCACGACGAAGTTCGCTCCGTACTGGATGTACATGGCGGCCGTCGGGGCATCGACGATCGTACCGACGCCCAGCACCATCTCCGGGCACTCTTTCGCCGCGAACTTGATCACCTCGATGAAGACCTCCGAAGCGAAATCGCCGCGGTTCGTGAACTCGAACGCCCGCACTCCGCCCTCATAGCAGGCCTTGACGACCTGTTTGGCGATTTCGGCGTCCGAGTGGTAGAAGACGGGGACCATACCGGTCTTGCCGATGGCCTCCATGACTTGCATTTTTGAAAAACGTGCCATTTTCAGAATTTGTTTTTACGTATATCGAAACCGGCGGAGGAGAGAAGCGGCTTTTGCCGCCGCCTCCCGCTCCGTCCATTATACATCAGCGCTGTACGCGGCCGCTGGCGTTTCCGCCTGCCAGCGACTCGACCTCCTCGGCCGAAACGAGGTTGAAGTCGCCGTTGATCGTGTGCTTCAGGGCCGAAGCTGCCACGGCGAATTCGAGGGCCTCGCCCTGCGTCGGTTTCGTCAGCAGGCCGTGGATGATGCCGCCCGAGAAGGAGTCGCCGCCACCCACGCGGTCGATGATCGGGTTGATGTCGTAACGCTTCGACTCGTAGAACTCCTGACCGTTGTAGATCATGGCCTTCCAGCCGTTGTGCGTGGCCGAGAAGGACTCGCGCAGCGTCGAGATCACATACTTGAACCCGAACTCTGCGGCCATCTGGCGGAAGATGCCCTTGTAGCCTTCGGCATTGGTCTCACCGCCTTCGACATCGGCGTCGGGCTTGAAGCCCAGGCACAATTCGGCGTCCTCCTCGTTGCCGATGCAGACGTCGACATACTGCATCAGCGGCTTCATGATCGACTGGGCCTTCTCCTTGGTCCAGAGCTTCTTGCGGAAGTTCAGGTCCACCGAAACGGTCACGCCGTGACGCTTGGCGGCCTCGCAGGCCAGTTTCGTCAGTTCGGCAGCCTTGTCCGAGATGGCGGGCGTGATGCCCGACCAGTGGAACCAGTCGGCACCCTCCATGATGGCGTCGAAATCGAAATCCGAAGCGTCGGCCTCGGCGATAGCCGAATGGGCGCGGTCATAGATCACCTTCGAGGGGCGCATCGAGGCGCCGGTTTCGAGGTAGTAGATACCCACGCGGTCACCGCCGCGGGCGATGAAGTCGGTCTTCACGCCGTACTTGCGCAGGGCATTCACGGCCGACTGTCCGATCTCATGCTTCGGGAGTTTCGTCACGAAGTAGGCGTCGTGGCCGTAGTTGGCGCACGAAACTGCTACGTTGGCCTCGCCGCCGCCGTACACGACGTCGAACGAATCGGATTGTACGAAACGGGTGTTCCCCGGCGTCGAGAGACGCAGCATGATTTCTCCTAAAGTTACGATTTTCATGTTGTTATCCTATGGATTGTTTAGAATTTGAAGAAATTTTTCGCATTGCGGTAGCAGATTCCCTCGATGATTTCGCGACCGATGAAATCGATCTCCGAGGCGGGCAGCAGGCCCTGTTCGATATCGTTGCCCACGAGGTTGCAGAGCGTGCGGCGGAAATACTCGTGGCGCGGGTACGAGAGGAACGAGCGCGAGTCGGTCAGCATCCCCACGAAGCGGCTCAGCAGGCCCAGCGTCGAGAGGGCATTCATCTGCTTCTCCATGCCGTCCTTCTGGTCGAGGAACCACCAGCCCGAACCGAACTGGATCTTTCCGGCGCCGTAGCGGCCGTCCTGGAAGTTGCCGAGCATCGTGGCGACGAGTTCGTTGTCGCGCGGATTGAGGTTGTAGATGATCGTGCGGGTGAGCTTGTCCTCGCGGTCGAGCATGTCGAAGAATTTCGACATCGCCTTGCCCACCGTGAAGTCGCCGATCGAGTCGAAGCCCGTATCGGGCCCCAACTGCTTGAACATCCGCGAGTTGTTGTTGCGGATGGCGCCGTAGTGGAACTGCTGTGTCCAGCCCGTCTCGTGGTCCATGACGGCGAACTCGACCATCATCGCGGTCTTGTACTTGCGGATCTCCTCCGGCGTGAGCTCCTGCCCGCCGTACACCTTATTAAAGATGGCGTCGATTTCGGCCTGCGTGTAGTCTTCGGCGTAGAACTCCTCGATGCCGTGGTCCGAGAGGCGGCAGCCCACCGACTCGAAGAACTTGTGCCGCACGCGCAGGGCGTCGATCACGTCGGCGAATTTCGAGATCGAGACCCCCGAGACCTCGGAGAGTTTTTCGATGTAGGCCCTGAAATCGGCGGCCGATTCGACAGCCATCGCCTTGTCGGGGCGCCACGTCGGGAGCATCTTCACCGCAAAGCCGTCCTCGCGGACCTTGATGTGGTGCTCCAACGAATCGACCGGGTCGTCCGTCGTGCAGACCACCTCGACGTTGTAGTGCTGCATGAGGCCCCGGGCGTAATACTCGGGCTGCTGCAGCAGCGCCGTACAGTGGTCGTAGATCTCCCGCGCGGTCGACGGGTTGAGGAGTTTCGTGACACCGAAAGCCGTCTTCAGCTCCAGGTGGGTCCAGTGGTAGAGCGGGTTGCGCATCGTATAGGGCACCGTTTCGGCCCACTTTTCGAACTTCTCCCAGTCGGTGGTATCCTTGCCCGTGCAGTAACGCTCCTCCACGCCGTTCGTGCGCATCGCGCGCCACTTGTAGTGGTCGCCTTCGAGCCAGATCTTCGACAGGTTCTCGAAGCGGTGGTCCGAAGCCACGTACTCCGGGATCAGATGACAATGGTAATCGATGATCGGCTGGTGAGCCGCATGTTCGTGGTAAAGCCGTTGCGCCGTCTCGGTCTGCAACAGGAAATTCTCGTCGTTGAACGCTTTCATTGTATCGTTTAATATTTAGGCCAACATTCGCAGAATCGGAACGATCTGCCAGAAAATCGTCCCTTTTCACCACGTAAAATTAGTAACTTTCCGCGAGAGATACTACGAAAAATCACCAAATTAAATAGAATATTTGCCATTCTGGTTGACCAATATACGGAAAAATCGTAAATTTGCCAAACCAAACATCGAAAAAACTTCAGTTTCCGTATGATGAAAAACACACTCTTAGGATTTGCCGCCATGCTGGCAGCCTCCTGCACTCCGGCTTTGAAAGTCGAAGTCGCCAACCCCACGCAGCTCGACCGCGACGACGAGACCGTCGAAATCGCCTGGTCCGAGGTTTCGGCACTCCAGGGCGTGACGCCCGAAAACGTCGTCGTGCTGAACGACGACAAGGAGCAGGTTCCCTCGCAGGTCCTCTACCGCGGCGAGGCCGAACCCCAGGCGCTGATCTTCCAGACCGACGCCGATGCACTGGAGACCAAACACTTCCAGATCGTCACCGGCACGCGCGAGGCCTACCCCGCCGAGGCATTCGGACGCCAGGTTCCCGAACGCTACGACGATTACGCCTGGGAGAACAACAAGGTGGCCTACCGCCTCTACGGCCCGGCCCTGGAGACCTCGCCCGAGAAGCTCGTCACGCCGGGTATCGACGTCTGGGTGAAGTGCACCGAGAAACTCGTCATCGACGAGTGGTATGCCAAGGGTGACTACCACCACAACTACGGCGACGGCATGGACTGCTACAAGGTGGGCGTGACGCTCGGTTCGGGTGCTTCGGTGCCCTTCGTCGACGGCAAGTTCTGGTACATGGACCACAACTACGCTACGGCCCGCACGCTCGACAACGGTCCGATCCGCACGACCGTCGAGTTGACCTACGCCCCGTTCGACGTAAACGGCACGCAGGTGTCGCTCGTGAAGACCATCTCGCTCGATGCCAACCAGCGCTTCAACCGCATGGACAACCTCTACGAGGGTGATTTCACCGAACTGCCCATCGCCGCAGGCTTCGTGCGCCACGACGTGAAGCGGGTCATGAACGGCGACGACTGGATGGGCATGTGCGAGGCGACCTCGGATACGAAGGATCCCGTCCGCGACGGAGACATCTACCTCGGTGTGATCCTCCCGGGCGGCGAGATGATCGCCGACACGCTGGGACACGCCGTAGCGGTCAAGAGCGTGAAGTCCGGCGAGACGCTTACCTACTATGCCGGTTCAGGCTGGAGCCAGGGCGGCGTGGAGGATATGGGCGAATGGGTCGAGGAGATCACGGCTGCCCAGGCTGCCGCCACCCAGCCGCTGACGGTCACCGTCCGCAAATAGGTCCGGATATACGCCGCGGAGGTTCCCGAACGGGGCTCCCGGCAACAAAAGGAAGCCCCTGACACTGCCGGTGTCAGGGGTTTCTCATTCCGCGCCGCCAAGCATTCCGACAAATGGGGAACCGCCCGAAAAAGCCTCGCGAAAAATAGCGGAATCGGAACAATCGGTTCCTTTTTTTTACTATCTTTGTTCTGTATAGCGACACAGAAACCATGGATACGAAGAAAAAGATCGTCACCTTCGGGGAGATCATGCTGCGGCTCACACCGCCCGAACGACTGCGTTTCAACCAGACGAAACTCTTCCAGGTCAGCTACGGAGGCAGCGAAGCCAACGTTGCCGTGGCCCTGGCCAACTACGGACTGCGGAGCGAATTCGTCACCTGCGTGCCCGACAACCGCATCGCCGATGCCTGTCTGGACGACCTGCGCAGTTACGGCGTGGAGACCGGCGACGTGCTGCGCTGCGGAAACCGGCTCGGGCTCTACTACATGGAGGAGGCCGCGGCGATGCGTTCGTCGCACGTGGTCTACGACCGGGCCGGGTCGTCGTACGACCTGCTGCGCCCGGGGATGATCGACTGGGCATCGATCTTCCGCGATGCCGCGTGGTTCCACTGGTCGGGGATCTCGGCCGCCGTCAGTGCCTCGGCCGCCGAGGCGTGCGCCGAAGCCATCGCCGCGGCCCGCGCTGCCGGACTGGTGGTTTCGTGCGACATCAACTACCGCAAAAACCTCTGGAAATACGGCAAAACCCCGCAGGAGGTCCTGCCGCCGCTTATGGCGCAATGCGACTTCTTCTTCGGCACGGACGACGAATACGAACGGATTCTCGGGCTGCAACTCCCGAAATTCGAGGCCCGGGATGCCTCCTACCAGCCCGATACGGCGGGTTACGAAGCAGCCTCGCGGCAGGTGGCGGAGCGTTTCCCGCACTGCCGGGGCATCGTCTTCGGGCTGCGCAGCGTGCTGAGTGCCAACCATCACCTGATTTCCGGAACGCTCTACACCGACGGTCGGCTCTACACGTCGCGGGTTTACGACATCGACTGCGTGGTGGATTGCGTCGGTGTGGGCGACGCCTTTGTCGGCGGGTTGATCTACGGGTTGGCCCGGCACGCCGGGGACATGCAGTTCGCACTGGATTTCGGCACGGCGGCGTGTGCAATCAAGAACACCGTACCGGGCGACTACGGGCAGTTCACGGCCGAAGAGACCGCCCAACTGGCCCGGGGTCCCATTACCGGCCGCATCGCCCGCTAACCCGCTGCAGCCACTCCCCGGCATCGGGTTCGAGAACCTCCCAGGGCGGCGGATAATCCCGGTAGATGAAGGGCATTTCGGCATCGTTGAAGCGCCGCGTCAGCCGGGCTCGCAGTGCCATGCACTCCACCAGTTGTTTCACCCGCCGTCGGTCGCAGAAGCGCACCATGCGCTCGATGAGGCGCCCGGCCTCCTCATCGAGCGATTCGAGCAGGGCGAACGTCCCGTCGCGCATATAACCGGCATTCAGAGTCCCGAACTTTTCGGGACCCTGGGCCGCGTAGGAGGAGAGCACCTCGCCAAGCAGCTCCGATTGCAGGTCGGTCACACGGCGGAACTCCTGTTCGGCCAGATCGAATTGCAGTTGCCGGTCGCATCCCGTCAGAAACAGCACCGTCAGAAGCGCTCCCCAAATCGGGGAAAAGATTTGCCGTTTTTTCATAAAAAAAGCACGGGTCAGTTACTTACCGGCTGACAAGGTACGGCAATACCCGCAAAATACGATAAATAAAAGCCCGCGCAAACGCGCGAGCATTACATTTATCGTTCCCTATTTTGCCAAAATTTGCCGTTTTTGTCAGCAAGAACAATAACGTAACGCTTACGTTAAACAAAATGTCATGCGGCGGATGCACCCGCCCACAAGGCAAAGATACGAATTTTTGGAAAAGAATCAAATCCCCGGCTTAAGAAGCCGGATTTAGGGGCGAAGGGATGTTGAAAGGATCGGAAGCAAATCACCGCTCCCGACGGTCGGTCGTATGCGGGTAAAGGCTTCGGAAACCGCTAAAGGTTCAGCAGCCCCTAAAACCCGGCTCTTAGCCGGGCACCTTTTGCTGTCAAAAGGTGCCACCAAAACCATCCGCAAGTTGCTTTTTACGGGGCCGCAGTTTGGCGTCGCGGAAACGGGCGCCTGGCGCGGGTTTGCAAGCAAACCGGCCCCGTTTCTTATCGCGCCGCCTGCGCTGCGTCCTCTTTCCGCAAAAAGCAAAGTGCGGCAGCAAGGCCCTCCTAAGAGGAGGGTTTTAGGGGCGATGGGGCAAGTGACGTGTTTCCGATCCGGTTCTGCGCTTCGACGGTCGTATGCGGGTAAAGGCTTCGGAAACCCCAATAAGGCCCAGCAGCCCCTAAAACCCGGCTCTTAGCCGGGCGGTTTTTGCGGGGCTTTTTGACGATGCAAAAAGCCCCTCTAAAAAAAGGGCCCGGCCTCACAGATGTGGAGCCGGGCTTCCCGTGTTTTCGATTCCGAAATCGATTATTCGATACCCTTGGCCTGCTTGTAGAGGGCATTATAGGTATTGTACTTGTCCATGACGCCGGGTTCGTCGCGCAGACGGAAGCACAGCGACTTGAGGAACTCCAGCGTATCGACATCCTCGGGTTTGATCTCGTGAGCCTTCTCGAACCAGGGCACGGCAGCCAGATAAACCTCGTTGACAGCCTTCAGATCGGCATCGTAAGCCGACTGGCTGCTGTACTGCTTCTCGTTCATCACCTTGTTGAGCTCATCGCCCTTGATCGTGTAGAAGACTCCCAGATAGTAGTTGCCCTCGAAGAGGTCGGGCTTCAGTTCCACGACCTTCTTGAACGACTCGATGCTCTTGTCGTAATCCTTCAGGGCGTAGAAGATCCGGCCGCGGCCGAACCACAGGTCGACATTCGACGGGTTGTCGGCAATAGCCTTGTCGATCAGTGCCACGAGGTCGGCGGGGTCTCCGACACCCTCTTCCGAGGTGTAGAGCTGCATCAGGCCGTCGAGAATCCGCTCGTTCTTCGGGAACTTCTCGATACCGGTCAGCAGGGCCTGCTTGGCCTTCATGACGTTCTCCTTGTCGGCAGCCTTCTGGCCGTAGAAGCAGTGGAAGAGGTAGTAGTAGATGTTACCCTCCTCGTCGGCATAGTTCTTGGCAATAGCCTCCTGGAGATACTTCCCGCCGCGGACGAACGACTCGACATTGTTCGAACCGTCGACCGTCAGCAGATAACCCGCATAGTAGAGCAGTGCGGGATCGGCCTCGCCGTAAGCCGGGCTCGACTGAGCCTCGTAAGCCGTGGCGTAGGCATTCGCAGCTCCCACATAGTCGCCCGAGTCGATGCCGGCATTGCCGACCTGCGAGCAGAAGTCGCTGATCTGCTTCAGACCCTCCTTGACCTTGTCGGCGCTCTTGGGATCGAGCTCATAGGCCTTGTTGTAGGCCTCGATAGCCTTCTGCGGGGCATCCTTGACCACCCATCTGGTCTGCTTCCACGTGGCGACCTTGTTGTCCTTGATGTAGGCCGTAAACCAGGAGTAGACCCAGGCCGTGTACTGCACGCCGTTGAGGGTCTCCTGCGAGGTCGATTTCGGCTCGCCGACCGTAAGTTTGAGCATCGTGGACTCCATGTTGACGAAGAGGTTCTTCGTCGGCTCGACAGCCACCTCATAGAATGCCTTGCCGCGGTTGATCCACGTTGCGGCCTTCGCAGCCTTCTTTTCGTTGGCGATGTCGGCATCGCTCTTCTCGATCTTGGCGAGGAGAGCCTCCTTGTTCACCTTCTGGGCCTGCACGGCGGGAACTGCCACGAGCAGCGCCGCGAGAGCCGTCAAAATCGTCTTTTTCATACGAACTGGAATTAAAAAGTTTTTCGGTTATTTCGTGTTCCTTGCCTATTCCTCCGCGGGGCTGTCGGTCCCGGGAGCCGGAGTTGCCGACTCCGCATTTACGGAGTTCACACCCGCTTCGGCGCCCTCGGCGCCCTCGACGGCCGCGGAATCCTCCTCACCGGCGGCCGGGACGGCCATCACCGAAGCGATGGCATCGCCTTCGCGCAGGTTGATGATCCGCACGCCCTGCGTGGCGCGTCCTGCGAGCCGGATCTGCGATACCGCGGTGCGGATCGTGAGGCCCGAGCGGTTGATGATCATCAGGTCGTTGTCGTCCGTCACGGCCTGGATCGAGATCAGCTTGCCGGTCTTCTCCGTGATGTTGATCGTCTTGACGCCCTTTCCGCCGCGGTTCGTGATGCGGTACTCGTCCAGATCGGTACGCTTGCCGTAGCCGTTCTCGCTCAGCACCAGCACGTCCTGCTTCGAGTCGGGCTCCACGCAGATCATGCCGACCACCTCGTCGCCTTCGTCGATCGAGATGCCGCGCACCCCGGCGCCGACACGCCCGATCGGGCGGACCGTATTCTCGTTGAAGCGGATGGCCTTGCCTTCGCGGGCGGCGATCAGCACCTCGGCCTGGCCGCTCGTCAGTTTGGCCTCGATCAGCTGGTCGCCCTCGCGGATCACGATGGCGTTCACACCGTTCTGGCGCGGCCGCGAGTAGGCTTCGAGCTTCGTCTTCTTGATCGTACCGTCCTTCGTGCACATGATGATGTAGTTGTTGTTCACATACTCCTCATCATTGAGCCGTTTGACATTGATATAGGCGCGGACCTTGTCGTCGGGTTCGATCTGGATGACGTTCTGGATCGCACGGCCCTTCGACGAACGGGTCCCTTCGGGGATTTCGTAGACCTTCAGCCAGTAGCAGCGGCCCTTCTCCGTGAAGAAGAGCATCGTATTGTGCATCGAGGCCACGTAGATGTGTTCGATGAAATCCTCGTCGCGTGTGGCGCTGCCCTTGGCTCCCACGCCGCCGCGGTTCTGCGTGCGGTATTCGGCCAGCGGCGTGCGCTTGATGTATCCCATGTGCGAGATGGTGATCACCATGTCGTCGTCGGCGTAGAAATCCTCCGGATTGAACTCCTCCGAAGCGTAGACGATCTCCGTGCGGCGTTCGTCGCCGTACTTCTCCTTGATCTCCAGCAGTTCGTCCTTGACGATCTGCATCTGCATGGCCACGCTGGCCAGCACCTCCGTGAGGTGCGCGATCAGGGCCGTCAGTTCGTCACGCTCGGCCACGAGCTTGCCGCGCTCCAGGCCGGTCAGGGCCCGCAGGCGCATCTCGATGATGGCCGAAGCCTGCAGCTCGGACAACTCGAAGCGCTCCATCATGGTCTGCTTGGCGGCATCGGGCGTCTGCGACGAGCGGATGATGTGCACGATCTCGTCGATGTTGTCCTGGGCGATCAGCAGACCGAGCACGATGTGCAGGCGCTCCTCGGCCTTGCGCTTGTCGAAGCGTGTGCGGCGAACCACCACGTCGTGGCGGTGGTCGATGAAGTGCCGGATCAGGTCGCGCATCGACAGCAGCTGCGGGCGTCCGTTGACCAGTGCGATGTTGTTCACGGCGAACGACGTCTGCAGCGGCGTATTCTTGAAGAGCGTGTTGAGCACCACGCTCGCCACGGCGTCGTGTTTCAGGATGATAATGATCCGCAGGCCGTTGCGGTCCGATTCGTCGTTGATGTAGGAGATGCCGTCGATCTTCTTGTCGTTGATCAGGTCGGCGATCTTCTTGATCATCTCGGCCTTGTTGACCATGTAGGGGATCTCCGTGACGACGATGCACTCGCGGCCGCTGGGCGTATGTTCGATCTCGGTCTTGGCGCGCATGATCACGCGGCCGCGGCCCGTCAGCATCGCCTCCTTGACCCCTTCGTAGCCGTAGATGAGGCCGCCCGTGGGGAAATCGGGGCCCTTGACGTAGTGGAGCAGCTCCTCGCCCGAAATCTCGGGGTTGTCGACATAGGCGCAGCAGGCATCGACGACTTCGCCGAGGTTGTGCGGGGCCATGTTCGTGGCCATACCGACGGCGATACCGCTGGCACCGTTGACGATCAGCAGCGGGATTTTGGTCGGCAGGACCGTAGGTTCGGGGATCGTATCGTCGAAGTTCAACGTCCAGTCGACGGTCTCCTTGTCGATATCGGCCATCACCTCGTCGGTGATCTTCTTCATGCGGGCCTCGGTGTAACGCATGGCCGCAGGCGAGTCGCCGTCCATCGAGCCGAAGTTACCCTGGCCGTCGACGAGCGGGTAGCGCATCGACCAGTCCTGAGCCAGACGGACCATGGCGTCGTAGACCGACGAGTCGCCGTGGGGGTGGAACTTACCGAGCACGTCACCGACGATACGGGCCGACTTACGGGTAGGTTTGTCGGAGTAGAGGTTGAGCTCCGCGCTCATATCGTAGAGGATGCGTCGGTGTACGGGTTTCAGGCCGTCGCGCACGTCGGGCAGGGCCCGGGAGACAATGACCGACATCGAGTAGTCGATGTAGGCCGACTTCATCTGCTCTTCGATATTGATGGGGATGATCCGCCCCACCAAACCGGCATTTTTTTCTTCTTCTGTAAGCATCTATCTCTTCTGTATAACCGGATTTTCGTGCGGGCCGACTCACGACCCGCCTAATAACGAACAAAAATAGTAATTTCTTGCGATCCGGGCAACTTTGCAGGGGTAAAATCGCGCGTGCGTGCGCGATATTTTTCCGGAAGGGGTTGTTTTTGGCCCTTTTCGGGCGATCTGAGGGCAAAAAAAATTTCTCCCGACCCCCTGTCGGAAGAAATGGGTCCATTTCCCGGGGAGAATATTCCCCGGCAAGGCCGCAGACGCGGGAACCGCTACCGGAAGTCGATGAATTCGTAGCCTTCGCAGCTTTTCCGGTCGAAGGTCCGCAGCGGACCGCCGAGCGGTGCCACCCGGCCGATCGTGATCCGCACCCGCTCACCCTCGTAGTCGTAATCCAACACCTCGGGGCGCATCGCGGCGGTCGAGACCGTCACCGTAACCGTTCCCGCCGGGGAGCTGTTCTCCGCCGTGGGGGTCAGCCGCACGACGGCCCGGCCCTCCGTCTCGGAGAGGAGTTCCGGGAGGTATTCACTGTCCAGAAAATCGAACGCCCGGACGGGATTGTTCAGGATATTGCGGCTCGCGGTATCGACTCCGACGATCGTCACCTCGCGGCGGGCATGGTCCACCTCGTAGCGGACCGTACCGTCGCAAAAGACCTCGGCATCGCCCAGCGTCAGGAAGTAGCCCTGTCCCTCGACGGCATAACGGCCAGCGGCACGGTACTCCCCGGCTTCGACCGCAAAGTCCACCTCATACCCCTTCATGGCGCGGAATCCTGCGGCAAGACCTTCGAGAATCTCCCCGGCACGTCCGGCAGCCGTTCCGGCCATTGCCGACGTCCCGGCCAGCAGGAGCGCAAAAAGCAGCAATCGTTTCATAATTGGATCCGTTTTTTCGATACTTCCACCCTTTCGTCCGGCCTCTGCCGAAATTACGACAGCCCATCCCGGCCGCCCCGGTCTCAACAGTCCGGCCGCCCTAATCTACAACACCACATCCCGGCCGCCCCGGTCTCTCCGGCCCCGGCCCGGGGTTCCACCTACGACACCCCCAGTTCCTGCAGCTTGGCCTCCAGCGAGGGCAGGTCGTAGAAGAGAATGTCGCGGGGTTTGGCCCCCTGCTGACGGCCGACAATCCCGGCCCTTTCGAGCTGCATCATGATGCGCCCCGCACGGTTGAATCCCACCTCGTAGTTGCGCTGAATCATCGACGTCGAGATCTGGCCGCTCGACACCGCATCGCGGGCAATCTCGGCAAAGAGCGAATCGTACTTCACCGGCGCCGAAGACTCCTCACTGCCCACCTGCCCGCCGCCGTCGCCATTGTCGGGCGTATAGTCGGGCAGTTCGTAGGCTTCGGTGTAACCCTGCTGTTTGGAGATATAGTCGACGATGCGTTCGACCTCCCGGGTCTCGACCAGCGCACACTGGATACGGGTCAGTTCGCCGTCCTTCGAGATGAGCATGTCACCCCGGCCGATCAGCTGGTCGGCACCCGGGCGGTCGATAATCGTCCGCGAGTCGATCATCTGCATCACGCGGAAAGCGATACGGGCCGGGAAATTGGCCTTGATCTTTCCCGTGATGACGTCGACCGACGGACGCTGCGTGGCGATAATCAGGTGGATACCGATGGCGCGGGCCTTCTGTGCCAGGCGCGTCACGGGCGTTTCGACCTCCTTGGCCGTCATGATCAGGTCGGCGAACTCGTCGATCACCACCACGATATAGGGCAGGTAGCGGTGCTTGTGCTGGGGGTTCAGACGTCGGGCGACGAATTTCGCATTGTATTCCGAGATGTTGCGCACCTCGGCCTTCTTGCAGAGTTCCAGCCGCTCGTCCATCTCCACGCACAGCGAGTTGAGCGTATAGACCGCCTTTTTGGGGTCGGTGACGATCGCCTCCTCCTCGGACTGCATCTTGGCCAGGAAGTGGCGTTCGATCTTGGCGTAGAGCGAGAACTCCACCATCTTGGGGTCGATCATCACGAATTTCAGCTGCGCGGGGTGCTTGCGGTAGAGCAGCGACGTGATGATGGCATTCAGCCCGACGGACTTGCCCTGTCCCGTGGCACCCGCCACAAGCAGGTGGGGCATCTTCGTCAGGTCGAAGACGTAATTTTCATTCTGGATCGTGCGCCCGATGACCACCGGCAGCTCGGCCTTCGACTCCTGGAAGCGCAGCGAACGGATCGCCGAATACATCGAAACGATCTGCTTGTGACGGTTCGGGACCTCGATACCGATCGTTCCGCGGCCCGGGATCGGCGCGATGATGCGGATGCCCGATTCAGCCTTGAGGCTCTGGGCAATATCGTTCTGCAGACCCTGAATCTTCGAGATCTTGACCCCCTGGGCCTGGACGATCTCGTAGAGCGTCACCGTGGGGCCCACCGTGGCCTTGATCCGCTGGATCGGAATGCCGAAATACTTGAGCGTCTCCTCGATGCGGGTCTTGTTCTCGTAAATCTCCTCGTCCGAGACCTCCGAATCCGAGACATAGTCCTCCAGCAGCGTTACGGGCGGTTTGCGGTAGTTCACCAGGTCCTTCAGCGGGTCGTAGCTCTCCGTGGGGATCGACTTCGCGTCGACGAGCTTCGCCTCGTGCTCCTCGACCGTCACCACAATCCCCTCCGCCGGGGCTCCGCTCCCCGCGGCACCGCCTGCCGGAAGCGCCTCCCGACCCGCAGCCGCGGCGTCATGCTCCGCCGTCGTCTCCGCATCCGAAGCGTCCACCAGTTCGATCGCCTCCGCATCGTGCCGCAACTCTTCCGCGCCTTCGGCGCCGGGTTCCCCGACAAACGGGTACTCCCCCACAACCTCCTCGTTGCCAACGGGCTCCTCGTCGTCGCCGACCGTGATTTCGATAAACGGATCGTCCGGATTGCCGACCACTCCGCCCGGAGCACCTCCCCGGCGCTGCGGACGTTCCAGTTCGACCAGTCCGCCGCGGCCCATCACCACACGCCCTTCGGGGCGCGAGAGGTCCACTTCGGTGAATGCCCCCGCCTCCCCGGATTCGGGGGCGGAAGCCGCGACCTCCGTCGGCGGCGCAATGGGACGTCCGTCGGGCGTCAGCTCCACGAAGGGGCTTTCGTCCGCCGCCGGACGCCGGAGGTTCTCCCGCTGTGCCGCCGACGCGGAACCGGCACGCCCCGGCTCTCCGCCACGCGGCCCGGCCGGGCGCTCGACCTGCAGCCCCGCCGTCGCGGATCCCGCACCCTTCGCATCGGCCCCCTCCGCACGCCGCATTCCCGGCTCCCGGAGCTCCGCACCCTTCGCTTCCCCGTCCCGGGCTTCCGCGCCCGGCCGGGCCGCCGCATCGGCATTCCGCGACGCCGGTTCCGGAGTCCGGGGCGCTTTTGCCGCAGCGGAGGCTGCGGCGCGCCCCTCCGTCGCGGCATCCGCCAGCGGAGCGGGCCCGTCGAGCGGCGTATCCTCCTCACCATGAGGACGGATCACCTTGTTGCGGACCGTATCGACGATCTTTTCGCTCTGATCCACCAGGACATTTCCCGCCCGGTTGACCTTGTTGATGAAGTTGCGGTTGATGAAGACGCCCGTGAGGATCCAGCCTCCGACGAGCAGGATCAGCGTCCCGAGCGACCCGATGGCCCCGGGCAGCAGCCCGATCGCCTCACCGCCGCCATAGGGATGGCGGCTGGCCATGAGGTTTCCGAAGGCTCCGCCCCAGCCCGTACTCGAACAGAGGCTCCAACGCATGTCGAAGAGGTATCCCAGGGTCATCGACCCGAGGATCATGATGAAGAAGAGCGAGAGGATCGACTGGTTGAGCCGCAGGGGCTGCTGACGGATGATCCGCACCCCGATGAGGATCAGCATCACGGGGATCAGAATCCCGAAGATGCCGAACGAACCGTCGACCAGCAGGCGACCCAGACGGGCGCCGAGGGGCCCGCAGGGGTTTTCGATCTCGGCACCGAGCAACTCGCGGTCCTCGGCGGTTTTTTGCAGGACGCTCTGGTCCGCGGCCCAGCTGAAAAAGGAGAAGAAAACCGCCGCGGCGGCGAAAATCCCCACGCACAGGAGCAGCAGACCCGCAATCCAGCGGGCGCTGTCCCGGTTCGAGCGCTGGACGTTCTGCCGGGAGTTGGAGGATGTATTTCGGGATGCCATTTTCCTGAATTTCGTCTTGATTCTATCGAACAAAGATAGGGATTTTTTCCGAGATTCCGGGTCTCGGAGGGGTGAAAATGGGGAATGCGCGGTTACAGGGATTCGAAAGCCTTCTGTTCGAGGCGCCGACGATAGGCTTCATCGGCAAAGGTCCGGAAGGCGAACTCCGGGCGGTGCTCCGCAGCGGACCGCAGGCCGTCCCGGTCGAGCAGCTGCACGACCCGCCGCGCCACGGCGGGCGACGGATCGACGATCGTCACGCCGCGCCCCGCCACGACCCGTTCCAGGACGGGCAGCAGGAAGGGATAATGCGTGCACCCCAGGACGATCTGGTCGGCACCCCGCGCCAGCATCGGCTTCACGGCGGCCCGCACGCACGCTTCGGCCTCGGGCGCCGCCTCACGGTCGCCCTCGACCAGCTCCACGAAACCGCGCCCAGGCACCATCAGCACCTCGATTCCCTCGCCGTACTTCGCGGCCGTGCGGCGGAACAGGTCGCCGTCGAGGCTCCGCTCCGTGGCCAGCACCCCCACCACCCGGCTCCGGGTGGCCAGGCAGGCGGGCTTCACCGCCGGTTCCATGCCGACAATCGGCACCCCTGCGTATTTCGCACGCAGGAAGTCGATCGCCGCGGCCGTCGCCGTATTGCAGGCCACGACGACGAGCTTGCAACCCTCCGCCACAAGCCGCCCGACCGCTTCGTCGGCCAACCGCCGGATCTCCTCCCGCGGGCGCGAACCGTAGGGGCAGTTCTTCCCGTCGCCCAGGTAGAGAAGCGACTCCCCGGGCAGCGCGCGCCGGATCTCGCGCCAGACGGTCAGACCGCCCAGCCCCGAATCGTAAACGCCTATGGGTGCATTGTTCACGGCTGCTTCGCTTTTGAGAATCAGTCTGCGGCGTGCGTGACGATCCGCTCGACGATTTCGTCGTCCGAACATCCCTCGCACTCGATGATCTGTGCGGCCCGGGCGTAGAAGGGTTCGCGGGAGGCCATGTCCCGTGTCATGAAGGCGACCAGTTCCTCGTCGTTCAGGCCCCGCAGGCGGGGGCGTTTCCGGCGCCCGTAGGGGCTCAGGCGGCTGGCGATGTTCTCCGCCGAACGCCGCAGGTAGACCGTGTGTCCCGCGGCATTCATCCGCGTCATGTTGTCGCCCCAGACGGGCAGTCCGCCCCCCGTGGAGATCACCGCCGAGGGGTATTCGGCAATCGAGGCGTCGAGCACCTCCCGCTCGATCTCCCGGAAGCGCCGTTCGCCCTCGTAGCGGAAGAGGTCTGAAACCGAAGCCCCCTCCCGCTCCTCGACCCGCGAGTCGGTATCGACGAACGGAACCCCCAGGCGCCGGGCCAGCCGTCGCCCCAGGGTGCTCTTGCCGCAACCCATGTATCCGATCAGAAAAACAAGTCCCATCGCGTCAGAAAAGATTCAGTTGTTCGGGATCGATCGCCTGCTCGGTATCGCCCTTCGGACGCTCGATCTCGAAGGCCACGCCGCCCGCCTCCGAGCCCGTGCGGGGCAGCCCCGCATCCGAGACGATTCCGCCCGACGGCGACTCCTTCGACGGCTCTTTCGACGGCTCCTTTGCCGAGGCATTCTCCACGTTATCAACAATTTGCATGTCGTTATCCGTTGTTTCCGACAACATGTCGCCGTCAAGCACCTCGTCCTCAGACGGTTCCGGCTCCGACGGAAGTTCCGGTTCGATCATCCGCAGCGCATCCACCTCGTAGGTGGTCAGGCGCTTGCCCTTCGCACGGTGGCTCTTCACCCCGACAAACTCGTCGACGTCGATCAGATCCGCCGGACGCGAGGCGTGCGCCCCCTTATAGGTGATCTCCAGCTTCGCACCGGACCGCTCCGTCACGCAGACGAACCGGTCCTCCGGATCCAGAAAGTCCTGCATCCGGTCCGACAGCTCCGCCGTGAAACGCTTCATGTAGTAGTACTGCTGCCCCTGATCGTAGTAGCAGAGGCTGTAGACCCGGTCGGGCGAGTAGCGCCCCACGTAGGTCGTGTCGTCGGGGAAGTGCTGCCCAAGGTCGTAACCCGTAATGTAGTACTGGTTCTTGGCCGTCCAGACGATCAGCTTGTCGTCGCCCTTGAATTCGCCCAGCAGGCGGCCCCGCCCGTCGGCGTTCAGCCGCCGCACATCCTCGTCGAACCAGATGTCCTGGCCGCCCAGCGTCGACGTCCCGCGCTCCTTCAGCACGATCTTGTGGATGCCGTAGCGCGAGAAGAGGTTGCCCTGGCTCTGCCGTCCCTTGATCGCCAGCGTCGAGAAATCCAGGTCCACGATCACCTTCTTCAATCGCGGACGCGGCTTGAAGTAAACCTTCAACACCTCGGCCTCACCGTTCGGATTCACAGACATATAGAGAATCTCGCTCTTCGGCGTGCCCTTCGTGATGTCGTACTCCTTGTCGCGCGTGATCCCCTTGATCGCACACCGCTTCATCATGATCGGGCCGTTCTTCCCGTCGCGGTAGAGCACGTTGTAGATCGTCCGCTCGTCGTTGCGCTTGAAGACCCCGATATAATAGATCCCCTTGTCGAAGAAGGCCTTGTCGCTCACCTTCGTGATGACGTAACGCCCGTCCTTCGTGAAGACGATCACGTCGTCGATGTCCGAGCAGTCGCACACGAACTCCGCATCCTTCATCGACTTCCCGATCCCGAAGAAGCCTTCGGCCCGGTCGACGTAGAGTTTCGCGTTCGTCACCGCCACCTTCGTCGCCTCGATCGAGTCGAACTCCCGCAGCTCCGTGCGCCGCTCGCGCCCCTTGCCGTACTTGTCGCGGATCCGCTCGTACCATGCCACCGTATATTCCGTCAGGTGTTCGAGGTTGTATTGCGTCGTCTTGATGTCCTCCTCGATCTGCCGGATCTCGTTGTCGGCCTTCTCCGAATCGTAACGCGAAATGCGGATGAACTTCAGCTCCGTGAGGCGCTGCACGTCTTCAAGCGTTACTTCACGTCGCAGCCGTTTCTTAAAGGGTTCCAGGCCCTTATCCACGGCCGCATAGGCCTCCTCGCGGGTCTTGCAACCCTCGATCAACTGGTAGAGTTTGTTCTCGATGAAAATCTTCTCTAACGATGCCGCGTGCCACGCCTCGTTCAGCTCCCCGAGGCGGATCTTCAGCTCCAGCCCCAGCAGCGACCGCGTATGCTCCGCCGAGCGGCGCAGGATCTCCGAAACCCCCAGGAAGTGCGGCTTCTCGTCCCAGATCACGCAGGCGTTCGGCGCAATCGACACCTCGCAGTCCGTGAAGGCGTAGAGCGCGTCGATCGTCTTGTCCGACGACTCGTCCGTAGCCACCTGGATGATGATCTCCACCTTGTCCGCCGTATTGTCGTCCACCTTCCGGATCTTGATCTTCCCCTTGTCGTTGGCCTTGATGATCGAATCCTTGATCGACTCCGTAGTGGTCGTATAGGGAATCTCCGTGATGGCCAGCGTCCGCTTGTCGATCTTCGAAATCTTCGCACGCACCTTCACCGTACCGCCCCGCAGGCCGTCGTTGTAGCGGCTCACGTCCGCCATGCCGCCCGTCGGGAAGTCCGGGTAGAGCTGGAACTCGCGCCCCTGCAAATGGGCGATCGCCGCGTTGATCAGCTCGTTGAAGTTGTGCGGCAGGATCTTCGACGCCAGACCCACGGCGATGCCGTCCGAGCCTTGCGCCAGCAGCAGCGGGAACTTGATCGGCAGCGTCACCGGCTCCTCCTTGCGGCCGTCGTACGACAGCATCCATTCGGTCGTCTTCCTGTTGAAGACCACCTCCAGCGCGAATTTCGACAGCCGCGCCTCGATATAACGGCCCGCCGCGGCCTCGTCGCCCGTGAGGATATTGCCCCAGTTGCCCTGGCAGTCGATCAGCAGGTCCTTCTGCCCCAACTGCACCAGCGCATCCTTGATCGAGGCGTCGCCGTGCGGGTGGTACTGCATGGTCTGCCCCACAAGGTTCGCCACCTTGTTGTAGCGCCCGTCGTCCACCACCTTCATCGCGTGCAGGATCCGTCGCTGGACCGGCTTCAGGCCATCCTCGACGTGCGGAACGGCGCGTTCCAGGATCACGTACGAGGCGTAATCCAGGAACCAGTTCTTGTACATGCCCGTCAGTTTGCGCACGTCGCCCTCGTCCTGCGTCAGGCGGTCGAATTTCCCGGGCTTCACCGAAGACGCCCCCGCTGCGGAGCCGCCGGGCACATCCGCCCCATCGGCCGCATCCGCCGCATCCGCCGCCTCATCTTCCACTCCATCCACCGCCTCGTCCGTCACCTCGTCTGCCGCCTCGTCTGCCGCCTCGTCCGTCACCTCGTCCGCCGCCTCGTCTGCCGCATCCGGGGTCGGGGCATCTCCGTCGAATGCCTCCTCCGGAATCAGATCGTCTCTATCCTTGTTCTTTGCCATAGTCGCTTAGCTGATTTTCAGATCCTGCTCCACGAGGTCCTCCTCGATGCGCAGGTTGTCGATGATGAAACCCTGCCGTTCGTAGGTGTTCTTGCCCATGTAGAACTCCAGCAGGTCGTGGATCGGGTCGTCCTTCGTGATGCGCACCTTGTCCAGCCGCATGTTCTCGCCGATGAACTCCCGGAACTCGTCCGGCGAAATCTCGCCCAGACCCTTGAACCGCGTGATCTCCGCATTCGCCCCCAGTTTCGCAATCGCCCGCTGGCGCTCCTCCTCCGAGTAGCAGTAGAGCGTCTCCTTCCTGTTGCGCACGCGGAACAGCGGCGTCTGCAGCACGAACAGGTGGCCCTGGCGGATCACGTCCGGGAAGAACTGCAGGAAGAAGGTCATCATCAGCAGCCGGATGTGCATCCCGTCGACATCGGCATCCGTCGCAATGACCACCTTGTTGTAACGCAGGTTGTCCATGTCCTCCTCGATGTTCAGCGCCGCCTGCAGCAGGTTGAACTCCTCGTTCTCGTAGACCACCTTCTTCGTCAGCCCGTAGCAGTTCAGCGGCTTGCCCCGCAGCGAGAAGACCGCCTGCGTGCGCACGTCGCGGCTCTTGGTGATCGAGCCCGACGCCGAGTTACCCTCCGTGATGAAGATCATCGACTGCTCGGCCAGCTCGTTGCGGTCCGTGCGGTGGATCTTGCAGTCGCGCAGCTTGCGGTTGTTCAGCGAAACCTTCTTCGCCGTCTCCCGCGCCTTCTTCTGGATCCCCGAAATCGCCTTCCGCTCCTTCTCGTTCTCCACGATCTTCTTCTGCAGGATCTGAGCCGTCTCGGCGTGTTTGTGCAGGTAGTCGTCGAGGTGTTTGCCCAGGAAGTCCACCACGAAGTTGCGGATCGTCGGGCCCGACTTCGACATCTCCTTCGAGCCGAGCTTCGTCTTCGTCTGCGACTCGAAGATCGGGCTCGAAACCTTGATCGAGATCGCCCCGATGAGCGACGTGCGGATATCCGACGGGTCGTAGTCCTTGTGGTAGAACTCCCGGATCGTCTTGGCGATCGCCTCGCGGAAGGCCGCCTGGTGCGTGCCGCCCTGCGTCGTGTACTGTCCGTTGACGAACGAATAGCAGCTCTCGCCGTAGCCCGTGCCGTGGGCGATCACCACCTCGATGTCCTCGCCCGAAAGGTGGATCGGCGGGTAGAGCGGATCCTCGGACATGTTCTCGTTCAGCAGGTCCAGCAGTCCGTTTTTCGAGGCGTAGCTCTTCCCGTTGAAGCGGATCGTCAGACCCCGGTTCAGGTAGGTGTAGTTGCGCACCAGCTGCTCGACGTACTCCAGGTTGTAGCTGTAGGGGCCGAAAACCGTCTCGTCGACCCGGAAGCGGATCTCCGTGCCGTTCTTCTCCGCAAGGCCGCTCTCCCAACGGTCGCTCTGTTCGAGCCCCTGCTCGAAATAGACCGTATGCGCCTCGCCATTGCGGATCGAACGCGCGGAAAAACGGCTCGACAGGTAATTCACAGCCTTCACACCCACGCCGTTCAGGCCCACCGTCTTCTTGAAGGCCGCACCCTCCTCGTCATCGTCGTACTTGCCGCCCGTGTTCATCACGCTCACCGCCGCAGACAGCGAATTGAGCGGAATGCCCCGACCGTAGTCGCGCACCGTCACCTCGTTGTCCTCCACCGTGATGTCGATCTGGTGGCCATAGCCGTTCATGTACTCGTCGATCGAGTTGTCCGTCACCTCCTTGATCAGCACGTAGATGCCGTCGTCGGGCTGCGTCCCGTCGCCCAGCTTGCCGATATACATCCCCGGCCGCAGCCGCACGTGCTCACGCGGCGTCAGCGTGCGGATCGCATCGTCGCCGTAATTGTTCGTGTTCGTCGTGTTCGTATTGAGTAAATCTGCCATAGTCTATCGGTTCTTCCGGATGTCGGCCAGCGCCGCGCACATCGCATCGTACACCTCCGTCATCAGTTCGTGCGGCTCCGTCGCCGCAACACGCTCCGCCGGAATCGGCGGAAGCACCCGGATCGTGATCCGGTTGCCCCAGTTGAAGAGCAGGTTCTTCCGGATCAGCGTCCGCGTGCCCTCCAGCACCACCGGGAGAATATCGACCCCCGCCTCGCGCGCCAGCGTGAAGGCCCCCGCCTTGAAACGGTGGATCTCCCCGTCCTTCGAGCGCGTCCCCTCGGGGAAGATCGCAATCGACGCCCCGCGACCGATCCACATCTTCCCCTTGCGCACCATCTGCTCCAGCGCCTCGGCGGCACGTCCCCGGTCGATGCAGATGTCGCCGTGAAGAACCAGGTACTGCCCGAAGAACGGAACCCGGAACACCTCGCGCTTCGAAACCCACCGGAAGTTGAGCGGAAGGTAGTAGAGCGTCGGAATGTCGATCACCGTATTGTGGTTGATGACGATCACGTACTGCTTCCGGCGGTCGATCAGCTCCCGGCCCTCGACCCGCTGCCGCCACCGCAACGGAATGAAAAAGAAGATCCGGACCAGAATCCGCGAGAGTTCGTGCACCGTGCGCCGACCCCGGTCGAACGGGTAGCACACAACCAGCGCCACGGCCGACAAAATCATGAATACGGTGCACAGCAACACCAGAAAAACATAATACAATGCGCTCAACATAATCTCGTCATTTTCAGCCGACAAGCGCAACGAAACCACGCCGGACAGCTCTACCAATCTGCAAATTTAATCATTATTTCCCGGGTTTCCTACCCCTTCCCGCGGCGATTTTTCAACAAATTTTTCACGCCGAAGCCCCCTTTATACATAGGTCTAAAACTTTTTTCAAAAATTTAGGTACTATGTATTGCAAAGTACAAACGTTTTTACATATCTTTGCGGCGTAAAATAAACAGCACCTCAAACCCAAAATCCAGACCCAGCATGAAAAAGTGGATACTCCTGATCGTAGCGCTCGCCGCGGCCACCGCCTCGGCACTGGCCGCAAGACTCTGCCCCGCTGTCGGGCGCGTCGTCGACGAACAGGGAAAAGCCGTCGAATACGCTACCGTCGTCCTCCTCAAGGGCGACCAGCAGGTCGTCGGCATGGCTACCGATGCCGACGGCCGCTTCGAACTGAAGGTCGCCCCCGGAGAGTACACCCTCCAGATCCAGTACCTCGGGCTCGAACCCGTCAAACGCCCCGTCCGCGTCGAACAGAACAACGACCTCGGCGAGATCGTCATGCACAACGCCGAAAACCGGATCGAAGGCGTCGTCGTCTCCGCACAACTCGTGCGACGCGAGGCCGACCGATTCGTCGTCGACGTCGCAAACGCCCCCTCAGCCATCGGAAAGGACGGCATCGAACTCCTCGAACACGCCCCAGGCGTCTGGATCGACGGCGAAAAGATCTCCATCAACGGAAAAAGCGGCTCGAAAGTCTACATCAACGACCGCGAACTCCGCATGGACAACGAACAGCTCCTCACCTACCTGCGCTCGCTGCGCGCCGAGGAGATTCAGAAAATCGAGGTCGTGCCCACAACCGGCGCCGACTACGATGCCGACTCCGCGGCCGGCATCATCCGAATCACCCTCAAGAAACGTCGCGAAAACGGACTCAACGGTTCCGTCGCACTCTCCACCACCCAGAGCAGCTACACCGGGACATACAACCCCTCGGCCAATATCAACATCCACTCCGGGCGTCTCGACGTCTACGCCTCGGCCTGGGGATACCTCGGCAAAAACACGATGATCTCCAACGAAAACACCAGCTACAACACCGCGGACAAGAGCCTGAAAGCCCGATCCGAGGCTACTAACAACAACCGGAACTACGGGATCAACGCCGGAAGCGTCTTCGAAATCAACGACAAAAACAGCGTCGGCGCCGAATTCGAATACTGGCGGAACGGCTCCTGGGGACCCACCGACACCTCAACCGACCTGGGCGACGAACTCCTGTCCACCAATACCCGAAGCCGGTTCGACAACCACGATTACGGAAACAACTATGCCGTGACGTTCAACTACATCCACAAATTCGACACCCTCGGCTCGACCTTCAAGGTCCTGGCCGACTACACCCGCCGCAACTCCGACTCCGGAAACGACAACTCAAGCCGCATCACCTCGCCCGGAGCCGCCGATATCGACTCCGTCTACCGCGACGCCGCCACAAGCATCTACGACGTCGCCACGGCAACCCTCGCCCTCGAAAAGAACTTCTCGCCCCGCTGGTCGTTCAAGGCCGGGGCCAAGTACACCTTCAACGACATGCGCAACGACGCCCTCTACGAATATCAGAAGAGCGGCGCCTGGCTCCGGAACAACGACCAGAGCTACACGGTCAACTACACCGAGAACATCGCTGCGGCGTATGCCATCGCCTCCGCGCAGCTCGGCCGCTGGAGCCTCGTGGCCGGCCTGCGCGGCGAGTACACCTTCACCCACGGCAAAAGCGGGAACGTCCGCCAGAACTACTTCTCGCTCTTCCCCAACGCCAACCTCTCCTACGCATTCTCCCAGGAGAAGGGTTATTCGATGATCCTCCAGTACGCCCGCACGATCGAACGGCCCCGCTTCTGGTGCCTCAACCCCCAGCGGTCGCAGATCTCCGACTACACCTATCAGACCGGAAATCCGTCGCTCGATCCCGCTTTCCAGAACAACCTGAGCCTCACCGTCGTATTCGCGCACAAGTACACCCTCACGGGCGGCGTGCAGATCGTCGACGGCGAGATTCAACAAACCATGCTCGCCGACCCCGACGATCCCGACATGCTCAGCATCAACTGGGTCAACTTCGACGCGACATCCAACTATTTCGCCTCGGCAAACCTCCCCTTCCAGTTCACCAAATGGTGGCAACTGAACATCAATGCCATCTACATGCGCCGCGGACAGCGCATCGAACAACACGGCAACCAGCAACACTTCAACTGGACGTTCGTCAATGCCTCGACCACCTTCAACCTCCCCGCCAGGTTCTTCATCGACTGCTCCTATTTCTATCAGGGGCGAATCGATCTGGGGAACATCTGGATCCTGCCCACACACATGCTGCAGGCCGGAATCAAGAAGCGTTTCGACGACCGTTTCGTCCTCTCCTTCTCGGTCCGCAACATCCTCGACCGCGGACAGCAGGTCGGAGCCTCGGGCGACGGGTTCGTCCGAACGGTCCGACTCCGCCAGGCCTGGGACACGATTCAGTTCCGGTTCGGTGCGACCTGGAACTTCAAGAGCGGAAAGGCCTTCCAGAAACGGTCCGTCGAGGCCGGTTCCGAAGAGGAGAAGAAGCGGCTGTAAACCCTGCCCGGAAAGAGATGGCGGCCGTCGGGATCAATCCCGGCGGCCGTTTTTTTTGGGAGGGGGGGGGCAGTTCCGGGCAAAGCGGCCGGACGGGCAGGGCGGAACTGGCCGGATCGGGGCAAGCCGGGCGGCTGGTCGGGGCCGGGTGACAGGACGCGGCAGGACAGGATCGGCAGCGGGCTGGGCTGAGCAGGTCGGGGCTGATGGCGAGGGCTGGCAGGAGTTGGCCGGATCGGAGCAAGCCGGGCAGCTGGTCGGGGCCGGGTCGCTTCCTCCGGACCCCTCAGGCCCGGTGCCGCAGACGCGGAAGCGGCAGCCGGTGCGCCCACCGGACCGCCCAGCGCGGCAATCGCGGACGGCGCATCCAACGCGCCAGGTGCGTCACCGAGTTGGGAACATGCAGCGACTGCCCCGCAATGATCAGCGTCACGGCTACCAGAATCAGCAGGACCCCCGTGCCGATGCGCAGCGTGAAGGCTTCGCCGAAGACCACAACCCCGAAAAACAGCGCCGTGACCGGCTCCAGTGCCCCGAGGATCGCCGTCGGCGTCGAACCGATGCGCCGGATCGCACCGGCCATCGTCACCAGCGAGACAATCGTCGGAAACAACGCCAGCGAACCCGCATTCACCCACAGGGCCGCCGTCGGAATCGACTGCAGCTCCGTACACCCCCGGAGCCGCACCACGTAGACCAGCGATCCGAAAACCAGGCAGTAGAAGGTCAGCTTCTCGGTCGGAAGGTTTTTCAGCGACGAGCGGTTGATCCCCACGATATAGACCGCATACGACAGCGAGGAGACAAAAACCAGCAGGACACCCGTCAGGCTGAGCGTCGTGCCGTCGCCGCCCTTGTAGAGCAGCGAAATCCCCGTACACGCCAGCACGATCGAGAGCACCGTCGCCACCGTGACCCGCTCGTGAAATCCCACGGCCATGATCACCGCCACCATCACCGGATAGACGAACAGCAGCGTCGAGGCGATCCCCGCGTCCATGTAGTTGTAGCTCTCGAAGAGCGTCAGCGACGACACCGAAAAGAGAAGGCCCATTCCCGCCAGCGGAAGCAGATCCCGACGCGAAAGCGCAAACGACTGACGCCGCACAAGCATCAGCGCACCCAGCATCAACACCGCCAGCACGTAACGGTAGAAAAGCACGGAATCCGCCCCCAGACCCGCCCCGTAAAGCGGCAGGGCAAAGAGCGGATTCAATCCGTAACTGACTGCAGCCACACTCCCGAGAACGTAGCCGCGCGCTCGTTCGGAAAGCATCTCAGAACGTCACCTGAGGAGCACTCTCCGTACCTTCGGCAGCCTCGAAATAGGGCTTGCGCTCGAAACCGAACATCCCCGCAACCAGATTCGTCGGAAAACGCCGGACTGACCTGTTATACGTCTCCGCGGCCCGGTTGAAATCCTGACGCGCCACCGAAATCCGGTTCTCCGTACCTTCGAGCTGCGCCTGCAACTCCAGGAAATTCCGGTTCGCCTTCAGGTCCGGGTAGTTCTCCGCCACGGCAATCAGACGCCCCAGGGCCGAACGGACCCCCGCCTGCGCCTGCTGGTATTCGGCCAGCCGCTCCGGAGTCAGATCATCGGCCGAAAGGTTGATCGATGTCGCCCGCGTCCGCGCCTCGGTTACCTCCTGAAGCGTCTGCGACTCATGGGCCGCATACCCCTTGACCGTATTCACCAGGTTCGGAATCAGGTCCGCTCGCCGCTGGTACTGCGTCTCCACGTTCGACCACGCACTCCGGACCCGCTCCTCCTTGCCGACCAGCCCGTTGTAGCTCGCATACAAGAAAATCGCAACTACGGCAACTACGCCGATCCAAATCCATTTTTTCATCGTTCTGTTCCTTATTTTTCTTTGTTAAACGTCTCTTTTTCTCCGGCCTCTCCGGTTCTTTCCTCGGGCCCCTCCGGACTCTCAGGCCACTCCGGGATCACCACCGCGAGCCCGCTCCGCCGCCCCCGAACGAACCGCCGCCGAAGCCGCCCCCGCCGAAGCCGCCAAAACCCCCGCCGCCGATGATCATCCCGCCGCCCGAACCGCCGAAATGGTCGTTCCGAGGGCTGCGGAACCGGCGGCGATAGCGTTTGCCGCAATGCGGGCAGAGGTATTCACACTCCTCGATCCGATACTCCGGCGTAACGCTCAAAACCGCTCGCGAAACCTGTTTCATGGCGCGTTTCCCGCAATTCGGACAGCGGTGCCGCCCGTAGCGGTTGCCCAGCCACAGCAGCAGCGGCATCACCACGAAGACACTCCCGACCAGCGCAAGAACCGCCCACCACGGAAGATCATCCGCATCATCCACGCCCAGATCCGGTTCGCCCCCTTCGAGCACCGCGGCCGCGGCTTCGAGGCCCGCGACCATCCCCGCACTGTAGTCCCCCTCGCGGAAGAAGGGCAGCATCTGCTGCATCTGGATCCGTTTGCACAGCGCGTCGGGAAGGATGCCTTCGAGACCCCCGCCCGTCACGAAACGGATCTCGTGCAGATCCTTCACCAGCAGCACGCCCAGTCCGTTGCTGCTCCGCGCCGAACCCACACCCCACGACCGGAAGAGTTCGATGGCGAACGAAAACGGATCACCGCCCGCAATATCCTCCACGGCAACCACCGCCACCTGCGCCAGCCCCCGCTCGCGCAGCGAACCGCAGATCGAATCGATCCGCCGGACCGCCTCCGCGGTGAGGATGCCGTCGGGATTCGACACATAGTGCCGTGCGTCCCGCAACTGTACGTTGGGAATCTCCCCGACACGATAGGTGCGCGCCGTCGCCGTGCCGAGCACCGCAACCAGCAGCAGGCTGAGTAGAAAAATTCGTTTCATATCCGTAACGTCGGGACAAAGATAGAAAAATATCCGATCACCGCAACCTCGACCGCAAATCGAATGCCCGGCCACCGGGAAAACAACCGTCCGACCCCTCCCCCCGCCGCAAAAAAACGGCCCGCAAAGCCTGCGGACCGTTCGATCGTTTCGCTTCCTGCGGATCGTCAGAACCGGAAACCGATATAGAAACGGACGGATTTCGTCTTGAACTTGCACTCCCCGGCCGACATCTTGTCCATCACATCGTCCATCGTGACATCCTCGTCACCGTAGGAGTCCTCGTCGAAGGCTTCGCCGAACGTCAGGCCGTCGTACTTCGCCGTTCCCCAGCGCCATTCGACGCCCACCGAAATCACCTTCCAGGCTATGCTGCAGCCCGCACTCCACATCGATACGTAGTTGTGGTAGAACGTGTCGTCCATATAAAGACCCGAATACGAAGGCGCAAAGTGGAAATAACCGCCAACCTTCAGGTGATGAACCGGATTGATCGCCACCGATGGCCCGACCCGCATACCGATCTCGGCCTGGTGCATGTCCATCGAGTAGATCTCGCCCAGATCGGCATCCTCCACGTCCCATGCCGACTTCGCATAGTTGATGTCCAGCCACGTCCAGTCCAGCCCGAACTTGATCATCCCCACGATCGGCTTTTTGTGCAGGTAGTAGGTCTTACCGCTGCTCAACGATACACCGAAATCGCTCTTGATCTCCCCTCCGAAGGTCTTGTCCGTGACCGTCTGGTTCACGTAACCGATGTTGAAGTACTTCGCACGGTCCTTCCAGATCGCCTGATTCAGATTATCCTTCTCAAGCGTCTCCACGTTCGTCGTCAACCGGTTGACAACCTGCTGCAACGAATCCAGACGACGGGACGTATCGTCCTGTCCCTGCTCCTGGGCCCGGACTCCGCTCACTACCAGCAAAAGGCCCATCAAAATGTAAATCTTCTTCATACTTATTTTTATTTGGGATTTTCCGATCTGTCGCATCCGCGGCGAAGCGCCCGAATCCAACATGAACCGGAACAAAAATAGGAAAAATTCCGAAACGGTGTTCTCTTTACCCTATTTTATCAACAATCGGTAACTCCAGGGGGCCATCACCTCCTCAACCCGGCCCCGGAACTCCCGGGGACAGCCCGTAAAGGCATCCCGGTACATCCCCGCATAGATCCCCGTATAGTAGTCGCATTGGATCGTGTACGGCGAGAGGTTCATCACCGCAATCACCCGGTCGCCGCCATCCTCGCGGACCAGAATCATCAGGCAATCCTCCGCATTGTTCCGGATCTCGGTCAGCTCGCCGCCTCGGCCCCCGCTCGCCAGCGCCGCATGGCTGTGCCGGAGCTCCGACAAACGACGGTAAAAATGCGTATATTCGTTCACACGGTAGCGATCCGACGGTATCGGGTCCCGGTCGAAAAACGAAAACGAATGGTCGTAACCCACCTCCTGACCCGTATAGATCAGCGGAAGACCCCGCGGAACCACAAACGTGAAGAGCGTCATGATTTCACGAGCCGCGCCCATGCGCGAAAACTCCGTGCCGTTCCACGAATTCTCGTCGTGGTTCGACGTGAAGGCCAGCCGCAGAGCCCACTCCGGATAACGGTCCAGGTCCGCATACAGGTAGTCCCGAAGGGCCGTGACCCGCGTCCGCTGCTGCGCCACGTCGTTCAGCAGATGGTGCATCTCCCACGCATAGCACGCATCGAAAGCCCCCTCGTCGAAAAGATTCCGCTCCTCGGCCTCCGCAAGCAGAAACAGATCCGGTTTCAAGGCCCGCAGGCGCCGGGCCGTCTCGTTCCAGAACGCAACGGGAACCAGCATCGCCATGTCGCACCGGAAACCGTCGACCCCATGCTCGCGAATCCAGAACATCATGGCTTCGGCCTGCCCCTCCCAGACCTCATGATTCGCATAGTTGAGTTTCGCCGTATCGGTCCAGTCCCACGGGACGGCCGCAACCCCCGACGAATCCCGCTCGTACCATGAGGCCGGTTTCTCCGTCAACCACCGCGCATCCCGAGACGTATGGTTCGCAACCCAGTCCAGCAGCACCTTCAGCCCCAGACGGTGCGCTTCCTCCACAAACGCATCGAAATCCTCCAGCGTCCCCATCTCGGGGTTCACCGCGCAGTAGTCCCGGATCGAATAGTACGATCCCAAGGCCCCCTTGCGCGACTCCCGGCCGATCGGATAGACCGGCATCAGCCAAACCGCATCAACGCCCAACTCCTTCAAAAAGGGAAGTTTCGAAGCCGCAGCCCGCAACGTCCCCTCCGGCGTCATCTGACGCACGTTCATCTCATAGATCACCGCTCGATAGCTCCATTCGGGATGTATCATGACTCTGACTCTTTTCTGCCGGCCTCTTCCGGACGGCTGTATCCTTCATTTTCTTGAATCCTTTTCCTTAACAAATCTCCGCTTCTGGGGGGGGGTGACAGGCGGAAGCATCCCCGCCCCTCCCCAAAAACGCTCGGGGAAACGACGGAAACATTCCCGCATCCCCGGAAATCCCGCTTCGGGAAACAAACCGAGGCATCCATCCCCCAAAAACGGGTGGCCGCCCGGAAAAAAACGGACGGGAACGACCCCGGGACCCGAAAAACACTTCGGAAGGCCAGCCACGGCACCACACATCCTGCAAAAATGGCAGGACCGACGGCTCAGCCCATCCTGTTTCTCGTTTTTTGGTCACCAAAGATACGATTTTTTTCCAACATACGCTGCTCCCGGGAAACCTTTGCATACATACTTGTGAAATAGACTCGAAAATTATGACGGAAATCCCGGAATTTTCATTACCTTTGTCCCCATATAATAATGTTTTTCCTCATGAATCAACTCTGCCGTCTCGCCGGGATCGCAATCCTGGGCTTTTTGCTCGTTTCGTGCTCCGCACAGAAGCGCGTGTGGTACTTGCAGGACGTTCAACCCGCCACTCCGGAACAAATCGCCCAAAACGGGCAGATCAGAATCAAACCCCTCGATCGCCTGACCATCGTCGTAAACTCCAAGGACCCCGAACTCGCCGTGCCCTTCAACTCCTCCACGTCGCTGAACTCCCTGTCCGGAATGCCGACGGCAAGCTCAACGGCCCAGTCTCTCCAGGTCCGGACCGTCGATGAAAACGGATTCGTGGAGATGCCCATCATCGGAGCCATCCAGTGCAAGGGACTCACCCGGAGCGAACTCGCCAAGGTCATCGCCGACAAGATCGTCGAGGGCGGATACATCAACGACCCCACCGTCAATGTCCAGTTCTCCGACATGAAGATCTCGGTCATCGGAGAGGTCGCGCGCCCCGGATCGTTCGACATCGACCGGGACCGCATCACCATCTTCGACGCCCTGGCCATGGCCGGAGACATGACCGTATACGGTGTCCGCAGCGAGGTTATCGTAACCCGCGAAACCGATGGGAAAAGAACCATCGAGGTGCTCGACCTTACCTCGAAAGAGCTCTTCAACTCCCCGGCCTTCTACCTCCAGCAGAACGACGTCGTCTACGTCAAGCCCAACAAGTACAAGGCGCAATCGGGTGAAATCAGCCAGAACCGGAGCTTCTACCTCTCGCTGGTCAGCACCGCCGTCTCCGTTGCCACGCTTATCGTAACCCTCACCAAATAAACCCGAATCATGACAGAGCAGCAGTCCAACATACAGACCCCGATCAGCAACGACGAACTCTCCGGGACGATCAACCTCCACGACATCATCCGAATGGTCGTCGTGAACTGGTACTGGTTCGTACTCTCGGTGCTCGTCTGCGTCGGCGCCGCCTATTACTACCTGGCCAAAACCCCGAAAATCTACAGCCGTACGGCCACCATTCTCGTCAAGGATACCCGAAAGGGCGGAGACATCGATCTCTCGGCCTTCAGCGACCTGGCCGGATTCCAGACCCAGCGCAGCGTCGACAACGAGGTGTTCGTCCTCCAGTCACGCAGACTCATGACCGAAGTCGTCCGCAGACTCGACCTCACCGTCAACTACTCCATCGAAGAACGACTCCGCGACAAGGACCTCTACGGACAGGCCCCCATCGACGTCACCTTCATCAATGACAACGACAACCAGAATCTCTCGCTCTCCGTCACTCCGGTCGGCGACGAGCAGATTCAACTCACCGAATTCCACGACGGATTCGTTACCAAACAGGAGAGCCGAAGCGTTATCACCGCTCAATACGGAGACACCATTCCAACGCCCGTCGGACAGATCGTCGTCCACAAGACCCTCTACATGAACAACGCATACAACGGTGTGCCCATTCAGGTCAGCAAAAATTCCCTCAAGGCAACGACCGACGCATACCGGAATGCCGTCAAATGCGACGTCGCAAACAAACAGGCCTCCGTCGTCACCATCTCGATGAACAACTCCGTCCCGCAACGGGCCGAAGATGTCCTCAATACCCTGATCGACGCCTACGAAAAGGATGCCATCAATGACAAACGCCGCGTATCCGTCACCACGGCGGAATTCATCAAGGCCCGCCTCGAAGTAATCGGACGCGAACTCGGTGACGTGGACAAGGACATCGAGGACCTCAAAAAGGACAACCAGATGGTCGATATCTCCTCGGAAGCCGCCAGAAGCGTCACGGAAAGCTCCCAGTACAAGGCCGAAGGTCTCTCACTCGACAACCAGATCAACGTCGCGGAGTTCATCCGGAGCTACCTCAACGACCCCTCCAAGGCCGGAGAACTCATCCCAGCCATGGCTTCCGTCACCAATACGGCCGTCGCCGCGCAGATCGAAGAGTACAACGCATCGATCCTCCAGCGCGAAAAACTCCTCGAAAACAGCTCCGAAAACAGCCCCGTCATCCGGGACCTCGACAACCTCCTGGCGGCCGTCAGACGATCCATCATCGCCTCGCTCGACTCTCACATCTCGACCCTGGAGATCCAACGCGATGCCATGCGCAGGGAAGAGGAGAGCGCAAACCGCAGAATATCCACCATGCCTTCCCAGGAGAAGGTCATCCTCGGAATCACCCGACAGCAGAAAATCAAGGAGGAACTCTTCCTCTACCTGCTCAACAAACAGGAGGAGACCCAGCTCAACTACGCCATCGCCGAGAGCAACTCCCGGACCATCGACCTCGCATACGGAAGCTCCATCCCCGTATCGCCCCGTCCGATGATGATTATGGCCGTGGCGCTGATCGTCGGTCTCGCAATCCCCTTCGGACTCCTGTTCCTGATCGGAATGCTCGACACGACCATCCGCGGAAGAAAGGATGTCGAGGACAACCTCAGCGCCCCGTTCCTCGGCGACATCCCCTATGTCGAGGGCGAAACGGAGGGAGTTGCCGTTCGCGAAACAGGACGCGACGCCCTCTCCGAAGCATTCCGAATCCTCAGGTCAAACATGTCGTTCATGGGCGTATCCGCAGGTAACAAACTGAAAACCATCCTGTTTACCTCCTCGAACCCCCACGCCGGGAAGACCTTCGTCGCCATGAACCTCGCCATGACATTCGCCATGGCCGGAAAGCGCGTCGTCCTGATCGACCTCGACCTCCGCAGACACGCCCTCTCGACACTCTTCGGACACGGGAAAAGCAGAAACGGGGTTACCGGATACCTCGCCGGAGCCGTCACCGACATCAACTCGCTCATCTCGAAAACGCAATACCACGAGAATTTCGACGTGATCTATGCCGGAGTGCAACCCCCCAATCCGACCGAAATGCTCCTCTCCGAGAAACTCGACAAACTCATCGCAGAGCTGCATGCCAGATACGACTACATCTTCCTCGACAGCACCCCCGCCATGTCGGTCGCCGATGCCGTCATTACAGACCGACTCTCCGACCTCTCCATCTACATCGTGCGAGAAGGCGTCCTCGATCGCAGGCAGCTCCCCGATATCGAACGGCTCTACCGTGAAAAGAAACTGCACAACATGTGCATCGTACTCAACGGCTCCCGGACCCGCCGCCACGGATACGGATATGGTTATGGATACGGGTACGGGTACGGGTATGGATACGGCGACGATTATCACGACGAAAGCTACCGGAGACGGATCAAGAACTTCTTCCTGTCGCTGACCCGCAAGGTTAAACGTTAATCGAATATGGCAATCCACGATGCTGTCATCGCCGTCGACTTCGACGGTACCGTAGTAACCCATGCCTATCCCGAAATCGGAGAGGATGCAGGGGCCGTGCCCGTACTCAAGGAGCTCACGGCAAACGGTTGCAGGTTGATTCTCTACTCCATGCGGCACGGAAAACTGTTGGATCAGGCCGTAGATTGGTTCCGGACCAGGGGGATTCCACTCTATGCCGTCAACGAAAACCCCGGACAGAAGCGTTGGACTTCCTCCCCGAAAGTACACGCCGACCTCTATATCGACGACAGCAATCTGGGCTGTCCCCTGCGGTTCATCGATGGAGAAAAGCGCCCCGTAGCCGACTGGAAGCGGATTCGCGAGCAGCTCGTCCGGGAAGGATTCCTCGACTGACTGGGGGGGGGTGAGTACAGAAGGCTCTCCGAGAACCGCGAACTGGGAGGGGCGAGGTAAGGACAGTAAGCTCTCCGAAAACCGCGAACGGGGGGGGGTGAGGCGAAGTCTGAAAACACCCCGAAAACCGCGAAAAAGGCCGATTCACCCCAGTAACAACGATAAAAAGCGAGACTTTTTCGAAGTCTCGCTTTTTCGTATTCCGGAAGCCAGCTTCCGGCATCACAACCGGTATCACAACCAACAATCAACCCGTTACGCCCATCCGAAAGCACCCTCCCGAAAACACCCTCCCGAAAACACCCCGATCGACAAAAAATCACCGGTTGCCCCGAGGCCCCCCGATCACAAAAATCCCCGGAGCAGAGACTTAACTCCACTCCGGGGAAAATTCGATGCGGGACTTCCGCCCGACAGACTACTTCTTCCACAGATCGCGCGGATATTTCCCGTCGGCGATCATCTGCTCGATCGCTGCCATCAACGCCGGTTTGTCCTCCTTGTAGGTCACACCGTGCCACTGCGCACCCGAACGAAGAACACGCATCGTCGCAGTCCCGTCGCCGATCAGCTTGTTCACCATCGTCGGAATATAGAACTCCGATTTCAGATTCCCGCAGTTCGCCTCGTACCACGTCTTGAAATAACCCTCCGAATAGGCAAAATAGTCCGGCGTAAATCCGAACAGGTTCATCGATACCGGCGTATCCTCCGACAACTCCTCATCCGCACCGCCGTCGTGGAAGACGATCTTCCCGTCCGGCATCCGCTCGATCTGCGTTCGTTCCACCATCGAGGCAAGGTTGCCCTCGGCATTCACGCCGCACACGCCGCGCGATACCGTTCCGTTCTCCGAAAGCGTCTTGTTCAGATCGTAGGCCACCATGCAGTAACGGTTCTTCGAACCCTCAAGCTGCGTCAGATAGGACGCTATCGTCTTGTAAGCCTCCGCACCGTAGAAATCGTCGGCATTGATCACCGCAAACGGCTCATGAATCGCCTCTGCGGCCATCATCACCGCGTGGTTCGTACCCCACGGCTTCACCCGACCCTCCGGAACCGAAAGACCCTCGGGAAGATACTCCAACTCCTGGAACACAATCTCAACATCAATCTTTCCCCCGAAACGCTCCGGCGTGAAAATCTCCCGGAATTCCTGCTCGAAATAGTGACGGATCACGAACACGACCTTCCCGAAACCGGCCTGAATGGCATCATAGATCGAATAGTCGATGATGGCTTCGTTGTTCGGTCCGACGCCGTCCATCTGCTTGAGCGACCCGTAACGGGATCCCATGCCCGCTGCGAGTACCAATAATGTGGGTTTTACCATAACTTTTATTGTTGATTGTGACGTTTAGGTTCTCTATCCAGGCAAAGATAAACATTTCGGACCGAATCGCCAAGCTTTTTCCGATTTTCAAGCCATAAATCAAACCGGAATCCTGCCCCCGAATCCGCAAATAAATTTGGCAGTCCCGGCCGCTTATGTTATATTTGCAAGGTTAAACACCCGCCGGAAAATGCCCGGAACGCCCCATCCGAAAAACGGATCGCTCCGAAAACAGATTCCCTGCGGGTGCCGGAACAAACCCCCTCCGAACATGAGCCTGACGAAAAAAATACGGAACTGGTGGCGCGGATTCTTCCGAAAACGAAGATTCAACATGCTCAATGCCACCGACTTGTCTGAAGAGTGGCACGTACATATCTCTCCCGCCAGCATCCTCGCAGGACTCGTCGCATTCCTGCTCATCCTCTTCATCATCACCCTCTCGCTCGTCGCATACACCCCCGTGCTGGAGTTCCTCCCAGGATACCGCACCGAAGCCGACCGCTCCCGCGAAAGCCTCATCCAGAATATCATCCGGCTCGACTCCATGGAGCGCGTCATGAACGACATGATGACCTACAACGAGAATATCGCGCTCATCATGGAGGGCCGCACGCCCGTTGCCCGGGTCCTCGCTCCGGCCGATTCGTCGCGCATCTCCAAGGTCCTCGTCGTACCCTCGCGCGAAGACTCCCTGCTCCGGGCCCAGATGGAGGGAACCGGTGAGTATGCGCTGGCGGGGCAGAATGCCGGGTCACGCAAAAAACTCCGCGAGGCCATCGAACTGACCGCCCCCATCGAAGGGATCATCACCGCACATTTCGACCTCAAACAGGGCTCCTACGGCGTGAAAATCGCGGCCGCAGCAGCCGACCGCGTGGCCGCAATCGACAACGGAACCGTCATCCAGAGCCTCTGGACTCCCGAAAACGGATACACCATCGTCATCCAGCACGCCGCAAACCTCATCTCCATCTACCGAAACCTCTCCCAGTCCCTCGTCGCAACAGGCCAGACCGTCCGGCCCGGCGAACAGATCGGATACAATGCCGAAGCCGAAAACGGAGAGGTCAAACTCTTCGAATTCGAACTCTGGAACAACGGAAAACCCGTCGATCCCGAACGATACATCGTCTTCTGACCCGGACCATGAAACAACGACTCGCCATCCTCGGATCCACAGGCTCCATCGGCGTGCAGACGCTCGACATCGCTCGCGAAAACCCCGAACGCTTCGAGGTCCGCATCCTCACCGCTCACCGCAACTGGGAACAACTCGCCCGGCAGGCCCGGGAATTCGATGCCGATACCGTCGTCATCGCGGAAAAACAACTCTATAAACCCTTGTGCGAGGCGCTCGAAGGCACCGATACGAAGGTATATGCCGGAGAGGAGGCCGTAGCGCAGGTCGCCGCGGGCGGAGATTCCGACGTCGTGGTCAACGCCCTGGTCGGATACGCCGGCCTGGCGCCCACCGTCGCGGCCATCGAGGCCCGCAAAAAACTCGCCCTGGCCAACAAGGAGTCGCTGGTCGTCGGAGGCGCCTGCGTCATGCCCCTGGCCCGCGAACGAAGGGCGCCGGTGATCCCGATCGACTCGGAGCACTCGGCCATCTTCCAGTGCCTGCTCGGAGAACGCGCCCCGGTGCGGCGGCTCATCATCACCTGCAGCGGCGGCGCCTTCCGCGACATCCCCCGCGAAGAACTCGCCCACGTCACCGTCGAACAGGCCCTCCGACACCCCCAATGGCACATGGGCGCGAAGATCACCATCGACTCCTCGACGCTCGTCAACAAGGGGTTCGAGGTCATCGAGGCACACTGGTTATTCGGAACCCCGGCCGACCGCATCTCCGTCGTGATGCACCCCCAGTCGATCGTCCACTCGATGGTCGAGTTCGAGGACGGGGCCATCAAGGCCCAGTTGGGATCCCCCGACATGCGGATGCCGATCAGTTTCGCACTGATGTACCCCGACCGCGCCAAACGTTCGGGAGAACGATTCAGTTTCGTGGAGCACCCCCAGCTCACGTTCGCCGAGGTCGACCGGGAGAAGTATCCCGCACTCGGAATCGCCTACGAGTGTCTCCGCCGCGGAGGCACCGCCGCCTGCACGATGAACGGAGCCAACGAGGTGGCCGTCGCGGCGTTCCTCGACCGGAAGTGCGCCTGGCTGGATATCGTGCGAACGATCGAACACGCCCTGCAGCACGCCTCGTTCGTCGCCCGGCCCTCGCTCGACGACTATGCCGCGGCCGATGCCGAAGCCCGCAGGCTGGCTGCCGAATTCCTGAAAGTCAATCTCCCGGAGAGCAACCCGGCAAAATAGACCCGGAAGTCCGCTTCCGGAATCTCCCCAAAACGATCAATACCGAAAAAAATGGACATACTCGTCAAAATCATCCAGTTCTTCCTCTGTTTCACGATTCTCGTCGGGATTCACGAATTCGGGCACTTCATCATGGCCCGCATCTTCCGCATCCGCGTCGAGAAGTTCTACATCTTTTTCGATCTGGGATTCTCGCTCTTCAAGTTCCGACGCGGAGAGACCGAATACGGCATGGGCTGGCTCCCCCTGGGCGGCTACTGCAAGATCGCCGGAATGATCGACGAATCGATGGACAAAGGCTATCAGAGTCAGGCCGTCCAACCCTGGGAATTCCGCGCAAAACCCGCCTGGCAGCGATTCCTGGTGATGATCGCCGGCGTGATGATGAACGTCATCCTCGCCGTCGCGATCTACATCGGCATCTGCTACACCTGGGGAGACACCTACCTCTCGAACGAGGACGTCAAGTGGGGCTATAACTTCAACGAGGCCGGACAACGCCTCGGATTCCGCAACGGAGACCGCATCGTCACCATCGACGGCGAGCCGATCGACAACTACGTCGACATCCTCAACGCCATGATCATCACCGACACCGACCGCAAGGTCGTCGTCGACCGCGGCGGCGAACAGGTCGAACTCTCGATCCCGCTCGACGACCTGATCGCCATGCGCCAGAACAAGGGATACGAAGGGCTGCTCATACCCCGCCAGCCGTTCGTCATCGACAGCGTCGTCGCCCCGACCGCCGCCGCGCTGACCAAGGGCGACGAAATCGTCGGCATGTCCAGCCGCCGAACCGGCGACAGCTACGAAAACATGGAGTTCCGCGACTACCGCGCCTATCTCGAACTCCACGCCGGGGATACCGTGACACTCGCGGTCCTGCGCAACGGAGAACGCCTGTCACTCGACCTCCCCGTCTCGGAGGAAGGGACCCTCGGCGTCATCCGCGCGACCTATCCCCTCCGCACCCGGGAGTACACCTTCTGGCAGGCCATCCCAGCCGGTTTCCACAAGGCCGGGAACGTCATCGCATCCTACTGGGAGCAGTTGAAGATGATCGTGCAGCCCAAAACCAAAATGTACGAGGAGCTCGGCGGATTCCTCTCCATCGGCAGCATCTTCCCCTCGACCTGGGACTGGCAGGATTTCTGGCTCAAGACCGCCTTCCTCTCGATCATCCTCGCCGTGATGAACATCATCCCCATCCCCGGTCTCGACGGCGGGCACGCCATCTTCACCTTCTGGGAGATGGTCACTCGCCGAAAGGTCAGCGACAAGGTCCTCGAAGCCGCCCAGTATGTCGGGCTGGTCATCATCCTCATGCTGCTGCTCTACGCAAACGGAAACGATATTTACCGCTTCTTCATCAAATAGGACCCGAAAGATGACCGAACTCGAAAAAATGCTCGCCGGGGAACTCTACGACTACACGGCACCCGACGTCGCCGAGAGCCTGCGCCGCAAGCGCGTGAACCTCACCCGCTTCAACGCTACGTCATTCGACGATCACCCGGCTTACGAGGAGGCACTCACGGCGCTGATCCCCCGCCACGCCCCGACGGCCCGCATCATGCCGCCGTTCCACTGCGACCACGGGCATCCGATCCAACTCGGCGAAGGGGTCTTCATCAACGCAAACTGCACGTTCCTCGACGGCGGGGGAATCTCGATCGGCGACCATACGCTCATCGGACCCAACTGCCAGCTCTACACGCCGCACCACCCGATCGACTACCTCGAACGCCGCAAACCGATCGAAACCGGCAAGGCCATCCGTATCGGCCGCGACTGCTGGCTCGGAGGTGGCGTCATCGTCTGCCCCGGAGTCACCATCGGCGACCGCTGCATCATCGCTGCCGGAAGCGTCGTCACACGCGACATCCCCGACGATTCGCTCGCGGCAGGGAATCCCGCCGTCGCCAAACGCAAACTCGACAACCATGACAAACAGTGAAAAACTCCATACGTGCGCCGAAGCGCTGCGCCGCCACCATTTCGAGGCGGACGTCGTCGCAACCCCGCAGGAGGCCTTCGAAAAGATCCGGGCCGTCGTCGGGGCCGAAGCCCCGAAGATCGTATCCTTCGGAGACTCGATGACAATGCGCGAAACTGGAATCATCGAATGGCTCCGCTCGAACGGCGACTGGACGCTGCTCGACGGTTTCGACGCCTCGATGCCCCGCCCCGAACGGCTCGAAATCCGCCGCCAGGCCCTGATGTCCGACCTCTTCATCACGGGCGTAAACGCAATCACCACCGAGGGAACGCTCCACTGGCTCGACATGGTCGGAAACCGCATCGCTCCCGTGGCGTTCGGACCCCGGAAGGTCGTCCTCGTCGCCGGACGCAACAAGATCGTCGACTCGCGCGACGAGGCCGAAGAGCGCATCCGGCGCATCGCCGCTCCGCAGAACATCGCCCGACACCCGGGATTCCGCACCCCCTGCGCCAAAACCGGCGTCTGTATGGACTGCAACGCCCCGGACCGCATCTGCAATACCCGCATGGAGATGCTGCGCTGCCACCCCGCAGGCCGCATCCTCGTTCTTTTGATCGATCAGGATTTGGGATTATGAAAAAGTTCATCACCTGTCTGCTCTGCTCCGCCGCCCTGCTCCTCGCAAACGGCTGCGGCGACGAATCGGAGATCTTCTACTCGATCTCCTATCCCGTCGTGCGCATCGAGGCCGAAGTGACAATTCCGCAAGACGAGGAGCCTGCAACCGGCGACGATTCCGGAACCGACTCGGGTTCGGACAGCACAGCGCCGGACGAAACGGAGGAGCCGGACGGAACAGGGTCCGACAGCACTGAGCCGGACGGAACGGAGGAGCCGGCCGATCCGCTGGTGGCGCAGATTCAGGCCGAAGCGGAGGCCGAAGCTCTCGTACAGGCCGGAGGATGCTATACACTCGATTTCGCCCGCTACAACCGCGGGTACCTCACCATCGAGACCGCCACGCAGTCCGGAACCCTCACCGGGGTCTTCTTCAAGGAGCCCGGAGCCTCGGAACTCACCTTCTTCTATCTCGATACGAACACCTCCTGCACACTCTCCTACTACACCGATACGGACGGTGTACGCAAGGTGCTCCTGCTGTTCGACCGGACCGAAGCGTTTCAGGCCCGTTACCCCGACGCAGGCCTGACGAAGGTCATCCGACGCGAATACACCTCGACCCCCACAATCTGATCCCGTCATGGCTGCCAAGGTCAAAAAAGCATACTTCTGCAAAAACTGCGGTTTCGAAGCCCCGAAATGGCTCGGAAAGTGCCCCTCGTGCGGCGAGTGGAACACCTTCACCGAGGAGATCATCGCCCGCGAAAGCGGCCCCGTAACGGCAAACGTCGCAGGACCCCTCCCCACGTCGCGCCCCCAGCGCGTGCGCGACATCCGCGAAAGCGAACACCGCCGCGTCGATCTCGGAAATCCCGAGGTCAACCGCGTACTGGGCGGCGGCCTGGTCCCCGGATCGCTGATCCTCCTCGGCGGCGAACCCGGAATCGGAAAATCCACCCTCTCGCTGCAGATCGCCCTCGCGGCAAACGGGCTGAAAACCCTCTATGTCTCGGGCGAAGAGTCCGCCGAACAGATCAAGATGCGCGCCGCACGCATCGGAATCGGAAACAACGAGTGCCTGATCTATCCCGAAACGCTGCTGGAAAACATCATCGCCCAGATCGCCGAACAACAGCCCGACCTGGTGGTGATCGACTCCATCCAGACCATCTACACCGAACTGCTCGACTCGTCGGCAGGCAGCGTCTCGCAGATCCGCGAGTGCGCCGCCTCGCTGCTCAAATACGCCAAGACCACCGGAACGTCGATCTTCATCATCGGGCACATCACCAAGGACGGCGCCATCGCCGGTCCCAAAATCCTCGAACACATCGTCGATGTCGTCCTGCAGTTCGAGGGCGACAGCAACAACGTCTACCGCATTCTGCGCGGCATCAAGAACCGCTTCGGCGCCACGTTCGAAATCGGCGTCTTCGAAATGCGCGAAGAGGGGCTCCGCGGCGTGGACAACCCCTCGGAGATCCTCCTGACACACTACGAGGAACCCCTGTCGGGAATCGCCGTCGGTGCCTCGGCCGACGGCGTGAGACCCTATCTGATCGAGGTCCAGGCCCTCGTGAGCGCCGCAGCATACGGAACCCCCCAGCGCTCGACAACCGGATACGACGCCCGACGCATGAACATGCTCCTGGCCGTACTCGAAAAGCGCGTCGGCATGAAGATGTTCCAGAAGGATGTATTCCTGAACTTCGCGGGCGGGTTCAAGGTCGCCGACCCCGGGCTGGACCTCGCGGTCGTGGCCGCCGTGATCTCCTCCTACTACGACCGTCCCATCGCCGAAGGGGTCTGCTGCGCTGGCGAAATCGGACTCTCGGGCGAAGTGCGCCCCGCTCCCCGCACCGAACAGCGAATCAGCGAAGCCGCACGCCTCGGATTCCGCCGCATCGTCGTCTCGGGATATCTCCCCAAAGGCGCCAAACGCCCCAAAGGCATCGAGGTCGTCACGATCAATAACATCGCTCAGCTCCCGAAGGCCCTCTTCCTGGAGTAGCGTCCGCAAGGTCCGAAACCGGCACCTGCGTCAGAAGTCGGCATCCGGCTCCCGAAACCCGAAATCGACGCCCGGAAAACCGGCATCCGGGACCGGCGTCCGGAAGGCCTCGCCCGGAAAACCGTCGGCGCCGCAACTTGGAACGGTAATTGCTCCCTGTTGCGGAAAAAGGATTGCCGTCATGCAAAAGAGAATTGCCGTTATAGGTGGCGTGGGGTTCATCGGCACCCATCTGTGTCTAAAACTCATCGAGCAGGGGCATGTCGTCTACTGCGTGGACATTCGCGACAAGGCCTGTTCACCGCTTCTGCGGCAGGTGGCCCAGCACCCCCGGTTCCGCTACGTCCGGCACAACGTCACAACCCCCTTTGGCGTGCGCTGCGACGAAATCTACAACCTCGCGGCCCCCACTCACGTCTGGTACAGCGAGGCTCTTCCCGCCGAAACGCTCAAGGTCTGTATGCTCGGGGCCCTCAATGTCCTCGATGCCGCACGGAACAACCATGCAAGGATCCTCTACGCATCCTCCGGAAGCATCTACGGACCGGTTTACAGCGACGCCGCATTCTCCGCTGCCGAAGCCTGCTCCACGCACCGCATCCTCGCCGAAGGAAAACGCGCCGCCGAAGCCCTCCACCGCGCCTATCAGGCCGAATACGGCGTCGATGCACGCATCGCCCGGATCTTCAATACCTACGGGTTCGGGGCCGACCTGATGGATCAGCGGGTCGTGATGAAGATGGTCGTCGCAGCACTGCTCGGCAGCGACCTGCTCGTAAATGGAAGCGGGGAACAGCTCCGTACATTCTGTTGGGTCGAGGATCTGGTCGACGGTCTGATCCGGCTCATGGAGGCCCCGACCGTCGGGAATGTCCGCACGGTCAATCTCGGCAGCAGCCACGAAATCGCCATCCGCGCCCTGGCCGAAAAGATCGTGGAGCTCTCCGGAAGCCGTTCGCACATCGTACACACCGAAGCCCGCATCGACGACGTGCGGCGACGCGCCCCCGACATCTCGGCTGCCCGCCGCGACCTGGGATGGATGCCTCACACGCCGCTGGCCGAAGGGCTCAAAAAGATGATCTCCTATGTGGAAACGGCTCTCGAAGAGAAAAAACAGGCCCACATCACGTGGGCCGAAATCAACTGACCGGGCAGAAGCGACAGAAGCGGCAGAAGCGGCAGCAGGCAAAACCCGATGCGGGCCGGGGAGCAATCACTCCTGCGGCTCCAGACGCCAGGCAAGCTCCTCGTGGACGAACGCTTCGGCAGGGAGCGAGCCCAGAGAACCGACAGCACGAAGAACCGTCTGCCGGTTCTCTTCGTTTCGGGAGCCGACGGCCACAAGCGCCGCAACGGCCCCCTGTGCGAGCAGGCGGCTCTCGGGGATTCCGGCTTCCGCCGCCCGGCGGAGCGTTTCGACGATTCGCGGGATCCACGCCGCCTGCGGTTCCGCAGTGCGTCCCACGGCCATCAGGGCGGCATACCGACACAGCGGCTCGGAACCGGTCTCCGTCCACCTTTCGAACAGCGACGGGAACGATTCCGCACGGCTCAGCAGCGCAAAGGCCCCCTCTTCGGCCATCTCGGAGTTCAACAACCCTTCGCCCCAGAAGGCGGATTCCTCCGGGGTGAGGCGTCCGGGATCGGCGATATGGAAGGCCGCGAGGCGCAATTCACGCACATCCTGCCGGTAAAGATAACGGGCAAAGTCGTGGTCCGTCCCCTCGGCCCGCGCCAGGCGGCGGAGCGTCGGAAGGCTCACGCCGTAGTTCAGTCCGTAGGGGCGGCCGTAGAAGCGCATCGTATCGGCAACGGCGCCGTTCCGCTCGCGGCGGAAAGCCCCGAGCAGCGCCGTCATGCGGGAAGTGAAATCCATCTTCCGGAAGATTTTACCTGCGGCGCGGAAGCACCACGTTGATCGTGCGCCCGAATTCGAAGACCGGAAGCACCGCACGCGCATACTCGCCGCCCCCGGAGACCACCGTACAGGTCGAAGGATCGGCCACCCGGCACGTCACGACGTTCGTCTCCTTCGGTCCGGCCTCCAGCTCCGCGGCCACACGCGCCCCCGAAGGCTCGATCTGCAGCAGCACGATGTCGCCCGACAGGTCGTTCTCCGGAAGCAGACCCGCAGCCGGGCTGAAGCGGCAGACGATATACTGTTTCTTGTCCGATTGCGGATAGACCACGTAGCGGCGCGTCTCGGTCGAGAGGATCCGTTTGCCGAGGAAGAGCTCCAGATAGGACTGCTCCTGGCGGTCGATCTCCGCCAGGGCGGCATTCAGCCCCTCGCCGAAGACATTCTCGCCCGCTTCACCCGTGATAAGCTCCAGGCGGTGACGGCGCAGCGAAAAGATCCGCTCGGCAGCCACGCGGGCCGCATCCTCCAGCGGAAGGGTCGTCATGTCGATCTTGTCGGGCTGCAGCCGCGCAAACTCCCCGTCCGAGGCGCCATAACTCTGGGTCCGCGTCGTCGCAGCGGCCGGGGCCGACGCATTCAGGTATGTGGCACCGTCCAGCAGCGCAATCTGCGCTCCCGTAATGCGCCACGACGTCTTGTCCGCCAGCGAGGCCCGCACCCCGAGGAACTTCTGCGCATAACGCGCATAGGGACCCGTGAGGGTCCGGTCGCACTCCACCGTGACGTCCACGGCCAGGATCGTCCGCGGCTGCGAGATGCGGATGCCCTCAACCGTCTCGGTGGCGCCCTGAAGGGCGATGTAGGGATTCTGCGCCGAAGCGCCCCCCGCCAACAGCAGGGCACATGCCAGAAGTTTGAATTTCATGATCCGAAAAATTTTGTGGTGGCAGGACAAATGTAACGTTTTTTCACGGCTTGTCAAAATTTCAGGTAGAAATCCCCGGTCAGGGCCCGGTATTCGGACGTATAGCCTTCGTGTTCGCCCGTGCCGATCACCAGTTCGCCGGTCACCGGCGCGTCGCCCTCCGCCTCCTCCGTGCGCGCCAGCTCCAGCAGGGTCCGTTTCACCGGACGCCGGGGCGTCGTGCGGACATCCGTGCGCCGGAGCGTCGTCAGACGCCCGCCCGCCGCCAGCAGGAACCGCCACACCTCGCTATGCGGAAGCACCACCGAAAACCGTCCGCCGGGAGCCAGCAGCCGCAGCACCGCATCGCACAACTCCGTGAAGCTCAGCGTGACGGTGTGGCGCGCCGTCGTGCGACCCGCATCGGGGCTCGGCAGCGTGGCGTCGAAAAACGGCGGGTTCGAGACAATCCGGTCGAACCGTCCGGCCGGAGCGAACGCCTGGACCGGAGTCTGCACGAAATGCAGGCGTTCACCCCACGGCGAAGCCGCGGCATTCTCCCGCGCCTGCGACACGTCGTCGATGTCGATGCCCGTCACTTCGGCCTCCGGGGCCCGCTGGGCCAGCATCAGCGCGATCAGCCCCGTCCCGGTGCCGATATCGAGCAACCGGAGGTCCGTCGGCCGGAGCGGGGTCCACGCCCCGAGCAGCACCCCGTCGGTGCCGACCTTCATCGCGCAGCGGTCCTGGTGCACGGTGAAGCGCTTGAAGCGGAAAGCGCCCTCGATACGTTCGATATGCGATTCGTCACTCATGATTCTTCAGATAACCGTCCACCCCGGCCCCGAACAGGGAGAAATCGTACCGCACGGGGTCTCCGGCATTGAACGCCCGGAGTGCCGCGGTGATCTCCTCGACGGCCCGCCAGTCGTTCTGACGCCGTGTCAGCAAACCCAGGGCCCGCCCCATCGCCCCGACATGGAGGTCCAGCGGCAGGTAGAGCGCCGACATCGGGATCCCCTGCCACTCGCCGAAATCCACGCCCCGGTCGTCACGCCGGACCATCCAGCGCAGGTACATGCACAGGCGTTTACAGGCCGCGCCGCGTTCGATGGCCGAAAGGTGTTTCTCGCAGCGCGGGGCGTGCTCCGCGGCAAAGAACTCCCGCCGGAACTCCGCCAGCACCGGGCGCAGGTCGTGCGTCGCGGCGTAACGTGCCTCGAAAAAGGCCCCGATTCCGCCGAAACGCTCCTCCAGGCGCCGCAAGGCCAGTATGAAATCCCGCAGATCGCCGCCGTTGAAGGTGCGGTGGGCGTAGGTGTCCAGCTGCAACAACTCCCGCTCCGAGGCGTGGCGCACGAAATCCGCCGGGGCATCGTCCATCAGGCGCATCATCCGATGGCCGTTGCGCACGATCGACCGCCGGTTTCCCCAGGCGATCGTCGCCGCAAAGAAACCCGCAATCTCCCGGTCGGCACGCCCCGCATAGCGGTGCGGCACCGAAATCGGGTCCTCGGGAATGAATTCCGGGCGGTTGTAACGGTCGTAAAGGCGGTCGAGAAGCGCCTGCAGTTCGGGTTTTTCCATCATCTTCCGGGTAGGGAATCCTGGTTGCAACTCAGCGGACGGGCTCCTCAGAATCCGGCCGCCGCCGGAAAAAAAGCCCGGAGAAACCGAAACCGGTCAGCCTCCGCCGGATCACGGCTGTATGATCACGCCGTCGGACATCGTGATCTTCCGGTCGGCCATCGAGGCCAGGTGTTCGTCGTGCGTCACCACGACGATCGTCTGCCCCAGCCGGTCCCGCAGGTCGAAAAACAGCCGGTGGATCTCCTCGCGGTTGTGCGAATCGAGGTTGCCTGAGGGTTCGTCCGCCAACAGCACCGTCGGACTGTTGACAAGCGCCCGGGCAATGGCCACCCGCTGCTGCTCCCCGCCCGACAACTGGCCGGGCTTGTGGTCGCGGCGCGACGAGAGACCCATCAGGTCGAGCAGCTCCGCAGCCCGCCGCTCCACCCCGGCACGCGGACGGCGCCCGATCAGCCCCGGAAGGCAGACATTCTCGAAGGCCGTAAATTCGGCCAGCAGGTTGTGGAACTGGAAGACAAAACCGATATGTTCGTTGCGGAAAAGCGACAGATCCCGGTCATTCAGGGAAAAGACATCCCGGCCGTCGATCTCCACACGCCCCGCGTCGGGACGCGAAAGCGTGCCGATGATCTGCAGCAGCGTCGTCTTCCCCGCGCCGCTCGCCCCCACGATCGAAACCACTTCGTGCGGAGCCACCTCCAGCGAAACGCCCTTCAGCACCTCCAACGTGCCGAAACGCTTGTGTATGTCCGTAATGCGTATCATGGTCGGTATGCGTTGAAAAGTTTTACGGTATCCGCCGCCTCGCGCACGTCGTGCACCCGCAGGATCCGCGCCCCCTGGCGCAGGCACTCCCAACCCAATGCCACGGTCCCGGCCAGCGATTCGGCCGGCGTGCATCCCAGCGTCCGGTAGATCATCGACTTGCGCGACAGGCCTGCCAGCACCGGAAAACCCTCGGCACTCAACTCGTGCAGCCCCGCCAGCAATTCGAAATTCTGCGCCGCGGTCTTCGCAAAGCCAAAACCCGGGTCGAGAATAATCCGCTCGCGCCGGATCCCCGCCGCCAGCATCGCCCCGGTCCGCTCCCGGAAGTAATCGACCACCTCGGCCGTGATCGCCCGCCGGTAGTCGGTCTGCGACTGCATCGTCTGCGGCGTGCCCTTCATGTGCATCGCCACGTAGGGGACATCGTGCGCGGCCGCCACCGACCACATCGCCGGGTCAAGCTCCCCGGCCGAGATGTCGTTGACGATCACCTCGCCGAACGTGCGGAGCGTCCGCTCGGCCACCTCGCTGCGGAACGTGTCGACCGAGACCGGAACCCCCGGAGCAACCCGCCGCGCAACCTCCACACCCAGCGCCACACGCCGCCACTCCTCCTCCACGGAGACCTCATCGGCCCCCGGGCGCGAAGAGTAACCGCCCACGTCGAGGATATCCGCCCCCCCGGCAACAGCCTCCCGGATCCGGCGCTCGACGGCCGCGGCATCCGGCGTGCGGCTCCCGGCGTAGAACGAGTCGGGCGTGACGTTCACGATCGCCATCACCCGCGGCGAAGAGAGGTCCAGGATCATGATCGTTGGCGGGATTCGAGGGTGAAACGCCGGTCGAGTTCCGCCACCGCGGGTTCGAGGTCCGATTCGAAGATGTTCACCACCGCATAGTCGGCCCGGTCGCGCAGCGTATCGTCGTCCAGCTGGGCCGCCATCCGGCGCCGCACCGCCTCCTCGTCGCAGCCGTCGCGGCGGCACGTGCGCGAAAGCCGCAACTCCAGCGGAGCCAGCACCGCAACCGTCCGGTCCACGGCATCCTCCAGCCCCGCCTCGAAGAGAATCGCACTCTCCAACACCACGTAGGGGCCCGTCTGCCGTTCGGCCCACGCCGCAAAATCCGAACGCACCGCCGGATGGACCAGCGCATTCAGATCAGCCAACGCCTGCGCATCCGAAAAGACCCGCCCGGCCAGGTAACGCCGGTTCAGCACCCCGTCCACGTAGGACTCCGACCCGAAACGGGCCGTAATGCCCGCACGTAGCGCCCCGTTCTCCGTCATCAGCCGCTTGGCCTCCCGGTCCGAATCGTAAACCGCGATGCCCCGCTGTGCGAAAAGGCGGCATACGGTGCTCTTCCCGCTCCCGATACCGCCCGTAATCCCCACCTTCATCATGACCTCAACTTCGACTTGGAGACCGTTTCCGACTTCGGCTCCGGACGGTCGATCTCCGGAATATCCTTGATCGAGACGATCTTGATATCGCTGAAACGCGGCGCAAGAGCATCCTGCAACGACTGCGGATCGATGACCAGTTTCCCTTCGTGACCCTCCTCCTGCGAAGGGTGCGTCTTCAACTCCGACAACGGGATCCGAAGCCGCTTGTTCATGTAGACCCGGTAGCCGAAAAGGTTCGTGCCGATCCCCTCGACCACGCACGTCACCTCGAAGGGCTGGCCCTCGACACTGACCCGCACCGTCTGTTCCGTCGTATAGGTATAACTCAGTTTGGCGATGTACCAGAGAATGAACGACGCCACCAGCAACGCCAGAAAAACCGGCGAAACATAGCGGCGCATCCAATGCAGCAGATTTTCCATACTATGACCTCTATTTTTGGAGACAAAGGTAAAAAATAAATGCCAATTTGGCAACGGGATTCCGCGGCGGGAACCCCCGATGTCAGAATCCCGTGCCGTTGGCCGCCAGCACATGGCCGTTCAGGTAGGTCGCGAAGAGCAGCCACACCAGATAGGGAACGAACAGCCAACCCGCAGGACGTTCGTGACGCAACGCCCGGAACAGGTAGAGCGCCGCCAGAAGATCGAGTATCACGATATCCAGCATCCCCAGCAGCGGATTCCGGAACGTGAAGAACAGCACGCTCCACGCAAAATTGAAGGCCAGCTGCGCCGTCCACAACCGCAGCAGCGGCCGCCGCAGCGAAGAGTCCGAAGTGGCCGTCAGTCCCCCCGCAACCCCGATACAGAGGTACAGCACGCTCCAGGCAATCGGGAAAACAATGCCCGGAGGCGTCAGCGGCGACTTCTCCAGCAGCGGATACCACTCCCGCATGGCCGAAGCCTGCAACAGCGACGAAACACCGCCCACGGCAAAGCACAACACCGTGAACAGCACACAGGCCCAAAAGCGCCTTTGAGGTCGTTTCATAATCGGGAAATCAAAATCACCGGTCGAACGAATCGTGTCCCCCGGTTTTGACAATCTTGTTGTAAAGTCCCATAATCAGCAGCGGAGAGGCCAGCTGCCCTACCAGAATCGAGGCCCGTTTGCAGCCTCCCAGCATCAGCCCCGTCGAAAGCGCCAGGGCACTCATCCCCCCGATCAGATAGGCAATCGACGGAATCCGCGACGTGCGATTCTCAACGGCAACGGTAATCGTGCCTTCGTGGCTCTTTTCACTCTTTTCAGTCATGGTCGGAAATTTTTGGTACATCCCCGGTTTCGCAAAAAACATGCCGAGCACCCGCCTCCGGCTCCATTCCACCCTGACTCCAGGCGAGGACAAAGGCCGCTCCCCTGGCAGAGGAACGGCCCTTTGTCCAAACTTGGTCCGAAAACGACTACTTCTCGTCGTCGATCTTCGCACGCTTCGCCATCAGGTCGTAGGCAACCGGCGTGGCGATGAAGATCGTGGCCGCCGTACCGACAATCACACCGATGATCAGCGCGAAGATGAAGCCGCGGATCGTCTCGCCGCCGAAGAAGACGATCGCCAGCAGCGTTACGAGCGTCGTACCCGACGTATTGATCGTACGCGACAGCGTCGAGTTGATGGCGTTGTTCACGTTCTCCTTCAGGTTGCGCTTCGGATAGAGACCCAGGTACTCGCGGATACGGTCGAAGACCACCACCGTGTCGTTGATCGCGTAACCGATGATCGTCAGGATCGCGGCGATGAACGCCTGGTTCACCTCCAGGTTGAAAGGCAGGATGCCGTAGAACATCGAGAAGATACCGATGATCAGCAGCGCGTTGATGGCCAGAGCCAGCGTGGCGCCCGTAGCCCACTGCCAGCGCTTGAAGCGGAACGTGATGTAGAGTCCGATGGCGATCAGCGAGAAGAGCACCGAGTAGATGGCGTTCCACGTCATGTCATTGGCGATCGAAGGACCGATCTTGTCGGCCGTCAGAATACCGTTCACGTCGGTCTGCGTGCTGCGGAACTGGTCGAAGGTGATCGGATACGAGTAGAGCGACTTCAGGGCGTCATAAATGACCTGCTCGACCTCGGCCGTAGCCTCATCCGACATGTCGTCGTAACGGTACTGCGTCACGATACGCATCTGGTTCTCGTTGCCGTACTGCTTCACCTCGAAGCTGATCGACGAAGCATCGGCCGTCGGGATCTGCGAGAAGGTCTCCTCCATGTTCGCACGGACCGCCTCAGCCGACACGGGCTTGTCGAAACGAACGACATAGGCACGACCGCCCGTAAACTCGGCCCCGAGGTTCAGACCACGCACGAAGAACGATGCGACCGACAGGACGATCGCCACTACGGAGATCACATAGGCGATCTTGCGCTTGCTGAGGAAGTCGACATGCGTATTGCAGAGGAAGTTCTCCGACCACTTGTGCGAGAAGGAGATCGAGCCCCACTTGGCAACGATCCACTCGATCAAGAGGCGCGTGATGAAGATCGAGCAGAAGATCGACGTAATGATACCGATGATCAGCGTCGTGGCGAAGCCCTGCACCGGACCCGTTCCGAAGACAAAGAGCACGATACCCGTGATGATCGTCGTCAACTGTCCGTCGATGATCGCCGAGTAGGCCCTTGAGAAACCGTCCTTGATGGCCAGCGAGATGCCCTTGCCCTCGCGGAGCTCCTCCTTGATACGTTCGTAGATGATCACGTTCGCATCGACGGCCATACCCATCGTCAGCACGATACCCGCGATACCCGGCAGCGTCAGCACGGCGCCGAACGACGCCAGGACGCCCATCAGCAGGAAGACGTTCACCAGCAGCGCAATGTCGGCCATCCAGCCCGCCGTCTTGTAGAAGAGGCTCATGTAGAGCAGCACCAGGATGAAGGCGATCACGAACGACAGCATACCGGCGTTGATCGACTCCTGACCCAGCGACGGTCCGACAACCGTATCCTGAATGATCTTCGCGGGAGCCGGAACCTTACCCGAGTTGAGCACGTTGGCCAGGTCCTGCGCCTCCTGGATCGTGAAGTCGCCCGTAATCTGCGACTGTCCCTTGTCGATCTTCGTATTGACGCGCGGAGCCGAGTAGACATAGCCGTCGAGGACGATGGCAATGCACTTGCCGATGTTCTCGCCCGTCAGGCGGGCCCACTCCTGGGTGCCTTCGGCGTTCATCGTCATCGAGACCTCCGCCGTGGCGCCGCGCTGGGCATACTGCTCGCGGGCGTCCGTCACGACCGAACCGTCCAGCGGGGCCTTGCCGTCGGGCGTCGTCACCTTGATGGCGTAGAGGTAGTAGCGGCCGTCGATGTGGTCGTCACCCTTCACGCCCCACTTGAAGAGGATGTCCGCAGGGAAGAGTTCGAGCACCTCCGGGCGCGACAGATATTCGTTCACCGCAGCCATGTCGGCCTTGTAGGCGGCTCCGATGGCGGCTCCGCCCGCATAGTTGGGATCCAGCACGGCGAAGAGCGGGTTCTGCTCCCGGTCGAAATGGTCCGTCTGAACCGCATCGGCCGAAGCCGTGGAATCGGCCCCGATCTCACCGATCAGGCCCTGATCCTCCGTGGCGGCAGCCTCCGCTGCGGGGGTCTCCTCCGCAACCGGCTCCGTCTGTGCGGCAGCCTGCGTCAACTCATCCTTGAGCAGCTTGTCGGCCGAAACCAGCGCCGGAATCACCTCGTTGGCATCATACGTCAGCCAGAACTCCAGCGATGCCGTTCCCTGCAGCAGGTCACGGACGCGCTGAGGCTCCTTCACGCCCGGCAGCTCCACCAGAATGCGGTGCGAGTTCGGAAGCCGCATGATGTTGGGCTGCGTCACGCCGAAATGGTCGATACGGCTGCGCAGTACGTTGAACGACGCGCCGATAGCCGCTTCGGTCTCCCGCTTGAGCACCTTCTCCACATCGGCATCCGTGCTTTCGAGCGTGATGTCCTGACGGTCCGGGCTCACGAAGATCTCCGCAATGGGACGGCCGTTCGACAGACGCGAATAGGCCTTCACGAAGTCCCCGATATAGTCGCTCGACGTACCCTGCTTCATCGCCTCGTTGGCCTCGGCAATCGCCTCCATGAAGGCAGGATCGTTCTGGCTGTCGCCCGCAAGCGCCTTCACCACATCCTCGACCTGCACCTCCAGCATGACGTTCATTCCGCCCTTCAGGTCCAGACCCAGGTTCAGCTCCTTCTCCTTGCACTCCTTATAGGTGAACTTCCGGATGCCCAGGTTGTAGACCGACAGGTTCTGAATCGAATCGAGGTAATGCTGTTCGGCCGCCGACTGTTCGTCGATGGGGAACTGTGCGGCGTACTCCGCCGCCTTCTTCTCCACGCTCCGCGTCTTGAACGTGAACGAGAGTTGATAAACACATGCGAGGCCCAGCAGGACCGCGATGAGTTTAATGAAACCTTTACTTTGCATTGGAATGGAAAATAGTTGTTATTATGTTATTTATTAGTCATTACGCACAATAGCACGCAAAGATAGAAAAAAAAGTATTAATTCATGCGGTTTCCGAGGCAGAAAATGCCCCCGAAGGCAAAATTATCCCGCCCGACGGCAATCCTCCGTCCCGAAAAACTCGAAGCGATGCTTTTTGCGAAAAAAAACGTATTTTTGACCCCACATGCAGCAGACTCCCTCATACCGGTACCACCTCGCGGCGCTCTTCTCCGTCTTCGTCTGGGGCGCGACCTTCGTCTCCACGAAGGTCCTCATCGCACACGGACTCAACCCCGCCGAGATCTTCATCCTGCGATTCGCCATGGCCTACCTCTGCATCCTCCCCCTGGCCCGCGGACGCCTCTTCGCCGAAAACCTCCGCGACGAAGCCCTCCTGCTCGCGGCCGGAGTCTGCGGAGGCTCGTTCTACTTCCTGACCGAAAACATGGCTCTCGAATTCGCCCCGGCCTCGAACGTCTCGCTGATCGTCTGCACGGCTCCCGTCTGGACCGCCCTCGTGCTGAGCATCCTCGACCCCGCCGAACGCATGTCACGCCGCCAGATCCTCGGATCGGCCCTCGCCTTCGCAGGCATGGTCCTCGTGGTCCTCAACGGTCGTTTCGTCCTGCACCTCTCCCCACGCGGAGACCTGCTCGCACTCTGCGCCGCATGGCTCTGGGTATTCTACTCGATGGCCGTCAAACGCCTCGCAGGGCGCTACCCCGCACTCTTCATCACCCGCAAGGTCTTCTTCTACGGGCTCCTGACCATCCTCCCGGTCTTCGCGCTGAAGCCCTTCGACGTCCCGTGGCACCTCCTCACACAACCCGCCGTCTGGGGAAACCTCCTCTTCCTCGGAATCGTCGCCTCGATGCTCTGCTACCTGCTCTGGAATGCCGCCATGCTCCGGCTCGGGGCCGTGCGGACCACCAACTACATCTACCTCAACCCCCTGGTCACGATCCTCACCGCGGCCCTCTGCATCGACGAACGAATCACCCCCGTGGCACTGGCCGGAGCCGCCCTGATCCTCTACGGCATGTGGCGCGCCGAACGGACTCAGTGAGCCAGTTTCAGCCCCACGATCCCGATGATGACCAGCGACAGAAAAAACATCCGCCAGAAGGTCACCGCATCGTGGAAAAAGAGAATGCCGATGAGCACCGTGCCGATCCCGCCGATCCCCGTCCATACCAGGTAGGCCGTCCCCATCGGGATTTCACGCTGCGCCCAATAGAGAAACAGCCCGCTCACCCCCATCGAGACGACCGACAGCAACAGAAACAACACGTGATAACGCGGCGAAAGCCCCGCCAGTTTGAAGCCCAGGGGCCAACCGATCTCGAACAGCCCCGCCAATACCAGGTAAATCCATGCCATATCCAGTCATTTTGGTGTCGCAAAAATAAGAAATATTCCCTCCCGCAACAAATCCCGCCGCCAGGCCCTCGTCCTCCCGGCGCCCCACGAAAAAAGGACGCATCCCCGTCTCCGGGAATGCGCCCTTCCTGTTTTCAGGCTTTCGGCCGGCCCCCCCGAAAGGGAACCCTTCCGCCTTATTTCACCTCCTCGAACTCGACGTCCTCGGGCTGGCTCTTGCCGTCCTGCTGACCGGCATTCGACTGCTGCCCCGCATTGGACTGTGCGCCCTGCTGCTGGCTCTGCTGGGCCTGCTGCGCCGAGTAGATATCCTGCGAAGCGGCCTGCCAGGCGGCGTTCAACTCCGAAATCGCCGTGTCGATGGCTGCCACGTCGGCGTTCTTGTGCGCCTCCTTCAGCTTGCCGAGAGCCGTCTCGATGGCCGCCTTCTTGTCGGCAGGCAGCTTGTCGCCGTACTCCTTCAGCTGCTTCTCCGTGGCGAAGATGTTCGAATCGGCAGCATTGATCTTGTCGATACGCTCCTTCTCGGCCTTGTCCTTCGCCTCGTTGGCCTTCGCCTCGTCGCGCATCCGCTGGATCTCCTGCTCGGTCAGACCCGACGATGCCTCGATACGGATCTTCTGCTCCTTGCCCGTGCCCTTGTCCTTGGCCGAGACATTCAGAATACCGTTGGCGTCGATGTCGAACGTCACCTCGATCTGCGGAACACCGCGCGGCGCGGCCGGAATGCCGTCCAGGTGGAAGCGCCCGATCGACTTGTTGTCACGCGCCAGCGGACGCTCGCCCTGGCAGACGTTGATCTCCACCGAAGGCTGGTTGTCGGCTGCCGTCGAGAAGACCTCCGACTTGCGCGTCGGGATCGTCGTGTTGGCGTCGATCAGCTTGGTCATCACACCGCCCAGCGTCTCGATACCCAGCGACAGCGGCGTAACGTCCAGCAGAAGCACGTCCTTCACCTCGCCCGTCAGCACACCTCCCTGGATGGCAGCGCCGATGGCCACGACCTCGTCGGGGTTCACCGACTTGTTGGGCGTCTTGCCGAAGAAATCCTCCACGATCTTCTGGATCGCCGGAATACGGGTCGAACCGCCCACGAGGATCACCTCGTCGATCTGCGAAGCGGTCAGGCCCGCGTCACGCAGCGCCAGTTTGCACGGCTCGACCGTCTTGCGGATCAGATGGTCGCACAACTGCTCGAACTTCGCACGGGTCAGCGTCATCACCAGGTGCTGCGGAATCCCGTTCACCGGCATGATGTACGGCAGGTTGATCTCCGTGGTCGTCGACGACGAAAGCTCGATCTTCGCCTTCTCGGCAGCCTCCTTCAGACGCTGCAGCGCCATCGGGTCCTCCCGCAGGTCGATGCCGTGCTCGGCCTTGAACGACTCGGCCATGTAGTCGATCAGCACGTGGTCGAAATCATCACCACCGAGGTGCGTGTCGCCGTTCGTGGACTTCACCTCGAAGACGCCGTCGCCCAGCTCCAGAATCGAGATATCGAACGTTCCGCCGCCCAGGTCGTACACGGCGATCTTCATGTCGTTGTTCTTCTTGTCCAGACCGTAGGCCAGTGCAGCAGCCGTCGGCTCGTTGATGATTCGGCGAACCTTCAGACCCGCGATCTCGCCCGCCTCCTTCGTAGCCTGACGCTGCGAGTCGGAGAAGTAGGCCGGAACCGTGATCACGGCCTCCGTGACCTCCTGGCCCAGATAATCCTCGGCCGTCTTCTTCATCTTCTGCAGGATAATGGCCGAAATCTCCTGAGGCGTGTACTGGCGGCCGTCGATGTCTACACGCGGCGTGTTGTTGTCGCCACGCACGATCGAATACGGAGCACGCGCAATGTCCGCCGTTACCTTATCATACGTCTCGCCCATGAAGCGCTTGATCGAGAAGACCGTCCGCTTCGGGTTCGTAATAGCCTGACGCTTTGCAGGGTCACCCACCTTGCGCTCGCCTTCCGACGTGAACGCTACAACCGACGGAGTCGTGCGGTGTCCCTCCGAGTTCGGAATCACGACGGGCTCGTTGCCCTCCATCACTGCCACGCAGGAGTTCGTGGTTCCCAAGTCAATACCAATAATCTTTGCCATAATCGTAAATATGTTTTAATTGTTCGTAATTCGTTTTTCGAGCCTCCGGTCCTCCACCCTTCCGGGTCCGGCCGTCGGTTACGTCCCTACCTTACACAAAGGTCGTACCAATCGATATTCTCTGCCAATTTGTCAGTCCTTTGGCAGAAACCACCCTCTTTTCCGCTCCTTCGCCTCCTTTTCCCCGGCATTTTGTCACCCGGCTAAGAGCCGGGCTCTATGGGCGAAGGGATGTTGAAAGGATCGGAAGCAAATCACCGCTCCCGACCGTCGGACGCGGATTCACGCTGCGGAAACCTCACAAAGGTTCAGCAGCGTGAATCCGCATACGAGGGTCGCACACTCCCCGTCATTCCCCGCTTGACGGGGAATCCATCATAGTGCGACCCGGATTTCCGCTCAAGGCGGAAATCGGGCTTAAGAAGCCCGTTTTAGGGGCGAATGGATGTTGAAAGGTTCCGATCCGGTTCCGCACCTCGGCCGTCGAAGCGCGGAACCGGATCGGAAACCATTCACTTGCTCCCGCGCGGCAGTGTTTCAAAAAGTGTGTCTGGATAGGCGCCTTCAGATTCTTCAGATATGCAAATATAGCGATTCTTGGTT
>CALUNH010000007.1 GCA_944321965.1 uncultured Alistipes sp.
GACGTGATCTTCATGATCCTCTTCTTCTTCATGGTCTCCACGACCATGCGTGATCAGGAACTGCTCGTAAGATACAAGCTCCCGGAGGCTACCGAAGTCCAGAAGCTGGAGAAGAAATCTCTCGTCAGCTACATCCACATCGGTCCCCCCTCCCTGTCGATGCAGGCCAAGTTCGGTACCGCGCCCCGCATCCAGTTGAACGACTCCTACAAATCCACCCGGGACATCCTGGACTTCGTCGCGGCGGAACGCGACAAGCTCAGCGAAGCAGACCGTGCCTCGATGACCATCTGCCTCAAGGCCGACCAGGCTACGAAGATGGGTATCGTGACCGATGTCAAGCAGGAACTCCGGCGTGCAAACGCACTGAAGATCTCCTATGCGGCTTCGAAATCGCTGGGATACCAGTTCCAGTAACAACCCGAAGGATATTCGGAAAAGCAGACCTCGAAAGGGGTCTGCTTTTTTATTCAAGAGGAGGAGGGGGGGGGCAAAAGCCCCGGAACGAAAAGGGATCAAAAAGGAAACTCCAACTGGTCGATCTCGTGATTGAACGTCAGCCGATGATGGGGAGTCAACCCGTACTTGCGAATCGCCAGCCGATGCTCCCGCGTGGGATAGCCCTTGTTCTTCAACCAACCGTATTGCGGATACGCTTCGGCCAGACGCCGCATATACTCATCCCGGTGCGTCTTGGCAAGCACCGACGCCGCAGCAATGTCCGCATACTTCCCGTCCCCCTTGACAATGCACTGCCACGGAATCTCCAACCGCGTCCGGAACCGGTTGCCGTCGATCGCCAGGAACTCCGGGGCCGGATCGAGCCGCGCCGCCGCCAGCGACATCCCCTCGAACGACGCATTCAGAATGTTGATTTCGTCGATCCGGGCCGCCGAAACCGCCTCCACGGCCCAGGCAAGCGCCTCCCGTTCGATGATTGCCCGGAGTTTGTCGCGGTTCCGCTCGGTCATCTGCTTCGAATCGTTCAGCAACGGATCGTGAAAATCCCGCGGGAGAATCACCGCAGCCGCAAAGACCGGACCGGCCAGACATCCCCGACCGGCCTCATCGCAACCGGCTTCCAACAGTTCGTATTGATACTGATTCTCCAACATGGCATTCCAATCGCAAAAACAAGAAGCCGACACCATCGGCATTTCGCACCTCACCCGCGGAACCTCTCCGGAGAAAAGCTCCGCCAAGGCCGACAAACGATTATGACAAAGTTAGGCAATATTCCGCTTTTTCGTTAATTTTGCCTTCGAAAAAAAGATTCCGGCCATGAAGTTCAACATCGCACGGCAAACCCTTGTCCCGGCTTTCCTGACGCTTGTCGCACTCGCGGCCTTTGCGATGTGGAGCGCCGGATCGCCCGCCGGAGATCTCCCCGTCGGGAATCCGTCCCCGACTGGCGGAGAGCTGGCCCTATCAACCCCCGCGGAACTGCTTGCCCGATTCCAGGCAGCCTGCCCCGGATGGTCACGTTGGATCGGAGGGTTCCTGATCCTCTTCGTCGGCATGAGCCTCGGACGCCTGACAGTACGTTACAACCTCTACTCCGTCGGAACCTGCCTGGCCATTCCGCTCTACGGCGCAATCACAGCGGGCCTGCTCGACAAAGACAGTTTCCTGACGGCACTCACGGCCGCAACCCTCCTGGCCCTCGCCTCCAAGAACTACGCCCGCTCGTTCTGCAACGGGTACGGATTCGATGCCTTGTTCCGGGCCTCGCTCTACCTCGGAATCCTGCTGCTCATCGTCCCGGCAGCCCTGCCGTTCGTGCTGATCCTGCCGCTGGCCGTCGCTCTCTTCCGGCGGACCCTGCGCGAAACCGTCGTCGCACTCGCCGGACTCCTCCTCCCGATCCTCACGTTCTGCTATCTCAACTGGGGCGCCGGAGGCGGTTTCATCGACCCGCTCCTCCGGGGATACGGACTCCTTGCAACCGGGGATCCCCTTGCGGCAGCTCTCGCAATCCCGGGCCGGAAACTCCTCCTGCTCGGCGGAATCCTCCTGCTCGATCTGACAGCCCTCTTCTATTTCCTCTCGGACATCTACGCCGTCGGAACCAAGTCCCGCGCCATCTTCATCTTTTACGCCTGCCTGCTGCTCCTGAATATCCCGGCAGCCTGCAATCCCGCGGCTACGCCCGCCATCATCCTGCTCACGGCCATACCCTCTGCCGTTCTCATGCCGTTCCTCCTCGTCCGGATTCACCGGACCTTTACGCTGATCGTTTACCTCCTGCTGCTCGCCGCAACGATCGCAATCGCCCTATTGCAATAACATATTTAGTCTAAATCATAGCACAAATAGTCCTATTTTACTATTTGCGCCCAATTATGCTATTCAATATAGTAGATTGGAAAGTTTTAATTGTATATTTGAAAACGAACAAAAGTGACGCAACGCTTTGTTCCAAAAAACCTAATATACAATTAACATGAAGAATTCAATGAATTCGTCGTCGGTTCAACAACCGATGATCGTGAAGTACGTAGAGTCACTTCACAACGGAATCCAAACCCAGGCCCTGTCCCGGTACGCCATCGGCTACATCCTCCGCGGGACCAAGTACATCTACGACGGAGACAAACGCCAGACCCTCACCCGCGGAGACGTCTTCTACCTCGGAATCGGTCACCACTACATCGAAAACTGCCCCGAAGGCGGCCAGCCCTTCGAACAGGTGCTCTTCTACTATACCCCCGAAGACCTCCAGCGCATCCTCATGCACCTGAACATCACCTACGGGCTGAACATTACGAACGAACATTCGTGCGAAAACTGCCGAAACCGCAACCACGTCTACATGCCCGCCTGGAACGCCCTGCGCAACTTTTTCATCAATACCAACAACTACCTGCGGGACGAGGAGTTCCGACACGACGAAACGGCCGAGAACATCAAAATGACCGAATTGATCTATCTGATCGCCTCGCACGAAGACTGCTGCATCAAAAGCAAGCTGCTGAGCAACGTCGACAGCGCCAAGGAGAATTTCGAACAGATCGTCTACGACCATATCTTCAAGGACATTTCGATCGAGGAGCTCGCCAAACTCACCAACCGTTCGCTGACCTCCTTCAAAAAGGAGTTCCGCCGCCATTTCCAGATGCCGCCCCACAAGTGGTACATCCGGCAGCGGCTGATGCACTCGCGCCTGCTGCTCATCTCGACGTCGAAATCCATCTCCGAAATCGGCAATGAATGCACCTTCCCCAACACGTCGCACTTCATCAAACTCTTCAAAAAGGAGTACCAGATGACCCCGGCAACCTACCGCCACCGACACCTTACGGCCCTTCCCTCCGAGGCGCAGGCACCGCTGGAAGAGGTCGCGGAAGAGGAGGTATTGCAGCGCATCCTTTAATCAAAAACTTACAAAATTGCAATAAATTAAAAATTTTTAATTACAAATCATCAAAACAGATTCCTTCATTTGAGAAAAATGTTACAAAATATTTGGTTTTTCATAAAATTCGGGTTACCTTTGTGTATCAAACGTGGGGTTCTCCCACTCTCATTGACCTAACTAACCTAACCAGAGTGACCCGATACCGGCGGTATCGGGTCACTTCTTTTTTGGAGGAAGGGGGGGGGAGACGGAGGGGGGGGGCGAAAATGAAGGGGGCGGGTGAATCCCGGAGAGAGGAAGGGGGGGGGCAAAGTCGGGTCGCAACCGGTCAAAGATATTCGCCTCCCAGCCGTCGGGCCTCGGCAGCAAACAACGGATCGGCCCCGAATTTCCGAAGCCGCGGGTCTGCCGCCAGGCAAGCCCGAAGGCGTTCGAGCAGGTCGTAGAAGCGGATCCGAAGGAACCGCGCCGGAAGCGACTCCTCCCCGTGGTCGTACTCCTCGCCAGAAAGGGCCGCCAAAGCCGCAGCCCGGAATGTCCGGAATGCGGCTGTTCCGAAACCGTTCCGGAGGTAAAACTCCCCGAGCCGTTCGAGGGATACGCTGCAGGCAAAAGCCTGCCGGTCGGCCTCGACCCCGTACCGGGATTTTCCGAAGCCGGAACCGGCTTCGGATTCGGGGTCCTCTCCGCCGGAGCCCCGGGCAACATCACGCAGCAACTCCGCAACGAGTTCGCGTCGCAGATCGGGCGCAAGAAAGAGGCGTTCGCCCCGTATGCGCGCAACAGGATGACAGGCGCACAAGCGCAATCGTGGATTTTTCACAGGCACAAAATTTCAAAAAAACGAGCGTACGAAAGGTTCCGGACGAAAGAGATCGCAGCAGGGCGGAAAATCCCCGCACGCGGTCGCACAAGACCGGAATTTTTTACGTGTACAACCCGGAACGAGCCTGTGAAAGTGCTTGAAATAAATCACATAACGCGAATTGCCGCAAAACGGGCAAAGCCCGAATAAAAGGATATTCCATGGCAAAGATAGATCAAAAAAATCCGCCGTCCAAAAAAACCGGGCCCCTTTTTCAGCAGGATATCCCGCCGGGATCGGCGCAATCATTGGGAAATCCCAATTATTTTTCCTATTTTTGCATCAATTGGAAAATAATGAACTTAAATGCCGAAGTTTCATGACAAGGTAGATGTTCTCAAAAAACCCGGATGGTTGAAGATCCGACTCCACCGCACAGGCGAATGGGCCGAAGTGCGGCAAATCGTCGAAAAACACAACCTGCACACGATTTGCAGCAGCGGCCGGTGCCCCAACCAGGCCGAATGCTGGAGCCGAAGAACCGCAACCTTCATGATCCTGGGAGACATCTGTACCCGCGGCTGCCGCTTCTGCGCCACAAAAACCGGACATCCTCTGCCACCCGATCCCGAGGAGCCCCGCCAGGTCGCCGAAAGCGTCTCGCTGATGAAACTCAGGTATGTCGTCGTCACTTCCGTGACCCGTGACGACCTCCCAGACGGAGGTGCCGCCCATTGGGCCGCAACAGTGGAGGCCATCCGGGCTCAGAACCCAGACGCCGTAATTGAGCTCCTTATTCCCGATCTCGACGCAAAACCCGACCTGCTGGATACGGTCATCGCGTCGAAGCCCGATATCATCGGGCACAACATCGAAACCGTCGAGCGACTGACCCCTCTGGTCCGGTCCCGGGCCAGGTACCGGACGAGTCTGGAGACCCTGCGCTACCTCAGCAGCCGGGGAGTCGTGACGAAAAGCGGACTGATGGTCGGACTCGGCGAAGAAGATGGTGAAGTTTTACAGACCCTGCACGACCTGCGCGAAGCGGGCGTCAGGATCGTAACGCTTGGTCAGTACCTTCGACCGACTCTGGAGCACTACCCCGTTGCGGCGTATATCACTCCCGAAAAATTCGAATGGTACAGACTGCAAGCGCTGGAAATGGGTTTCAGCTACTGCGCGAGCGCTCCGTTGGTCCGCTCGTCGTACATGGCCGAAGAAGCCCTGCGTAGCGTAAAGAGTTTGTAGCGATGAAAGCCCTCTGCCGGGACCTCGGAACCATGGAGTACGAAACCTGCTGGAAACTCCAGCAGGAACTCTTCAACGCCCTCCTGGACCGCAAACACCCCGGGGCCGGAGCTGCCGAGAAAACCGAAGCCAAGGCCGGGGCCAAACATCCCATTGCCGGAGAAACCGCAACTGAAAACCTTCCCGGCGATGTCGGCACCGTGCTGCTGGTCGAGCACCCCCCGGTCTACACCCTCGGAAAGAGCGGCCACGCCGAAAACCTGCTCGTCAGCCGCGAGGCCCTCGAAGCCGCAGGTGCCCGGTTCTTTCACATCGACCGCGGCGGGGACATCACCTTCCACGGTCCCGGACAGCTGGTCTGCTACCCGATCCTCGATCTCGAACGCATCGGAATCGGACTGCGCGACTACATCGACGCGCTGGAAGAGGCCGTCATCCGAACCGTCGCCCGATACGGCATCGCCGCAGGCCGCATCCCCGGCGCTTCGGGCGTCTGGATCGAACCCGAAAGCCGCCGCCCGCGCAAGATCTGCGCAATAGGCGTGCGTTCGTCGCGTTATGTTACCATGCACGGGTTCGCCCTGAATGTCACAACCGACCTCGGGTGGTTCTCGCGCATCAACCCCTGCGGATTCACCGACCGCGGCGTGGCATCGATCCTCTCCGAAACCGGACGCAATGTCCCCATGGAGGAGGTCAAAAAAATGGTTGTAAAATTTTTAAGTGAGAAATTAAATGTTGAAATATATAAATAACAACTCGTATGCCCATAGAAAAACGCTGGGTAGTGAAGCCCCAGGGCGACCCCGCGACGGTAGCTTCGTTGGCTGCCGCTCTGCGGATCTCGCCCGTGCTGGCCAATCTGCTCGTACAAAGAGGCATAGACACCGTAGAAAAGGCGGACAAGTTCTTTAAACCGAGCCTCGCCGATCTGCACGATCCCTTCCTGATGAAGGACATGGACCGCGCGGTCGAGCGGGTCGAACGGGCCGTCGCAAACCATGAGAAAATCATGGTGTACGGCGACTACGACGTCGACGGCTGTACGGCCGTGGCGCTGGTTTACAAGTTCCTCCGCCAGATCGGGCACAAAAACCTGATGTTCTACATCCCCGACCGCTACACCGAAGGGTACGGGATCTCAGTCAAGGGGATCGACCTCGCGGCCCGCAAGGGCGTGGGGCTGATCATCGCCCTCGACTGCGGCATCAAGGCCACCGAAAAGGTGCTCTATGCAAAGACGAAAGGCGTGGATTTCATCATCTGCGACCATCACCTCCCGGCCGAGGAGATCCCTCAGGCCGTAGCCGTTCTCGACCCCAAGCGGGTCGACTGCTCCTACCCGTTCGACGAACTCTCGGGGTGCGGCGTGGGATTCAAACTCGTACAGGCCTATGCCCAACGGAACCGGATCCCCTTCGAGCAGATCCTCGACCTGCTCGACCTGCTCGTCGTGTCGATCGCCTCGGACATCGTGCCCCTGACGGGCGAGAACCGCATCCTGGCCTATTTCGGCCTGAAGAACCTCAACCGCGAACCCTCGAAGGGGCTGCTGTCGATCATCAAGATCTGCGGACTGGACAAGCACAACATCACCATCGACGACATCGTCTTCAAGATCGGACCGCGGATCAACGCCGCCGGGCGGATGCGGATGGACGAAAACGACGAGAATGCCTCCCCTTCGGGCGGCCATGCCGCCGTGGAGCTCCTGATCGAAGGCAACGAGAGCGTCGCCGCAGAGTTCGGAAACGTCATCGACTCCTACAACCAGGACCGCAAGTCGATCGACCGCCACGTCACGCAGGAGGCTCACGAATACATCGAGCAGAACCCCGCACTCAAGGCGCTGAAAAGCACGGTGATCTACAACCCGCGCTGGATGAAGGGAATCGTGGGAATCGTGGCCTCGCGGCTCATCGAGACCTACTACCGCCCGACGGTGGTGCTGACGATGAGCAACGGATTCGTGACGGGTTCGGCGCGTTCGGTCCCGGGCTTCGACCTCTACCAGGCCGTCGAGTCGTGTTCGGACCTGCTCGAAAACTTCGGAGGCCACATGTACGCCGCCGGACTGACCATGCGTCCGGAGAATGTCGAGGAGTTCACGCGGCGCTTCAACGCCTTCGTGGAGGAGAACATCGACCCGCAGATGCTTATCCCGCAGGTCGACATCGACAGCGAGCTGCTCTTCTCGGACATCACCCCGGCCTTCCGCAAGGACCTGAACCGTTTCCAGCCCTTCGGACCAGGCAACTCGGCCCCGGTCTTCGTGACCTACGGCGTGAGCAACCACGGGGAGGCGCGCCTCGTCGGCATGGAGAGCGAACACCTCCGCATGGACCTCATGCAGCGGCAGAAACCCAATACGAAACTGCAGGCCATCGCCTTCCAGCAACCGACCCACTACGAATGGGTGCGGGCCGGAAAACCGATCGACGTCTGCTACCAGATCGTCGAGAACCACTACCGCGGCACGGTCTCCACGCAGCTGCGCGTGAAGGATATCAAACCGGTGACGGGACGATAACGACAGGCCGCCGAACAGTCCGACGACCAGGCAAAACGGCCCGGAGGCATTCACCTCCGGGCCGTTTGCATATCGGGGCCATCCGGTGCCTTTCCCTACTCGGCAAAGATCACCACGCGGCTGTTCGGAAGGTCCGGCACATAAACCGTACCCTCGGAGACGGTCATGTCGGCAGGCCCGACAAGCGGCTGCTCCAGCGAAAGACCGACGGGTTCCACCGTGCGGCTCTGCAGGTCGATGCGCGAAACACCGGCCGGAGCCCAGTTCGTCACGTAGAGCGACTGTCCGTCGGACGAGAAGGCGATGCCGTCGTACTGTCCGGGAAGGGTCACGAAAGGCTCCGCAACGGGATTCTGCAGGTCGGGGATGCGGTAGATGATGTGCTCGCTCCGGGCTTCGCCGTCGGGCGAGTAGCAGGCCGCGTACATCACCCCGTCGCGGATCACCAGCCCGTTGGGCCCGGGGATCTCCAGCCACAGTTCGGGCGTCCCGGCCTGTGCCGGATCGGAAATGTCCAGCCGGAAGATGTGTCCCGTATTGGTTACCGAAACGTACAGGTTGTTGCCGTCGGCCGCCAGGTCGTTGACGAAGGCCTCACCCTCGGGCAGAGCGATCGTCTGCGGAACGGCTTCGAGATTCTCCAGGTCATAGGCGACGATCTTGTTCACGTCGCAGATGAAGAGGTGGCCGTCACGCAGGTACATGCCGCGCGGGCCGGAGAGGTTGCCGTCGGCGGGAATCAGCACCTCGGAGGCGCCGTCCCTGTAAAAGACGACGTATCCCCTGCCTTCGGAGTTGAGCGGATCGAGCTGCGTGGAGCCGAAATTGGCGATCAGAATGCCTCCGTCGTAAGGGTAGGTGCTCTCGCAATAGCGGAGCCCCTCATCGAAGATCGAAACGGAACGTCTCTCCGGCTGCGATCCACAGCCCGAAAAGAGCAGTACGGCCATCAGCGAAAGGCTGGTCAAGGTCGTTTTTTTCATGGTCATTTCATGATTTTGGTTATACGTTCAGAAAAGGGGCGGAAGGGCGGAGTCGCAAGGCTCAAAGCCGGATAATCCGAGTCCGGTCGTCGCTTTCGGGCAGGGGCGCCGGAACAAAGTCGGAGTAGCCGACGGCAATGGCGCAGAGCGGCTCGCAATCCGCAGGAATCGGCAGGAAACTCCGCAGATAATCGGCAGCCTTCCCGGCTTCGGGATCCTCCTTGCGGCGCGGCCGGCCGTGGATGTGCACCCAGCAGGAGCCGAGCCCCTCGTCGACGCAGGCCAGTTGGAGCACGGTGGCCGAAATCGCGGCATTCTCCCGCCACAGGTCACTCGTCGACGTCTCCCCCAGAACGACGATCGCCAGAGGCGCATTCTTCAGAAATCCCGAGCCGTAATCGCGCATGTCGGCCATGCGGGCCACAAGGGCCGGATCGTCGACCACCAGAAAACGGGTCGTGCGCGTATTGCGGGCCGAAGGGGCCGTCAAAGCCTCCGCAAGCAGCCGGTCCACGACCTCGCGGGGCACCGCCCGATCCGAAAACTTGCGGATCGAACGCCGTTTGGCTATCAATTCCTTGAATTCCATAATCTTTAATGTTTCCCGGAGACAAAAATAGGGAAAAAACATTATCTTTGAAAATCCAAAATCCCGAAAAAATGGATTACCGTTTCACCATAGCCCTGATCTACGACTTCGACGGCACACTCGCCCCGGGCAACATGCAGGAGTACGACTTCATCCCGGCCGTCGGCAAAAGCAACAAGGAGTTCTGGACCGAAGCCAACACGCTGGCCGAAGAGCAGGATGCCGACATGGTCCTCACCTACATGGCCCGCATGATTCAGGAGGCCAAATCCAAGGGTTTGTCGCTGTGCCGTGAGGCATTCCAGGAGTCCGGCCGCCGCGTCACGCTCTTCAACGGCGTCCGGGAGTGGTTTTCGAGGATAAACCGTTACGGCGAGGAGCGCGGAATCCGCATCCTCCACTACATCAACTCCTCGGGTCTCAAGGAGATCATCGAAGGAACGGAGATCGCTCACGAATTCCGCAAGATCTACGCCTGCTCGTTCCTCTACGACGTCGACGGAATCGCCTACTGGCCCGCCGTCGCGGTCAACTACACCAACAAGACACAGTTCATCTTCAAGATCAACAAGGGCGTCGAGTCGGTCTTCGACTCGAAGCTGGTGAACCGCTACATCCCCGAAAACGAACGTCCCGTTCCGTTCCGGCGCATGATCTACGTCGGCGACGGAACCACCGACATCCCCTGTATGCGGCTGGTGAAGAGTTCCGGAGGCCACTCCATCGCCGTCTACAATCCCGACCAGAAGGGGGCGCGGAAAGAGCTCTCGTCGCTCATCCACGACAACCGCGTGAGCCATGTCTGCCCGGCCGACTACTCCGAAGGCTCGGAAATGGACATCCTCGTGAAGACCATCATCGACAAGATCGATCTCGACGACCGGTTGGAAAAACTCGAAGTCGTCCGCTGAACACCATGACATCCGCACCCGGAAAACGAATCTATACCCGACGCTGGATCCGCCCCGAACGACTCGGAGGATCCCCCGAATGGACCGCCGGACTCAGGCGTCACCCCAGGGCCCTGTGGATCACCGTGGGGTTGCTGACCCTCTGCATCCTGCTGCCCGTCGCGGGATTCCCGGGACTCTACGTCGCGGCCGTGGCCTGCGGCGCCTTTTATCTCGACGACGAACCCCTGGAACTCCTCAGGCTCCCGGAGCTGAATGCCGGTCGGCTGCTCGTCCGCAAGGTCCTCACCGCCTGGCGGAACTACTTCCTGCTGACGCTGCCCTTCACCCTGCTGGCCATCCTCGCACACCCCCGCACGGCCTGGATAGCCGCCGCATGGGCCCCGCTGGCGGCGTTGGCCCTGCTCTATGCCGTGGTGGCCAAATACGCACACTACGCCCCCGAAAAACCCCGCCGTCAACCCCTGGCCGCACGCTTCGGAAGCGCCGGATTCCTCTTCCCCGTACTGCTGCCCCTGAGCCTCGCCCTTACGGTCAGCTACGCCCTGCGGGCCGAACGCAACCTCAACCGCTACCTCCATGATTACGATTGATACACTCCGGGTCCGCGAGGGCAGGCGGATCCTGCTCGACGGCGTGACAATGCACCTGCCCGGAAATGCCGTCCACGGAATCACCGGCGAGGGGAGGAGTCTCCTGCTGCAGACCGTCTGCGGGCTCGTAACGCCCGAAACGGGTTCGGTATCCGAATCCGGACATCCGCTGCAACGACGCGAAATGGCGTTCTTAGCAGCCGACCCGCACTTCTGGCCCGGACTCACGGCCCGCGACTGCATCGGGCTGGTGCGGTACAACGACCGGACGGAGTACCCTGAAGCACTGATCCGCCGCTTCCCCGTACCGCTTGACACGGAAGCCCGGACCCTGCCGTCCCGGGAACGCAAGCACCTCGGCATCATCCTTACGCTGATGCGCGACAAACGCATCCTGCTGCTCGACGAACCCTTCCGGGAGTTGGAGCCCGAACGGCTCTTCGTCATGCAACAGCTCCTCCTCCACCTCGGGACCGAAGGGCGGACCGTGCTGCTCACCTCCGGGAAGATCACACCCCTCGAAGGGGTTTGCGACGACCTCTACCTGCTGGGCGGAGGCCGTGTCCTCGCCCGTTACGAGCACTACGAACTGGGACGTGTGGCCGGGATTCCGGATTCCGGTTCGGAAATCCCGAAAAATTGAGTATCTTCGCAGTAGAATCCGCGTACGGAAAACGATCATGAAAATTCTTTTCGCCACCAACAATACACACAAGCTCAGTGAGGTACAGGCCGTGCTGGGCGACGGGTATACGCTCGTGACGCCCCGCGAATGCGGTGTCATGGAGGAGATCCCCGAAGAGCAGGAGACCCTCGAAGGAAACGCCTTGCAAAAGGCCCGTTACCTGCACGACCGCACCGGGCTGGACTGCTTCGCCGACGATACCGGGCTCGAAGTCGAGGCGCTGGGCGGGGCCCCCGGCGTGCACTCGGCCCGCTACGCCACCGACGGACACGACTTTGCGGCCAACAACCGCCTGCTGCTGAAGAATCTCCAGGGCGTCGAGAACCGACGGGCCCGCTTCCGAACGGTCATTGCATTGATCCTCAACGGTGAAGAACACCTCTTCGAAGGGGTGGTCGAGGGACGCATCCTCGACCATGAAACCGGCCACGAAGGATTCGGGTTCGACCCGCTGTTCGTCCCCGACGGTTGCGAACGCACCTTTGCCGAGATGAGCGCCGCGGAGAAAAACGCCATTTCACACCGCGGACGCGCCGTGCGCAAACTGGCCGAATACCTCCACGCACACGAAAAATAGAGGCAAAACACAAAACAACAGCGGAAGAAAACAATGGAACCGAAAAAGATCGTCCGGTGGGGGATTCTAGGATGCGGCGACGTCTGCGAACGCAAGAGCGGTCCGCCGATGTACCTCACGGAGCACTCGGCACTCGTGGCCGTCATGCGGCGCGACGCGGAGAAGGCCGCCGATTTCGCATGCCGTCACGGCGTTGCCCGCTTCTACACCGATGCCGGGGCGCTGATCGCCGATCCCGAGGTCGACATCGTTTACGTCGCCACGCCCCACGCCTCGCACAAGGAACTGACAATCCGCGCCCTGGAGGCCGGGAAACCCGTCTATGTCGAAAAGCCCATGGCGTTGAACCATGCCGAGTGCCGGGAGATGCTCGCCGCGGCGGAACGCTGCGGGCAGAAGCTCTTCGTAGCCTATTACCGGCGGTCGCTGCCCTATTTCCAAAAGGTCCGGGAGATGCTGGAGGAGGGGAGAATCGGAACCCCGCAGCAGGTCGAGGTCCGTTACCTGCGTCCGGCAGGCCCCGAAGACCGCGATCCGGCCCGGCTGCCGTGGCGCCTGCGCCGCGAGGTGGGCGGTGACGGCTACTTCTACGACATGGCCCCGCACACGCTCGACATCCTCGACTTTCTGCTCGGAGAGATCTCGGAGGCCCAAGGGGTGAAGAGCAACCTCGGAGGGCTGTACGAGGTGGCCGATACGGTCTCGGCCGCACTCCGGTTCCGCTCGGGCATCGTCGGAACCGGCGTCTGGAGCTTCGTCGCTCAGCCCGAAGAGGCCGAGGATTCGGTCCTCATCGTCGGCAGCCGGGGCTCGATCCGCTTCAGCACCTTCGCCTTCACGCCCCTCGAACTCACGACTCCCGAAGGTACGGAGCGCTTCGCCATCGAACCCCCGAAGCATATTCAGGGCCCGATGATCGCGTCGATCGTCGCCGAACTCCGCGGTGAGGGACACTGCCCCTCGACCGGCGTATCGGCAGCCCGGACTTCGCGGATCATGGATGAAATCATGAAGGAATAAATCGCTATCTTTGCCCCCGCTATGGAGACGAAAAACTACGACAAGGAGGAGCGCTTCGACCCCGCAACGGTCGAAGCCCTCAAAGGACACTATACGGAGATCCTGCGCCTGCTGGGCGAAGACCCCTCGCGCGAAGGATTGCTGAAAACCCCCGAACGGGTCGCCAAGGCGATGTCGTTCCTCACGAAGGGGTACGACGAAAACCCGCTCGAAATCATCCGCTCGGCCACGTTCCGCGAAGAGTACAAGCAGATGGTGCTGGTCAAGGACATCGAACTCTACTCGCTGTGCGAACACCACATGCTGCCCTTCTACGGCAAGGCCCACGTCGCCTACATCCCCAACGGATACATCACCGGGCTGTCGAAGATCGCCCGCGTGGTGGAGTGTTTCGCCCGGCGGCTGCAGGTCCAGGAGCGGCTGACGGTCCAGATCCGCGACTGCATCCAGGAGGCCCTCAGCCCCATGGGCGTCGCCGTGGTCATCGAGGCCAGCCACATGTGTATGCAGATGCGCGGCATCGAGAAACAGCAGTCCGCCACCACCACCTCGGCATTTACGGGCATCTTCCTCTCCGACCACCGCACCCGCGAGGAGTTCATGACCCTCATCTCGCACAAGTATCGGTAAAACCCGAATTTCAGACCCTTTCCTGCAACCGGAAATCCCTCGTTGGGGATTTCCGGTTTTTTCATGTCCCGTTCGGACCCGGACGCCGCAATCCCCCCGAACAGGGAACGAAATTTGAATCCCGGGAGGGGACAGCAAACCAAAAATCAAAACATCATGAACGTCAAACAACTCCGTTACATTGCGTTCGCGCTCGTTGCAGCCGCGTTCTGCTCGTGCCAGAAAGACCCCTCGACGTCGGATCTCCACAGGGATTATCTGGTCTACACCGCCCACGATTCCGGGACCGACTTCTCGGCAATCGACACCTACTACCTCCCGGACAGCATCCTGGTGATCGGAAACAGCGATCAGACCGAATACTGGAAGGATGAGGATGCCCTGACGATCATCGACGCCATAGCGGGCGGCATGAACGATGCAGGCTACACGCGCTCCGACGACAAAACCGCGGCCAACGTGGGACTCCAGCTCAGCTATGTGCGGCAGGAAACCTATTTCGTCGGGTACAACAACCCTTACTGGTGGTGGTACTATCCCTACTACTGGGCACCCGGATACTGGGGCAACTGGGCCGGATGGCACTATCCCTACAGCGTCTACTACGCCTACACCGCAGGTTCGCTGCTCGTGGAGATGCTCAACCTCGAAGCCGAACAGGACAACGGACGCAAACTCCCCGTCGTCTGGGACACCTTCATCGGCGGCCTGCTGACCTCCGATGCCGAACTCAACCTCCAGCGCACCGTCGAGGGCGTGGAGCAGGCTTTCGCACAGTCGCCCTACCTGGTAAAATAGTTTAACGCAAAATCACTCCGATCATGAAAACATCGAAATACTTCAAAACCCTTGCATTCTGCGTCGTCATGCTGGCCGCCTCGCTGCCGGGCAAAGCGCAGGTCTTCCCCAACACCTATCTCAACATCGACTGGCAGATGGGTGTGCCCCTCGGAGACGACTTCGCCGACAAAACATCGGGTTGGGGCATGAACTTCGAAGGCGGATACTTCGTCTCGCCGGCCATCACCGTAGGTCCCTTCATCTCCTACCAGACCAACCTGCAGGACATCGACCGCCAGACCCTCGACCTGGGGGACGGCGCCGCCCTGACCACCAATCAGAAACACGCCCTGTTCCAACTGCCGTTCGGTGTCACGAGCCGATACAACTGGCTTACCGACAGCGTTTTCCAACCCTATGTCGGCATGAAGATAGGAGCCTGCTACGCCGAAATGTCCTCCTATTACTACATCGTCAGACAATACTCCGAGAGCTGGGGATTCTATATGTCGCCGGAAGTCGGCGTGTCGATCTTCCCGCGCCCCGACTACCGGATGGGATTCCACGTGGCAATCTACTACAGCTACGCCACCAACAGCAGCGACGTGCTGGTCTACAAGATCAACAACATCAACAACTTCGGCATCCGCGTCGGCGTCTCGTTCTGACGCTCGCACCGATACGAAACGAAAAGCCGGACCTTGCTGCAAGGTCCGGCTTTTTCTGGAGACCGGATTTCCCGATCCCCCGAACAGAGGCCGGTTTCCCGACACACCCCCCGAACAGAGGCCGAATCTCCGACACACCCCCGAACAGAGGCCGGATTTCCGACACACCCCCGAACAGAGGCCGGATTTCCGCCCCCTCCGGGCAGTTGCCTACCCGCGGGTCAGGTGCTCGATCCGGGCCAGCTCGTCGTCCGAGAAGTTCAGGTTCTCCATCGCCCGCAGATTGTCGGCAATCTGGGCCGTCGAACTGGCCCCGATGATCACCGACGAGATGCGTTCGTCGCGCAACAGCCACGACAGCGCCATTTCGGCCAGCGTCTGACCCCGCTGCCGGGCCAGGTCGTCGAGGCCCCGGAGACGGTTCAGCGTCGCCTCGTCGAGCACCTCGCTCCGCAGCGTCCGCCCCTCGGACATGCGCGAACCGGCCGGAATACCGCCCAGGTAACGGTTCGTCAGCAACCCCTGGGCCAGCGGCGAGAAGACAATGAAGCCCGACCCGGCCGCCACCGAAAGGTCGAAGACCCCGCTTTCGACCGGCGCACGGTCGAGCAGGTTGTAACGGTCCTGAAAGAGCAGGCACGGCACGTCGCGCGCCGCCAGATAGTCGAAGGCAAAACGCGCCGCTTCGAGCGGGTAGCGCGAAAGACCGATGTAGAGCGCCCGACCGCTGCGGACGATATCGACCAGCGCCTGCAGGGTCTCTTCGAGGGGTGTCTCGGGATCGTAGCGGTGCGAATAGAAGAGATCCACATAATCGAGTTTCATGCGCCGGAGGCTCTGGTCGAGGCTCGCCATCAGGTATTTGCGCGATCCCCAGTTGCCATAGGGCCCGGGCCACATGTCGTATCCGGCCTTCGTTGAGATGAAGAGTTCGTCGCGGTAGGGGCGGAACGACCGTTCCATCAGACGTCCGAAATTCTCCTCCGCCGTGCCGTACTCCGGACCGTAGTTGTTGGCCAGGTCGAAGTGCACGATCCCGCGGTCGAAGGCGTAACGGGCCATTTCGCACACCTTCGAAAAGCTCTGGCGGCTGCCGAAATTCTGCCACAGCCCGAGCGACACCAGCGGCAGCAACACGCCGCTCCGTCCCGCCCGGCGGTAGATCATGCCGTCGTCGTAACGCGACGGCGAAGGGTTGTAAGGGGGTTCGATCATACCTCTCTGAATTTATCGTTGCGGAGCCTCTCCCGGAGCGTCCCCCTCCTTCAACGGCAGGGCGTCACTCTCCGGCGGGCGTCCCCGGTTTCACTCAATGCGCTTCAAGCCAGTTGTTGCCCACCCCGGCATCGGCAATCAGCCGCACCTTCAGTTTCGCGGCGGACTCCATGCTCTCGGTGACGATCCGCACGACCCGCTCCTGTTCTGAGCGCAGCATGTCAACGACCAGTTCGTCGTGCACCTGCAGGATCACCCGCGAGCGGATCCCTTCGGCCGCAAAACGGCGATGGACGTCGATCATGGCGATCTTCATGATGTCGGCCGCCGAACCCTGGATCGGAGCATTCACGGCGTTGCGCTCGGCCAGCCCGCGCGCCACGGCATTGTGCGAATTGATGTCGTTGAGGTAGCGCCGCCGCCCGAAAATCGTCGAGACGAAGCCCTTCTCCCGAGCCCGCTCCACCACGCGGTCCATATACTCCTTGACCCTGGGGTAGGAGGCGAAATAGCCGTCGATGATCTCCCGGGCCTCCTTGCGCGGGATCTCCAGCCGCTGGCTCAGTCCGAAGGCCGAAATACCGTAAATAATGCCGAAATTGGCCGTCTTGGCCCGCCGCCGCTCCTCGGGTGTCACCTCCGAGATCGGTTTGTTGAAGAGCCGCGCCGCCGTCGAGGCGTGGACATCCTCCCCGTGCTCAAAGGCCGCAATCAGCGACTCGTCGCCCGAAAGGTGGGCCATCAGCCGCAACTCCACCTGGCTGTAATCCGCCGACAGGAGCAGATGGTCGTCGTCCGACGGAATGAAGGCCTTGCGGATGCGGCGGCCCATCTCCTCGCGCACGGGAATGTTCTGCAGGTTGGGATTCGTCGACGAAAGGCGCCCGGTGGCCGTCACCGCCTGGTTGAACGACGTATGGATCCGTCCCGTGCGGCGGTTGACCAGTTGCGGCAGCGCCTCGACATAGGTCGACAAGAGCTTCTTCACCCCGCGGTATTCGAGGATCAGATCGACGATCCGGTGTTTGTGCGCAAACGACTGGAGGTACTCCTCGTCGGTACAGAACTGCTTGGTTTTCGTCATCTTGGGCTTCTCGGCAATGCGCATCTTCGCAAAGAGCACCTCGCCCAGCTGCCGTGTCGAGTTGATGTTCAGATTCGGCTCCCCGGCCTCGGCCCGCACCGCAGCCTCCAGTTCCGCCAGCTTGCGGTTCAGCTCCACGGCATAGGCGGCCAGCGCCTCCGTGTCGATCCGCACGCCCGCCATCTCGATGTCGGCCAGCACGGTGATCATCGGCGCCTCGACCTCGAAATAGAGGTGCTGCAGTCCGATCTGCTCGACCAGCGGGAAGAGCACACGCTTGAGCCGGAGCGTAACGTCGGCATCCTCCGCGGCGTACTCCTTCACGCGCTCGACGTTCACCAGGTCCATCGTCAGCTGTTTGGCCCCCTTGCCGATCAGCGTCTCGATCTCGATCGGGCGGTAGTTCAGGTACTTTTCGGCCAGGATGTTCATGTTGTGGCGCGACTCGGGATCCAGCAGGTAGTGGAGGATCATCGTATCGTAGAGACGCCCCCGGACCTCAACCCCCAACTGCCTGAGAACCATCAGATCGAACTTGATATTCTGGCCGATCTTGGCGATCCGTTCGTTCTCGAACAACGGGCGGATAATCTCCGCATATTCACGCGCGGTCTCCTCCCTGAAGGGCACGTACCACGCCTTGAAGGGCTCCACGGCCAGCGAAAGGCCCACGATCCGGTCATTGAAGACGTCGAGACCCGTCGTCTCGGTATCGAAACAGAACTCCTCGTAACGGCCCACCGCGGCAATCACCTCCCGCAGGTGGCCGGCACTCTCCACGAGCGTATATTCATGGGGCGTGGTCTGCGCCGTCTCGAACTGCATCGCCTCGGTTTCGGCCTGCAGGTCGGCTGCCGGAACCGGCGCCGCCGCCATCGGAACCACGGGCTCGCCGAAAAGGTTCCCCTGTCCGGCCAGCGCCGCCTTCTTCGCCGCGGCCGACTTGGCCCGCGCCATCTCCGCCAACTGGGTCTGCGCCTCCTGGCGGGGACCGTCCGGAATCGGCTCGGGAGGAGCCAGGTTGGCCAGATCATTCAGGAACGCCTTGAAATCAAGCTCCGCAAAGAGCGCCCGCAAATCATCGAGATGCGGTTCGCAAACCGTCAAATCCGCTTCGCGCAATTCGATCGGAACGTCGAGGCAGATGGTCGTCAGCCGTTTGGCCAGCCGCAGGTTGTCGGCCCAGGAGGCGATCTTCTCGCCCTGCTTTCCGGGGATCCGGCCGACATTCGCCAGAATATTCTCCACCGTACCCCATTCGCGGACCAGTTTGCAGGCACTCTTCTCGCCGATCCCCGGGACGCCCGGAATGTTGTCCGACGCATCCCCCCACAGGGCCAGGATGTCCCGCACCAGCTGCGGATCGTCGATGCCGTACTTCTCACGGATCTCCTCGCGTCCCACGATCTCGATGCTTCCGTCGGCTCCCCGCTGCTTGTAGATCCGGCAATGGTCGCGCACCAACTGTCCGTAATCCTTGTCGGGCGTCACCATATAGACGTCGTAGCCCGCCTCGGCACCCTTCTGCGAAAGGGTGCCGATCACGTCGTCGGCCTCGTAGCCCTCGACTTCGAGGATCGGTATACACATCGCCTCCAGCACCCTTTTGACGTAGGGAACCGACAGCAGAATATCTTCGGGCGTCTCCGTGCGATTGGCCTTGTACTCCGGAAAAATCTCCCGCCGGAAACTCCCGCCCGGGGGATCGAAGGCAACCCCCAGCAGATCGGGGCGTTCGCGCTTCTGGATGTCGCGCAGGAACTTCACGAAGCCGAACACCACCGAGGTGTTCATCCCCGTCCGGTTACGCATGGGACGCCCCAGAAACGCATAGTAATACTTGAATATCAACGCATAGGCGTCGACCAGAAAGAGTTTTTTCATAGCTGTGTACTGCGTCGTTTTGTCGAAAGGGGAGGGGTCAGGCATTGTCTTCGGCGAACCATTCGGCGAACGACGTGGCGGTTTCGTGGAGCCGCAGCGAGTGCAGCATCACACCCTCGGGCAGCCGCGCAGCGATCCGTGCGGCAAAGTCCCCCAGCATGTTCTCGCACGTCGGCTGGTAATCCACCGTCACGACATTCCCGAAACGGGCCGACAAGACCCTGAAAAGTTCCGACCCGGGCTCCGGGCGCTTCAGGACCAGGGCATGGTCGAAGCACGAAACGATCTCCTCGTTCACGATGCGTTTCAAGACGCCGAAGTCCATCACCATGCCGTATTTGGGGTCCTCAGGGTCCCGGACCGGGGATCCCTTCACCGTCACGAAAAGCCGGTAGGAGTGCCCGTGGATTTCGCGGCACGGGCCGTCGTAACCGTCGAGGGCGTGCGCCGCCTCGAACGAAAATTCCTTGGTCAATCTGATTACTGCCATACTGTCAAGATCCTGGTGCGGGCGTGCAAAACAGGAAAGCCAGCCTCACCCTTTGCCGAACCGCATCCTGCATTTCACAAAGATAATGGAAATCGGAAACAAATCCGCCCTCCCGACACGAATCATTCCAAAAAAAGACGCCTCCCCTCAGGGGAGACGCCTTTCTGAAAAGGGCCAGAGCTTCTATTTCTGTTCGGGAACTCCTCCCAGACGTTCGAGCAGTTCCAGGCACATCCGCCCGTTGTGATAGGGACATTTCCAGATCCCGGCCTTGTCGTCGTCGAGATTCACCCGTCCGTCGGCACGGATACTCCAGAACCATTCGCCCGACTCCCGGTCGAGCAGGTGGCCCTTGATATAATCCCACGTATCGAGCAGCATGGCTGCGGCCCGCTCCTCCCCGTGGAAGGCCGACAGATAGTACAACCCGACCATCGTTTCGGCCTGGACCCACCAGTGGCGTTCCCGGTCGGTAATCCCTCCGGCATTGCCCTCGTAAGCCATACTCCCGTCCGGCATGTAACCCTCCAGCGCCGCACGGGCAAGTGCCGAAGTCCGCGGCAGCACCTCCTGCATCAGTTCCGGATCCCCGAGCACCTCCGCCGCCTCTAACAAAAGCCATGAAGCCTCGATGTCGTGACCATACGAATAGACCCCCTCGCTCCGATCCTCCCAGCGCTCACCGAAAAAGAGCCCCAGATGGTTCGTGGCCGGAGAGAGCAGCCGCCGCAGAAAAAGTCGGAGCAGATTCGAGAGTTTCTGCCGCAATCCCGGATCCGGCCAAACCCGATAGAGATTCGTATAGGCCTCCAGAATATGCAGGTGGGTATTCATCGTCTTCTTTTCATTGGCATCCTTGTCGCTCAGACGCATGTCGTCCAGCAGGTTCCAGGCCCGGTCCGACGCCTCGAAATAACCGTCATACTGCGGATCGAACGCATGGCGCTCAATCTCCCCATACAACCGGACGGCAGCATCCAAAGCCTCCCGGTCCCCCGTAGCCCGGTAGTATTCGCTCAAGCCGTAGACGGCGAAACTCAGGCCGTAAAACTGCTTCTTCGTCTCCAGCGGCCGACCGTCGGCCGACAACGACCAGTAAACTCCGCCATACTCCCCGTCGCAGAACTTCCCGAGCAGGAAGGCCCCGGCCGCCCCGGCCGCCGCCCGACAGGCCGGATCGCCGAACAGGCGGTAAGCCGCCGAAAAGGTCCACAGAATCCGGGCGTGCATGACAACCCCCTTCGGGGCATCGGGATGCAACACCCCCGTTCCATCCATACGCCCGAAAAAACCGCCCCGTTCGCGGTCCTCCAATCCGATCCAGAAGGGAAGAATGTCGTCTCTCAACTCCTCCGACAACTCCGGAATCAAACGCTTCAAGGATTCCATCATACGTTTTGCTCCTCTGTTTTGTTACGACGTTGCTGCAATTTGCGGGAGATGATCTGAACCCGCCGTTCACTCAGCGGGTAGAGCCAGATCAGCACCATGGAGAGAAAGGCCCCGACGGCCGGCAGATAACTCAGCATCATGCGAATGCCACGGATCGCCTCCCCGCTCTGCACCGCATTGGCCTGGAAGCCGTAATACCCCAGCAGCCAGCCCGTCACGGCCCCGCCGAGCGTCCAGCCCAGTTTCTGGGACATCGAGGAGGAGGAGAAGATCAGTCCCGTGGCACGCCGCCCGGTCTTCCATTCCGAAAAGTCCGCAATATCGGCGTACATCGACCACAGAAGCGGGAAGATACACCCGGCACAGATGCTGATCAGAGCCTGGAAGACGAAGATCCCAAGCAGTTGATCGGGCGAGAAGGCGTAGAAAACCAGACTCAGCACGCAAGCCACGACCATCGCTCCCATATAGGTGGTTCTCTTCCCGAAACGGTTGGACAGGGGCGAAGCCAGGACCACACCCACCATGTTGGACAACTGACCCAGCATCAGGTAGAGCGCCGAAAGCGAAAACAACCCGCCGCCGAAACCCGAAACACCCTCATCCAGCACGTAGTATTTGAAGTAGTAGATCGTGGCGCCGTCCCGGATCGAGTTGAAGATCAGCGCCGCGATTCCCGCCCCCAGCAGGATCCACCAGGGACGGTTCGCCAACAGATCCCTGAGGTCCTTTCCGACCGAGGTGTTTTTCGGCGTGCTGACCGTAACCCGCTCCCGGGTCCACTTGAAGCAGAGCACGAAGAGTACGGCACAGACCGCCCCGAAAACCATCATCGTACACTGCCACCCGTGGGCCTCCGAATGCACATCCCCCGGATCGGAGAAGAGGCCGACCAGCGGTTCGGCCAGTCCTACCGCAATGAAACTGCCCAGATAGGCGAAGAACATCCGGTAGGAGGAGAGAATATTGCGCTCCCCGGGATCGGAGGAGATGACCCCCAGCAGCGAGGCATACGGAACATTGACCATCGTGTAGATCATCATGAGCAGCGTATAGGTCACATAGGCGTAGACCAGCTTCCACCCCGGCGTGAAATCCGGGGTGGAGAAGGCCAGCACACCGATGACCGCAAACGGAACCGCACCCCACAGCAGGTAAGGACGGAACCGGCCCCACCGCGTATGGGTCCGGTCGGCAATCATCCCCATGATCGGGTCGTTGACCGTATCCCAGATCCGCGTCAGCAGGAACATCGTCCCCACGGCAGCAGGGGCCAGCCCGAAAACATCCGTATAGAAGAACAGCATGTACATGCCTATGATCTTCCAGAACATGGAAGAAGACATGTCCCCGAACCCGTAGGCGATCTTTTCCCGAAACCCGATCATTGCAGACTCTTTCATGCGGTTTTTATGACTATCTCGAATATCCGGAGGCCAAATTACGGTCGATCAGTTCGTTGATCGACCGAACCGACAACCCCGTCCTCAAACCGTCGGCCGGGGTGTTCAGGCAGTAGTCCAACAAACGGTCCACGCTCGACACGGCAACATGCATACGTGTGTCGCTCGACGCATAGTAGATGTAGACCGTCCCGTCCGGCGCGGCAATCCAGCCGTTCGAAAAGAGCACGTTGGAGACGTCGCCGACCCGCTCGTCACCCTCGGGAGCCATGAAATAACCCGCCGGTTCGGCAATCAGCTCCCACGGACGCTCCAGATCCGTCAGGTAGAGATAGAGCACGTAACGCAGTCCGGACGCACAGCCGCGGACCCCGTGGGCCAGGTGCAGCCACCCTTTCGGCGTCTTGATCGGATGCGGGCCCTCGCCGTTCTTCAACTCCTTGATCGTATGGTAATGACGGAAATTGATGATCTTCTCGTCGCAGACCTCGGCATGGGTGATGTCATCGACCAGCGCCCAGCCGATCCCGCCCTGTCCGGTCTCGATGAAACCGTTCTGAGGCCGCGTGTAAAGAGCGTATTTCCCGTCGACAAACTCGGGATGGAGGACCACATTGCGCTGCTGGCTCTTGCAACGCAGATCCGGAAGCCGTTCCCAATGAACCAGGTCGTGCGTCCGGGCGATGCCCGCCGAAGCAACCGCCGAGGAGAGATCCCCCGGCTGTGCATTCGGATCCTTCCGCTCGACACAGAAAACGCCGTAGATCCAACCGTCTTCATGTGCCGTGAGACGCATGTCGTAGACATTGACAGCCTCCTCGTCCGATTCGTCGAGCTGAACCGGACGATCCCAGAACCGGAAATTGTCGATTCCGTTCTCGCTCTGCGCAACGGCAAAATAGGACTTGCGGTCCGCACCCTCCACCCGGGCAACCAGCGTGTAACGCCCGTTGAAAAGCATGGCCCCCGAATTGAGAACGGCATTCACACCGATCCGCTCCAGCAGAAAAGGATTCCGCTCCTGCGAAAAATCATACCGCCAGGTCAACGGAACATGTGCGGCGGTCAATACCGGATTCCTGTAACGCCGGAAAATACCGTTGCCGCCTTCCTGCGGAATATTGGGCGCTTGCAACAACGCTTCGTGTCTGCGATACAGCGCGTCGATTCTCTCTTGGTAATTCTCCATGGATAGATATAACTATTGATTCTCGTACATATGCTGCAGATCGCCGTTGAACAGAATCGACGGTCGCTCCTTGAACTTCACGAAACCGGCGGCCGAAGCGTGGCCCGGATAGGGTGCATAGAAATGATTTTCGATCCGGTTGGAATTCCGCCACACGAGAACGTAGGCCGGCTTGTATTTCGCAACCAGCGGGTAGAGCACCTCGCTGAACCAGTTGTCCATGGTAACCGACTCCAGACCCGTCTCCGTAAAGGCAAACGGCTTCCCCTCACGGCACGCCACGCGCTGCAGCACATTCAGCGACCGGTCGGCACACGTCCGGTATTCGTCGAGCCCCTCCTCTCCCTTGAAATGGTAGAGGTCCAGACCCAACAGATCGACATACTCCCCGCCGGGATAACGCTCCAGGTACTCCGCTTCGCTGCGGACCCGGTCCGGAGAATAGCAGTATATCAGGTTCTTCAAACCCTTGACATCACGCAGATAGGTCACGATCTGCCGCCACAGGGCCACATACTCGTCGGCCGAGCAGAAATCGCGGCCCCACCAGAACCAACTCCCCGTATGCTCGTGCAGCGGTCGGAAGATCACCGGGATCGGCTCGCCCTTCGGACCCTTGAGCGAAGCGAGGAATTCGGCAACCCGGTCGAGCCAGCGGCAGAATTCGGCATGGTGTTCACCCCCGGGCAGAAGCGTCGCCACGACGTTGCCGCCGGTCAGATCCCACGTATTCCCGCCCGTGACGAGGTTGTCGGCGTGCCAACTGATCGTATTGACTCCTCCCCGTTCATAGGCTTCACGGATCAGACGCTTCATGCGGTCGAAATCCACCTTGTCCAGATTCCGTGAACCGTCGTGCTCGATCCCGCCGATCTCCCATCCGTAAACGGCCGGATAGTCCCCGCAAACGGCACGTACATCGCTGCCTCCCGCTTTTTTCTCCCATTCAACCCCATAGGCCGTATCGTCCTGATGCCCGAACATCGTCCTGAGACCGACCATTCGGTTCAGATTCGCATAGAGCGCCTCCGTCTGCGGAGTGCTGCCGGGGGTGGAGAGTTTCGAAACCGTGCCCGGCCCGGGAATCAGGTGCGGCGTAATGATCCGGGCCCACTCCCGGAAAGCCTTCGGCGTAACGTGCAGGCTGTCCCCGTGGAACATGTCCGCACGGTATCTGTCTCCGTCCTTCAACGGTGCGGTGATGTCCAGATACTTCACATGCTCTTTCTCTGCGGCATAAGCTTCCATCAATTCATTGGCTTTAAGGTATTTCTCCTCCACATGGCGGCGCGAAGGCGACGGCTTGACCGACAGGAGGATGATTTCGGTCCCGGGGCTGTGCAGCTCCACAAGCCGCACGAACGTCTTCACGTCGTCCAGGAACCGCTCGGGCGTGAACCCGTCCTTGAGATCGTTGTCCCCTTCGTAGAGCACGATCTGACGCGGCCTGTAGGGAAACACGATCCGGTCGGCAAAATAGATGATGTCTTCGAGGTGGCTCCCGCCCACTCCCCGGCGGACAATATCGTACCCCGGAAAATAGTGTTCTATATTCTTCCAGGTCCTGATCGAGGAGCTCCCCACGAAGAGGATCTTCCCGACCCCGGGAAAATCGATACTGTCCTGTGCGGCAAAACGCTCGATCTCCGGCAGCCACATCTTTTCCCGGGGATTCTTGCCCGGCAGCATGGCCGAGGCCGTCCAGACGGTCATGGCCGCAATAAGCGGGAACAAGGCTTTCATAAGCCGATTTCCTGTTCTCATGTGATTCGTTCTATTGTTTGCGTGAAATCATCGATTTGATAAACGCCTGCTTCTTGACCCACTGCTCGGGGTAGTTCCAGTGTCCCGTGTCGGGATACACGACCAGCTGCTTGGGTGCCGTCACCGCATTGTAGGCCGCATACATCGACGTGGGAGGGCATACCTCATCCTTGTATCCCCAGGAGAAGAATCCCGGGACCGACACCTTCCGGGCAAAGTTCACCACATCGAAATAGGCGCTCACGGCAGCTTTCTGCGCAACCACGCTGGCCGTCTTGTCCTGTTCGAAGCGGAACATCGCGGGCCATCCGGCCGCACGTCCCTTCAGATAACCGGTCAGATCGCACAAGGCAGGGTAGAAGGCCGTGTAACAACGCACCCGTTTGTCGAGAGCCGCCGCCACGATCGAAAGGGCTCCTCCCTGGCTGCCGCCGCTCACCGCCACGAAATCACCGTCGAACTGAGGCAGCGTATAGATGAAATCGAGGGAACGGACCAACCCGAGATAGACCCGCCGGTAGTAAAAATCCTTCCGGCTGTCCAGCCCCTGCAGCCAGTAACGGTCCAGAGCCCCTGCAGCCAGCGATGCGTAGACCTCGTCGTCCAGCGTGACCGGAAGGCCGTGGATGCCGATCGTCAGCGAGATGAAACCGTCGTCGGCCAGGTAGGTATCCCCCTGATAGGCCCTTACGCCCGCCCCGGGGACATTCAGGATCGCAGGATAACGCCCCGGAGCCTTCGGAACCGAAAGGATGCCGTAGATCCGCGACCCCTGCCGCTCGTTCTGGAAACTGACGTGATAGACATCCGAACGGGCCGTACAGCGCTCCGGCAGCAGGGTCATCCGGGCATCGAGCGGAATCCGCTTCAACGCCGCAATCTCCCCTTCCCAGAAACGGTCGAAATCCTCCGGCATCTCGGCAACCGCCTCGATATGTCCGGGATCCACCCCTACTTTGGCCAGGTCGGAATACTCCTTCCCTTCCACCTCGACTTCCGCACGGCACGCCACAAAACCCGGGATATCCGAACGTCCGGCATCGACGGTCAATTCGCCGCCCCTGTAAAGCACCTCTTCACTCCGGGTTGCAGGCATCTTCTCCGGGCCATATTCATACCGAAGGGTCAGGTTCTCCAGATAATGCCCGTCCTTCACCACCGAAATCCGGAACCGGATCCGTTCCCCGCGGTCGACACACCAGTCGGCGTGTTCGGGAACAACCCGCACCTCGACCGGCTGTCGCGACGGCTGCCCCGTCACCGCCCCGGCCCACAGCACAAGGAACAGTATCAAACTCGAAAGTCTCATGACATTGCTATTTATTATCGATCAACAAGGGTTCTATCTTCTGTGCCCACAAGCGGTAAGCCTCCGGAGTCATATGCAGCCTGTCGTCGCGGTAGAGTTCGGGGCGGAGGGCCCCCTGCGCATCGAACATCAACGACGCCACATCCACATAGGTGACCTGTTTCCTGTCACGGCACAAGGCCTCCAGCATCCGGTTGGTCTCACGCTGCTTCTCCAGGATACGGCTGCTGAAGGGCGACGGCTTGACCGACAGCACCACAACCGGAACCCCCGGCAGAAAGATCTCCGCAAGACGGAGGAAACACCGGACATCCTCGGCAACCGTCGCCGGAGAAACCCCGTTGGCCAGGTCGTTCTCCCCGGCATACAGGACGATCTGGGCCGGATCATAGGCGATTACCAGGCGCTGCATGTGGTAGAGCACATCGCTGATCCACGCCCCGCCGAAACCGCGGGAGAGAACCCGATGATCCGGGAAATAACTCTCCAGGTCCTTCCACATCCGGATCGACGAACTCCCTACGAAAAGAATCGAACCCGCTTCGGGAAAGTGCTGCCGGTCCTCTTCGTAATAAGCATCGATCTGCCCGCGCCATTCCTTCGCACGGAAGTAGGTGGAGTCCTGTGCCCGCAAGATAATCGGGCACAAGATACTCACCAAAATTGCAATACAAGTTATTCTCTTCATTTTTTTCTATTCCCAGTTTATCGGCTGGAGTCGTACATTGTCGATGCAGAAGTCGTAGGAATTGCCCGAAGGATGGCTTCCCACCCACATACGCATGTTTTTCGTGCCACCCTTGTTCTTCCAGGTGTCCATCGGGATGGTAAAGGTCTGCCACTCACCGTCGGTCGAAATCATCTTCGACGGATCCGTCGTAAGCGACGAGGGCCCGAAGGCATACCAGTTCGTACTCTGATTCAATGCAATGGCCACACGATAGGCAATCGGCTTGAGCGTGCACAATTCGAATTTCAGCACGTAATTGTCCGCATCGGTCGTAAAATAGGACTCCGGAATCACAAGATTGTAATTGCCGATCATGTTCACCAGACCGGTTTTCCCGACTTCGGTGACGATCCGCGTATACTGGCTGCCCTCGGTCGGAGCCGGATCGAGCGGTGCGGGGTAGTCGTCATTCGGAACCACCCAGTCCGGATATCGGGTCGTGCTCTTGTTTTCGAGATTCTCGATGATGAAGGTGTCGTCGCGATACCGGACCGGACACTTCACCCCTTCCGACGCATCGTCGGCCAGGAACGTGATCACCGTCTTGTTCCCGACGCCTTCGGGAACAACCGCCTTCACCCAGGTCTCCGACACCTCGGTCACCAGGGCCGCCTTGTCGCCGAACATCAGTTTCGAAACCCCCACCCTGGCGTAGAGGTCCATGCTCTCGCCGAGCAGTTTGATCTCCTTTCCGGGCAGAGTCCACTCGTTGAAGATCCCCGTAATCTCGAAGGGCGGGAACCCGATCGACAAGGAAACCTCCGTCGTTCCGAAATCGTTTTCAAGGGTCATGACATAGCTCTCGCTGCGCGTCAGGCGCGGAATGGCCAGATAAAGTGAATTGGTAAGCCGCGTCGTCGAACCGATGGCAACTTCGACATCGTTGATCGAAATCTTATGAACCGACGCGAAGTTGTCGCCGACAAACTGCACGTTCTGACCGACGGTGACGACATCCAGACGGACCATCGATACCGGATCGATCGCATATTCGACCTTCGGAGCCCCCTTGTCTCCGTAATCGTAATTCTCATCCGCGCAACCCGTCGCTGCGAACAAGAGAATCGAAATCCACAAATAGACTGCTTTCATGAGTTTCGGATTTTTTAGTTTGATCTTAATAACCGCTGTTGTTGGGACCGAACAATCTGTTGTTGTTGATCTCGTTGAGCGGAACGGCATACAGAATGCTGCGCGGCTGGCGAACCTTCGAGATCGACAACCCCGTACCCTGGATCCGAACCGACTGCGTCTGGTTCATGACATCCAGATAGAGCCCCCAGCGCAGCAGATCGAACTTGCGGTTGAACTCCTGCATGAATTCCATGGCGCGTTCCTGCAGAATGAGGCTGCGGATCTCCGTCTTGTCGCTCGTCGTTCCCGACAGCAGGTCCGCCTTGGCCCGGGCCCGCACCACATCCAGATCTTCCAGAGCCTTGTCCGGGAAATCGAGTTCGTTGTACGCCTCGGCGCGAAGCAGGTACAGCTCGATGAAACGGATCAGAATGACATCCTGCTCCTTCAGCGCATAGCCAGGCTCGGTCGTATTCGGAGTCGGATTGTCCACCGTACCATCACCCGTATACCACTTGGTAATGAAGTAGGTGTAGTAGTAGTTCGAGACGCTGCGCGCCGGCTTTCCGTCGGGACCCGTGGGGTATTTCTCCGGGTCGTCCGGCATCCGGACATAGTTCGACGTGTTGTTCCATGTCTGTTTGACATAGTGGAAAATCCCGTGCTCGCCGCGCTCGTCACTCCCCGTATACAAACCGTAGGCATGTTCGGTAATTCCGGCCCAGCCCCGGCCGTAATAGGTCGGCGCCGTATAGTAATACCCGAGGTGCTCCGTCGTAAAGTCGCTCAAAGAGTTCCCGGCAACACCCCACACGAACTCCTTGTTGCGGAAATTGGGCGCCCCCCAGATCTTGTTGAAAGCCGGCATGTAGTCGTAATTGACCCCTTTGCGGGCAATCACCTCGTCGCAGATCTTGACTACCTTCTCGTAGCAGTCCTTCGCATCCACACCCTCGAACCCGGCTACGGCCGCCGTATTGAAGTTCTTCAACGAACCCTTGATGTCGACCATCATCTCGACACTGCCCGCCAGAGCCGCAGAACCCATCGTGGCGTAAACCCGCGCCAGAAGAATCTTCGCAGCCGTCTTGTTGGCATGTCCCCAGTTCCCGGACGACGTGCCCCATTCGGTCATCAGCGTGCAGGCTTCATCCAGATCCTCGGTAATCCGCCGGTAAACATCCTGTACCGACGAACGGGCCATATCGCCCAGATCATCGTACTTGAGCCTCAACGGTACAGGACCGTACATGCGCACCAGGTGGAAGTAGGAGAAGGCGCGCAGGAAATAGGCCTCTCCGAGATACTGATTCCGCAGGGTCTCGTCGATGGGCGACTCGGCAACCTTCTCGATCACGTAATTCGCCCGGTTGATCAGGGCATAGAAGGCATAGAAGGGATCCGACGAGGTGTTGTAGGACCAGTGGTTGGTCATGTTCCCCTCCCCGGCTCCGGACATCACCCACGACGGGGCGGCGGAATGGTCGTGGTCCATGTCGATGCACTCCATGTAGGACTTCTTCATCAGCGACGTGCTCCAGAAGGTGTTGTACATCGCCGTGACGGCCAGGGCCGCGCCCTCTTCGGTCTGCGTCATCGAATCGTTGATGGTGTAGGGCCGCTCCTCCATGTCGCAGGCCGAAAGCATCAACGACAGTCCCAAAACAAAAGGTAATATGTTTTTCATCGTTCGTGTCGTTTACAGCGTTAAGTTAATTCCGAACAGATACTCCTTGGACTGGGGATAACCGCCGGCATCCACTCCCCGGCGCGACGGATTCGTTCCGAAGGCATTGACCTCGGGGTCGTAACCCGTGTAGTCCGTAATCGTCCAGAGGTTGTTCAACGATACGTACAGCCGCAGGGAACCGATTCCCTTGACCGGATTCCTGAACGTATAGCCGAACGAAATGTTCCGCAGTTTCAGGTACGAGCCGTCCTCGATATAGCGGCGGGAGAAATAGAGGTCTCGACTCGTCGTGGTGTAGATTTTCGGGCTCTTGCCGCTGCCGCCCGGAACCCACGCATCATCCAGAATGCTCTTCGGAATATTGCGGGTCTGGCCCAGGTTGTAGTTGCGCAGGCTCGGCATGTTGATGATGTCGTTGCAGTTGACTCCGTTGAAGAGGATCGAGAAATCGAAATTCCTGTACGAAAAATCCACATTGAAGGCGTAGATGAATTTCGGATTCACATCCCCGATGTAATCCTGGTCGGCATCGTTGATCTCCCCGTTGTCATCCTTGTCGTGGATCTTGACCTCACCCAGCCACTTCTGCTTGATAATCAACTCGGTCGCCTCATCGTTGTCGCTGACCGCATAACCCGGATACTGGGTCTGGAACTGTTTGCTGTTGATCACCTCCTCGCGCGTGTTCCAGATGCCTTCCTCCCTGTATCCGTACAGTTGCCCGATCGAGTGACCCTCTTCGAGAATATACGGACGCAGGTCGTTCCACAGGTTGTTCGGGAAAATCCGCAGACCGTTCAGGTCGGTGATCCTGTTCTTGTTGAAGGAGATGTTGCCGCCGATGCTGAGACTCAGGTCCTTCTTGTTCAGAATCCGCGCATTCGCCGTAATCTCCAAACCCTTGTTGTTCACCTCGCCGACATTCATCAACACGCTCTTCATACCGCTGCTCGGGCTCAGGTCCTTGTTCTGAATCAGGTCCCTGGTCGTCTTGTCATAAAAATCCACCTCCAGGTCCAGAACATTGAACAGGCTCAGTTCGATACCCAAATCGTGCTGGTAGGTCGTCTCCCATTTCAAGTCCGGGTTTCCGGGATTGGTTCCCTCAATGGCGTAGCCCGGCGAAACACTCGCCCCGAAGGGGTAGTTCGCACTGCCGAACAACAGCAACGAACCGTAAGGACCGATACCGGCATTGCCCGAAAGACCGTAGCTGTAACGCAGCTTGAGATTCGTAATGGCCCGGCTCTCACGCAGGAACTTCTCCCGGCTCGCCGTCCAGGCCACTCCGATCGAGGGGAAGTAGGCCGCCTTGTTGTTCTTGGCAAACTTGCTCGATTCGTCACGCCGGAAGGTCGCCGTCACGTAATAGCGGTTGTCGTAGGTATAGGCCGCACGGGCGATCACGGAAAAGAGCGTGGCGTCCTGCTTGACGGACTTGGGCGTCTGAGGCGCCGTACCGTCCTCCAGAATCCAACCGTTGTTGCCGTCGTAGCCGAAACCCTGGGTGGTCACCTGCTTGCTGTAGTAGCTGTAATCCTCCCAGCTGACACCCAAAGTCGCACTGACGTTGTGCACACTCTTGAACGTGCGGTTGAACATCAGGAAGTTGTCCCACAGATACCGCTGGCTCTGAATGTCTCCGGCCAACGACTTTCCTCCGACCGAACGCCCCTCGTAGAGATTCTTGGGGAAATAGCGGTTGTTGAAGTTCATGGAGGCCTTGTAGGAGAACACCGTGCGGAAAATCAAACCTTTCGTCAAAGTCGCATTTGCATAATTGGAACTGTAAATCGTATAATTCTTGTTCTTGTTCATGGCCGCCGTATAGTCCAGCGGGTTGGATACGAGCTGGTACTCCTCGTATCCCGGCTGCTCCTCGATCCTGTACATCGGCGGATAGTAGAGCGCCGAACGGATCACACCCTCGTCACCGTTGTTCTGGTTGCTGGTCGCCGTCTTGATCATGTCGGAGTTCGCCATCGAGAAGTTGGTCGACGTACCGATCTTCAGCCACGGTTTGATATTCTGATTCAACTTCAGATTCACGTTCAGACGGTCGTAACCCGAATTAACCACCGTACCCGTCTGATCGAGGTAGGAGAGACCCACCGCATAGTCGCCCTTGGCCGAAGCTCCGGAGTAGTTCAGCGAGTAGTTCTGGGAGATGGCCGTGCGGAAAATCGCATCCTGCCAGTAGTAAGGATCGTTATCGTAATCCTTGGGGCCCTTCACATAGGTCCCCAGCGGCCCGACATCGCCCAAATGGGGCAATCCCTGCGGGTTGAACGTTCCCGTATTGATATATTGGGTGTTGATATAGGCCTGGTTGCGATACTCGGCATATTCCGATCCGGTCAACATCCGGAGTTTGTTCGAAACCTGGCTGATGCTCAGCGTGGCATTGAATGTCAAACGGTTCGAACCCTTCCGCCCGCTCTTCGTAGTGATCATCACCACGCCGTTGGAGCCGCGCGATCCATAAAGCGCCACGGCCGACGCATCCTTCAGAATCTCGATCGACTCGATGTTTTCCGGATCGAGGAACGACAGTACGTTGCGGCTGGCAACCTCATTCTCGTCGAAAGTCATCGATTCGTCGTCGTTGGAGGCCGTGAACGGAACCCCGTCGATGACGTACAACGGTTCCGTACTGCCCATGAAGGAGTTGGAACCGCGGATCTGCACGCTGATTCCACCTCCGGGAGCACCGTCGTTACGGACGACGTTGACTCCGGCAATCCGGCCCTGCAGTCCCTGTTCGAGACTCGCCGGACGACTCTTCATCAGCTCTTCGGAGCTTACGTTCTGGACACTGCCCGTCAGGTCGCTCTTCTTCATCAGCGAGTATCCGACCACTACCACCTCGTCGATGCCTTCCGATACGGAACTCATCTCGACATCGATTCTCGAAGCCTTGCCGACAACCATCATCACCGGCTTCATGCCGATGAACCGGAAGTCCAGCGTATCCCCCTTCATCGCCCCGATCGAATAGCGTCCCTGATAATCGGTAGTCGTTCCTTTGTTCGTGTTTCGGATAATTACCGATACGCCGGGAAGGGGATTCCCGTCATCTGTCCATTTGACCGTTCCCGAGACCGATGGCGTCTGGGCCGACAAATGCAGAACCGACATGACGCTTGACAACAGCGCCACCGTCGCAATCCGTTTTAGGTTCATAATAAAGATTTTAAGTTTAGGTCTTGCGGCTACCTCCGTTTCAAGACCGGATTCACCGTTAAATTCGACAGCAAATATAGTGTACTGTCGAATCATATATTGATACTTTCTTAGCAAAGAATTACACTTAGCACTTTCCGATGCAGAAAATGAGCGATTCCGTGCGACGATTCCTCAAACCGACGCATGACATCCTCCTCCGGAGAGTCGCCGGAACACCCCGGAAAAGCAGGGAGACGCCAAATCCCGCCCACCTCCGCACGACAGAACCCCGAAATGTCCTGCAAGCGCTATATGATCTTCTTTACCCGCTGATAATTGCTCCGGAACTCCTTGGGCGAACACCCTTTTTTGCGCTTGAAAATGCGGTTGAAGTTCGAAATGTTGTTGAAACCGCACTCAAAACAGATCTCGGAAACCGACTGGGTCGTATTGACCAGCATACGCACCGCATGACCCAAACGGATCTCGATCAGATAATCCGAGAGATTTTTCCCCGTCCGCTGGGTGAAAAAACGGCTGAATGCCGTGGGACTCATCCCTACAAGCTCGGCCAACTGTGCAAGACGTACCTCCTTATTATAATTGCGGTTGATATAGGCATAGATCTTCTGCACGCGGCGGCTGTCCGCCGAATCGCTGATGCAGGCGAACGAACTGCTCGACAGGGGGCGCGATTCGCACAATGACAACTCGTAGAGGATGGTCAGAAACTTCAGAACCGCATAAAAGCCCTGTTCCGCAGCCAGATGGTCGAGCAGCGAGTAGACCTTCAGGATGGCGCTCATGGGAAAGGAGCAGCCCACACGCGCCTTTTCGAGCATGTGGAGGATGGAATTGAACTGGTTTTTGGAAAGCAGACTCCCGAAAAACAGATCCGACGAGAACTGGATCGTGATCTCCCTGATCTTCTTCGAGGTGCATTTGTGCTGCTTCCAGGCGTGTTTCAACTCCTTGCCCGCAATCAGGGTCAGATCGTAATCGCCGATCTCCTCGATGGAATCCCCCACAATCCGCTGGATACCCCGTCCGTTCTCCACGAAATTGAGTTCGTATTCGGCATGGGAATGGAGCGGAAACGTACATTCCGACTTGTAGCGCTCGATGATGTAGAAACAATCCTTTTCCGACAGCGGCGTAATCTCATAGATCGCATCCTCATACTGCTTTTCCATACACGTAAAAATGATATGTCGTTACAAGATACAATACTTTTTTGACATATCCTTCTTTTCTTCCGTATTTTATTCCGAAAAGGCGCCGACCCGGGTTTGAATACAAAAAACGGAGAGCCTTCCGAATCCGGAAGGCTCTCCGCCCGTTGCGAAAAATCCACCTTACCGCAACTCCACGCGATAGGGCGAATACATCACGATTCCCTGCTGGCTCAGCGCCTCGCGGACCGCCTCGTACTCCTTCATCATGCCGCCCAGTTCCGAACGGGTGAAGGACGCTCGCACGCTCCGGCTCAACGAAGCCAACACCGCCGCCAAACCCGTCGGCTGCTCCGTTACCTCGACAACCCGGTAGTTTTCACCCAACTCGGCCTTGTCAACCGCCAGCGCAATGGCCGTCTTCAAACCGCCGCAGGCATCCACCAGCCCAATCTCCAGAGCCTCTTCTCCCGACCAGACCCGGCCCCCGGCAATCTCCAGAACCCGTTCAATCGGCAGGTTGCGGCCCTCGGCCACATCGTTCGTAAAGGTCGTGTAGACCCGGTCCACCCCGCGCATGATCATCGCACGCTGCACGGGCGTCAGCGGTCCCTTGCCCAGAAAATCCGACGACCTGTTGCTCTGAACCCCGTCAATGGTGATCCCGAGCTTGTTCTTCAGCGCATCGCGCGGATCGAGGATCATCCCGAAAACGCCGATCGATCCGGTCAGCGTCAGCCGGTCGGCCACAATGACGTCGGCCGGGCAGGAGATGTAGTATCCGCCGCTGGCCGCATAGGAGCCCATCGAGACAATCACGGGTTTCTCGGCCCGCAGAAGCTCCATCTCGCGCCAGATCACGTCCGAAGCCAGTGCACTGCCGCCCGGCGAGTTGACCCGCACAACCACGGCCTTGACCTGTTCGTCCCGGCGCACGTCGGCCAGTTTCGCGGCCAGCGTATTGCCGTAAATCTCCTGGCCGTAACCCTCGCCGTCGACAATCTGGCCGTCGGCATAGACGATGGCCACCCGGTCCGCCGAAATGTTTTTCAGATCGGCACCCACCTGCGCGGCATATTCACCAAGCGTCACGAAACGGTAATCCCCGCCGTCGGACTCCACACCCAGACCGGCAAAGACATCCTCCATCTGATCCTCATAGAGCAGTTCGTCGACGAATCCGTACTTGAGGGCCTCGTCGGCAAGCGTCACTTCGAGGTTGTCCGTAATGCGGCGCATCTCCACGGAGTCGATGCCGCGCGCGGCGCAGACATCCCCCGAGATGGTCGCCCACATCGAATTGACCAGCGCCTGCATCTGCTCGCGGTTGGCCGGTGACATCTTCTCCAGGATAAACGGCTCCACGGCACTCTTGTACCTGCAGGCCGTCGGGCGGAAAACCTCCACGTTGAGGTCGAGTTTGTCGAGCAGACCCTTGTAGAAGGTGACGTTCGAAGCCAGGCCCGACCAGTCCATCCCCCCTTCGGGCTGCAGGTAGATGCGGTCGGCCACCGAAGCGAGGTAATACTGCCCCTGAGAGTAGGTTTCATTGTAGGCCACCACGAACTTGCCGCTCTGCTTGAAAGTTTCGAGCGCCTCACGCAACTCTTCGAGCAGGGCCGTACCGGCAATCCCGCCCATACCGTTCATCCGCAGGTAGATACCCTTGATCCGGTCGTCGGCTGCGGCCGCTTCAAGCGCCCGGAGGGTACTGAACAACGAGAGCTGCGGCATGGACTGAAACGTCATGACATCGATCCCAGCCAGCGGATCGGACGACGGAGCATCGGTCAGCATCTCCGAAAAGTCGATCTTCAGGATCGATTCGGGGTAGACCGCCACGCTCTTCTCCATCGAACCGGCAATTCCCAACAGCAGGAAAATCCAAAGGAAAAATACGAGGAACGTTCCCACGACAACCGCAAGAAGTCCCGCCAGAAAAGTTTTCAAAAAATTCATAAGTTCCTATATTAATATTCCAATTTACAAAAGGCGCCGAATCGCTCGAATACCGATTCGAATCTTCTCTTTCCGCGCTGCCCGGATCGGAAAAAACAGATGCGAAAAATAACCCCAATCCGAAAACTGCACTCCGGAAGTGCCGTCCGGTTCGATCCCGCCGTAACCTCCCGCCGGAAAAACAGCCGATTTTTCTACGCAAAGATAGAAATATTTTACGAAAAACAAATAAAATTTATCGTTTTTCGATAAAATAAATAAACATCCTGTATTTAATCCTGAAAATATGCGTTATCTTTGCAGAAAATGTCATATTCTGCTGTTATGGAAGACAAAATAAAAGAGCTGCTCGCCTCGATCGTCCATCCCGAAACGGGAAAGGACATCGTGACGAGCGGATTCATCGAACACCTCGCCACGGCCGACGGCAAAGTGACCGTCGTGCTGCGTTTCGCCAAGGCCCGCGACCCCTTCGCCGTGAAGATCAAGAATCAGGCGGAGAGCCTGTTGCGCGAGGCATTCCCGGGCTCCGAGGTTCTTGTCGTCATCAAGGAGGGGGGTGCGGCACCGCGTCCGGAACCGAAACTATCGACCACGACGGGCGGTATCGCCAAAGTGATCGCCATCGCCTCGGGAAAGGGCGGAGTAGGCAAGTCCACCGTGACGGCCAACCTGGCCATCGCCCTGCGGAACATGGGATTCCGGGTCGGCGTACTCGATGCCGACATCTACGGACCCTCGCAGCCCAAGATGTTCGGCGTCGAAGGCTACCTGCCGGAAGCCGTTATCGAAGAGGGCAAGGAGCACATCATCCCCGCTGAGTCGATGGATATCCGGCTGATGTCGATCGGCTTCTTCATCAAACCCACCGATGCGCTGCTGTGGCGCGGCGCCATGGCCGTGAGCGCCCTGAAGCAGATGATCCACCAGACACGCTGGGGAACACTGGACTTCCTGCTCGCGGACCTGCCTCCCGGCACGGGCGACGTACACCTGTCGATCATCGGGGAGCTGAAGATCGACGCCGCAGTGATCGTCTCGACGCCGCAGCAGGTGGCCGTGGCCGACGTGGTGCGCGGTGTGGAGATGTTCCGCAACGAAAATGTCAACATTCCGGTTGCGGGGATCATCGAGAACATGGCGTGGTTCACCCCCGCGGAGCTTCCCCGGAACCGTTACTACCTCTTCGGACGGGGCGGAGCCAGGGCCTACGCCGAGCGGAACGGTGTGGATTTTCTGGGTGAAATTCCGATCGTTCAGTCGATTATGGAGGGTTCGGAAGAGGGTCGTCCGGCTACGTCGACCCATCCCGAAGTGGAGGAGCGCTACCGCGCCATCGCCGAGAAGATTGTCGGCAAAGTGATGAAAAACGGTTGACAAGTTGTCGATAACCCGTTCAACAACGGATGAAAAATAAGGATAAATTGACGGGGCGAAAAGTTGCATTTCGAAAAGTGATGCGGGTATATACGGAAAATCGCCGAAAACAAATTTTTTTATAAAAAGTTATGTTGTACGGAATCCGTCGGAAAAGAGAATCCGATGTTGAAAAAATGAGGCTGTCGAAATGTGGAAAACCAAGATGAACAATTGTTGATTATTTTTTATATTTCATTAAAAATCAGTATTTTAAATAAAAAATAAATCAAAAATAAAAAGGAAAATTGTTGATAGGAAAATAACAAAGGAAGTTGTCAACAGTATCAACAACTATTCTATTTATTCTTCTTTTTTATTTATTTAAATTTAATTTAAAAGGAATAAAAACAAAAAGCGATGAACGTCGAAAACTCCGCCGAACTCCGCCACCGCATCGAGGCGCTCAAACGCGAAAAAAACGCCATCATCCTGGCCCATTACTATACGACGCCCGAAGTGCAGGCCGTAGCCGATTTCCTGGGCGATTCGCTCGCCCTCTCGGTCCAGGCCCAGCAGGTCGAGGCCCGGATTATCCTCTTTGCCGGGGTGCACTTCATGGCCGAGACCGCCAAGGTCCTCTGCCCCGACAAGAAGGTGCTCATTCCGTGTCCCGAGGCGGGCTGCTCGCTGGCCGAATCGTGCGACGCAAATGAGTTCGCCGCCTTCAAGGCGAAGTACCCCGGATACAAGGTCGTTTCGTATGTCAATACGACAGTCGAGGTCAAGGCCCTGACGGATGTCTGCTGCACGTCGTCCAATGCGCTGAAGGTCGTGGAGTCGCTGCCCGCCGACCAGCCGCTGATCTTCGCCCCGGACCGCAACCTGGGTTCCTATATTCAGAAGCTGACCGGACGGAAGAACATGGTGCTGTGGGACGGCGCCTGCCACGTCCACGAGGAGTTTTCGCTGGAAAAGATCCTGCAGCTCAAACGTGAACACCCCGAAGCGAAGGTGGTCGTACACCCCGAATGCCGGGCCTATATTGTTGAGGTGGCCGACTACGTGGGTTCGACGGCCGGGATCCTCGACTACTGCGGCCGCAGCGACGCCCGGGAGTTCATCGTCGTGACCGAGGCCGGCATCCTCGCGGAGATGCGGAAACGCTATCCGGAGAAGACATTCATCCCGGCGCCGCCCGATGACGAAACGTGTGCCTGCAACAACTGCAAGTACATGAAGATGGTGACGCTGGAGAATATCTGCGCGTGCCTGGAGAACGAGGCGCCGGAGATCGTGCTCGACGAGGAGACCCGCCGGGCTGCCGAGCGTTCGATCCGCAACATGATTGCCATCCGTTAAAAGGTATTCCGGATGTTCCGTTTCGACAATGCGGCGGTGCGGCGTCAGGACCGGCTGCTGGCCGAGGAGGCTGCGTGCGAACTGTTGCGCAGGGGGGAGTATGGGGTGCTTTCGATGCAGGCTGAAGCGGGAGGCGGTTACGGCCTGCCGTTGAGTTATGTCTGGGACGGCGACGCGCGGATCTATGTGCATTGTGCCCCCGAAGGGCGGAAGTTGCGCTGTCTGGACCGTTGTCCGGAGGTGTCGTTCTGTGTCGTGGGGCGCACGGAGGTCTGTCCTGCGAAGTTTACGACGGCTTACGAAAGTGTCGTTCTGGCATGTCGTGCCGTGCGGGGACTCGATCCCGAAGAACGGATGGATGCCCTGCGTCTGCTGCTGGAGAAGTATGCCCCCGAGGATTGTGAGACGGGGATGCGTTATGCCGAGAAGTCGTTTCACCGGACCGAGATTATCCGTCTGGAGATCCTGGCGGGGAGCGGCAAGGCGAAGGTCGTCCGGAAATGAGATAGCAGGGTAAGTGTCTTTGCTGTATGATGGATTGAAGTAGATTCTTCTTTTTTTCTTTTATTTCTTTATTTTTTATATAATAAAATTTTATTTAAAATAAAAATAAATAAAAATAAATAAAAATAAATAAAAATAAATAAAAATAAATAAAAATAAATAAAAATAAATAAAAATAAATAACTGAAGGTAAATAGGAAAAATCAATAAAATACCAAAAACGACCCATGAAGAAAATTCTTTCTTTGCTGGCGGCAGTGTGCGTGACGCTGACCGCGGCGGCCGATGAGGGCATGTGGCTCCTGCCCTATCTGCAGAAGATGAACATCAGGAACATGAAGGAACGCGGCTGCAAACTCTCCGCCGAGGAGATTTACAGCATGAACCGCTCCTCGCTCAAGGATGCCGTCGTCATTTTCGGCGGAGGATGTACCGGTGAGATCGTCTCGCCCGAAGGCCTCCTCTTTACGAACCACCATTGCGGTTACGGTTCGATCCAGCAGCTTTCGAGTGTCGAGCACGACTATCTGAAATATGGCTTCTGGGCCATGTCGCAGGCCGAAGAGCTGCCCGCTCCGGGACTCGAAGTGCGCTTCATCCGTCAGATCGCCGACGTCACGCCCGAGGTCATGGGCAACGTCCCCTCGATCGCCTCGCAGCAGGAGTACGAGCGCATCACGGAGGAGAACATCGCGGCTATCAAAAAACGCCTCCGGGAAGAGAATCCGGGCATGGAGATCTCGGTCAAGCCGTTCTTCGGCGGCAACCAGTTCTTCGCCTTCGTGATGGAGGTCTACAAGGATGTGCGCCTGGTGGGTGCGCCCCCCTCGTCGATCGGGAAGTTCGGCGGCGATACCGACAACTGGATGTGGCCACGCCATACGGGCGATTTCTCGATCTTCCGCGTCTATGCCGGACCGGACAACCGCCCGGCCGAATATTCGCCCGAAAACCGCCCCTACAAGGCTGAAAAGTTTTTGAAAATTTCCCTCCGGGGTGTCGAAGAGAACGACTTCGCGATGATCATGGGATTTCCCGGCTCGACCGAGCGCTACGCAACCTCGTATGAGATCGACAACCTGCTGAAGGTCGAAAATCCCCAGCGGATCTTTATCCGCGGCGAGCGTCAGGCCATTCTCTGGAAGGACATGATCGCCAGCGATGCCGTGCGCATCCAGTATGCCTCGAAATACGCCCGTTCTTCGAACTACTGGAAGAATTCGATCGGCATGTCGCGCGGCATCGAAAAACTCGACGTAAAGGCCCGCAAGGAGGCGCAGGAGGCTTCGTTCCAGGCCTGGGCAGGGAAGAACACCCTGCCCGAGGAGGGATACATCGACGCCCTGGCGAAGATCCGCACGGCTGTCGGCGAGCTTTCGCCCGTCAATGCCACGCGCCAGTACCTTTCGGAGGCTTTCCTTGCGGCCGTCGAGCTGCTGACGCCCGCACGTTCGTTCATCGACATGCAGAAGATGGAGGTGAAGGCGGAGATCAAGGATCCCGCCGCGGTCCGGGAGCGGCTCGCCGCATGGTACAAGGATTACAGCCCCGCAACCGATCGCAAGGTGGCCAAGCGGATGCTCACGATCGCGCGGGAGAACATGAAGGAGCTGCCGTCGTTCTATGCCGAGGTGGTCGACAAGGAGTTCGGCGGCAATATCGACGCCTATGTGGACTGTCTCTACGACCATTCGGTTTTCACCTCCGGGGAGAAGGTCCTGGCGCTTATCGACGACTATGCGCCCGAAAAGATTGCCGATGATCCCGCCCTGGTACTGGGCAAGTCGGTTATGGAGCTTTACAGGAAGCTCTCCGGGGCTCTCGACGAGCCCGCACAGCGTTACGACGAAGGGCACCGCAAGTACATTGCCGGGTTGATGCTGCAGCAGCCCAAAAAGGCCTGGGCTTCGGATGCCAACTTTACGATCCGTCTGACCTATGGCCGCGTGCTCCCCTATTCGCCGGCCGACGGTATCGAGTACAACTACTATACGACGCTGAAGGGGGTTATGGAGAAGGAGGATCCCGAGAATCCGCAGGAGTTCTTCGTACCCGAAAAGTTGAAGGAGCTCTACGCCGCGAAGGATTTCGGGCGTTATGCCAATGCGAAGGGCGAACTGCCGACCTGCTTCCTGGCCGACTGCGACATCACGGGCGGCAACTCCGGATCGCCGGTGATGAACGACCGCGGGGCGCTGGTCGGACTGGCCTTTGACGGTAACTGGGAAGCCATGTCGGGGGATATCGCCTTCGAGCCCGACCTGCAGCGCACGATTGCCGTGGATATCCGCTACGTATTGTTTATCGTCGACAAGTTCGCCGGTGCCGGCTGGCTCTTGAACGAACTGCAGTTCGAGTAGAGACCGTTTCCATATACAATACATGCGAAAAGGGATTTGCTTCCTGTGGGGGCGAATCCCTTTTTTTAGTTTGTGGTCCGGGAGCGGTTGAAGGAAAATCGCTTTTTCCCGTCGGGGGATGACAAAATTCCCCTTTTCGTTCCGGAATCCCTCAAAATTTCGTACTTTTGACGAAAAATCAGCAATTCCTATTCTGTTTATGGCAAAAGAGTTCAAACGCTATCTCGTGACATCTGCACTCCCCTATGCCAACGGTCCCGTACATATCGGACACCTGGCGGGAGTCTACATACCTTCGGATATCTATACCCGCTATCTGCGGCTCAAGGGCTGTGACGTGATTTCGGTCTGCGGATCCGACGAACACGGCGTACCCATCACCATCAAGGCCCGCAAGGAGGGCGTTTCGCCCCAGCAGATCGTCGACCGCTACCATGAACTCATCAAGAAGTCGTTCGAGGGGCTCGGCATGTCGTTCGACATCTATTCGCGCACCTCGTCCGCAACCCATACCCAGACCGCTTCGGCCTTTTTCCGAAAACTCTACGACGAGGGCAAGTTCATTGAAAAAACCTCCATGCAGTATTACGACGAGGAGGCCCAGACCTTCCTGGCCGACCGTTATATTGTCGGGACCTGCCCGAAGTGCGGCAATGACCGCGCCTACGGCGACCAGTGCGAGAAGTGCGGTTCGACGCTCTCGCCCGACGAACTGATCGAACCCCACAGCGCCGTGTCGGGTTCCGTGCCCGTAAAGCGCGAAACCAAACACTGGTATCTCCCGCTGGATCAGTACGAAGGATTCCTCCGGGAGTGGATTCTCGAAGGCCATAGGGAGTGGAAATCGAACGTCTACGGACAGTGCAAAAGCTGGCTCGACGGAGGTCTGCAGCCGCGTGCCGTGAGCCGCGACCTCGACTGGGGAATCCCCGTGCCGGTCGAAGGAGCCGAAGGAAAGGTCCTCTATGTATGGTTCGATGCCCCGATCGGTTATATATCTGCTACCAAGGACCTTACGCCCGACTGGGAGAAGTACTGGAAGTCGGAGGACACGAAGATGGTCCACTTCATAGGTAAGGATAACATCGTCTTCCACTGCATCGTCTTCCCCTCGATGCTGAAGGCCCATGGCGGTTATATCCTGCCCGAAAACGTCCCCGCCAACGAGTTCCTGAACCTCGAAGGCGACAAGATCTCCACGTCGCGCAACTGGGCCGTCTGGCTGCACGAATATCTCGAAGAGTTCTCCGGCAAGGAGGATGTCCTGCGCTACGTACTCTGCGCCAACGCCCCCGAAACCAAGGACAACGACTTCACGTGGAAGGATTTCCAGGCCCGCAACAACAACGAACTCGTAGCCATTCTCGGCAACTTCGTCAACCGCGCGCTGGTGCTGACCAAAAAGTATTTCGCAGGCCGGAACCCGGCCTGCGGCGAGCTGACCGACTACGACCGCGAGACGATCGCGGAGGTTGCTGCCGTGAAGGCGTCGCTCGAAGCCAATATCGAACATTACCGCTTCCGCGAGGCGTTGAAGGATGCCATGAACATCTCGCGCATCGGCAACAAATACCTGGCCGATACCGAGCCCTGGAAGGTCGTCAAGACAGATCTCGAACGGGTGAAGACCATTCTCAATATTGCCCTTCAGATTACGGCCAATACGGCCATCGCCATCGAACCCTTCATGCCCTTCTCGGCGGCCAAAATCCTGAAGATGCTGGCTGTTGACAAGTTCGGTTGGGAGCGTTTGGGCGCCATGGATCTGATCCCGGCCGGACACGAGATCGGCGAACCCGCGCTGCTCTTCGAAAAGATCGAGGACGACGTCATCCAGCGCCAGTTGGACAAACTTGCCGCCACAAAAGCAGCCAATCAGGCTGTGGAAGCTGCACAACATGTTGAACCTCAAAAAGATACGGTTTCTTTCGACGATTTTCAGAAGATGGATATCCGCGTTTCGACGATTTTGGCGGCCGAAAAGGTGGCCAAAACCAAGAAATTGTTGAAATTGACCGTCGATACGGGGATAGATAAACGCGAAATCGTCTCGGGAATCGCCGAATACTTCACTCCCGAGGAGCTGGTCGGCAAACAGGTGCTTGTCCTGGTCAACCTCGCTCCCCGCGAATTGAAGGGTATTTTGTCGAAAGGCATGATCCTGATGGCCGAAGATGCCTCCGGAAAATTACGGTTGCTGCAGCCCGGCGATGCGACCAACAATGGAGCCTTGGTCGGATAAGCCCGGGATTTTTCGATTTATTTTTGGTGTAAAAAATTCTTAAAACTGAAAGATATGGAAAATATGGATTGGAGTGCGTTCGGTTTCGACTATCGCAAAACGGATTTCAATGTCCGCTACTCCTATACGGATGGCAAATGGAGCGACATGGTGGTTACCGACGATGAGTATATTCATATGCACATGTCGGCTTCGTGTCTGCATTACGGTATTGAACTTTTCGAGGGTTTGAAAGCATTTCGCGGTGTGGATGGAAAAGTTCGTCTCTTCCGTGTCGCTGACAATGCCCGCCGGATGCAGTCTTCGGCCAAGCGGCTTTGTCTGCCAGTTCCCTCGGAAGAGATGATCGTGAATGCCTGCATCGAAGTGGTGAAGCGTAATGCGCGTTTCGTTCCTCCCTATGAAACGGGGGCTTCGTTGTATCTGCGTCCGGTGATGTTCGGTACGACGGTCGGTCTGGGGGTCAAACCTTCGAAGGATGCTCTGTTGATTGTCTACTGTTCGCCTGTGGGTGCCTACTTCAAGTCGGGGATTTCGCCGATCCGTGTTGCCATTGACCGGGAGCAGGACCGTGCTGCTCCACGTGGAACAGGTGACGTGAAGGTCGGAGGAAACTACGCTGCAAGCCTTCTTTCCGGTGAAAAAGGCCACGATCTGGGCTATTCGAATATTATGTACCTCGATGCTGCCGAGCACAAATACATCGAAGAGTGCGGTGCCGCGAACTTCTTCGGCATCAAGGACGGCAAATACATTACGCCGAAATCGCCTTCGGTGCTGCCTTCGATCACCAACATGAGCCTCCGTCAGCTCGCGGCCGACATGGGTCTCGAAGTGGAACAGCGGCATATTCCCGTCGAGGAGTTGTCGACCTTCGAGGAGTGCGGAGCGTGCGGAACGGCTGCCGTGATCTCCCCCATCGGTTACATTTACGACATGCAGACCGGCGAATCCTACGATTACGGAGACAAGGTCGGCAAAAACTGTCTGGAACTCTACACCCGTCTGCAGGATATTCAGTACGGGCGTGCCGAGGACAAGTACGGCTGGTGCACGGTTGTCTTGTAGATCCTTTCGGATTTAAAGTCGAGGGCGGCCTTGCGGGTCGCCCCTTTTTTTTGTTCCACGTGGAACACTCTCTTGTTGATATTTCCGGGTAAAATAAAAGGTTCCACGTGGAACCTTTTCTTGATTGTTTGGAAAATTGGATTTTATTCTTCGGCTCTCTGTTTCCGCGGTGTGTGTTCCACGTGGAACGTGCTTCGAAAAACTATCGGCCGAACTTGACCAGTAAAACATTGACATCCGCAGGCGAAACTCCCGGGATGCGCGAGGCCTGCCCGATCGTCTTCGGACGAATCCGGTTCAGCTTCTGACGGGCTTCGATGGTCAGCGAATTCATTGAAAAAAAATCAAAATCTTCCGGAATGCGGATGTTTTCCAGCCTCCGGAGTTTGTCGGCAATGAATTTTTCGCGCTCGATGTAGCCTTTGTACTTGATTTGAATCTCCGCCTCCTCGATAACCTCGGCGTCGATCTCCTGCTTTTCGATGAACCGCCGCAGCTTCGGAAGCACCTTTTGCAGCGATTCGAAAGTCACGTTGTTCCGCACCAGAATGTCGTACAGTTTCCGACCCTGGCTCAAGGGCTCCTGTCCGACCGATTTCAAATAGTCGTTGATTTCGGCTGCTTTGATGCTCTGCTCACGCGCAAAGGCTACAAGCGATTCTACAAGTGAATTTTTTCGGACAAAATGAGCGTATCTTTTTTCGGAAATCAACCCGATTTTGTAGCCTAACGGGGTCAGTCGGAGATCGGCGTTGTCCTGCCGGAGCAGGATCCGATACTCGGCCCGGGAGGTGAACATCCGGTAAGGTTCGTCGACACCCTTGGTCACGAGGTCGTCGATCAGTACGCCGATATAGGCTTCGTCGCGTTTCAAAACGATCGGCTCCTCCCCTTTCAGGGCCCGGTGGGCATTGATCCCCGCCATCAGACCCTGGGCTGCAGCCTCTTCGTAACCGGTCGTCCCGTTGACCTGACCGGCGAAATAGAGTCCCGAAACGAGCTTGGTTTCGAGCGAATGGTGGAGCTGCATGGGTGGAAAATAGTCGTATTCGATGGCGTATCCGGGGCGGAAAATATGCAGGTCCTTCAACCCTTCGATCCTGTGCAGCGCCTGCCACTGTACCTCCCATGGCAACGACGACGAGAAGCCGTTCAGGTAGTATTCGTTGGTCGAACGCCCTTCGGGTTCGAGAAAAAGCTGGTGTTGATCCTTGTCGGCAAAGGTCCGCAACTTGTCCTCGATCGAGGGGCAATAGCGGGGTCCGATGCCGTGGATCGTGCCGTTGAAGAGCGGCGAGCGGTCGAATCCCGTGCGCAAAATGGCGTGCACTTCGGGCGATGTGTAGACCAGAAAACAGGGCATTTGATCCTTGACCGGTTCGGTTTCGGGCGAAAAGGAGAATTTTCCGGGATTTTCGTCGCCGTATTGGGGTTCGAGCACTTCGAAATTGATCGTCCGGGCGTCGAGGCGGGCCGGGGTTCCGGTCTTCATGCGGCCGGTCTCGAACCCCATCTTCCGGAGGCTTTCGGTGATCCCGTGCGAGGCGGCATCACCGGCCCGGCCCCCTTCGGCGTGGGCAGCGCCGCAGTGCATCATGCCGTCGAGGAAGGTGCCGGCCGTGAGGATGACCGCCCGGCACGAAAACTCCACTCCCATGCGGGTCCGGACACCGCGGATCGAGGGGCGTTTCACGCTCCCCTTCTTCGGGTTGTTTGCGGGCGTGCCGTCGGGATGGCTTTCGTTGGCGGAGGGGGCTGTCGGGGTATCGAAGAGCAGCTCCGTGGCGGCATCCTGCCAGATGTAGAGGTTCCAGATATTTTCCAGGGTGTGTCGCCACTCTTCCGAAAAACGTGTTTTGTCGCACTGGGCCCTGGGACTCCACATCGCCGCACCCTTCGACTTGTTCAGCATCCGGAACTGCACGGCCGTGCGGTCCGTAATGCGTCCCATCTCTCCGCCCAAAGCGTCTATCTCTCTGACTATCTGACCTTTGGCTACGCCGCCGACGGCCGGATTGCACGACATCGAAGCCATTTTCGTCATGTCCATCGTCAGCAGCAGGGTCCGCGAACCCAGTCGGGCGGCGGCAGCGGCGGCTTCACAACCGGCATGTCCGCCTCCGATGACGATGATATCGTAATCGAGGGTCATTGTTTCTCCCAGAATTTCAGGTATTTGTCTTCCTTGCGGTGCATCTGTGCGTTGGTGCGGGGCGTCTTGTCGTTCTGGCCGCAGAGGTGCAGCACGCCGTGGACCACCACCCGGCGCATCTCCTGCAGCGTCGTGGCCCCGTATTGCCGGGCATTGTCCGCTACGGTCTCCACGTCGATGAAGATGTCGCCCGAGACGGTGCGCGCCCCCTTGCGGTCGCTGTAGTCGAACGTGATGACGTCGGTGAAGTAGTCGTGTCCGAGGTACTGCCGGTTCATCTCCAGCAGCCGCTGCGCCGAGCAGAAGATATAGCAGACATCACCCAGCGTATACCCCTCCGCTTCGGCGACCTCCTGCAGCCAGCGGGCTGTCAGCCGTTTCTGCGGGTAACGGTACGTACAGTCGTCGGTATAGTATTTTACAGCCATTTTTTCTGGATATTTTCGATCGGTTCGAGGGTCCGGTACCTTGTTCAGGCAGGGAGAGATCGGAAGTTTCAGCCTCTTTTCCGGGGTTTTTCGGGCGTCTTTGCAGCCCGGTCCCCGCTCTCTCCTCCCGGACCTATTTCCTGAAACAGTTTTCGGCCCGCATCTTCTGGTTCGGGTCCGGCGGGTAGATGCCGAAGACGAGTTTGTATTCCGTCTCCATGGTCATGACGTCCACGGCCGAACCGATGGTTCCCAACGGCTGGTTCCGGGCCACTTTCTGACCCTTTTCCACCGTGATCGTCCCCAGGTTGGCATAGGAGGTCAGGTACTCGCCGTGCGCCACGTAAACGTCGTATTTGTTTGTAATGCGGTTACGCTTGATGTCGATCACCTTGCCTTCGTAGATCGAGATCACCCGGGCTCCCCGCGGACCCGTCACTTCGGCCATGTTTTCCCGGTAGCGCTTCACCCGACCGCCGACCACCGGAAGCCGCAGCCCCGAGGTCTTCGACGAGAACGACGCTCCCTCCTTGTTGCCCTTGGTGAGTTTGCGCAGTTCGTTGATCGCCACGTCGAGTTTCTGCTCCTGGGCCAGCTTGCGCTGCAGGGCCGACTTCTCCTTCTGCGACATCGTGCGGATCGTCGCCCGGGCATTCCGCGAGTCGCGTTCGAGCTTCTCCCGCTGGGACGCAAGCTGCCGCATGACCGAATCGAGCGAACGGTTGCGGCGGTCGAGCTCCTCCTTCTCCGTGCGGACCTGCTCGGAGAGCTGTTCGATGTCGCGCATCTTGCGCTCGCGCAGCGAAGCCACCTCCCGCAACGTCGTGATCTTGCGGGCCACGTCGGCGAAATCCCGCGACGAAAAGAGAAACGTCAGGTAGTTGTTGTGACGGTAGTTGCGGTAGGCTTCACGCACCATCTCGGCATATTGCGCCCGGTTGCGTTCGAGCGTCGAGGCCAGGTCCCCGGCCACGCTGTCCTTGCGGGCGATCTCCTCGCGCAGCAACGAAGCCTGCTTTTCGGTCTCGTCGAGCAGCTGGTTCCGCGAATCGATCTGCCGGGCCAGGCGCCGCACCCGCTCCTCGGTCGCCGCACGCCCCTTCTGGAGCTTCGAAATCTCCCGCTCCTCGCTGGCAATGCGCTTTTCCAGGTCGGCAATGACCTTTTTCTGCTTCTCGATGCGGCTGTCGGTCTGGGCCGTGGCGCCGAGGGCGAAGAGCAGGAAAACAAGGAAAAGAGGCGAAAAACGGATCATTCTCATATCGGCGGACTATTCGGCGGATGGGGTTTTGGCAGGCTGTTTCAGCCGCTCTTCGATCTGGCGGGCATCGTAACCCTTCTCCAGGGCCCGCCGCCAGTAGACTTCGGCCATGAACTGTTCGCCCAGTTCGTGGAGGATGTCCCCGTAGTGGACCATCAGTTCGGGGCTTTTCTGTCCGTCGAGCGCCACGGCCTTCTGCAGGATCTTCCGGGCCTCCTCCGTGCACCCCATCTTGTAGAGCACCCACGCCTGGGTGTCCAGGTAGGTGGGGTTGTTGTCCGTGAGCGCCACGACGCGGCTCGACATCACGAGCGCACGGTCCAGATCCCGCTCCTCCAGCGAGAGGAAGTAGGCGTAGTTGTTCAGTACCAGTGCATTGTCCGGCCAGTAGCCCAGACTCTTCTCATAGGACTTGTAGCACTCCTTCATGGCGCGGCGGTCGATTCCCTTTTTGCCCTTTTTCGCCCGGGCGAAGAGCTCCTCCTCGGGAATGGAGTCGTTGCCGAGGGCCTTCTGGTGCCAGGTATCGCCGATCATCCCCCAGATGACACTGCGCAACGAGTCCGTATCGGCATAACGGAGCGATTCGCGGTAGGCGCGGATCGCCTGATCGTGCTGCTTCGAGTAGCTCATCACATGCCCCTTCGAGATGTGGAAATCGACCTTTTCGGGGAAGAGCTCCAGGGCGCGGGTGACGTATCGGTCGACGGAATCCGGACGCTGGAGGTAACTCTCGATGTCGATCACCATGCGGTAGTAATCCTCCACGGGAGGCTCGTCGCCGAGGTGGTTCTTGTAGAGGGCCAGGGCCTGTTCCAGTTCGCCCGAAGCGATCAGGTGCCGGGCGTAGAGCTCCACGACGCGCGGATCGTCCGGATAACGGATGGCCAGCGTCGAGGCCAGGTCGTTGAGCTGGAAGTAATACTCCCGGTAGAAGCGCGTATCGGCGGTGAAATCCTCGAACCGTTTGATTTTCAGTTCAATCGGGAAATCGTCCGAGAGGAAGAGCTGGCGTGTCGTGGCCAGCAGCGAACGGTAGTCCTGACGCCCGGCATAGAAGTCGCCCAGCGACATGAGCGTCTGGATGTTCGTGGAGTCGATCGCCAGGGCGGCCCGGTATTCGGCCAGCGCCAGCGAATCCTTCCTGTCCGCGGCGTAGAGGTCGGCCAGCACCACGTGGTGTTCGGCCTCGTAGGGGGCCTCCTCGACCATCGCACGGGCTTCGTCGAGCGCCTTGTCGATCTGGTTCGTGGCAACGAGAAGGCGCCGCTTCATGCTGCTCAGCAGCGGAATGCGCCCGAAGCGCACCTCGGCCGAATCGAGCGTTACCAACGCCTGAAACGGGCTTTGCCGTTGTTCGTAGAGCGCCGCCACGATGCGGTAGTTGTCCGGATCCTTCGGGTTCTCCTCCATCAGGCGGCGGAAGACCTTCAACGCTTCGCCGTAACGGTCGGTCATGAGCAGCGTCTGTCCGTATAACTGGTGATACCACCGGTTGGTCGAGTCCAGCTGGCAGGCCCGGCGTGCCGCAGCAACGGCCTCTTCGGGCGAGCCGGACAGGAGAATCCCGGCCAGTTCGTACCACGCCGGGGCGTAGGCCGAATCGCGGCGGATCGCCTCCCGGAGGAGCTGCCGGGCCCGGGCCGTGTCTCCCGCAATGGTGCGCTGCTTGACCCCTTCGGTGTAGAGCCATACGCTCGGCAGCGAATCGGGAACCTCGGGTGCCGTCGGAAGCCCCTTTCCGGTGACGAAAGCCGCGGAAAAGAGAACCAGGCAGAGGAGTGTTGTCGCTGTCAGGCGTTTCATAAGCAAACCGGGTTTAGAGCGCTTCGTCGAACTGGTGGAGGAAGCGCACGTCGTTCTCGAAATAGAGACGCAGGTCCTTTACGCCGTATTTGAGCATGGCGATCCGTTCGATACCCATGCCGAATGCGAATCCGGAATACTTTTCGGGGTCGATGTCGTTTGCCTTCAGGACATTGGGGTCGACCATGCCGCACCCCATGATTTCGAGCCAGCCCGTACCCTTGCAGACCGGGCACCCCTTGCCGCCGCAGAGGTTGCACGAGACGTCGACCTCGGCCGACGGCTCCGTGAAGGGGAAGTACGACGGGCGCATCCGGATGACGGCCTGTTCGCCGAAGATCTCCTTGGCGAAGTACAGCAGCGACTGCTTCATGTCGGCGAACGAAACCCCCTCGTCGATGTAGAGCCCCTCGATCTGGTGGAAGATACAGTGGGCGCGGTAGGAGATGGCCTCGTTGCGGAAGACACGCCCCGGGCAGATCACGCGGATGGGCGGTTTCTGGCGCTCCATCGTGCGGACCTGGATCGACGAGGTGTGCGTACGCAGCAGGATGTCGGGGTCCTTTTCGATGAAGAACGTGTCCTGCATGTCGCGGGCCGGGTGCTCGGGCGGGAAATTCAGCGCCGAGAAGACGTGCCAGTCGTCCTCGATCTCGGGGCCGTCGGCCACGGTATAGCCCAGCCGCGAAAAGACCTCGACGATCTGGTTGCGGACCAGCGAAATCGGATGGCGCGAGCCGAGGTGTTCGGCCGAGCCGGGGCGCGTCAGGTCGCCCGACGAGGCCACCTGCTCGGCAGCGGCGTTCTGCAGCTCCTCGCGCAGCGAGGCGATTCGCTCCGTGGCGGCACTCTTCAGCCGGTTGAGCTGCTGGCCCAGTTCGCGCTTGAGCTCCGGAGCCACCGTCTTGAACTCTTCCATCAGTGCGTTCAGTTCGCCTTTCTTGCCCAGAATCCGGATCCGGAACTCTTCGAGTTCGCTCGCTGCCTTGGGTTTGAACTCTTCGACCCGTCGCAGAAGTTCGTTGATTTTGTCGGTCATATTTTGTACGTATTTCTTTTTTACCTACTTTTGAGAGGTCATCCTTTAACATGCAAAGGTATAAAAAAATTGAGATATGTTGCGTAAAATCGGCTCATTTGTGGGGATGTTGCTGCTTCTGTCGCTTCCGGCCTCGGCCGGAACCGTGGGGGTTGTGATGAGTGGGGGCGGGGCCAAGGGGCTCTACCACATCGGGGTGCTGGAGGCCCTGGAGCAGAACGGGATTCCGATCGACTATGTGGCCGGAACCTCCATGGGGTCGATTATCGCTGCGATGTATGCCGCCGGGTACTCCCCGGCCGAGATGCGGGCCATTGTCAGCTCCGGAGTGGTCCGGGAGTGGGTCTCGGGACGCATCGACCCCAACCGCTACATGGACTACTACCGCCAGTTGGGCGGAAGTCCGTCGTTCCTGAGCGTGCGCGTGAATCTCGGAAACCCGGCCGGAGAACGCCTCCAGTTCCCCACGAACCTGATCTCCTCGACGCAGGTCGATCTGGCGCTGACCGAGCTTTTCGCTCCGGCCACGGCGGCTTCGGACGGCGACTTCAACCGACTGATGGTCCCGTTCCTCTGCGTGGCCAGCGACATGAACCACCGCCGTCCGGTGGTCATGCGCAGCGGCGATCTGAGCGAAGCGGTCCGCTCGTCGATGTCCATACCTTTGGTCTTCAAACCGATGGCAATCGATTCGATGCTGCTGTACGACGGCGGGATCCATGACAATTTCCCCTGGAAACCGATGGATGCCGATTTCCGGCCCGACCTGATCGTCGGATCGATCTGTACCGCCGGGAATACCCCGCCCAGCGAGGACAACAACATCCTGGATCAGGCCTTCATGCTCGCCATGCAGAATACCGACTACACGCTTCCCGCCGAGCGGAGCGTCACGATCCGCCGTGCCGTAGGGGTCAGTATGCTCGATTTCGACCAGGCCGAGGCAATCATGGATGCCGGTTACGAGGATGCCATGGCCGCGATGCCGCAACTGCTGGAGAAGGTCGGCGGGGAGCGTCGCGATTCGACCTGGTTCGCCGAGCGCCGCCGGGCATTCCGGGAGAAGTGCCCGGAACTGATCTTCAGGGACTACCATATCGATGGCCTGAAACGGGACCAGCGGGAATTCATCCGCGATTTTCTCCACATGGACCGCCGCACCCCGGGACGTCAGCGTCCGATGCGTTTTGCCGAACTGCGCGACAACCTCTTCAACGTGCTGGCGGGAGGTGATTTCACGATGGATTTCCCGAAAGTCCGCTACGATTCGCTCCTGCACGGCTACTCCTTCCAGTCGCGGTTCGAAACCCGTCCCAGTTTCAAGATCACGGTCGGGGGCAACATCTCCTCCACGGCCTTCAACCAGGCCTATGTCGGAGTCGGATACCACTGGATCGGCCGGGTGTCGCAGCATCTCGGGGCCGATCTCTACCTCGGGCCTCTCTACACGTGGGGAGTCTTTGGCGGACGCACCGATTTCTATGCCATCGAGCCGGTCTTCATCGATTACTCCTACAACTTCTCGGTGAGCAATTTCCGCCACGGCTATTTCGGCAACGTCGCCCGCATCACCAATGCCGAGCAGGTCAAGAGCAGTGAGAGTTTCGCCTCGCTGGGAATCGGAATGCCGCTCACGCATCGCAGCGTCTTCGTCCTGCGGGCCAACGGAGGGCATGTCAACTACCGTTACGATTCCGACGACTTCTTCGCCGACGATACCGACCATTCGCGCTTCTCCTTCTTCGGACTCCGGGCCGGACTCGCACGCAACACGCTCGACAAGCTCCTCTATCCGCGGCGCGGTTCGGAACTCTACCTCTCGGCCATCTACATCGACGGACGGGACAAGTACGAACCCTACGATGCCGAGGATTTCATCTCCCGGGAGCGGAGGCAGTGGTTCGGAGGACGCTTTACGTGGAACAAGTTCTTCGACATGCCGCAGTGCGACTGGTTCTCGTTCGGACTCAATGTCGATGCGGTCTATACGACTCACCCCTCGTTCCGGACCGAGACCGCCACGCTGATGTCGATGCCCGAGTACGCCCCGATTCAGCATGTCCGGATGGTCTTCATGCCCGATTACCGGGGCGACCGCTTCGTGGCGGGAGGCATCATGCCGACCTTCGATCTGATGCCCGACTTCTTTTTCCGCACGGGATTTTACACCCTGTTCCGCAACAGGAGGGACTTCAATCCCCTGGGGGTTCCCGACGAACGTTGGCACTATATCGCCGAGGCTTCGCTCGTCTACCACACGCGCATCGGTCCTGTAAGCCTGTCGCTGACCAAATACGATCTGAAGGATTGGAAAAACATGTATCTGACCTTCAACTTCGGATACGCCATCTTCGCCCCCAAAGGCACCTTTTATTGAACCTTTTTCTTGGACCGTATCCTTTTGCCGCTGCTGGACAGTCTCTCGGTTTCGGACAGCTTTCCTGCTCTCGGAGGAGATTTTCGGCTCCGGAACTTTTCTTGGGTGAGGACCCGACAGTCTCTCGGTTTCGGACAGCTTTCCTGCTCTCGGAGGAGATTTTCGGCTCCGGAACTTTTCTTGGGTGAGGACCCGACAGTCTCTCGGTTTCGGACAGTTTTCCTGCTCTCGGAGGAGATTTTCGGTTCCGATCCTTTTCGCTTCCAGTTTATGTCGCGGTTCCGAGACCATCCCCTGCTTCCGGGCTGATTCCCGGTTCCGACCCACGAAAAAGCCGTCCGAAAATGCTTCGGACGGCTTTTTTCAGAATGGGGTTGCCATAAGGCGGCCCCTCCTCTCCTTGCGGCGGTTACCAGATAATGACGCGCTCCTCCTCGGGCAGGAACATCGCCCCGTCGGTGATCCCGAAGGCGTCGTAGAAGTCCTGCAGGTTGCGCAGCGTGGCATTCACACGCCATTTGCCCAGCGAGTGCACGTCGAGCTTCGTCAGACGCGCGATCTCCTCGTCGCGGATGTTCTGGGCCCAGAGCGTGGCGTAGGCCAGGTAGAAGCGCTGGGCATCGGTGAAGCCGTCGATCGGGGCCGGGGCCTCCTTGCCTGCGAGCGAGTTCCGGTAGGCCGTATAGGCCACCCGCAAACCGCCCTGGTCGGCAATGTTCTCACCCAGGCACAGCGCCCCGTTGGCGTGCAGCGCCGGCTGGTCGCCCTTGGCCGGGAGCACCTCGATGGCATCGAACTGCTTGACCAGGATCTCAGTCTTCGCCTTGAAGGCTTCGGCATCCTCTTCGGTCCACCAGTTGTTCATGTTGCCGTCCTTGTCGAACTGGCGCCCCTGATCGTCGAACCCGTGGGTCATCTCGTGGCCGATCACCACGCCGATGGCACCGTAGTTCACCGCATCGTCGGCATCCGGATTGTAGAACGGAGGCTGCAGAATCGCGGCCGGGAAGCAGATCTCGTTTGTCGTCGGGTTGTAGTAGGCGTTCACCGTCTGCGGGGTCATCCCCCACTCGGCCCGGTCGACCGGTTTGCCGTACTTTTCGAGGTTGTCCTTCGTGGCCCAGATCCCGGCGTTGCGCAGGTTTTCGTAATAGCTCTTCGCCGGGTCGACCGTCAGCGTCGAATAATCCTTCCACTTGTCCGGGTAGCCGATCTTCACGGTAAACGAACTCAACTTCTCCTGCGCCTTGGCCTTCGTGGCATCCGACATCCAGTCGAGGTCGGCGATGTGCTGCGAGAGCGACGTCTGCAGGTTCTTCACCAGCTCCGTCATGCGCTGCTTGTCCTTCTCGGGGAAGTACTTCGCCACGTACATCTCGCCCACGGCCTCGCCCAGCAGTCCGTTGGGCACCGACATGGCGCGTTTCCAGCGGGGTTTCTGCTCCTGCTGGCCCGACATCGTGCGGCCGTAGAACTCGAACGACGCGGTCTGGAAATCGTCGCTCAGCGACGAAGCCCCGCCGTCGATGATCTGGGCGGCCAGGTAGTGACGGATCTTCTCCAGCGGAAGGCTCTTGAAGAGCTTGTTGACGCGCTCCATGACGCGCTTGTGCTGCACGATCATGCGGTCGGCGTCGGCAAGCCCCATTCCGGCGAAATAGACATCCCAGTCGATGGCGTCGTAGGCCTTGGCGAACTCCGCGCGCGTCATCGGGTTGTACTGTGCCGGGATGTCGCGCTGCTCGACATTCGAGAAGAAGACTTCGGCCAGCGAATCCTCGATCTCCAGGGCGTCGGCGGCTGCCTGTGCGGCCGCTTCGGCATCATACCCGCAGAGGGTGAAGAGCTGTACGAGGTAGTTTTTGTAGGCCTCCTTGATCGAGGCGTTCTCCGGGTCGACGTAGTAGTCGCGGTCGCCCATCGAGAGGCCCGACTGGGCCACGTAGAGCGTGTTGACGTTGCTGTCCATCAGGTCGGCCATCACGCCGATGCCGAAGAACGGGTTGGCCAGCGCCATGTGGATCCGGGCCAGCACCTCCGGGAGCTGCTTGCGGTCGGTCAGCCCCTCGACGAGCTGCAGGTCGGCGGCCAGCGGCGAGGCGCCCTCGGCATTCAGGCGCACGGAGTCGAGCCCCATCTTGTAGAGGTCCGCGATCTTCTGCTCGACACTGCCCGGGGCGGTTTCGAGTTTGGTCATCTCCTGGAAGAGCCGGTTGATGCGCTTCTCGTTGTTTTCGCGCAGCACGTCGAAGGAGCCGTAGCGCGAGAATTCGGGCTTCAGCGGGTTGTTCTTCTGCCAGCCGCCCGTGGCATACTGGTAGAAATCGGCGTTCGGCGCTACCGACAGGTCGAAATTCGTAAGGTCGATGGCCGGGGTTTTCGTATTGTTGTTCTGACAGGCTGCCATACAGACTGCGGTTGCTGCTAAAAGGATGATACGTTTCATGCGTTGTTCGGGTTTTTGAAGAGAAGCGGAGATCTCCGGAGCTCCGGAAATCTCCGCTTCGGGATGATTGCTTGTTCCGATTCCGGGCCTCCTATTCGCGGATGGCCTCTACGCCGGGCAGCGTGCCGAATTCGATGTATTCGAGCAGGGCGCCGCCGCCGGTCGAGATGTAGGACACCTGGTCGGCCAGCCCGAACTTGTTGATGCAGGCCACCGAGTCGCCGCCGCCGATGAGCGAGTAGGCGCCCTTCTTCGTGGCCTCGGCGATGGCCAGCGCCACCTCCTTCGAACCGGTTGCGAACTTGTCGATCTCGAAGACGCCTACCGGGCCGTTCCACAGGATCGTCTTGCAGCCGAGGATGTGCTCGCGGAAGATCTTCTTGCCCTCATCGGCGATGTCGACACCCTCCCAGTTGTCGGGGATGTTGTCGGCCGGAGCCGTCGAGGTGTTGGCGTCGGCCGAGAAGGCGTCGGCGATCAGCGCATCGGGCGACATCACCAGCTGGACGCCCTTCTGCTTGGCCAGTTCGAGGATCTCCAGGGCTACGGGGAACATGTCGGGCTCGCAGATCGAGTTGCCGACCTTGCCGCCCTGGGCTGCGGCGAACGTGTAGGTCATGCCGCCGCCGATGACGATCGAATCGACCTTCTCGATCAGGGCCTTGATCACGCCGATCTTGGTCGAAACCTTCGAGCCGCCGATGATGGCGCAGAACGGGTGCTGCGGGGCCTCCATGAGCGACGAAATGGCCTTGACCTCCTTCTCCATCAGGTAGCCGAACATCTTGTCGTTGGGGAAGTGCTTGGCGATCAGATAGGTCGAAGCGTGCTTGCGGTGTGCCGTGCCGAAGGCGTCGTTGATGTAGCAGTCGGCATACGAAGCGAGTTTCTTGACGAACTCCTTCTGCGGACCCTCCTTCAGGGCCTTTTTGGCGGCATCCTTCTCCTCCTTGGTGGCGTCCTCGGCCAGACCGCGGGGTTTGCCCTCCTCCTCGGCGTAGAAACGCAGGTTTTCGAGCAGGACCACTTCGCCGGGCTTGAGGTTCTTGCACATTTCGGCAGCCTTCTCGCCCATGCAGTCACCGGCGAAGAGGACCTTCGTGCCGAGGTTCTTCTCGATGGCCGGGATGATCTGCTCCAGCGAGTATTTCGGATCGGGGTTCTTCTTCGGACGGCCCATGTGCGACATGAGGATCACCGAACCGCCCTCGGAGAGCACCTTCTTGACGGTGGGCATGGCGGCGCGGATGCGCGTGTCGTCGGTTACTTCGCCCTTCTCGTTCAGGGGCACGTTGAAATCCACGCGGATGATCGCGCGTTTGCCTTTGAAATCGTAGTTGTCGATCGAAATCATAGCTCTTTGAGATTTAAGTATTTTGTAGAAATTTTTTCCGTGAATCCCGTATCGGCGACAAAGTTACGAAAAATTTTCAGTAAATCTGTTATTCCGATAACAGAAAAATATCCTCCCGGCAAAAAACAAATCTTCCGGGACGGTGAATCCGCCCCGGAAGACCGGTGTCAATATTTGTACCGCACCCACTTGAAGAGCTCCTTCAGGGTGGGTTTCTTGCCGTACATGAAGATGCCCACGCGGTAGATCTTGGCCGCGAACCAGACCATCGCCACGAACGAGGCGTAGAGCACCGCGAGCGAGAGGAGGATCTCCCACAGCGGGATGTCGTAGGGGATGCGGGCCATCATCACCACGGGTGACGTGAAGGGGATGATCGAGAACCAGAAGGCCATCGGGGAGTTGGGGTCCTTGATCACGGCCAGCATCATCAGCAGGGCGAGGATGATCGGCAGCGTGATGGGCATCTGCAGCTGCGAGGCGTCCTGAACGTTGTCGACGGCCGAGCCCACGGCGGCGAACATCGCCGAATAGAGCAGGTAGCCCCCGAAGACGAAGAGCAGCAGGCAGCCGAAGATCTTGAGGATGTAACCCAGGTCGGTCATGGCGGCCAGGGCCTGCATCGCCTCGGGGTCCATGCCGCTCATCGCGGCGGCGTCGGGAACGCCCTGCTGCATGGCCTGGACGCCGGCCATCGCCTCGGCGGGCATCAGGTGGGGCAGCACGAAGCCCCCCGCGGCGACGATCAGCACGCCCCAGATAAGGATCTGCACCACGGCGACGGCCGCCACGCCGAGGATCTTCCCGAGCATCAGGTCGAAGGGCCTGACGGACGAGACCATCACCTCCAGGACGCGGTTGTTCTTCTCCTCGATCACGGACTGCATGACCATCGAACCGTAGATCAGCAGGAACATGTAGAGGACGAACCCGAGGATGTAGCCGAGCACCGTGGCCACGGTCGACGACTGGGCCTGGGTGTCCTCCTCCTGCGACTTGTCGTTGCGGAAGGTCTGCAGCGTGACCGTGGTCTTCACTTCGTCGAGGATTTGCTGCAGGTTCTCGATGTCGTAGGCCTTGAGTTTTTCGGCTTCGAGCACCTTCTCGATCTGGCCCGTGATGCTGCTCTCGACGGAGAGCGACGACGACGAATTGGCATAGAGCCGCACGTTCGAGGGGTTTTCGAGGATGTCCCGCCCGATGTAGAGTACACCGAAGCGGTCGGTCAACTCCCTGCGGGCCTCGTCGGTCGAGAGGTCGGTTGCCTCGAAACGGATCTCCTCGTCGCTTTCGAGCCGCGGGGCCACCAGCCCGCTCTCGTCGATCACGGCGATCGTCTTCTGTTCGCCGCGCGAATACTCCATGATGAGTGCCGGGGCGGCCATCAGGGCGATCATCAGGACGGGCATCAGGATCGTGCTGATGATAAAGGATTTTTTGCGCACGCGCTCGTTGAACTCGCGCTGGATAATGATGGGTATGTTGGACATGGCGTTTCCTGTTGGATGGTTATTTTTCAGAGTTGTCCGTTTACGGCCCTTATGAAAATGTCGTTCATCGAGGGGATGATCTCGCGGAACGAACGCAGCTCGACCGCCTCGTTCACGGCCGCGATGACGGTCCGGACCTCGTCGTCGCTGGCAACGTGGAGCTTCAGGGTCCGGTAGACCGACTCCTCCTCGGCTCCTTCGAGGATCTCGCAGCGACCCGCGACGGCACGCCGCAGGGCGGCTTCGTCGCCGCGGTAGGCCACCTCGAAGATGTTGGCGCCGTGGCGGCGGCGGATGTCGTCGACACGTCCCGAAAGGATGTTCCGCGACTTGTTGATCAGCGTGATGTGGTCGCAGATCTCCTCCACCGACGACATGTTGTGCGTCGAGAAGATCACCGTGGCGCCCTTGTCGCGCAGGGCCAGAATCTCCTCCTTCAGGAGGTTGGCGTTGATGGGATCGAATCCCGAAAAGGGTTCGTCGAAGATCAGCAGGCGCGGTTCGTGCAGCACCGTGACGATGAACTGCACCTTCTGGGCCATGCCCTTCGAGAGCTCCTCGACCTTCTTGTCCCACCAGCTCTGGATGCCGAACTTCTCGAACCACTCCTTCAGCCGTGCAATGGCGTCGCGCCGCGAAAGCCCCTTGAGCCGGGCGAAGAAGAGGGCCTGCTCGCCGACCTTCATCTTCTTGTAGAGGCCGCGCTCCTCGGGCAGGTAGCCGATGCGGTAGACATCCTCGGGGGCGATTTCGTGGCCGTCGAAGAGCACGCGGCCGCTGTCGGGCGCCGTGATGCGGTTGATGATGCGGATCAGGGTGGTTTTTCCGGCTCCGTTGGGTCCGAGCAGCCCGTAGACCGACCCTTCGGGAATGGCGAGCGAAACGTCGTTGAGCGCCGTGTGGGCGGCATATTGTTTGGTGACGTGCTCCACCGTGAGTAAATCCTTCATGTCGAATGTTTGTTTTCGGATCGTTGCGACCGCAAATATAGCAACAAACTTTGAATATCAAAAAATATTTATCGTTTTTCGATAATAATTTAACCGCCTTGTCCTCTTTTTTCGGAGTCCGGGGCGGCGGATGAGGCCGGGATGAGGCCGGAGGGGAAGTTGTCCGTCTGCATAACTTTCCGTATCTTTGACGCCGTGAAGGAGTCCAAATTTGTCAAAACGAAGATCGTGGCGGGATATGTGCTGCTTGCTGCCGTGAGTATCCTGGCCATTGCCTATGTCTATCAGGCTTTGGTACGCCTCTCGGCGCCCGACAGCGACTCCGTCCTGCTCCACACCAAGCGGACGGCCGTCAACCGCACGCTCTACCATCTCTATCAGGCCGAGAGCTACGGACAGCTGATGATTGCCGGAAATCTCTCCTTCGAAGCACGTTATCGGGCCGAACTGCAGACCGTAAGGGGGTGTATCGACTCGCTGCGGGCGCTGACGGTCGAGGACGATTCGCTGCAGACCATGCGTCTGGACAGCATCACGCGCCTGCTCAGCGATAAGGAACTGCGGACGATGAGACTGCGGCAGACGATCCGCGCCGGATCGACCGACGGCCTGCTGGACAAGAACATCCGCGAACTGATCGGTCCGCAGACGAGCATTGCGGCCGATACGGATCCTTTCCGCCGGATCGTGCATCGCGATACGGCTCTCGAATCGCCTGCCATGCAGCCTTTTCTGCAGCAGATGACCGGTCTCTTCTCGCCCCGGGAGGACTCCGCTGGGGTGATTTCGCGTCGGAAGGCGGCCGACCCGGTACTCCCCGTGGGGATGGTGAAGGATACCATCGAGCTGGTGCTCCGGGCCCTGCAGGACAGCGTCACGAGCAACCGCCAGACGTTTTATGACCGGGCCTGGCAGGAGGTGCTGCGGCTGAGCTACAGCAACGACCTGGTGAACATGAAGATCTACAGCCTGATCCTCGATTTCGAAGCCGAGGATACGGCGTTTCTGATGCGGAGGATTCGCCGCAACGAGGCGATCCGGCGGCGGACGTCTCATATCCTGGGTGGGGTGACCGGCGGTTCGGTCCTGCTGATGCTCTTTTTCGTGGGGATCCTCTGGCGCGACATCAACCGCGGGAACCGCTACCGCCGCGAACTGGAGCGCACCAACCGCGAGAAGGAGTCGCTGCTGGCCGCCCGCGAGCAGTTGATGCTCGCCATTACGCACGACATCAAGGCGCCGTTGGGCTCGGTGATGGGGTATATCGACCTGCTCTCGCGCCTGACCGACGACCGGCGCCAGGAGCTCTACCTGCACAACATGAAGGACTCTTCGGAACATCTGCTGGCGCTGGTCAACAGCCTGCTGGATTTCTATCGGCTGGATATCAACAAGATAGAGGTGAGCCGCGTGACGTTCAATCCGGCGCAGCTCTTCGAGACGATCCGGGCGGGATTCTCCGCTTCGGCGGTTGCCAAGGGGCTCGATTTGCGTCTGGAGACCGGTGAGGGGGCCGCCCGGATGGTCGAGGGGGATGCCTTCCACATCCGGCAGATTGCCGACAACCTGCTCTCCAATGCGCTGAAATTCACCGATTCCGGATGGGTGAAACTCCGGGTCGACGTCGTGCGGGGCGACCTGATCTTCTCCGTGCGCGATACGGGACGCGGAATCGGCCGCGAGGAGCGGGAGCGGATCTTCGCCGAATTTGTCCGGTTGAGTTCGGCCCGCGGGGTCGACGGTTTCGGCCTCGGGCTCTCGATCGTCGACCGGCTGGTGAAACTCCTCGACGGGAAGATCTCGCTCGAAAGCCGCCTCGGGGAGGGCAGCCGTTTCATCGTGACGCTTCCGGTCCGGGAGACCGGGGAGGTGGGGACCTTTTCCGGGAGCGCATCCGGTCCCGAATCCGCCGCGGAGGCTCCGGCAGCTCCGGCGGAGCCTGCGGCCGGGCTGCGGGAATGGCGGGTCCTGCTGGTCGACGACGATCCGCTGCAGCTGGAGATGACCGCCGTGATGTGCCGCCGGGCCGGCATCGCCGCCGAGAGCTGCCCCTATCCGGAATATGTGGGGAAACTCGTCGGTGAGGGGCGTTTCGATCTGGTGCTGACCGACATACAAATGCCGGCGGCCGACGGGTTCACCGTTCTGAAGACCGTGCACGAGGTCGATCCGACGCTGCCCGTAGTGGCTGTTTCGGCCCGCGGGGAGCTCGATGCGGCGGATCTCCGGGAAAAAGGGTTCGCAGGATGTCTGCGCAAACCCTTCACGTCGGGCGAACTGCTTGCGGCGATTCGTGCAGCCTGTGGTGAAGGGCCGGATTCCGGAGAGCCCGGTCGTCCCGGAGGCTCCGGAGCGGCCGATGCTCCGCAGCCGGACCGGGTCGATTTTTCGGCCCTGACGGCCTATGCGGGCGACGATGCCGAGGCGGCCCGGAGTATCCTGCACTCCTTTGCCGAACAGACCGCAGCCAATTGCAATGACCTCGAAAAGGCCCTCGATGCGGAAGATGAATCCGCGGTGAAGGCCCTGGCCCACAAGATGATCCCGATCTTCACGATGCTCGGGGCCCGGGAGGTGGCCGAGGTCCTGCGGCGGGCCGAAAACCGCGATGAAGCGGCCGTCGGAGTGCAGACCGCTGCCTTGCGGACGGTGATCGGGAAAATCCGTGCGATCGTTGCGGAAGCGGAAAAAAAGCTATCTTTGTAGTGCTATGGAACGGATCCTGATTGTAGACGATGATATTACGTTTGCGCTGATGCTGCGCACGTGGCTCTCGAAACGCGGCTTCGACGTGGAGACCGCATCGACGGTCGCAGCTGCACGCACGGCCCTCGGCAGTGGCGGCTTTTCGTTGGTGTTGAGTGATATGCGCCTGCCCGATCAGGACGGGATCGCCCTGCTGCAATGGATGGCGGGCGCGGGGATCGAAACCCCGGTGATCGTCATGACGAGCTATGCCGAGATTCAGAATGCCGTGCGCTGCATGAAACTCGGGGCCCGCGACTACGTAGCCAAGCCGGTGAATCCCGACGAACTGCTCAAAAAGATCCGCGAAGCGCTGGAGAAGCCCGTTGAGACCCCCGTTGAGGCGAAAAACGCCCGGCGGGGCGCGGCGAAGGCGGCTCCAGCCCCTACGCCGCTCGACTATATCGAAGGGCGGAGCGACGCCTCGCGGCGACTCTACGAATACATCCGGCTGGTGGCTCCGACCAACATGTCGGTCCTGGTGAACGGGGCCAGCGGAACGGGCAAGGAGCATGTGGCGCAACTCATCCACCGGAACAGCAAACGGGCCGGAAAACCCTTTGTGGCGGTCGATTGCGGGGCCATTCCGCGCGAGCTGGCGGCTTCGGAGTTCTTCGGCCACGTCAAGGGTTCGTTCACCGGGGCGGTGAGCGACAAGAAGGGGGCTTTCGAGGCCGCCGACGGCGGAACGCTCTTTCTGGACGAGGTGGGCAACCTCACCTATGAAACCCAGGTCCAGTTGCTGCGGGCCCTGCAGGAGCGGCGGATCCGGCCCGTGGGCGGGAACCGCGAAATCCCGGTCGATATCCGCCTGGTGGCCGCCACGAACGAGGACCTCGAAGCCGCCATTGCCCGGGGGACCTTCCGGGCCGACCTCTACCATCGGATCAACTCCTTCTCGCTGCGGGTCCCCAGCCTGCGGGAGCGGCGCGAGGATATTCCGCTCTTCGCCGACTTCTTCCTCGACCAGGCCAACCGCGAACTCGACAAACGGATCGTCGGATTCGAGGCAAAGGCCGTCAAGGCGCTCGCGGGATACGAGTGGCCGGGGAATCTGCGGCAATTGAAGAATACGGTGATGTCGGCGACCCTGCTTGCCGCGGGCGATTACATTACGGTCGGGGACCTTCCGCGTGAAATCACCGAACCCTCGGCGTCCGGGATGTCGTTCTCGCTGCACGACCCCGTGTCGGAAGAGGAGCAGATCCGCCGGGCCCTGGCCGCCGCCGGGGGCAACAAGTCGCAGGCCGCCAAACTCCTCGGCATCGACCGCAAGACGCTCTACAACAAAATGCACCTCTACGGCATCGAGTAGCCGTTCGCACCCAAAGAGGGGGGACATTCGGGCCCGGAGTGTGGAGTTATTCTACATTCCGGGCCTTTTTTCCACACCTTGTTTCCCGAATCCTGTTTTTGCGTTTTTTATTTATTGCACTGATATTCAGTGTATAAATGTTCGGTTTTCCGGTTTGGCACCGTACTTGAACTGCTGAGAGGCAGAACGAGGATGATACCTCGTTCCTGTAAAAGTGAAGTTTAATGTTAAACGGGAAAGCTATGAAAAAGGCAATGGTGATGTTGGCAGCGATGATGCTGGTGTGTGGAGGTTGGTCCGTAGCTCAGGAGCCTGAAAAGCAGGAACTTCCGAAGAAAGAGAGTCCGGTTCCCGAAAAATGCCCGGTTCCCGACGAACTGCCTGCTCCGGAGGAGAAACCGGTCCCGGAAGAGCAACCCGAACCGGCAAATCCGGATCAGACTCCCGAGGACTCCGAATTGCAACTGGTTGTAAGATAACCGAAACGGGTGGAAGCAGCAGGGGTTTTCGGTGAGGAGAGTGAAATTATAAATCCTTGCTGACTTTCATCCTCAAAAGTTCATTTTTAATCTTTTAATCTTTTAATCTTTTAATCTTTTAATCTTTTATTTATTAACCTTTTTAGTTAAACGATTGTTTGCCTGGTTCCCTGCCTTCGGGCAGGGATTTTTTGTGTCCGGACCGTTCCCTGGTCCGGCTTTATTCCCGTGAGACTTGCCTGCGTATCAGGAAAATAACAGCAGGATCCATATCCCGAACCGATCCTTGAGTTTCTGGATCGCAATCTTTTTCTGTTTCTTGACCGTTTCGACCGAAAGTCCGAGTTCTTCGGCAATCTGCGAAGGCTTTTTCCCGGCCAGCGTCATGCGGCAGATCTCCCGGCAGCGCTCCGGGAGTTCGTCCACCGCCTCGACCACCCGGCACCAGAGTTCATGCTCCTGGATGGCATCCTGTAACAGATTGTCATCCTGCGCCTGGTGCTGCGAGAGCACCGCCATGCCGCTTTCGCAGACCCGGCGGTGGCGTTCGACGTTGTAGACGCCGTGGATCGTGGCGCGGTAGAGGTAGTTGCGCATTTTCAACTCGTTCTCGAAATGCACCCGGCCGTTCCACATTGCCACGAAGATGTTCTGTACGATATCCTCGGCCTCTTCCGGATCGTGCGCGTAGCGACATGCGAAATTGACCAACGAACCGTAATAGGTTTCGAAGAGGCGGCGGTAATAGTGTTCGTATGCGAGGTGTTCGATCACGATTGCGGAACTCCGGATGTGTCGGGTGAGGGCAAAATTAAAAAAAATAATAAACACGCTCCCCATTTTGCTTCCGAAAAATCTGACGAATCGCTGCCTCCTCTGCCCAAATATCTGTTCCTCCGAATTTTGTGTTCCGGAGTATATGCCTTACAGACCGGCGCTATTTTCATTTTCCGGACGTTTCCAGGCCCTTTGCCCCGTTGTTTTGGGTGCTGTTGCCGGTTCCGGATGTAAAAAAAATGACAAATCGTTACCCTTTTTCCGGCAGAACGGTGTAATAATATAAAAAGTCGGCTGTTTACCATGAAAGATTACGACGAAATTTCCGATCTGATCGTCCGTTTCCTGAATGCAGAGGCGGATCGCACCGAGATCGAACGCCTGGAACAGTGGCTCGATGCCTCGGAACGAAACAGGAATATTTTCTATCGGTTGTGCCGCGACCTGGAGTCCGGACACCGCTACGTGCGGGTGGATACGCAGCGCGCCCTGCGGATCGTCGAACGGCGGAATGCCCGCAACCGGCTGTTGCGGCGGATCCGTTATGCGGCCGCGGCGGTCGTCCTGCTCTTCGTGGCGGGGGCCGGTTTTCTGCTGCTGCGCGAGGATTCCGCTCCGGAACCCCTTCGGGACTGGTCCGAAGTGGCTGCCGAGGTGGTGCTGACCCTTCCCGACGGTTCGAGCCGCGACATCGAGGGGGTCTTTGCCGCCGATACGCTCGGCATGAGCCGTGACAGTACCGGGCTGCTGCGCGTCGGGACCTCGGAATCCATCCGGGCGTCGGAATCCGAATACTGCGAAATTGCCGTCGGAACAGGCCCCGAACAGACCCTCGAATTCAGCGACGGAACCCGCGTCTGGATCGGCAACTACTCCCGGTTGCGCTTCCCGCTCCGTTTCGAGGAGGACAGCCGCCGGATCGAGGCCGCGGGAGAGGTCTATTTCGACGTGGCTCCCGATCCCGACAGGCCCTTCGTCGTCGCTCTCGAAAACGCATCGGTCCGGGTGTTCGGCACCGAATTCCTCATCCAGCAGCAGCAGGGACGCTCCGTGGCGACACTCGTCGAGGGTGAGGTCTCCTTCACGACCGCCGCCGGGCAGTCGGTCGTCATGCACCCCGGCAACCAGGCCGAGACCGCCGGAGCGGAAATCGAACTCCGTGAGGTCGATACACGGCTCTATACGGCGCTGCGGGACGGATTCCTGCTCTTCGACCGCATGACGCTCGGCGAAATCGCCCGGCGGCTCGAAGCCCGCTACGAATGCCGGATCCGTTTCGGCCGCGAGACGGCCGCCCGGGAGGTCATCTCGGCCCGGATCCAGCGCTATCCGACCCTGCGGCCCATTCTCGACCTGCTGGCCAAGGTCGGCCATTTCCAATACAAGGAGGAGGGAGGTGACATCGTCATTGAATAGGCATTGCACCCTCCCCTTTCAGCCTCTGCCCGCCCCGGCGGGCCTCCGATAAGCCAGGCCTTCGGGCCCCGTACCTCAAAAAAACTCGTTGACATGAAAAAAATCTACTACAACCCATTCCGGAAGCTGCGCCTGCTCCTGACGGCCGGGTGCCTGTTGCTGCCGACGCTCGTCGTGGCACAGAATCAACCCGTTACGCTCAGTATGCCAGCCTCGCCTCTTTCGAAAATCTTCGCCGAACTGCAGCAGCAGAGCGGTCTGTCGTTCGTCTACAATGCGGGCGAGATCGCCCGGGTCCCGAACCGTTCCGTGCAGGTCGTGAACGCTCCGTTGAGCAAGGTCCTCGACGAAGTGCTCCGCGGAACGTCGCTCACCTATGAATTCAACGACCGGCATGTGGTCATCGTGCGGGTGCAGCCCCGCTCTTCGGCACCCTCCGCTACCCCCCCCCTTCGCCCCGCGGAGCGCGAACTCACCGGTACGGTCTGCGATGAGAAGGGCCTCCCGATGGCCGGGGTCACCATTGCCATCGTCGGGACCGACCGCGGTACGACCACCGATGCGCAGGGCGCCTACCGCCTTACGGGCGTGGCTGACGGGTTGACCATCGTCTACTCCTTCGTGGGTTACACCCCGCAGCGCTTCCTGCTCCACATGGAGCAGACGCACGACGTCCGGCTCCAGCCTGCGGCCGTCGACGTCGAGAACATCGTCGTGACGGGTATCTTCACCCGCAAGGCCGAGAGCTTCACCGGTTCGTCGGTCACCGTCACTCGCCAGGAGCTGATGAGCCGCGGCAACCAGAACCTGCTCCAGAGCCTGAAGAACCTCGATCCGTCGTTCAACATGATCGACAACCTGTCGATGGGCTCCGACCCCAACAACCTCCCGGTGATCGAGATGCGGGGTTCGTCGTCGTTCCCCGACCTGAAGGGGCAGTACACCCAGGACCCCAACCAGCCGCTGTTCATCCTCGACGGTTTCGAAACCACGCTCCAGAAGGTCCTCGACCTGGACATGAACCGCATCGAGAGCGTCACGCTGCTGAAGGACGCCTCGGCCAAGGCCATCTACGGTTCGAAGGCCGCCAACGGCGTGGTGGTCATCGAGACCGTGAAACTGACGGCCGGGGAGGTCCGTGTGAACTACACCGGAAGCCTGTCGCTCGAAATCCCCGATCTGTCGAGCTACAACATGTGCAGCGCCGAGGAGAAACTCGAACTGGAACGCCTGCTGGGCTTCTACGACGGCAATCAGCCGCAGAGCGACATCGACAAAAAGGACCTCTACTATAAGAATCTGGAGGCCGTGCGCAGCGGCGTGAATACCGACTGGCTCGCTCAGCCCACGCGCGTCGGGGTCGGCCACAAGCACTCCGTGCGGCTGGAAGTGGGCGCCGAGGACCTGCGCGCCGGATTCGATTTCGGATACAACGACGTGCAGGGGGTGATGAAGGGATCGTTCCGCAACACGCTCTCCGGAGGCGTTGACGTCAGCTACCGCTGGCGGAAGTTCCTCTTCCGCAACCTGATCACCCTCACGGGAACCAAGTCGGAGGATTCGCCCTACGGCTCCTTCTCGGACTACGTGGCGCTGAATCCCTACTGGCGCATCCGCGACGACAACGGCAACCTGCTCGAACAGCTCGGCTACGGGCCGGTCAACTCGGCAATGGTCTACAACCCGATGACCGACGCCTCGAACGGAACACGGTACGGTTCGAACTACTTCGACGTGACGAACAACACCTATCTCGAATACCAGTTCAACGACCGCCTGAAGGTCGTCGGGCGCTTCTCCTTCACGCAGCAGACTACCGGGACGGAAGAGTTCATGCCCGCTTCGCACTCGTCGTTCCGGAATATCCTCGCCTCGTCGACCGACGAATACCTCAAACGCGGTTCCTACACCTCGGGGCACGGGAAGTACGCCTCGGTGAGCGGCGACCTGAACCTGCAGTACAACCAGACCTGGGGCCGCCATGCGCTCTTCGCCAATGCCGGGGTGAACATCGAGCAGAACAGGAGTGAGAATTACGTCTATTCGGCCGTGGGATTCCCCAATGCGCAGATGGACAACATCATCTTCGCCAAGCAGTATGCCGAGAACAGCACGCCTACGGGCAGCGAGTCGCTCAACAGGGCCGTCGGTGCGCTCTTCTCGGGCAACTACTCCTACGACAACCGCTACCTGGCCGACATGACCCTGCGCGGGAATGCCTCCTCGCAGTTCGGGACGAACAGCCGCTGGGGCCTCTTCTGGTCGGCGGGCCTGGGCTGGAACATCCACAACGAACCCTTCCTGCGCGACGTGCGGTGGCTCCGGCAGCTCAAGATCCGCGGGTCGGTCGGTACGACGGGCTCGCAGTCCTTCAACTCCTACCAGGCACAACTGCTCTACAACTACTACACCGACCGCAACTACCAGGGCATGTCGGGCGTCTACCTCGAAGCCCTGGCCAACGAGGACCTGAAGTGGCAGCAGAAGTTCGATGCCAACATCGGCTTCGACATGGATCTCTGGGGGCGTCTGAAACTGCGCTTCGACTACTACCGGGCCGTGACCAAGGACTTCCTGACCGATATCAACATCCCGCCCTCGCTCGGCTTCACGACCTACAAGGCCAATCTGGGCGAGATCCTCAACCAGGGTGTCGAATTCAACCTCAGCGCCAATGTCTTCTCGCGCCCCGAGGACCGTACCTCGATCATCCTCTTCGTCAACGGAACGCACAACACCAACGAGATCCGCCGGATCTCCAACTCGCTGCGTTCGGTGAACGCCGAGCAGGACGAACTCTCGAAGAGCGACAGCCGTCCGCTGGTCCGTTTCGAGGAGGGCGAGTCGCTGAGTGCCATCTGGGCGGTCCGTTCGCTGGGCATCGATCCGGCGTCGGGGCAGGAGGTGTTCCTGACGCGCGACGGGGAGATGACCGACACGTGGGATGTGGCCGACAAGGTCATCTGCGGAGATACCGAGGACAAGATCCGCGGCATGTTCGGATTCAACATCGAATACAAGGGCTTTTCCGTGGCGCTGTCGTGCGGCTACCGCTGGGGCGGACAGATCTACAACACGACGCTCATCGACAAGGTCGAGAACGCCCAGATGAACGGCAATGTCGACCGCCGGGCCTACTACGCCACCTGGAAGCAGCCGGGCGACCGCGTGCTGTTCCGCAATGTCGGCGACTGGCAGCAGCCTACGCTGGCCACCTCGCGCTTCGTACAGGACTACAACCGGCTGGACATCTCCTCGATCTCGATCGGCTACGATTTCTACCGCTGGAAGTTCCTCAAGAAACTCCGCATCGAGCGGTTGCAGCTCTTCGTGAACATGAACGACGTGGCCTCGTTTTCGAGCGTGAAGATCGAGCGCGGTACCACCTATCCGTTCGCCCGCACCGGCTCCTGCACCCTGATCGTTAATTTCTAAACCCTCCGAACCATGAAAAAAGCATTTTCATACGCAATACTGCTGCTGGCAACCCTGTTGTTTTCGGGTTGCGAAGAGTGGCTCGACGTCCGCCTCAAGAGCAAGGTGAAATCCGACGATCTGCTCTCTTCGGAGCAGGGTTTCGAGGATGCGCTCGTGGGCGTCTATTCGAAACTCGTCGGCGAAGAGCTCTACGGGCGCCAGTTGACCTACGGGTTCTTCGAAACGCTCGTGGGGAACTACGACCTGGATTATACCAACAATACGGTCTATGCCGATGTGGCCAGGGGCGACCTCTCCGCGACCAATGTCCGCAGTGTGACGGACGGGTTCTGGAACGGACTCTACAATGCCATCGCCAACCTGAACAACATCCTCGACTGTATCGACGGCAGCCGGGATCTCTTCTCCGGAGACCGTTACGCCCTTGTCAAGGGCGAGGCGCTGGGGCTGCGGGCCTTCCTGCACCTGGAGCTCTTCAAGATCTTCGGCGACTTCGCCGACCTCGACGCTGCGGCTATTCCCTATGTGGCGTCGCTGACCAAGAACCCCGTTCCCGATTCGTCGGGTCGCGAGGTGATCGCCCGGGCCATCGAGGACCTGGAGCAGGCAGAGGCGTTGCTCCGCGATGCCGATCCGGTTTGTGCGGGGACCTTCTCGGTGGAGGGCGACGTCTTCCTCGGCGACCGCCATCTGCGCATGAACTGTTATGCGGTGCGGGCTCTCCGGGCCCGGGCGCTGCTCTGGAGCGGCGACAAACAGAGGGCCTACACCGCTGCCACGCAGCTTATCACCGACTGTACGGAGCGTTTCCCGTGGATCGCGTCGGAGAATCTCTCCGGCAGCGACGAACGGCAGTGCGATTACACCTTCTCGACCGAACATCTCTTTGCGCTCAATGTCTTCAACCTGGAGAATCTCTATGAGAAATGGCTCTCGAAGAGTACCGTGGCCGCTCAGATTCTGAGCAAGGGCAGCTACTACTTCGAGCAGTGGTACGAGGCCGGAGGTGTCGGGGCTACGGACTACCGCAAACTGTATGTTACCGAGAAGGCGACGATCGGCTATTCGCAGAATTACATCGTCAAGCGCTTCTACCAGCCCGAAGGCTACAACAGCGACTATGCGGCCCGCATTCCGCTGTTCCGGCTCTCGGAACTCTACTACATCGCCGCCGAGTGCAAGGTCGGAACGGACAACGCCGAAGCCTGTTCGCTGCTGAACAGCGTCCGCCGTCACCGCGGAATTACGGCGGACCTGAGTGTCGACAAGCTCGACGATGCCGGGGTGATGAGCGCCCTGCGCAACGAATACCTCAAGGAGTTCTGGGGCGAGGGCCACTTCTTCTTCCTCTGCAAACGCCACGCCTGGACCCCTGACGGGACGATGTACCGTTACCTGCAGTATCCGTTGTCCAGTACCTTCGCCATCGAACGTCCCGATCTGGAGACCGAGTATAATCAATAATCCCATACGACTATGAAAAATAGCATTTTATATCTTTGGGGAACAGGACTGCTGGCTGTAGCCGTTGCCGGATGCTCCGAGAAAGACATCATGATCTACGAGGATGAGACGCCGGCCGTCTATTTCGAGATGCTGGCCGCCGACGGGGTGAGCCTGCGCGATTCGCTGGTCTTCTCGTTCCCCATCACCGACGAACCCACGCACCGGCTCGACCTGCGGGTCCGGCTCCTCGGATTCGCGGCCGACCGGGACCGCACGATCAATGTGGGCGTCCATGCCGGAGAGACCACGGCCGTGGCCGGGACCCATTACGACCTGCCCGAATCGGTGACGCTCCCGGCCGGGGCTTACGAAACGACGATTCCCGTCACGCTCCGCCGCGAAGGGCTCAAGGACAAGGAGGTCCGGTTGGTGGTGGCCCTGCAGCCCAATGCGGACTTCGCCCTGGGATTTACCCGCGGGCACGAGGCCATTCTGCGCTGGGGCGACAAGTACATCAAGCCCGACAACTGGGATTCGACCGTCTACAAGAACTGCTTCGGAGATTTCACAGAGAAGAAGTACGGAATCATCCTCTCCGTGTGCGGGATCGAGGAGCTGCCGCTTCCGTCGGACATCTCCACGCTCGGGTACTACAACCGCAAGGTCCGGGAGTATCTCTCCGAGAACCCCCAGTATGAGGACGATGGAACGCCGATCTCGATTCCGGTGTACAACGGCGGCTCGGGCGGTCTGGGTTGATCCCCCGGCCGAGAATCACGAAAACGTAGAATGAAAAAAGATCTGACAATGATGCGCAAATACATTTGGCTGACAGCCATAGCCGCAGCCGTTATGTTGTCCCTGTCGGGCTGTGTGAAGGACAACGGGAATTACGATTACCGCACGCTCACGCCGATCGAGATCGACATGGGCCTGAACTCCTCGACGGTGGTGGTCCGCCAGCTGGGGCGGCTGAAGATCGAGCCGAAGGTGGCTCAGGGCGGGAGCGACGAGAATCTCACCTACCGCTGGCAACTCAAGGATGACCTGTACGTTCCGGATCCGGCGTTGGGTTATTTCATCGACTCGCTGCTCTCCACCGACCGGGTGCTCGACATCACGGTGGACCTCCCGGCGCGGGACTACCACCTGATCTACTACGTCACGGACCGGACTAACGGGGTGACGGTGAATGAAAAACTCAGCCTGCGGGTCGAGACCATCGCACCCCAGGGCCTCATGGTGCTCCACGAGGACGGTGAGGGCAAGGGCGATGTGAGCATGGTGATGAACCCCGAGGTCAACGCCGCCATCGAGGGCTATTCCGACGACTACGTGACGCACGCCATCTTTTCGGGGAACAACGAAGGGCTGCATCCCGAGGAGGGTGCCATGATCGTGGCTCCGCGGAACGGGGGCAATCACATCTATCTCTTTCAGGGTGGAGACCGCGGCGGTTACCGCCTCTCGATTGCCGACATGAAGATCATAGACACCTATCAGGAGTGTTTCCGCGATGGTATGGAGGATCCCGGATTCGAGGGTTTCGCCCTGTGGAACGGCAGCAAGGAGTATCTGGTCAACAAGGGCTCGATCTACTTCAGCGACAGCAACACGTCCGGTGTCTATGCACAATACGATGTGCGCTGTTTCGGCGAACCCTATGATGCGGCACCCTATATCGGCGGCAATGTGACGGCGAGGGCCTCCTCGGGAGTGCGGTGCTGCTTCTTCGACAAGCTGAGCAATCGCTTCCTCTACATCGACTATCAGCCGACGGTAAAGGCCTTCACCAATTCGGGAACGGCCTTCGATCCGAAAGAACCGCTGGAAAACGAAACCGAGATGGTCTATGCCCAGATGGGTTATCCGAGCAACTTTTACCTTGCTCTCATGCAGCAGCCCGGGAATCCGTCCGTACGGAAGCTCTATGCCATCGACATGAATGCCAACTGGTATGATACGGGTGCTAATGCGGGGGCCGGTCTTTACGACCTGTCGGCCGCTCCGGAGATCGCTCAGGTTTCCCTGTTCGCCTTCGGGACACGCGGTCCGGTGATCTTCTACGGAACCTCGCAAAAGATCTACCGCTGCCTCTATGAAAATGCTTCGACGGCGGAACTTCTCCTCGACGTGGCGCAGGAGTATCCGGGGTACGAGATCTCGCTGCTCTGGATGTTCAATGACAACCTGTCGAATGCGACGCTTTACGGAAAGCTCCTCTATGCGGGGCTCTGGAACCCGACGACGGGCGACGGAAAACTCCTGCAGTATGTGGTCAGCGAGACCAGCGGTGTGATCGAATCGGGCCCGAAGGTTTACGACGGGTTCGGACGGATCGTCTCGCTGGGTTACAAATGGAAATAGACACTTTTTATTGATTTTGCAGATATGGAATGGAGATTTGGAAAGCGGTCGGTTGTGGCCGCAGCGGTCGGAATGTTGTTTGCCGCGTCGTGTGCCGACACGGGTTGCCGGGTTGAGGGGCATATCGGGAGCCTGGACAAGGAGGTCCCGGTATATGTGCTTGCCAAGGTAGGTGAATACGACCGCGATACGGTCGCTTCGGCGATGGTTACGAACGGGGATTTCACCCTGCAGTTGCCCGACAGCCTGGTCGGCCGGGTTTACGAATTGGTGGTGGACGGTAATCGGAGCGGAGTTCAGTTCGTTTCGGAACGAGGCACGGTGCGCATCGAGGGCGATCTCGACAACTTCTATTTTGCCCGGGTTTCGGGCGGCAAGGAGAATGCCCGGATCAACCTCATGCACGACTTCAACCGCGATCTCAACAAGCGGCGTCATCAGGCCTTTGCCGCAAAGAGCGACCGAAGCGTCATGGCGGCCCTCAGCGCTGAGTACGACCGTTTTCTCGATTCGATGACCTATGCCGATCCGACCTCCGTCCATGCGCTCTATACGGTGCTCGGGCCCGTCACGATGTACAAGATCGGGAAACTCGATTCGCTGCTGGCATTTTTCGCGCCCCTGGCCGGTCACCCCTATTACAACGAACTGAAGGCCCGGGCCGACATCGTGCGTTCGGTGTCGCCCGGCGCCATTGCTCCCGATTTCACGGCCCGGACGCCCGATGGCAAGACCATTCGCCTGTCGGACCTGCGGGGCAAGTATGTCCTGCTCGACTTCTGGGCTTCGTGGTGCGTGCCGTGCCGCGCCGAGACCGTGCATACCCGGAAACTCTACGAGGCGTTCCACAAGTCGGGCCTGGAGGTGCTCTCCTTCTCGCTGGACAGCAAGGCCGAGGATTGGAAACGCGCCATCGAGGAGGATGAGATGGTGTGGCTCAACGCCAGCGACCTGGTCGGCGGGAAACGCTCGCCCGTGGCCCAGGCTTACGGAATCGACGGAATCCCGGCCATCTGGCTCCTCGATCCCGACGGACGGATCATTGCCGAGGGACTGCGCGGTGAAAAACTCTATGAGCGATGCAGCGAACTGTTCGGAAAGTGAAAAGGGTTCTGCTGATCCTCTCGTCGCTCCTGGCGGCGCAGAGCCTCCGGGCCGACGAGGGGATGTGGCTCCCGACGCAGTATGAGAGCCGCGAGGCTGTCCTGCGGGAACTCGGAATGCAGGCCGATGCCGGGGCTTTCGAGCGTGCGACACGCGCCGTGGTGCGCTTCGGGCAGGGTTGTACGGCGTCGTTCGTCTCCGGGAAGGGGCTGCTGCTGACCAACTACCACTGCGCCTATCAGGCCGTGGCACAGCACTCCTCACCCGAACGGAATATCGTCGAGGAGGGCTATTGGGCCGTCGGCGGAGTCCCCGAACTGCCGGTCGAGGGGCTGAGCGTTGCGATCGATCGGGTCGTGCGCGACGTGACCGACGAGGTGCGGCGGATCGCCGCGGGCGGAGCATCGCTGTACGAGGCGATGCGGAAGGTCGCGGCGAATTACGCCGCACGGACGCCCCGTTACCGCTGGACGGTGCGCGACTACCGGGCCTCCACCCGCTTCGTGCTCTACGGCAGTGAGGTTTTCGACGACGTGCGGCTCGTGGGGGTGCTGCCCCAGAGCGTGGCGAAGTTCGGCGGTGAGACCGACAACTACATGTGGCCGCGTCACAACCCCGATTTCGCCCTCTTCCGGGTCTATGCCGCGCCCGACGGAACCCCGGCACCCTATGCCGCCGGGAATGTGCCCTATGCCACCGCGGATTTCCTCCACGTCTCCCGGGAGGGGTACGACGAGGGGGATTTCGCCCTGAGCCTCGGCTATCCGATGCGGACGGCGCGGAGTGCCACCTCCTCCGAAATCTGGCGGACGAGGCATGTGATCAATGAACCGGTCGTTGCCATCCGCGGGCGGATGCTCGAAGCCCTCCAGCAACGGATGCGGGCCGACCGCGGGGTGAACCTGGCCTACTACGAGGAGTTCAACGCCCAGGCCAACGAGTACAAGAACCTCCTGGGGATGAACGAGTGGATCGACCGGCAGGACCTTATCGGCCGCAAGCGGGCCTTTGAACGGCAGCTGGTCGAGTGGACCCGCCGGGAGGGTCGCTACCCCGGTGTGGCGCGTTACCTGACGGCGCAGGAGCGTGCCCGGGCCGATTCGGTGGAATCCCGGGCCGTCGGCTGCCTGCTCGAAGGCTTTCACCGCGGCAGCCGGATGCTCAATTTCGTGATGGCTTTCGGCCCCGGGCTGGAGACGTTGCGGAAGGGGGGCGTGAATACCGGCATGTCACGGAAGGATTACCTGAACAATGCCGCCTATTACTACGGGCGGATGGTCCCCGAGGTGGACCGCGAAATGACCGCTCTGGGCATGGAGCTTGTCCGGCAGCAGGTCCCGGCGGAGTTCCTGCCGTCGTTCTACACCGATGTGGTCGACTCTCTGTACGGAGGTGATATCCGGCGCTTTGTCGATACGCTTTATGCCCGGTCGATCTTTGCCGATTCGGCACGCATCCGCCGCTGGCTGGATGCGCCGTGGTGCTCCTACGATGAGGACCCGGTCGTGGAGGTCGAGCGTTCGATCGACGGGATGCTCCACCGGCTGCGCCTCCGGGCTGCGGAGAAGAGCCGCACGCCCGACCGGCAGGCGGCACAGGATTACCGGGCGGCGCGGATCGCCTGTCTCGGCGGGGCCTATTACCCCGATGCCGACCGGACGCTGCGCTTCTCCTACGGACGGGTCCGCGGGCTGGATACGCGCGGATTCCAGACCCGCTTCTCGGGAATCGCCGACAAGGATGACGGCGTGAATCCCGACTACCGCCGCACGGACCGACTCCGGGAACTCGATGCGGAGTGCCGCGAAGGAGCGCTGGCCGATACGCCGCTCTGCTTCATCACCGACGGCGACGTGACGGGCGGGAATTCCGGGAGTCCGATGCTCGATGCCCGGCTGCGGCTGATCGGACTGGTCTGCGACTGCAACTGGGAGTCGATGACTCGCGACTACGGCTACGATCCCGACCTGCACCGGGTCATTACCGTCGATGTGCGGAGCATCCTGATGCTCATCGAACGTTACGGCGGGGCCGGGGAACTCGTGGCGGAGATGACCGCAGCGCAGTGAGCCTCCGGGCGTTGACGTGCGATCGGGATGCGGGAGCAATCCGCATCAACCCGTTCCCTCGTTGAGGCTCCGCTTCCGGTGGCTTCGGGACGGCGTTTTCTGTCCGCCGGGGTCCGGGGTCTTCGGCGCGGAGTCTTTTTCCGCCCGCTCTTCGGGACTCCCCGGGACTCCCCGGGGCTGCATCTCTCTCTTCTCTCTGTCGGGCAACGAAAAAACGGAACGTTCAGTCGTTCCGTTTTTTTGTGTTTTTGGTGATGCGCCCGAGGTGTTGGAGGAGCTGTTCGCTGAACTCCTCGCGGCGGTGCTTGAGGTTGGCCCGCCACCCCTGCCAGCGCGTGTAGCGCAGCCGTTTTTCGGGGTAGATGTCCCGGATCGTCACCAGGATCCCCGTCTCCTCGACCCCTCCGAAATCGGGGTTCGAAACCGTATCGAAAACCCGCATCGTCGGCGAGAGATTCATGTAGGCGTTGATCAGCGGCGGGATGTTCTCGTTGAACTCCCGCACCTTCTGGATCAGGATCCGGTAATTCTCCATGTAGGTTTCGCCCGAGAAGAGATTTTCGTAGTAGGGGTCGTCCAGGTCGAGTCGGATCGGATGGATTCCTTCGACCAGCCCTTCGCGGTCGGGGAAGTAGCGGCGCAGGAACCAGATCAGCGCGTTGCGTGCCACGGCCTTGTAGGTGGTGTACATGGTGACCTTGCCGAAGAGGTATTTCGCCTTGGGATTCAGCACGATCAGCGCCCCCAGTCCGTCCCAGAGGTTGTCCAGGGCGTAGATGCTCTTCGAGTTGCCGCGGGCCTGGTAGGCGGGCTGTACGAACGAACGCCCGAGTTCGATGGTCCGGGGCAGGTATTTTTTGCGGAACCGCTCGCTGAAGCGGAAATAGTGCTCCGTGGAGAGGTGGCGGGGATAGGACGAGGTGCAGATGATGAAGCGGTAGCCGCCGACGATCTCCCGGGCGGCGGGGTCCCAGACGATCAGCTGGTAGTATCCGTCCGGAGCGAGGTCCTCTTCGTCGATGTCGACTTCGTGGCCCGTACCGCCTCCGGCGCCGCGGAACGCCACTTCGCGCAGACGCCCGATTTCGCGCATCAGCGACGGGCACTCCGAGGCCGGGAAGATATAGATTTCGTTGCCGGCCTTGTGGGTGTCGCGGACCTTGCGGGAGGGGGTGAGTTCCGCAAGCAGCAGCTCCCGGTCGACGGGTTCGATGATGGGTTTCATGGTTTTTTATTGTATGACACCGCAAAAATACCAATAATTAGTGGTATTTTGCCGGTTCGAGGAGCGTTTTTTCCAATGAATAGACCTTTTTGCGAACTTCTTCGACCTGTTCGCGAAGCGATCCGCAGGGTTGGAGCTCCGCAACCGTGATCGGATCGCCCACGACGATCCGGAAGTGGCGGCCCTTCTGGGAGAACATCTCGTCGGGAAGCCACAGCATCTCGATGTTGAACTTCACGCCCAGGGCCTTGCGCAGGTGGTAGACCCGGTAGAAGAAGTTCGACAGACGCCCTTCGACGAAGACCGGCACGATCTTCCGCTGCGAGGAGTAGGCTTTTTTCAGGAAACTGATTTTCCATTCGGGGTCGGTGACCCGGCCGTTGACGGTCCGCGAGCAGAGCCCCGCGGGGAAAGTCAGGATCGGGCGCTCGCCGAAGAACTCCTCGTCGAATTTCCGGGCGTAGGCCGAGTTTTGCGAGCCGTGTTTGTTGACGGGGATCCAGAGCGGGCGCAGCGGTTCGAGGTGCATCAAGAGGTCGTTGACCACCACGCGGGCGTCGCCGAAGTGTTCGATCAGCTTGTCGGCGAGCATCATGCCGTCCATGCCCCCGAAGGGGTGGTTCGAGACGAAGAGGTAGCGGCCCTTCGGGTCGAGGCGGTCGAGCCCTTCTACCGAGTAGGAAACCTGCCATTCGCGGAAGGCCGCGCGGATGAACTCCTGGGGCGGCAGCGACCAGTAGTTGGCGAGGATGTGGTTGATCTCCCGTTCGTGGATCGTGCGCCGCAGCCACGTGACCACCGGACGGGGAATCCAGCGGGCCGCGCGCGGAGCTTTCTCTCTGATTACGGCGCCGATATCGATCTGGGGCATGGGATCTTCGAAAATTTAATACCACAAATATACGGATTCTTTTTCAGAAAAACACTAACTTTACACCCAAATAGACCTTTGTCGACCGCAACCATGTCGCTCTATCATACACCCGTGCTTCTGGAAGAGTCTGTGGGCCTGCTCGGTATCGTGCCGGAGGGGACCTACGCCGACCTCACGTTCGGCGGAGGCGGACATTCGCGCCGCATCCTCGCCGATCTGGGGCCCGAAGGGCGCCTCTACGCCTTCGACCAGGACCGCGATACCCGGGCGAACTGCCCCGACGATCCGCGTTTCCACTACGTCGAAAGCAACTTCCGCTTCCTGCGCGGGGCGCTGCGGTTACGTGGCGTGATGGAGGTCGACGGCATTCTGGCCGATCTGGGGGTCTCGTCCCACCATTTCGATGCCCTGGAGCGCGGTTTTTCGTTCCGCGGCGATGCGCCGCTCGACATGCGCATGAACCAGCGCGGACGCCTCACGGCGGCCGATGTCGTGAACACCGCCCCGGTCGAGGAGCTGACCCGCATTCTGGGAGACTGGGGCGAGCTGGAGACCCCGTGGAAGGTGGCCAACTGCCTGGTGAAGGCCCGGGCGGCGGCGCCCGTGACCACGACGGCGCAGCTGGTCGAGGCGGTGAAACCCTGCACTCCGGCCAGGGATGCCGCAAAGTTTCTCACGAAACTCTTCCAGGCCCTGCGCATCGAGGTCAACGGCGAGATGGAGGCGTTGAAGATGGCCCTGGAGCAGAGCCTCAAGGTGCTGAAACCCGGCGGGCGGCTGGTGGTGATCTCCTACCACTCGCTCGAAGACCGTCTGGTGAAGAATTTCCTGCGCAGCGGGAACTTCTCGGGAACGGCCGAGAAGGACTTTTTCGGGCGCTCGCTGGCCCCCTTCGAGGCGGTGACCCGCAAGGCGGTGGTGCCCTCCGCGGAGGAGCTGGCCCGCAATCCCCGCTCCCGTTCGGCCAAACTCCGGGCGGCCGTAAAACGCTGATGCCATGTACCGCGATCACGAATTCGACCCCATCACCCCCGAAGAGGAGGCCCGCCGCCGGGAGGAGGCGGAGTTCGCGCGGCGCGTGCGGCGCGAGGTGCGCCGCATGGAGCGCGGGGAGGCCGACGAGGAGATCCGTGCCGACGAGGAGCGCGAAGCCGCGGAACAGGCCGAAGCCCGGGCCCGCGAGGCCCGCGAACGGCGCCGTCGGTCGAGTACCTTCTGGCAGCTCTTTTCGGGTTCGATCCTCGTGCGGAAGGGCGTTTCGCAGTATTATCCCTACCTGTTGACCATTGCCGGGACCTTCTTCCTGAGCATCGTGGTGATGTTCTGGTCCCTGCACCTCGACATGCGTTATACGCGCCTTGCACGCGACGTGCAGAAGCTCCGCGAGCGTTCGATCCGCCTCCAGGAGCAGCGCTTCCAGCGGACGACCCATTCGGCCGTCGTCGAGGAGCTCCACGCGCGCGGCATCGACCTTTACGACCCGCTCGCTCCGGGCGAAATCATCGAAAACTGACCGGCGATGAAGCAGGAACGATCGAAAGTCAAGAGCGATATTCTGTTGCGGGTGAGGTTGTTGTACGTATTGTTCATCCTCGCCGGGGGCATTGTGCTTGCCCGGCTCGTCTGGGTGCAGCTCTTCAGCTCGGAGGTGGCCTACAACGCCGACCGGCTGGCCAGCCGCATCTTCACCCGGGAGGTGATCCCGGCCCAGCGCGGCAGCATCCTCTCGCGGGACGGCGAACCGCTCGCCACATCGATTTTCCGCTATCAGGCCGCCTTCGACTTCGCATCCCCGGGACTCGACTCGCTCGACACCTTCCGCGAACAGGCCGATTCGCTGGCCAAACTCCTGGCTGCCTTCTTCAGGGACAAGCCCGCCTCGGCCTATGCCCGGATGTTCCACGACGAACACGCCCGGCGTTACCGGCTGGTGCGGCCCCGGGATACGACCTACCTCAAGTCGAAAGGGCTGATTGCCCGCTTCATCAACCGGCTCCGGGGCGAGGAGTATGTCACGCACTGCATCTACGACACGCTGCGCGACCATACGCCCGTGAACATCTTTCCCCGCGAGGTGGATTATGCCGAGTGGGAGGTGCTGCGGCGCTATCCGCTGCTGAACTGGAACATGGGCATGGTCTACAACCTTGTCGAGCGTGACGAACGCATCTACCCGCAGGGCGAGCTGGCCCGGCGGACGATCGGCCTGACGGGTGACCGCGGCAACTACGGCATCGAGGAGGCCTACCGCGAAGAGCTGGCCGGGAAGCCCGGCAAGGCGCTGCGGCAAAGGATCGCCCGGGGTTTCTACGGCCGGGTGGCGGGCGGCGACCATGAGGACCCGGTGGACGGGTACGACGTGGTGACGACACTCGACGTCGATCTGCAGGATGTCGCCGACAAGGCCCTGCGGCAGCAGCTGGAGCGTCAGAATGCCGTTTGGGGCACGACGATCGTCATGGAGGTCCGCACGGGCGAGATCCTGGCACTGGTCAACCTCGGGCGGAATCCCGGCGGCGGCTACTCCGAACGCGAGAACTACGCCCTGAGCCGTTCGATGGAGCCGGGCTCGACCTTCAAGCTGGCCACGATGCTCACGCTGCTGGACGATGCCCGGATGTCGCCCGCGACGGTTTACGACGCCCACAACGGCGATCCGGTGACGGTGGGTCCGGCGCGGAACATCCGCGACTCGCACCGCGGCGATCATGAGATCGATTTCCGGCGTGCCGTGGCCTCGTCGTCGAACGTCTACTTCGCCGAGGCGGTGTGGGACCGCTACGGCATTACGGGCAAGAAGTTCGATTACAGCAAGTATCTCCACGAGACGCTGCACCTGGGCGAAACCGTCGGGCTGGAGCGCCTCGGCGAGCGCAAGCCCTCGATCACGACCGACTGGAAGGTCCCCGATCCGGGGGTGATGCTCGTCAAGATGGCCTACGGATACCGCGTGCGGCTGGCGCCGATCCAGATGATCACCTTCTACAACGCCATCGCCAACGGCGGAAAGATGATCTCTCCGGTGCTGATCCGCGAACTGCGGCGCGGCGACCGGGTCGAGGAGCGCTTCGAAAGCCGCACGATCGCCTCGTCGATCGCCTCGCGTTCGACCCTGCACGAGGTGCAGCGATGCCTGCAGGCGGTCTGCACCGAGGGTACGGCCAGCAACTATTTCCGCGATACGACCCGTGTGCGGGTCGCCGCCAAGACCGGTACGGCACAGATCACCGCCCCGACCGAGGGCGGACGTCCCTACCTGGGTTCGATGATCGCCTACTTCCCGGCCGATGCCCCGCGCTATACGGTGCTGACGACGATCGAGACCCGGGCCCAGCCCGGCAAGGCCTACTACGGAGGTCCGCTGGCCGGACCGGTGGTGAAGCGCATGGTCGACTACATCTACAACCGCGGCCACGACTGGTACGGAAGGGTCGAGTCCGACGGCCCGCGCCGTTATCCGGAGCGGATCAAGGGGGGCGACATCGCCCAGATCCGCCGTGTGGCGGGGAAGTTCTCGCCCCGCACGGAGTACGAAGACCGCACGGGTTGGGGAAGGACCCGGGTGGACAGCCTTGCCCGGGTGGTCGTCACAACCCTTCCCGACACCCCGGGCGTCATGCCCGACGTGCGCGGCATGGGGCTGAAGGATGCGCTGTTCCTGCTCGAAAGCCGCGGGCTGAAGGTCCGCTTCTCGGGGCAGGGGAGCGTCGTGCAGCAAACGATTCCCGCCGGGTCCCGCATTACGCCGGGTGCGGCGGTAACCATAACGTTGAAATGAAATGAAAAAAATTGAGGAAATACTGCGTTACACGCCTGTCGGGACGGTGCATGGCGATCCTGAAACCGGAATCGGGGGCCTGACCTACGATTCGCGGAACGTCCGGCCCGGCGACTGCTTCTTCGCCATTCGCGGGACGCAGAGCGACGGGCACGACTATATTCCGATGGCGGTCGGGAAGGGTGCCGCGGCGGTGGTCTGCGAGCAGCTGCCCGCCGAGCCCGCCGAAGGGGTGGCCTACGTCGTGGTCCCGGATTCGGCCGGGGCGATGGCCGACCTGGCCGCGGCTTTCTACGGCTTCCCGAGCCGGGAGCTGAAACTCGTGGGCATCACCGGTACGAACGGCAAGACGACGACCGTGACGCTGCTGTACGACCTGGTGCGGGCCCTGGGCTATCGCGCGGGGCTGATCTCCACGGTGGTCTACAAGGTCGACGGCCGCGAGATCGAGGCCACGCACACCACGCCCGACCCGATCCGGCTGAACGCCATGATGCGCGAAATGGCCGATGCGGGGTGCGAATTCTGCTTCATGGAGTGCTCGTCGCACGCCATCGTGCAGGAGCGGACCCGCGGGCTCGACTTCGCCGGGGGGATCTTCTCGAACATCACCCACGACCACCTCGACTACCACAAGACCTTCGCCGAGTACATCCGGGCCAAGAAGCGCTTCTTCGACGGGCTGCCCAAGGGGGCCTTTGCGCTGACGAACGCCGACGACCGAAACGGAATGGTGATGGTGCAGAACACCGCCGCGGCGGTGAGCACCTATTCGCTGCGGGGGATGGCCGATTTCCGCTGCAGGATCATCGAGATGCACCTCGACGGGATGCTGCTGCGCATCGACGGACAGGAGCTCTGGACGGGGCTCCTGGGACGCTTCAACGCCTACAACCTCGTGGCCGTCTACGGGGCTGCGGTGCTGCTGGGGCTCGACCGCGGGGAGGTGCTGCGCGTGCTGTCGACGCTGCATCCCGTGAGCGGGCGTTTCGAGATCGTCCGTGCCGCAAACGGAACCGTGGCCGTGGTCGACTATGCCCATACGCCCGATGCGCTGGAGAACGTGCTGCGCACGATCGAGGAGATCCGCACACCCGCACAGCAGCTGATCGTGGTGTGCGGCTGCGGCGGCGACCGCGACCGCACGAAGCGCCCCGAAATGGCCCGGATTGCCGTGAAGTACGCCTCGACGGCGATCTTCACGTCGGACAACCCCCGGCATGAGTCTCCCGAGGCGATCCTCGACGAAATGGTCGCCGGACTTCAGCCCGGAACGCGCTGCGTGCGCATCACGGACCGCGCGGAGGCGATCCGCACGGCGGTGCTGCTCTCGCACCCCGGGGATATCCTGCTCGTGGCCGGAAAGGGACACGAGACCTACCAGATCCTGGGCGACGTGAAACACCATTTCGACGACCGCGAGGAGGTCCGCAAGGCCTTCGGGCTCCTCGCCGCGACGCAAAAAAACTGACAATCGATTTCTAATTCCCATACGCAGACATGCTTTACCATCTTTTCAAGTATCTGGACGAAGCCTACGACCTGCCCGGTTCGGGCATGTTCCAGTACATTTCGTTCCGCGCGGCGGCGGCGATCATCCTCTCGCTGCTGATCGTCATCATCTTCGGGCGGCGGATCATCGACTTCCTGCGCCGCAAGCAGATCGGCGAGGAGATCCGCGACCTCGGACTCCAGGGCCAGCTCCAGAAGAAGGGCACCCCGACGATGGGCGGAGTGATCATCCTCGTGGCCATCCTGGTCCCGATGCTGCTCGTCGGGAAACTCGACAACATCTACGTGCAGCTGATGCTGGTTTCGACCGTCTGGCTGGGGTTCATCGGCGGACTGGACGACTACATCAAGGTCTTCCGCCACCGCAAGGAGGGACTCAAGGGTCGCTTCAAGGTCGTGGGACAGGTCGGGTTGGGCATCATCGTCGGGACGACCATGTGGCTCTCGCCCGACATCGTGGTCCGCGAGAAGACGACGCAGCCTGTGCAGACGGTCTACATGGACGAGGACGGTACGGTCATCGAGAGCGTGCAGCGCAACGTGGTCCTCAGCTCCGAGAGCCGCAAGACCACGCAGACGACCATCCCCTTCGTCAAGAACAACGAATTCGACTACGGCTGGCTTACGGGTGGCAGCGAAACGGCCACCTGGCTGCTCTACGTGCTGGTGGCGATCTTCGTCGTCACGGCCGTCTCGAACGGCGCGA
>CALUNH010000008.1 GCA_944321965.1 uncultured Alistipes sp.
ACATTTACAAATGCGGAATAATGCTGCGTATCTCCCTGAAAGCCCAATAGTTTACATTATTCTTCCTAAATCCATCCGAAATCGGGCGAGTTTTACTATATTTGTTTTGCTAACCCGAATTTGATATGAGAAAATTCATCCTGACCCTTTTCGGCGTTTTTTGCGGTGCGGTTTCCGGCGTCGCGCAGTCGATCCATTTCGACCGCCTGGGAATCAACGACGGGTTGTCGCAGAATACCGTCACGGCGATCCTGCAGGACAACCGGGGGTTCATGTGGTTCGGGACGAAGGACGGCCTGAACCGCTACGACGGGAAGACGTTCAAGATCTTCAAGCACAATCCGGGTCAGAAATCCGGACTGGGAAACAGCCTGATCAAATGTCTGATGGAGGACCGGGATCACCGGCTCTGGGTGGGAACCGATTCGGGCCTTTACCGCTATGATCCCGAAACGGAACGCTTCACCGACATGCCGCTTTACGATCCGGAGGGGAAGCTCATCACCAAACCGATTGCCGGTCTGGAGTGCGATCCGAAGGGGACCGTCTGGATCTCCGTGGAGGCGAACGGCGTCTTCCGCTACGATTCCCGCACCGGGACGATCGAGAACTGCTACCGGGAGCGGCGGACCCTGCGGACCCTGTGCAGCGACCGCAACGGGGTGATCTGGTTCTCCGGCTACGGGGGCGGACTCTTCTATACGGAGGACGGCTTCCGGGAGGTGAAACCCTTCCTCGATGCCGAGGGCGGGCAGATCTATCCGAAGGACATCATCTCGTTCATCTGTTTCAGCGACTACAACAAACTCTACCTCGGGCTGGAGGCCCACGGTGTGGTGGAGGTGAACCTTGTGACCTCCCAGGTCACGCCGTTGCGCCTGACGGACGATCCCGAGACGCCGCTGTTCGTGCGCTATATCCTGCAATATGCGCCCGACGAACTCTGGATCGGAACCGAGTCGGGAATCATCGTCTACAATACCCGGACGCGGCACTACCAGCAGCTCCGCAGTTCGCTCTACGACCCCTATTCGTTGTCGGACAATGCCGTCTATTCGCTCTGCAAGGACCGCGAGGGCGGTTTGTGGGTCGGGTCTTTTTTCGGCGGGATCAATTACCTGCCCCGTCGGAATCCCGATTTCGACAAGTATTACCAGACGGATGCCCCGCGCAGCCTGCAGGGCCGTCGCGTGCGTGAAATCTGCCCCGACAACCGGGGCGGGCTCTGGGTCGGGACCGAGGATGCGGGGCTTTACCGTTTCGATCCCGTGGCCCGGACCTTCGACTTTTTCGCTCCGAGCCGGGAGTTTTCGAACGTCCACGGCCTGCTCATGGACGGCGACGACCTTTGGGTGAGCACCTTCTCGAAGGGAATCCGGGTGATCGACACCCGGACGGGGCGGATCCGGGCCTACGGCGACGACGGAAAACCGGGCCGGATCTTCAGCAACTACGTTTTTGCGCTCTGCAAGACCGAGAGCGGGCGGATCTACGTGGGGACCATGCACGGGCTGCAGTATTACGATCCGCAGACGGACCGTTTTCCGCTTGTGCCGGAGATCAACGGCGGAAAGATGGTCAACGACATCCGCGAGGATTCGAACGGCCAGCTCTGGGTGGCGACCTTCTCGAACGGGCTCTACCGCTACGATGCCCGGAACAACCGCTGGTCGCACTTCCTGCACGACCCCGACGACGAAACGTCGCTTCCGTGCGACAACATCACGAGTGTCTTCGAGGACGGCAACGGGCAGATCTGGCTGACGACCGAAGGGTCGGGATTCAGCCGTTTCGATCCCGAGCGTGAGACCTTTATCCGCTACAATTCCTGCGACGGAATGCCCAGCGACGTGGCTTTCCAGATTGTCGAGGACGAACAGGGGCTCTTCTGGATCACGACCAACCGGGGTCTGGTGCTGTTCGACCCCCGGACGGAGAGCGTCCGTCAGGTCTACACCGTGGCGGACCGGCTGCTGAGCAACCAGTTCAACTACAAGTCGAGTTTCCGTTCCGAGCAGGGGATCATCTATTTCGGGTGTATCGAGGGCTTGATCTCCTTCGACCCGAAGCAGCTGGTCGAACGCCGCACGGATTACGAACCTCCGGTCTACATTACGGATTTCTCGCTGCTCGACGAGCCGGTCGTCGTCGGGGAACCCGGCTCGCCGCTGCGGAAGAGCATCATCTGCTCCGATTCGTTGAGCCTGAAATACGATCAGAACTCCTTCAGCCTGCAGCTGGCGGCCCTCGGCTACCGGGAGCCGCAGTCGAACCGCCTGCTCTACAAACTGGAGGGGGTGGACGACCATTGGCGGCAGTACACCTCCGAATCCTCGACGATCACCTATTCGAAACTCCCGCCGGGCCACTATCTCTTCCGGGTCCGGCTGGCGGATCGTCCCGAAGGCCCGGTTCACCGGCTCTTCATCGAGGTTTCGCCTCCGTTTTACCTCTCGACGGCGGCTTATGTGGTCTATGCGTTGCTGGGGGCGGGGTTCCTGATCCTGGTTTTCGTCTACCACAACCGTCGCAACCGCCGCCGTCAGGAGCAGCACATCCAGGCTTTCGAACGCGAGAAGGAGCGGGAGCTCTACAACGCCAAGATCAGCTTCTTCACCAATATCGCGCATGAGATCCGCACGCCGCTGACACTCATCAAGGGCCCGCTGGAGAACATCCTGGCCCGCAAGACGGTGAGCCGGGATCTGGTTGAGGACCTGAACATCATGGACCGCAATACCAACCGGCTGCTGGACCTTACGAACCAGCTGCTCGATTTCCGGAAGATCGAGAAGGAGCGTCCGTCGCTGAACCTGACACGTCAGAACGTGGCGGATGTCGTTTCGGAGACCTTCTACCGCTTCAGCTCTTCGGCCAAGCAGCAGCACAAGCGTTTCGAACTGGAGATCGCCGAAAAGGAGATCTGGGCGGAGATCGACCGGGAGGCCTTTACGAAGATTCTGAGCAACCTGTTCAACAATGCGCTGAAGTATTCCGATACGGCAATCCGGGTGGAGTTGCGCCGTGAGGAGTCGGAACTGCGGCTGACGGTCTGCAACGACGGGGGACTTGTGCCTGCGGAGATGCGGGAGGCGATCTTTGCGCCCTTCTTCCGGCACACGCGCAAGAGCGAAGCCCCCGGAACGGGTATCGGGCTGGCCTTGTCGCGGTCGCTGGCCGAACTCCATCACGGGACGCTGACGATGAGCTCGTCGTCGGAGCTCAACGAATTTGTTCTGACGGTTCCCCTCAGCCTGTCGGAGGTCTCCGCGGAGCCGTCATCCCCTCCGAGCGAGAGTCCCGAAGTTGCTGCGGAGCCCGTTCCGGAACCGGCGTGTGAAGCGTACAGCATTCTGGTCGTGGAGGACAATCCGGAGATGCAGGCCTTCATCCGGCGGCAGTTGTCCGAATCCTATTCGGTCGTGACGGCCGAGAACGGCGTCGAGGCGCTGGAGGTGCTGGAGAAGAGTTATATCAATCTGATCGTCAGTGATATCATGATGCCGAAGATGGATGGTATCGAATTGTGCGAGCGGGTGAAGAACGACCTTCGCTACAGTCACATTCCGCTGGTTCTGCTGACGGCGAAGACGACGCTTCAGTCGAAGATTTCGGGCATGGATGCCGGGGCCGACGCCTATGTGGAGAAGCCTTTTTCGTCGGATTACCTGCTGTCGGTGATCGCCAACCTCATCAAGAACCGCCAGAAGCTGTGCGAGGCCTTTACGAAGAATCCGCTGGTGCTGGCCAATACGATGGCCACGTCGTCGGCCGATACGGACTTCATCGTGCGGCTGCAGGAGATCATCCACGCGAACTTCAACAATCCGGAGTTCAAGATGAACGACATTGCGGAGATGATGCACATGAGCCGGGCGAGTTTTTACCGCAAGATCAAGGGGGTGTTGGACATGACTCCGAACGACTACCTGCGTCTCGAACGGCTCAAGACGGCGGCGCAGCTGCTCAAGGACAAGCGTTACCACATCAACGAGGTTTGCTACATGGTTGGTTTCAGTTCGACCTCCTACTTCTCGAAATGTTTCCAGAAACAGTTCGGGGTTTTGCCGAAGAACTTCGTCTCCGATTCGGGCGAGTGAGGTCGGGACCGATGTATGGACTGGATTGTGGCTTCGGGGCGCAGTCCGGTCTGTGGGAGCAGGGCAGGACCCTGGTCATGAGTTCCGAGGGGGGGAGTGATCCCGGGAGAGAGGCCGGGATGCGACCGGCGGCAATCCTGGCTGTCCAATCAAAACTGCCCGACACCGTATGTGTCGGGCAGTTTTTCTGTGGTCCCGGTCTTGTGCCGGGGAGTCTCAGAACGTATTGCGGCGGATCATCTGGAAGTCGCATTTAATCTTGGCCGGGGCTTTGTCGAGAACCATCCGTGCGACCAGGATACCCATCTGGCGGAAATCGGTCGAGATGGTAGTCAGCCCGTTGAGGATGATCTCGTTGATCGGTGATTCGTTGTAGGAGATGATGCTGATATCGCTTCCCACCTTGTAGTTCAGTTCCCGTGCCCGGCGCACGAGTTCGATAAGTCCGAGGTCGTACTGACTGTTGAGGATCAGGTATACTTCTTTCTCGCGGATGATCTCCGGGGTGATCTTCGTGTGGAACTCCACGGCGATGTCGTTGTCACGACAGAAGCGCTCCACGGCTTTGCTTACCGAGGTATAGTAAAGGCTCGAAGGGAGCGTTACGACGTTGAGTTTTGAATAGCTTTTGAGTTTTTTGAGCCCGTACCCCAGTCCTTCGTAGGCGTCGTTGTCGAAATCCTGATAGACAGCCCCGTAGTTTCCCGGGAGCGCCTTCATCCAGTAGTCGACCATGATTAGTTTGCGGTTGGGAATGCGTGTGAGAATCTTCAATACCCGTTTTTGTGTGATGGCATCGAGCGGAAAATGGGGGGTGATGACGTAGTAGTCGAACAGGTCGAGATTTTCATCGATGTAATATTCCAGCAGGTCCACATTCTGGTTGTGGAGGCGGATGGTTACCTCGGCGGCATCCCCGATCTCCTCGGCGAAGGAGTTGAAGAGCACCTGCTTGTAGGTGCTCAGTTTGTCGAACAGCAGCAGGATATTGAGTTTATTGGTCGTTTCTGTGGCTGCCACGTAGAATCCCTTCCCCTGTTTGGCATCGATGTAGCCCTTGTTCCGGAGTATGGAGTAAGCCTTTTTCACGGTCTCCTTCGAGATGTCGAGCAATGCCGAGAGTTCGTTCATTGAGGGCAACAGATACCCTTCGGGGTATTCTCCGCTGCGTACCAGTTGCTCGACTTGTCCGACGATCTGCTTGTAGACCGGAGTCTGACTTTCCTGGTCGATTTTAATCTTTTCCGGCATATCAGTCGTTTAAAAAAGTGAAATAAATCTTGGAATGTCTAAAAAAATGCCTATCTTTGCACCACACTACACAACACTCCTCATGGCGAAGGCCACACCTCACAACTTTTATGTTGCGTGTTACAAAGATATGAAAAAAACTGTTAACCAACTTTGAAAATGAAAAAAACTTTCCTTGCTATTCTTCTGGGAGCGAGTCTTCCTTCGGCCGTTTTGGCGCAGCATTGGTCGCTGACATGGAAGCAGCTGCAGTCTGTTTCGCCGGGGTTGGAGCTTGTCGGCCGTATCGAGACGCGGTCGTCGCGGGAACTTGCGAATCCTCGCTGGTCGGTCGGGTGCGAATGTCTCGACCGTGAGTATGCCGATTTTTCGGCCTACAAGCCCTATGTGGGAGAGCTGGGGGTTGGAGCTGCGCGTATCCAGAGCGGCTGGGCTCGTTGCGAGCAGAAGAAGGGCCGCTACGATTTCGGATGGCTCGACGAAGCGGTCGACGGCCTTTGCGAAGAGGGGGTTCGCCCGTGGATGTGCCTGGCCTACGGGAATCCGGTTTACGGGGCGCAGAAGAGCCTGGGATCGCGGATTTTCACTGATGAGCCGACGCTGCAGGCCTGGGAGCGCTACGTGACGGCGGTTGTGGCGCGTTACAAGGATCGAGTGCACGAGTGGGAGGTCTGGAACGAACCCAACCTGCGGGGGGCGGACCAGTCGGCGGCCTATGCCGAACTGCTGATCCGCACGGCGGAGGCGGTCCGCAAGGTGGACCCTGAGGCAGTCATCATTGGATTCGGGCTTTCGCGGATGCCGGTCGACTTTACGGGCAGGGTGCTGGATATCCTGCGTGAGCGGAACAAACTCGGATTGATCGACTATGTGAGCTTCCACCCCTATCATGAAAATCCCGATGATGCGACGCCCGGGATCGAGGCGTTGGCCAGGTTCGTGGCCTCGTATGATCCGCGGATACGCCTCTTCTCGGGTGAGAGCGGATGCCCTTCGGTGCTGGAGTGGGCCCATGCCCTGCGTTACCACGAGTGGAGCGAGTATAGCCAGGCCAAATGGGTGGCGCGCCGCCTGGCCAACGATTTCGCGCTGGGGATCCGCTCGTCGATCTTCGCCATCATCGACAACCAGTATCCCAATATGCTCCAGTCGTTCGGGCTGCTGCGGGCCAACCTGTTGAAGCAGGTGGTTTACAAGCGCCCTTCGTACCATGCCATGCAGCACATGGTCAATCTGCTGCACGCCGGGGTGAAGGCTGCCGGGCATCCCGCTTTCTCGGTCAATACGGCGCGGGAGATCTCGCTTGTCAAACTGGCCGATACGGCCGATACGCCGATCGGCGTGATGTTTTGGTATGCCGACCGCATTCCGTCGGATGAACTCGCCTGGGACCGGGTCGAACTGAGTGTCGAGGGTCTTTCGCTGAAGGATCCGGTGCTGGTGGAGCCCATCACGGGCCGCATCTTCGAACTGCCCCAACCTCACGGAAACCGCGACGGCGGGCGGATGAAGTTCACCGGCTGTCCGGTCTGGGACGCTCCGATGCTGCTCATTGAACGCAGTACCGTCCCGTTCCAGGGTGCGGCGGCGGAGCGCCGGGCTGCCGGATCGAGCGTGGATATGTTGTACTGATTCAATTTGCCGATAGACGATGACGACTGCGTGTGACGGGCGTAAAAAACGCTCGAATTACAAATGGGAAGTCCTGGGTTTGCTGTGGGTTGCCTACCTGCTCAACCAGGCGGACCGTCAGGTTTTCAACGTGGTGCTCCCGCTTATCCGTGAGGATTTGGGGCTGAGCGATGTGGCGATCGGCTCCATCGCCACGATCTTCAATCTGTTTTATGCCGTGCTGGTGCCGATCGGCGGCCTGGTGGGTGACCGTTTCAGCCGGAAATGGATCGTCACGGGCAGCATCCTCTTCTGGAGCGTCGCTACGATGTTCACGGGCCTCTGCAATGGCTTTCTGATGCTCGTACTGATGCGGAGTGTCGCTACGGGAGGCGGTGAAGCCTTCTTCGGCCCGGCGAACTATTCGTTGCTGGCACAATATCACGACCGGACCCGAGCCTTTGCCATGTCGGTGCACCAGACGGCCTATTACATCGGGATCATCATCAGCGGTTACGCCGCCGGATATATCGGCCAGCTGTGGGGCTGGCGCAGCGCCTTCTACGTATTCGGCGCCATCGGTGTCATCCACGGCATCGTGATGGCCGTGCGCCTGAAGGACAAGCGGGAGGAGCCGTCGAAGGCCGTTGCTGCAGACTCGTCGGCTCCCAAACCGAAACTTCTGGAGGGCTTCCGGATGGTATTCACCACCCCGACGGCCCTGATCCTTACCGTCTGCTTCGCGGGCCTGATCTTCGTGCTGACGGGTTACCTGACCTGGATGCCCACCTACCTCTTCGAGCGCTTCGACATGGACCTCTCGGGGGCCGGATTCCACTCGATGTTCTACACCCACCTGTTTGCCTTCTTCGGGGTTCTGCTGGCCGGGCGTCTTTCGGACAAACTCGGACGGCTGCATCCCGCCTGGCGAATGGCCATGCAGGGTTTCGGACTTTTGGCAGCCGTGCCGTTCATCCTGCTGATGGGCAATTCGGCGACGCTGTGGGTGATTTACGTCGGGTTCGCCGGGTTCGGATTCGCCCGGGCCTTCTTCGACGCCAATACCTATACGGTGCTTTACGACGTCATCCCGCCGCGTTATCACTCGTCGGCTTCGAGCCTGATGATGATGGTCGGATTCGGAATCGGGGCTCTGGCTCCCGTGGTGCTGGGTGCCGTGAAGCAGGCTGCCGGGCTGTCGTTCGGCATCTCGATGCTGGCCGTTGTCTGGCTCGTGTGCGGAGCGGTCATGGTGCTGGGCGCCAAACTTTTCTATCTGAAAGACTACAACAAAATAGAACATGAACAGTAACCTGAAAACCAGAAAAGCGAAGGCAGGATTGCTGCTGATCGCGTCGCCCCGCTTCAAGATGCTGGGTGAAGGATTGAAACGCGGGACGTATGCCGAACGCAAGAACGCCGACGTGGAGAAGATTCTCGGGACGTTGGATTTTCTCGACGTGGTGTTCCCGGGGATCGTCTACGAGAAGGAGGAGGTTCAGGCGGCCATGGATCGCTTCTACATGGAGAAGGTCGACTTCGTGATTGCGGAGTTTCTCTCCTGGTCGGAGGATTTCGCCTGGATCCGTTTCCTGCGGGACATGCCCGAGGTGCCGATTCTCTTTGTGAATGCCGCCCGAGACCACGTGTCGTTCCGGGACACGCTCGACGAGGACGATTTTATCGATTACCTCTGCGCCGGGACACTCGTAGGTTCACTCGAAGCGTCGGGGTCGGTGCCCCGCACGGGCCGTCGGCACGTCCGGGTGGTGATGGGTTCGCGCGAGGAGGTGACCGGCGAGATCCGGCTCTTCGCATCGGCGGCCCGTGCACGGGCCATCCTCCGGCAGTCGAACCTGGGACTGCTGGCCAACTATAACGAGGCTATGTGGTCAACCTACATCGACCCCTACGACCTCTTTACCAAACTGGGCCCCGAGATCCGTTTCCTGCCCTATTCGGTCTACGGTGAGGTGATCGACGCCGTGAGCGCGGCGGAACTCAAGGGCTACTGCGACGCCCTGACCTCGCGCTACCGGATGATGGACGACGTGGCGCGCGACAAGTTCGAGGCGTCGGTCCGCGCCTCGATCGGGCTGGCGAAGATGGCCGAACGCTCGGATATCGACGTGATGGTCTTCAACGACATCGACCGTGCGATGTTCGAGCTGGTGGGGCTGCGGGCCGGGTTCTACCACCCGTGGTTCAACGAGAACTGCTCGGTGCTGGTTCCCGAGGCCGACATCGGCGCGGGTCTGATCACCTACCTGCTGAAGCTGATCTCGGGCAAGCACGTCAATTTCCTCGAACCGTTCCACATCGAGACCGACTATGGCACCTTTGCGGGCGGTCATGCGGGCCCGAACGACCACAACGACCCGGCCTGGCAGCAGAATGTGGTCATCGCCCGCGACGTGCGCTTCGCCAAGACGAGCTACAAGTATGCCGGGGCTCCGTTCGCCTGGTACCGCATCTCGCCGGGGCGCAAGACCATGGCGCAGCTCGTGGAGTGCGACGGCCGCTACAAGCTGGTTGCCACGCTGGTCGACTCGCTCGAAGGGGATCACATCCTGGCGACCTATTCCCACAGTATTTTCCGTCCGGTGGTTCCCGTGGAGCGACTTTTCGAGCAGATCCTGAAGATCGGCACCACGCAGCATTTCGCACTGGTCGACGGCGACTACCTGCGCGAACTGGAGATGCTTTCCGGAATCATGGATTTCGAATATCACGCAATTGTTTGATTAACCCTTAAATACAATCAGAGTCATGAGTTTCATGTACAACCCCTTTCCGTACGACGATCCCCGGGCCGTAAACCGTCCGCAGCTTCCGGCCGAGGCCGTCGGGTCCGTAGTCGGCGGAACGCTCAAGGCCGCAACGGCACTGGCTGCGGAGTTTGCCGCACGCATGGATGCTGCGCCGGGCCGGAATCTTGTCGTCGCTTTCGACGGTTACGCCACGGCCGACTGGTCGCGGATGATCAACCTGCTGTCGCAGCAGTTGAAGCTCCGGAACATCGGGCTGGAGGCGGTCGATTTCCGCGCGGCCTTCAAGTCGGAGCAGGAGATCCGCGATCTGATCGATCCGCTGCTGGAGTGGGATCGGGAGAAGGACCCGACGCTGCTCTACGGACGCATTTTCCGGGGCGGCTACGAGGCGCTGCTGGATGAGACCAATGCGGAGGATTTCCGCCTGCGGATCGCTGCGCTCCGTCCTTCGGATGACGCACGCCGTGTGATTGTCGTCTACGGCAGCGGCTGTCTGATGCCGCGGATGCGGGATCTCTACGATGTGCGGTGCTACTTCGACGTGACGCCCAAGGAGTCGATTCTCCGCATCCGCCGGGGCCAGTATGCCAACCTGGGCGACCGGACCGCACAGCCGGCCAATCAGGTGATCCGCCGCTGCTATTACGCCGATTTCGAGATGGCGGTGCACCTGCGCGGGGAACTGCTGCGAGAGGGCCTGCTCGACTATTACGTCGCTTCGGACCGCCCGGACCACCTCCAGCTGATTCCCCGCAAGGCGCTGGAGCAGATTTTGGCGGCCCTTGCCACCTATCCGTTCCGTTGCAAGCCCGTCTATCTGGAGGGCGTCTGGGGCGGTACCTACGTCAAGAAACTGCGCAACCTGCCCGATACGATGCGCAACTGCGCCTGGGTCTTCGACCTGATCCCCATGGAGGTGAGCATCGTGGTCGAGGCCGGAGCCGAGCAACTGGAGTTTCCGTTCTTCTCCTTCGTGCAGCGGGAGGGAGAGGCGATCATGGGCGCCCGCTGCGTCGAGAAATTTGGCGGTTACTTCCCGATCCGCTTCAACTACGACGACTCGTACCACAGCACGGGCAACATGTCGATCCAGGTCCACTCCGGCGCGCAGTACAACTACGATAATTACGATGAACTGGGACGCCAGGACGAGAGCTACTACGTGGTCGTAGCGGGACACCATGCCAAGACCTTCATCGGATTCCGCGACGATGCCGACATCGACGCCTTCATCCGTGATATCAAACTGGCCGACAAGGAGTACAAGCCGGTGGATTATCTGAAATACGTGAGCTACGAGGATTCGAAGCCGGGTCTTCAGGTGATGATTCCCGCGGGGACGGTCCACTCGTCGGGCCGCAACCAGGTGGTTCTGGAGATCGGCAGCCTCACGATCGGCTCCTATACCTACAAACTCTACGACTACCTGCGCCCGGACTTCGACGGCAAACCGCGTCCGATTCACACGTGGCACGGCGAGCGGAATCTGGTCCGCGAGCGTCGGACGAGCTGGGTGCGCCGGAACATCGTCCAGCAGCCGCGCCAGGTCCGCGGCGGTGACGGCTGGGCCGAATACATCGTCGGGGAGCACGACCTGCTCTACTTCACGCTCCGTCGTCTGGAGTTCGAGAAGCAGATCGAGGACGATACCTGCGGACGGTTCCACGTGCTGACGCTCGTCGACGGCGAGCACATCCGGATCCGTTCCGTCGATCATCCCGAGCGCTGTTTCGATGCCGAATACATGGATATGGTGGTGGTCCCGGCCGACATGGGCCGCTACGTGATCGAGAACTTGCGTGCGGAACCGATTTGCGTCCACAAGACGATGCTCAAGGATGGATTCGACCGTGAATAACTGCCGTCTGCTGTTCGACGTCGGCGGGACGTTTCTCAAGGCCGTGGTGGCGGATGCCGCCGGGGAGCTGATCCCCGCGTCGGAATTCTCCTGCCCGATGCCCTCGGACGGTACGCGGGAAGAGATTGTCGGTGCCCTGACCGCTTCGGTGGTTCGGGGTGCCGCCTTCGCTTCGGCGCACGGGCTCGTGCTGAACGGCATTGGAGTCGCCTTCCCGGGACCGTTCGACTTCGCCCGGGGCATTCCCCTTATGGAGCACAAGTTCCGGAGCATCTACGGCTGTTCACTTGTCGAAGTGCTGCGCAAACTTCCCGAAACGGGTCCCGACATGCCGGTTCGGTTCATGCACGATGTCAATGCGGCGCTGCTGGGCGAGATGACACGCGGCAATGCCCGCACGTCCGGGAATGCGGCCCTCGTGACGCTCGGAACCGGTTTGGGCTTCGCCTGCTGCCTCGATCGCGAAGTGCAGTATTCACCCATGGGGTCTCCGCGGATCTCGATCTTCAAACGTCCGTGCCGGGACGGCATTCTGGAGGACTGGGTCTCGAAACGGGGTTTCCTGCGGATTCATGCCGGTTTGACGGGTCGGATGGATCCGATGCTTACGGTGGCCGACCTGGCCCGGATGGCTTTTGCCGGGGATCCGGCAGCCCGGGAGACCTTCGCCGAGGCGGGGCGGATCCTGGCCGGAGCGATTGGCGGCGTGCTTTCCGAACTGCGGATTGAATGCCTGTTGCTGGGCGGTCAGATCTCGCGTTCGTTCGCACTGCTGGAACCGGCACTCGTCGATGGGCTGCGGGACGTGACGTGTCTGCAAAAGGTGGCCCCGGCGGCTCATATCGGCGAAGCCGCCTTTTACGGACTGCTGGCCGGACTGGATTTGCCTGCTGCCGCTTCAGCTGCTTCTTCGGTGGATGCGGCGGTCGCGAAAGTCTGTTGAATCCCGTTTCCGGAAAGGAGATCGCCCCGGGGCAGTGCTGCGCCGGGGCGTCTTTTTTGAGGGTGGTGTCTAATCCAGTAACTCGTAGTCGATCTGCCAGACCCCGGTTTCTCCGGGGAATACCTGAAACGAGGTGTAGGGCTCGATGCAGGCGACATTCGGGCAGGCCCAAAAGACCATGTGGGAGAGCGATCCGCTGCCCGACACCCGGATTCCGGCTCCTGTGTGGAGGTTGCGAATCGAGAATTCATATTTCCGGGTCGCGGGTTCCGGACTGTGGAGGTCTCCCATGAAGACCACTTCTCCGCGCCGGAGCTCCCGGTTGAAGCTGATGCCGTTCTCCGTAAGGGCCACGCAGTCGTAGTTCTCGCGCCAGGTTCCCGTGGGGCGGAACGGAAAACGGATCTCCGTTTCGGGGCCCGTGACCATCCTGTCGAGAGTGAAGAAGTTGTGGTTGTAGACGTATCCCGAGAGAATTGCGGGACCGAGGTTCTTGAGTGTGTATTCGATCCGCAGCCCGGGATCCGGGGTCAGGAGCAGTCTCTTGCGATAGTCGTATCCGTAATCGTCACTCAACAGGCGGTGGCGGAATTCGATGCGGTCGCGTGCGACGATTGTCTCCCGGACTCCCGGGTTGACGATTTCGTGGAGCCGGAAGCGATCGTAAGGGTCTTTCGAGTATCGCCGCAGGGTCCCGACCCCGATTTTCAGGAACTCCTCGCCTGGATGGGCCTGTTCGTACCCGATCGGGGAGAATTCATCCACGGGCCCTGTCAACCCGTCGTGCCGCAGGGGGTCGTGGCGTGTCTGCCAGGGTGCGATGTAGCGGTGCCCCCGATAACGAAGGTCGCGTACAACGCCGCTCCAGTCGAAGCGGGTGGCCCGGTAATAGCCGCACGCAGCATCGGGCGGGCATACCACGGCCGAAACCGTGCGGTTCCCCAGCCGCAGGAGCGGAGATTCCTCCGCTCCTGCGGTCTCCGCAAGAGGAGAGGCAGGGCCCGTATCTCGGATCAGTGCATTCATTTTCCCTTTTTGTAAATCAGGACCGCCAGATCGTATTGTCCGAGGGTTACCTCTCTGCCGTCGGACGATACGCGGGCCTTGCCCAGCGTCGCGGACTCGACAAACCGATACCCAGGCACCTCGATCCCGCAACTCACGGGGTCTCCCGCTTCGGTCCGGGTCGCCACGATAGCCATACCGTCGCCGTTCGTGTAGGCCCGGGCCTCGATGCCCGGCACGGAGAGCGTGAAACCCTCTACATCGCGGTACGTGCCGACCAACAGCAGATCTTCGTACCGTTTCTTGATGTCGTTTACTTGGGCCAGATAGGCCTGGTAGTGCGGGGTCTTGTCGATCAGGTCGCGGCAGCGGTAGATTTCGATGTCGTTGCGCAGCCCCTTAAGCAGCGTATTGTTTACCCGGCGTTCGATGTCCGTGTCATCGCGGATTTCGCGGTCGGAGATGATGATTTCGGGGAAGGTGTAGCGGAACCAGTCGATGAAACTGTACTTCCCGGCCGTTACCTGGTAGATGTGGATGTAGTCGCAGTATTGGGCGGTCACGTCGGTGAGCCACTCGGTTCCGAGGGCGAACTCCGGATCGAAACTGACGTTGCGGTCGCGGATCATCTTCAGCACCTCGGCCTTGTCGGCGATGACGTGGACGTTCGGAACGGGGAATTCACGGCTGAGATCCCAGTTTGAGGCTCTTTCGCCGTATCCGAGCTGGTCGTAGAAGACGCTGTTGGCACCGTATTCACGAGCGCGGTCGGCCCATTCAAGGAGCATCTTGCGCCAGATTTCGGACCGGGTGTCGGCGATGACGAACGTCCGGGCGTTGTAGTCGCCGAGGAAGGTCCCCTGCCCGGTGAAGCGGTACTGTTCAGTAAACTCCGCACCCGTATTGTCGCGGTAGCAGATCTCCTTGCCGACTCCGCTTTTGTAGAATTCGCTCTCGCGGTCGATCAGCTTGCCGTTGAAGTAGAGGAGCACCTTTCCGCCGTCCTTCTTGAATTCGGCGATGGCCTTCCGCCACCCTTCGTCACCGCCCTGGGCCGGATCGGCGTTGTAGTGGGGATTGCCGTGATCCATGCCCGTCTCCCACCACCCGAAGGTGAAGGCGGCATCGGCTCCGACGCTCTCCCCGACGCTCTTGATGCGCCCGGGCAGATCGGTGTACTTGAAGAGCAGTTCCCCGTACTGGTGGCGGAAGATGATGCGCTGCCAGCTTCGCATCTTCTTCACCCACATGGGGGCGTCGCGGTGATCCCACCATGTGTCGGCCCAGCGGCGGTAGAATTTCGAGGTCTGATGCCACGTGCCCGTGTATGGGGCGATGACGTTGGCGTCGCAGCTCCAGCGTTCACCCGCGAAACAGTGGGGGTATTTGTAGAATCCCGACTCCAGTCGGGTGAAGTTTCCCTCCCCGTCGGGGTAGAGGCGCAGCCCGTGTCCCGTGTCCTGGAACTGCGGATCATGGCTCCCGAAATAGAGTCCCTCGCGCTCGCCGACATAGGCGAAGCAGTTCGAGGCCATGCAGCCTCCGGTTCCGCCCGTCACGGTCCGCATGGGATATTTGGCATCCATCTGTCGGAACTTCTGCGCCGGAGTCTTGTAGGGCGAGGAATTGCTGTTGCGCAGGATGATACCCTTCGGATCGTCGTAAAGCTGCCCTCCGGTGTGTGTGAGCAGCAACTTGTGGTCCTCCGGAAGGGGCATGTTGCCGACAAGCGGGTAGTGGAACTCGCGGATGATCGTGTGGGGCTCGTTGTTCTCGATCGTCGAGGCACAGCGGATGAGATCCCCTTCGAGCGAGAGGTCGAGACGGAGCCGCATGTGGAGCGTCACCTCCTCCCTGGTGCTGAAATCCGTAGCCTTCAGTTCGTTGTAGGTGAGTGTGATTGTCTTGCCGTCGGAGGAGACGTGCGGGGTCTGCCGTTCGGGGAGAACCTCGATCTCTTTGGCTTTCTGGGTGTCGTAGTAGAGTCTCCAGAGGAAGTCGTTGCCGGCGTAGTCGCGACCGGTCTTCAGATTCCTGAGGCTGACCAGACGCCCGTCCTTGTCGATCGAGATTTGCATCTTGTCGTTACGAAGGGTTTGGGTTTCAGTAGCTGCGAAGAGGCTCGTGGCACTCAGCAGCAGCAACGGAGCCGCCAGATGGCGGAGAAAGGTGATCGGATTGTTTTTCATGGTTGTTGGTTATTGGATTGGTAGGTTGGGTGCTGGCAAAGGCCGGGCCGACTTGTGAAAATCGGCCCGGCCTTGACGGAATGGAATCAATATCCCGGGTTGTTCTCCGTGATGTTCTTCATGACCTGCATGGTCGTGGTCGGAATGGGCCACAGATAACTCTTCGGGGCCACGAACTTGCATTCGGCGAGTACCTGTGCATACATGTTGTTGCGGAAGAAGTTGGGGTCTCCCTTGGCGACGTCGGCCATGAAATCCACACAACCGTCCTCGTCGACCTGCGGTACGGCGCCGTGGAACCACATGCCGTCGTCGATGTAGGCGCGCTGGAGTTTCTCATCTTTCTTGGGGAGTCCGATCCAGGGACGGTTCAGCACCTTCTCGGCAATGCGCCAGCGCCAGAGGTCGTAGAGCCGCAGGTTCTCGAAGGCGAACTCCATGCGGCGCTCGATGCGGAGGATCGTCCGCAGTTTGGCCTGATCGCGTTCGGTGATGGCCGGATAGTCGGAGGTGGCGGCCACGTCGACCTTGTAGGCCCGTGCGCGGACCTGGTTCATGGCGTCGAGCACCGAATCGTCGATCTCGTTGAGTTCGATCTTCGCCTCGGCGTACATGAGCAGCACGTCGGCATAGCGCAGGATCAGCTTATCGTTTTCGGCCTCGAAGGGCGAGAGCCAGTCCTCATCGACATGCTTCTTGAGGATCAATCCGTTATAGGAGGCGTACTGGTTCGAACTGCCGGAGATCTTGTACGACCGCGAGTCGTTGTTGGTAACCATGCCTCCTTCGCGGGCGCTGTAGACCTCGGTCACGTCGAAATGGGGATCGAAGATGACGCCCAGATGCTGTGTCCCGTGCTCCACGATGGTATAGGTGCAGCGGGGATCGCGGTGCTCGAAGGGCTTGTGGGGGTCGTAGACCGACGATTCGTCGATGGGTTTGCCCTGGTCGTCGAGGAAGGAGCAGAGCAGGTACCACGAGGGCAGGCAGGTCGTGCAGGTCGGAGCACCCGACAGACGCGGCAACTTGGCCGTGGTGGCACCTCCGTAGAGATACTGATACTTCGAGTTGTTCGAAAGGGCTTTCGAGCGGGGAATGACGAAAATTCCCTCGGGCGAATGCTTCGTGGACATGCGGAAGAGTTCCCCGAAATCCGAATGGAGCGTGTAGGCGTTCAGCGCCATGCAGTTCGCGGCGGCATCGCGGGCCTGTTTGAAGAGGCGTTTGGCCTCCTCCTCGTCGGCGTCACCGAATCCGCCCCGTTCGATGGTGTCCCATTTGCGGATGGATGCGAAGTGCAGGGCGTAGCGGGCCTTCATGCCGTAGGCGGCCCCTTTCGTGGCGCGTTCGACTTCGCCGCCGCCGTACGAGACGGGCAGCAGGGGTGCGATCTCGTCAAACTCCCGGAGCATGTCGTCGACCACCTCCCACATGTCCGTGCGGGTCAGCTCATAGGCTGCCTGGCGTCCGGCCTCGGAGTCCATGTCCATATCTTCGGATACGACCACCGGGTCGCCGAAGTGCATCATGATCCGGCAGTAGAAGCAGGCGCGGTAGAAACGCGCACAGGCGATGATGCGGTTGTACCGCTCGGGATCCATTTCGCCTTCGAGTTTCTTGATCTCGGTGATGATCTTGTTGCAGCGGTTGATACCCGTATAGGTGATGTCCCACATGCGGACCGAAAGGGGATAGGTGCCGTCGACACCGTCGGTGAGATATCGGCTCGGGGCGCTTCGGTTCTGGCCGTCATCGGTCAGCATGTCGAGTTCGGTCTGTCCGTTGGAGGTCCATTCGTTCCGCTCCATGGGCCAGTAGCTGTGGTGGAGCAGGGCGTTGAGGTTCAGTTCGAACTGCTCGGGGGTCTGGAACCACGAACCGCTGGCTGCCGAATCCTTGGGTGAGAGATCCAGATCGCTGCACGAGAAGAGCAGGCTCCCGGCCAGGGCGAAGATTGCGCATTTGATGGTTTTCATATCTTTTCGTTCTTTGATCCGATGTTAGAATTTGAGTTGTGCCGAGAAGAGCACCGATTTGGTGATCGGGTATCCGGTGGTTCCGACCTCGGGGTCCCAGCCTTCGGGGAAGTGGCTGTAAGTGAAGAAGTCGGTGAGCGTCACGGCGAAGCGCAGGCTCTTGACGTGCACCCGGTTCATCCATTTCTGGGGCAGCGTGTATCCCAGCGAGATGTTTTTGACGCGGAAGTAGGAGCCGTCGAAGATCCAGAAGTCGGAAACCGCATAGTTGTTGTTGGCGCTGTTCCACGAATAGCGCGGATATTTGGCGTGTTGGTTCTGTTCGATGGTGTTTTTACGGCTCCACGAATTCCCCCCCCCGATGTAGGTGGCGAAGTTATACCACTGACCGCGGAGCGGCTGTACCATCTCGTCCGTCAGATAGGAGTTGCGCTGGCCGACGCCCTGGAACGTCAGGTTGAAGTCGATGCCGCGCCAGGCCAGATCGACCGAACCGCCGTAGTTGAAGTGCGGGAGCGAGGAGCCGAGCACCCGGCGGTCGTAGTCCGTCGAGATGAGCGGATTGTTCGGGTCGCCGTCGGCGAAGTTCCGGTAGCGGATGTCGCCCGGCGAGACGTAGGAACCCAGGGTCGCCGAATTCCTCACCTCTTCGGGGGTCTGGTAGAGGCCTTCGCTGACGTAGCCGTACCACGATTGGTATTCCTCGCCCTCGCGGATGATCTTGCCGCCCGAGATGACCTCCTTGTTGCCGATGTAGCCCATCTTCGAAACGTCGTCCGAAAGGTTGAACGTGAGTCCGTAGCTGAAATCGCCGATGTTGTCTTTCCATCCGAGGGTCACCTCCCAGCCCTTGGTATGCATGTCGCCGATGTTGTCATAGGGGTCGGAGAGTCCCATGATCGGGGCGATGGGGACCTGCAGGAGCATGTCGCGGGTCTTTTTGTAGTACCAGTCGGCGGTGACGGAGAGCCGGTTGTTGAGCATCGTCAGGTCGAGACCCACGTCGACGGTCGAGGTGGTCTCCCAGGTGATGTCGGAGACGATGGCCGCGGCCTGCGCATAACCCGAGAGGGCTGTTATCGTGGAGCCGGTGTATCCGACGACGTTGTTGTTGGCCAGGACGGCCTGGTAGGGGTAGTAACCCTTGATGCGCTCGTTGCCCAGTTCTCCGTAGGAGAGGCGGAGTTTTCCGTGGTCCAGGACCTTGCGGAGCCCCTCCATGAAGCGCTCCTGGGTGAAGACCCATCCGGCCGATGCCGAGAGGAACGTACCCCAGCGGCAGTCGGGCGCGAAACGCGAGGACCCGTCGCGGCGGATATTGCCCTGGATGTAGTATTTCGACCGGTAGTTGTACATCAGACGCCCGAAGTAGGAGCGGCGTGCCAGTTCGTTGACGTTCTGCGAATTGGCCGTAACGTCCTCACTGCCTCCGGCGCTCAGGTCGGGGATCAGCGAGTGTGCGAACGAGGATTTTTTGGCGACGATCGCCCCCTCCTGATACCAGTAGTTCTCGTAACCGATCATGGCGTTGATGTTGTGGTCCTCGCCGAAAGTGTGCTGGTAGTTGGCATAGACCTGTGTCGTGTGCGAGAAGGTATCCCCGCGGGTCTCTTCGAGGGTGGTGGTTTGGGCGTCGGAGATGTACTTCGTACTGGTGAGGCTCTCCTCCTGATAGCTGAAGTAGGAGGTCTGGCGCTGGAAATCCTTGATCTTGGTGTAGGAGAACTGCGGGGCGAAGATTCCCGTGACGGTCAGCCCCTTGACGGGCATGATATCGATCTGGAACTTGGCGTTGGCCAGATACTTGTCGGTCTCCTTTTCACCTCCGGACATCAGGGCGGCATACTTGTTCGTGCCGTCCTTGCCCGGGGCGTAGCGTCCGTCGCTCCAGACAGCCTGGTAGATGGGCGGGATGTAACGCATGATGCCCGAGGGTGAGGTATGGGGGTTGAGCTGGTCGACGTAGCGCAGCGACAGGTCGGCCGAGGCATTCATCCATTTGAAGACCTTGATGTCGTTGTTCAGCCGGGCGGTGTAGCGCTGCCAGTTGAGGTTCTTGCGGAAGAGTCCGTCGACGTCGTCGTAGCCCAGGCTCAGCACCGAGCTGATCTTCTCGCCGCCGGCCTGAATCGTCAGGCTGTGCGACTGCCGGACGCCCTTGTCCTTGAGCATCAGGTCCATCCAGTCGACATTCGGATAGAGGTCGGGATTCTCCCGGTTGAGGATCCAGTAGTTTTCGATCATCTCCCGCGAATACTCCTGATACCAGCCGCTCGAAGGAAGGTCGTTGTAACGGAGTTCGTTGACGGCGGCCATGTAGTCGGTGGCATTCATGTATTCGGGGGTCTGGGACTGGTAGTCGATGCCGAGCGTATAATTATAGGTAACGCTGGCCCCGGTTTTTCCGGCGCGCTTGGTGGTGATGAGGATGACGCCGGCGGCGGCCTGCGAACCGTAGATCGAAGCCGAAGCCGCATCCTTCAGGACGGTGATATTCTCGATGTCGTTGGGGTTCACGTCGTCGATGGACCCGGCCACGCCGTCGATCAGCACATAGGGATCCGACGCGCCTTCGGTCATGGAGGTGATACCGCGGATGCGGATCGTGGCCGAGCCTCCGGGAGCGGAGTTCGTGCGGGTGACGGTTACGCCGGGCATGGCACCCTGGAGGGCCTGTGAGAGCGTCTGGGTCTGTCGGTTGAGGATGGTCTCGCCGCCCACGGAGGAGAGGGCTCCGGTGAGGTCCTTTTTGCGGATGGTACCGTATCCGACGACTACGACCTCATCCATGGCCGTACTCTCTTCTGCCAGCACGATATCGAAGGCCGTGCGGCTTCCGATGAGGATCGTCTGGCTCTTGTAGCCGAGGTAGGAGACGAGCAGCGACGCATCGGCCGCGGGTTTCCGGGTGAGGGTGAAGGTGAAGTTGCCCTGGGCGTCGGAGGTTACGCCCTGCTGGGTTCCGGCGAGGATGATGGTTGCTCCCGGGACCGGCTCGCCCTTTTCGGTCTTGACGCTCCCCTGCAGGGTGAAGTTCTGGGCCGAAGCGTACGATGGTGCAAATACGATCGCTGCCAGAAGCGCGCAGAAAGCGGCGATTGTCCGAAAATCGCACTTTCTTTGAAATTCATCGTAACTTTTTTTCATCTTTTTAGAATTAGTAGTATATTTGCATCGTACACCACACCACACAACACATAGGGCACATGTAAATAGGATAGTGTGGTTTAGTGTGGTACAAAAATAAAAGTAATATTTGACATTCCAAAGAAAAGCGGCTGTTTTTTGAAAAATTTCGGCGAATGTCATGCGAATGTAACGTTTTGGGGCGGTGTTTCGGAGCGGACGAGCCATCGAGCCGGGATTCCGGGCCCGAATCGAGTAATTTCAAATGAACCTTTATTACGCACCTATGAAAAAGCATTTATTCGGGATTTGGACGGCGGCGTTGCTGCTGGCGGGCGCTGCCGTCTCCTGCACGAGCGATCCGGAGGTGGACAGTGTCGGCCGGGTCGGGATCACCCAGGAGAGTCTGACGGCCTCGGGCGAGGGCGAGGAGCTGACCCTCGACGTGACCAGTAATTCCTACTGGCATATCGATTTCACGGATCCGGCGACGGGAGAGGCCGTCCGCTGGATTACACCCAGCGAGACCTATGGTATGGGCGATGCGGCGGTAAAACTCGTGGTAGCGCGGAACCGTTCGACGAGTGCCCGTCAGGCCTGCATCCATGTAACGACGGATTCGGAGTCGTCGACGGTTTCGATCCTGCTGTCGCAGGGGGCCGGGACCGTTGGCGGCGGGGACGGCTACGGTTTCCCGATCTACCAGATGTTCTCGATCGATGCGAATCTGATGTTGAGCAACGCCTTCATCGAGGGCGGGACCTGCTATTTCGACGACGGCATGATCCTGAGCCGGACGGGAAGCCCGGCCGACATGACGTTCAGCACCCAGACCCACACGAATCCCAAATCGGACTGGTATTTCCAGCGCGGCGTGGTGATCGGATCGTGGGAGACCGGGGATGCGCTGCAGCTGCAGATTCCGTTGAAGGAGGCGCTTTCCGGGGACCTGCGCTATATGTATGGCAGCCGCCGCGACGGCACGCAGAAGGCAAGCCATGCCTGGCGGTTCGAGTGGAGTGCTGACGGAGCGAGCTGGACGCCGTTCGACAAGGCGTCGGTCGGGGGAGCGTCGGATGCGGTCTGGAAGATCGTGGACTTCACGATTCCCGCGGAGAAGCAGATTCCGGCGGGCGGTACGCTCTGGATCCGGCACTATTGCACGGACGGCTCGTCGGCCAGCACGTCGGCTTCGAATCCAATGGTTGCCTTCCAGACGGGCTTCTGCATCACGAAGGCCACGGCCGATGCGTCGGAAGTTCCGGCCATGGACGACGAGACGATCGTCTTCTCGACGGGCTTCGACGACCTGCGCGATGCCGTGGCGGCCTATATCGATCTGCCGCTCGACTTCATGTCGTCATTCAATGCGGGGGCTTATTCTTTGCCCAAGGAGCACTCCGGCATCGTCGCTTTCGAGGAGTGCTACGCACGTCCGGGCTTCCTGCAGGTCGGATGCGGCGACGAGGCGATTGTTACGCGCTATACGCAGGGTTCCTATACGATCCAACTGGCTTCGCGCTTCGAGGCGATGCGGATTCTGAAGAGCGACCTCAAACTGACGTTCCTGGCGACGGCGATGATCGACGCCTACGGCAAACCGACCGATCCCGGCGTGGTAGTGAAAGTCGATGGTGCGAGCGGCGCCACGGTGGAGGGCGGCGAACTCGAAGGGGTTGCGAACAACGAGTTCAAGCCGTTTACGGTTTATGTCCGCGGGGCGACTCCCGAGACCGAAATCATCATTACTTCAGCTGCGATGACCTCCAGCACGGACGACGTTCGTTTCTTCGTGGATGACATCGTGCTCGCCGTCGAGGGAGAGCCGGAGCGTCCGAGTGCCGACGATCCGGTGAGGACCTCCATCTCGGAGCTTCGGGCCAAGGCGGGGGCTTCGGAAGTGACGGTTTCCGACAATCTTTATATACAAGGTACGGTAGTTTCGGTAGATAACGTTCCGCAAGGTTATTTCGCGGTGCAGGATGACGAGGCTGGTATCTTCGTCAGCGTTCCGAATCACGGGCTTACGGTCGGCGACCAGGCCGAAGTGGTTGTAAAGGGGGCCAAGCTGGCCAAGGATGCCGACGGGCTGCTGGTGGTGACTCCGACCGCAGCGACGCAGGTGACCAGGAGCGGAACGGCAACCGAACTGCCTGCCGAGCGTTCGATTTCGGTCGGAGACCTGACGGCAGGGACCTATGAGGCGATGCGTGTTCTGCTTCCGGAGTCTCAGGTGGTGGATGCCGATCTGTCGAAGACGCTGAGCGGAACGGTCACGCTCGAATTGGAGGATCAGATAACGACTTATCCGATGAAGACCTATTCCCATGCGACGTTTGCTTCGACGGCGGTGCCGCAGAAGCGGGGCCCGGTAAAGGGTATTGCAGGTGCGGGCTTTTTACTGCCGGCTGCGGTATCGGATCTTTCGGCGATGAACGGTACCCGTTTCGGCGAGGCGGTCTACGCCATTACGCCGATTTCGGGATTGCTCAAGGTTTCGATGGCAAATGGAGAGGTTGGTTTCCGAAATGTTACCTATTCGAATAATGTGGTAACTTATTCTTCGCCGGAAGGTTGTACGATCACTAAGGTCGGAAATGAAGATATTCCCGGTTGTGGATTGACAAATACGGGCTCTGCTACGATTTATGACGGTCGTTTCCTGACTACCGGGTGGGGTGGCGACAACTGGCAGGAAAATGGTTTGGTATTTAAAATCAAGGCTACGTCTCGGCTTGTCGGGACACTTCGCTTCGGATTCGGTTTGTTTGCCAATAAGAATGCGAACGGTTATGTCCCGAAAAATTATAAAATTGTGTGGAGTACCGACAATATGACTTGGAATGAAGATGTTCGGGTTCTGACGGCTCCGTTTACAGGGGAGGGATCTGAGGTCTTTTCTATTCCCACTACAGCCAACAGCGGCGGTTATAAGATGGCTTACTTCCATGTGCCGGATAGCAAGGCTATTGCCGAAGGAGGCTTTATCTATATCAAGATCATGCAGGCGGATAATACGACGGCTCTGTATCCCGATCAGGGAATTCGTACAGACGGTCAGCTTCTGTTCCAGCACGGATTCTATTTGACGACACATGAGAAAGGTGCTTATTATACTTCGGTATTGCCCTCCGGGGAGAATGTTCTTTTGACCGAAGGTTTTGATGATGCTTATCTGGCTCACGATTATTTTATACCTTCGTGGCAAATGTGGACGAATCTCTCAGAGCAATATACGATGCCGGAAGGATGGGATAAGAGCGGAAATGTATACGAAGGAACGGGTTATATTCGTGTTGGGAAAAGCGATACGGATGGTACGAGCAGTATAACGACTCCTGCCTTGGCAGCTTTGGGTGATACTCCGGCTGATGTTACTTTGAAGTTTCGTATCGGTGTGGGACTGGGTGGAAAAGTTGCTTTTGCCCCTGATCCCTGCACGGTAACAATCACTACATCGGGCGGAGGGAGCGTCGGAACATTGACTCCCGATCTGACGACTTTGCTGCCACAAGGTGAACTGACCGAAATTACCAATGAAACAGCCCCGGCTTATGAAAATGCTTATCATCGCTGGTACGATGTTTCAGTTCCCGTGACTGGTGCGACGAAGGATACAAGAATTACGATCGGAGGCACAGGTCGGCATTTTATCGACGACATCGTGATTACGAAGGACTAACCTGAATAACTATAAAAAAAAGCTATGAAAACACTGAAGTATCTGCTTTGTGGAATTACAATGTGCGCCCTGGCGTGCTCGTCGAGTAAGGATGACGGACCCGGACCCGACAAAGGCGAATCGAACACGCTGAAAATAATGTCGTTCAATGTCCGCTACAACAGCGCCAACGATGAGGGCGACACGAACTGGGAGGTACGCAAGGCGGCCGTCGTGAAGATGATCAACACGGTTCAGCCCGATGTGGTCGGCTTGCAGGAGCCGCGTACGGAACAGCGGACCTATCTGAAAAACAACCTGCCGAACTACGGCTATCTGGAGGTTCCCGGAACAGGGGCCGGAACGGGCGGAAACACCTGCCTGATCTATCGTCAGGACCGCTTCACGAAGGTCAACGACGGCTATTTCTTCCTCAGCCCGACCCCCGACGAGCCCTCCCGCTGCTGGGACGTGGGCGATTCGCAGTGGCGGACTTCGGTTTGGGTTCACCTGAAAGAGAAGGAGACCGGCAAGGAGTTTTTCTTCCTCTCGACGCACATGCCCGTGCGCACCAATTCCAGCTATCCCAACGAGCCCTATATCCAGGCGCGCATCAACAGCGCCAACCTCAATGTCGAGCGGATGAAGAAAATCGCGGGCGAATCGGCGATGTGCTTCATCGTGGGCGACATGAACTGTTCGGAGAAGGCCGCCGACGGTTCGGCCAACGCCGACGGCGTGCGTGCGCTGAAACCCTACCGGGACTGGATGAAATCGGGTCGCGACATCGCTCCTACGGGGGATGCTTACAGTTTCAACAACTTCGGCAAGGGAACGGCCGCGCCGAGCCGCAATCTCGACCATATCTTCTACCGTAACGTGACGATGGCCATGTCGTTCCGCACGCTGACCGACAATTACGGGGTGAAGTATGTTTCCGACCACTATCCGATCCTGCTGACGGTGTTGTTCTGACCCGAAGCACGCTTTTCAGACGAAAACCGCCCCGGCTTCTGAAAGCCGGGGCGGTTCCGTGTTTTCGGAACGCGGTCAGTTGACGATGACCGTCGGGAAGTATTCCCGCAGCAGGGCCGCCGCGCGGTCGAGCTCTTCGGGGGTGTTCTCCCGCACGTGGCGGAGCTTGTATTCCAGCCCCATCGCCTCGTATTTGTGGACCCCGAGGGTGTGGTAGGGGAGCAGTTCGACCCGCTCCACGGATTTATAACCTCCGAGACGCTCCCCCAGCGTGCGGATGTCGGCTTCGGCGTCGCTGTAACCCGGAACGAGCACATAGCGCAGCCAGAACGGTTTTCCGTGGGCTTCGAGCCACGCCGCCGTGTGGAGCGTCTGGGCGTTTTCGCGCCCCGTGAGCCCCTTGTGGCGTTCGGGATTGGCCTGCTTCACGTCGAGCAGCACCAGGTCCACCAGCCCCAGCAGCTCCTCGACGGCCGGATTCCATACCCCGCCGTTCGAGTCGAGGCAGACGTGAATCCCCGCCTCCTTCAGCGCCCGGACCAGCGGGACGAGCGCCGCAGCCTGAAAGGTCGGTTCGCCGCCCGAGAAGGTCACGCCGCCGCGCCGTCCGTAGAAGGGCTTCTGGTCGACGGCCATGCGGAGGATCTCCGAGGCTTCGGTGGGGGTTCCGCCGCAGGCCTCGATCGTGTCGGGGTTGGCGCAGTAGAGGCAGCGGAAATTGCAGCCCTGCAGGAAAACGACGAGCCGGAGTCCCGGCCCGTCGAAAGTTCCCATCGATTCGTAGGAGTGTACGCGAATCATATCGTTTGATTGTTTGGAATCACCTGTCAATAATCGGGCGCGGAGCCGGATGGAGGCCGTTTTTGCAGTTTTGGTCCTGCCCCACTACCCTCCCCCGTTCCTAAGAGCGGCTTTTTAAGCCGCTACATGCGCTCGTGAAAACTGCGGCTGATGACCTCCAGCTGGTGTTCGCGGCTCAGTTTGGTGAAGTTCACGGCGTAGCCCGAGACGCGGATCGTCAACTGCGGATACTTCTCGGGGTGCTCCATGGCATCTTCGAGCATCTCGCGGTTCAGGACGTTGACGTTCAGGTGGTGGGCACCCTTCGTGAAGTAGCCGTCGAGCATCGTCACGAGGTTCTCGACCCGCTCTTCGGGCGTGGGGCCCAACGACTTCGGGACGATCGAGAAGGTGTTCGAGATCCCGTCCTGCGAGTCGCGGTAGCGCAGTTTGGCCACCGACGAGAGCGAAGCGATGGCGCCGCTCTTGTCGCGTCCGTGCATGGGGTTGGCGCCCGGAGCAAAGGCGACGCCCTTGGCGCGGCCGTCGGGCGTGGCGCCGGTCTTCTTGCCGTACATCACGTTCGAGGTGATCGTCAGCAGCGACAGCGTCGGGCGGGCATTCTTGTAGACGGGCAGCTTCTTCAGCTCCTCGCTGAAGTAGTAGACCAGGTCGACGCCGAGGTGGTCGACGCGGTCGTCGTTGTTGCCGAAGCAGGGGAACTCACCCTGGATGTCGAAGCTCTCGGTGAGGCCCATCTCGTTGCGGCGGGGCGTCACCTTGGCGTACTTGATGGCCGAGAGGGAGTCGAGAGCGATCGAGAGTCCGGCGACGCCGTAGGCGAGGTTGATGCGCGGGTCGGTGTCGACGAATGCCATCTGGGCCTTCTCATAGTAGTATTTGTCGTGCATGTAGTGGATGATGTTCATCGCCTCGTTGTAGACGCGGGCGATCTCATGCAGCACCTTCTTGTAGTTCTGCATCACCTCCTCGAAGCGCAGCGGGCCTTCCGAGAGGGCCGGGATGCCCTTGACCATCACCGTGCCGGTGTTCTCGCAGCGCCCCTCGTTGAGGGCGAGCAGCAGCGCCTTGGCCAGGTTGCAGCGGGCCCCGAAGAACTGGATCTGGCGGCCGATGTCCTGGTACGACACGCAGCAGGCGATGCCGTAGTCGTCCGAGTGGCGCACTTCGCGCATCAGGTCGTCGTTCTCGTATTGGATCGAGCTGGTGTCGGACGAAACCTTGGCGCAAAAGTCCTTGAATCCCTGGGGCAGGTCGGGGCTCCAGAGGATCGTGAGGTTGGGTTCGGGCGAGGGGCCGAGGTTGTAGAGCGTCTGCAGGAAGCGGAACGAGGTCTTCGTGACCTTGGTGCGGCCGTCGTTGAAGCGTCCGCCGATGGCCTCGGTGACCCAGGTGGGGTCTCCGGCGAAGATGTCGTTGTAGGACTGCATCCGCAGGTGGCGCACCATGCGGAGCTTGATGACGAACTGGTCGATAAGCTCCTGGGCGAAGGTTTCGTCGATCAGACCGTGGGCCAGATCGTACTCGATGAAGATGTCGAGGAACGACGAGACGTTGCCCAGCGACATGGCGGCACCGTCCTGCTCCTTGACGGCGGCCAGATAGGCCATGTAGACCCACTGTACGGCCTCCTGAGCCGAGTGTGCAGGGCGGCTGAGGTCCAGACCGTAGTATTCGCCCATGGTGCGGATATCCTTCAGGGCCTTGATCTGCTCGGCGACCTCCTCGCGCAGGCGGATGCGGGCTTCGGTCATCGGGCCGGTAAGGTTGCGCAGGTCCTGCTGCTTGGCCTCGATCAGGCGGTCGGTGCCGTAGAGGGCCAGACGGCGGTAGTCGCCGATGATGCGGCCGCGGGCGTAGTTGTCCGGCAGACCCGTCAGGAACCCGAGCGAGCGGAACGAGCGGATCTCTTCGGTGTAGACGTCGAAGACGCCGTCGTTGTGGGTTTTGCGGTAGTGGGTGAAGATGTCGCGCACCTTTTCGTCGACATCCACGCCGTTCTCCCGGCAGGCGCGCGATACGACGTTGATGCCGCCGAAGGGTTTGATGGCGCGCTTGAGGAGCTCGTCGGTCTGGAGGCCCACGATCAGCTCATTTTCACGGTCGATGTAACCGGCCTTGTGGGAGGTGATCGTCGAGACGGTCTTGTTGTCCAGCGAGCGGATGCCGTTGTTCTGACGCTCCTCTTCGAGGGCCTTGAGGCAGAGGTTCCAGATGTGTCGGGTGCGTTCGGTGGGTCCCTGCAGGAACGAGGCGTCGCCCAGATAGGGGGTGATGTTCGTCTGCACGAAACTCGTGACGTTGATCTCCTTGCTCCAAAGCCCGTCGATGAAGGTTTTGTTCAGTTCCATAAGATGCGTTTATTGTTCGTTTTGGGATTAAGATTGTCTTCTTTCGGCGTACAAAGATAGGTTATTTTTTGCATACTGCCGAATTTTACTTACAGATTTGTATGAAAAACAGGGAAAATACCTACAATCGGGTATTTCGGGACGGTGCCGGTCCTGAACTCCCGAAGGCCCCCGGAAGCTCCCGGAAAACTTCCCGAATGATTCCCGGAGCGGTCCGGGAGAAACTCAGGAAGGTCCCGGAAAATACCCCGAACAGGTCGGGAACAGGCCTCCGAAGAGGTCCCGGCAGCGGATGTGCGCTGTCCCGGTTTTCGGGAATCCGGGAAATTGTGTACCTTTGCGGCATGAAGAACGCTTAATTGAAGACTGATATGGAAGAACTTACGCTGACGACTCCGGCGCTGCTGTTTTCGGCCGTTTCGCTGATCCTGCTGGCCTACACGAACCGTTTTCTCTCCTATGCGCAACTGGTCCGCACGCTCAAGGAGCAGTACCACCAGCACCCCTCGAAGGTAACGCAGGCGCAGATCGACAATCTCCGCCGCCGCCTCCACCTCACCCGCACGATGCAGGCGCTCGGGGTGTCGAGCCTGTTTCTGTGTGTGGTGACGATGTTCCTGATCTACGTGGATTTCTTTACGCTTTCGGCCTGGGTGTTCGGTATTGCGCTGCTGCTGCTGATCGCCTCGCTGGGGGTTTCGATCTGGGAGATCCAGATCTCGGTCCGGGCGCTGGAGATCCACCTCAAGGATATGGAGAAATAGGGTGCCGGGTCTTTTCCGGGAGACCTGCGGCGTAAAAAACGAAGATGCTGCGACGTCGCGTCGCTGCATCTCCCACTAACCTGCTTATGTAACCTAAAACCAACTTGTGAAAGCCTCTTCCGGTTTTCACATGACAAAGATACGGGGCCGTCATTTCTTTCGGATGACGGCCCCGTTACATTCGTGTGAAGCGTGAGGGTTGTTATTGCCGCGAGGGTGCGATCCCGTGTTGCGATTCCAGGAAGTAGTGCTGCGACTTGAGCAGGTTCCGCGACTGGAGCACCATGGTTTTGGTTTCGTTGAGGATCGTCAGGTAGAGGACGCTGGCGCGGGTCGAGGCCGAGGGGTTGCCGTTGATGCGCCGCAGCTGGCTCTTGACGGCCTCGACGATCGTGTCGAAGAGACGGTCGCGCATGTCGAGCACTTGGTTGAGATCCGTGAAGTCCTTCGAGGCGAGCATCTCGTTGATCTTGTCGAAGATCGCCTCCACCTGGTCGTTTACGCGCATCAGGTCGACGATCTGCTCCTTCGACATGCCCTCGTGGTTGTTGTCGATGTGTTCGAATGAGGGGCGTGTGATATGGATCAGGGCCTTGGTCACCTCCGAGAGGTAGTCGACCACCTGGACGTAGAAGTGCCCGGTGTCGATGTCGCACTGCTGCAGGCGCCGCAGCGTGGGCATGATGTTGTACTTGCGTTCGCGGGCCTCCGAGAAGAGCCGTTCCGAGTCGCGGACCATCTCCTTGAGGACCTTGCGGTTCTCCTTGAAGACGGCCACGAGCGTGCGGTTGTAGATGCGCGTGACCTCCTGCATCGTGTTGCAGACCTCGCCGATGCAGGCGCAGAGCACCTCGTCGGGGGTTTCGGCCTTTTCAAGGGGCAGGAGGGCCTTTTCGGCCTCGGCCTTCAATGCGGGGGTCTTGCGGTGGCTGCGGATGAGCAGCCAGGCGCAGAGGGCCGTGAGTGCCACGACGGCGATCCATCCGCCCCAGAGCAGCAGGGCCGTGACGGCCAGGGCGATGAGGAATCCGCCCAGTGCGGTGATGAACCATCCCGAGATGACGGCCATGACGCCCGTAATGCGGTAGACGGCGCTCTCACGTCCCCAGGTGCGGTCGGCGAGCGACGAACCCATCGCCACCATGAAGACGACGTAGGTGGTCGAGAGGGGGAGTTTGTAGGAGGTTCCGATGGCGATCAGGACCGAGGCGGCGGTGAGGTTGACCACGGCGCGGATCATGTCGTACTGGGCCGAGGTGCGCTCTTCGACGGGCAGGGGTTCGAAACGCCGGTCGATGGCTTTCTGCATCCGTTTCGGGATGATTCCGGTCCAGAGGTTGTTGGCCATCAGTGTCAGGCGTACCAGCCCGCGGGAGAGGAAGGTCGAGCCGAAGCGCTCCTCCTCTTCGTGCTGCGAGGCGAGCGAGAGTTCGGTTTCGGCCACGTGCTGGGATTTTTTCGAGAAGAAGAGCGTCAGCACCATGATCAGCCCCGAGGCGAGCAGGATCAGGAAGTTCGCGCGGGCCGGGGCTTCGAGTGCTCCCATCATGATGGTTTCGCTGCCGGCCTCGCGGGCGATCTGCCAGGCGTCGAAGCTGGCCAGGGGCACGCCGATGAAGTTCACGAGGTCGTTTCCTGCGAAGGCCAGGGCCAGGGCGAAGGTACCGGAGAGGATCGTGATGCGGATGATGTTGAGCCGCATCCGCTGGAAGAGCCACAGCACGATGGATGCCACGGCCCAGAAGGCGAGGAGCGTGAGCAGCACGTGGTCGGTGACGTATTCCGAGACCGAGGTGGGGATGAGCCCCGAGCTCTTGAGCCCCTTGAAGAGTGCGAAGTAGAGGATCCCGGAGAGGGAGATTCCGCACCATACGGCGCCCCAGCGGCGGAAGACGGGGGCGTATCGGAACGAGAAGATCAGGCGCGAGACATACATGTAGAAGAGTCCGGCGACGAAGGCGAAGGCCACGGAGAGGAGGATGGCGGCGATGATGACCATGGCCTTTCCGGTGTTGATGAACTGCGAGAGGTCTTGCAGGGAGAAGGCCGGATCGCCGGCGATGCGGAAGAGGGCCGTGGCGACGGCGGCTCCGAGCAATCCGAAGACCATCGAGACGGTGGTCGAGGTGGGGAGTCCGAGCGTGTTGTAGAGGTCGAGCAGCAGGACGTTTCCGAGCATCATGCCCAGGAAGAGCATCATGATCTCCGGGAAGGAGAACTGCGCCGGATAGAAGACGCCGCTGCGGGCGACCTCCATCATGCCGCTGGAGGTAAGCGTTCCGACGAGGATTCCGGCTGCGGCGATCCAGAGGATCGTGCGGCGGGGTGCGACTTTCGAGCCGATGGCCGAGTTGAGGAAGTTGATGGCGTCGTTGGCGACACCCACGACGATGCCCATCACGGCCAGGATGGCCAGGATGATGACGATGGCGGTAAACAAGGGCGACATGGTAAAATATCTGTTCCGTTTTTGAAAGTTTCCCGTTCGGGGCGGGCCGTCTTCGGGGAGGTCGACGCGAGGCTGCCGTTGCGTGTTCCGCCGCGGGGCGGGGCTTCGGCGCCGTGCCGGGGACTTCCGGAAGAGATTCGGCTTACCGGGAGCAAAGGTCCGAAACAGATGTTACAGAGAGGTTACAGCGGTGTTGCGACGTTGTGAAACGTTGCTTTTCAGCCTCTTTTCCGGAGCGTGAAGCGGAATTCGAGGCCTCCGCGTTCGCGGTTGCGGGCGGAGATCGTTCCTCCGTGGATCATCACGGCGTTCTTGACGATCGAAAGCCCGAGCCCCGTTCCTCCGAGTTTGCGCGAACGCCCCTTGTCGATGCGGTAGAATCGTTCGAAAAGGTGGGGGAGATGCTCCTCGGCGACGCCGATTCCGTTGTCGGCGAAAAGGATCGTGCACGCCTCGGGCGAATTGTCCAGCAGCCGGATGTAGATGTCGCGCCCGCCGGAGTAGGCGGCGGCATTGTCCGCGAGGTTGCGGAAGATCGAACTCAGCAGGGCGGGATTCCCCACGACCTCGACCCGCTCCGGGAAGTCGACATTCACGCGCAGCCGCTGTTCGGCGGGTTTCAACGCCATCTCTTCGGCCACCTCGGCGATCAGGTCGTTCACGATGACGGGCTCCTTGCGGATCACCTGGCTTGCTTCGTCCATGCGGGTGATGGTCGCCACGTCGGCGAGCAGACGGCGCAGACGTTCGATCTGCGCGCAGCTCTTTTCGAGGAACTCCGTGCGTCTGCCCGCGTCGAGCGAAGGGTTGGCCAGCAGCGTCTCCAGATAACCCTGAATGGCCGCTACGGGGGTTTTCAACTCGTGGTTGATATTGTTCGTGAGCTGTTTTTTGATGCGGATTTTCTCCTGTTCCTCGTGCAGGGCCAGGGCGTGTTCACGGTCGCGGTCGGCCGTTGTCTTCTGCAGGCGGGCGTAGAGCCGGATGATGTGGTTCGAGATTTCGCCCAGTTCATCGTGGGGGAAGGGCTCCGGTTCGTCGATCCGCTCGCCGCGTTCGGCGCGCTGGGCGAAGTCGTTCAGGCGTGAGATGTTGTGCCCCAGCCGCCGTGTGGCGAAGTACCCTGCGATGCTCATCAGCAGCGTGACCCCGAGCATGAACCAGAGGAATCCGCGGTCGGCGGCCAGGACCGTGCTCAGCGGGACGGAGTAGGGTACGGCCGTGCGGAGGATGTAGCGGTCGCCGAGCATCGCCGAGTAGAAGTAGTTGCGGTGGGTGCTCTCCGAGTGTCGGCGGATGGTGTATCCGGCGCCGTGGGCCAGGGCCTCGACGACCTCCGGGCGGTCGAGGTGGTTGGCTGCGGGGAGCGTGTCGAGCGAATTGTCGAAGAGGACGTTCCCCTGATGGTCGATGATCGTCACACGCAGCTCCTCGAAGGGTTCGTCATGGGTGGCGATGCAGGCTGCGGGTTCGGCGCCCTCGTCCAGGGCGTCGAGCATCCGCAGGTTGAGGAGTTGCAGCCGGGCATTGAGGCGTTCGGCCTTGAAGTGCTTCTCGCGCCCGTACTGGAACAGGACGAAGCAGGCCACGAGCACCCACGAGAAGGCCAGCAGCAGCAGGAAGAGCCGCCGATGGTAGGAGAGCCTACTCCTCGAATCCGTAGCCATATCCCAGCCGGGTTACGATGTGCTTTCCGTAAGGTCCGATCTTGCGGCGCAGACGGGTGATGTTGACGTCGATGGTGCGGTCGAGGACGATGACCTCGTCGCTCCAGATGCGGTGGAGAATCTCCTCGCGGGAGAAGATCACGCCGCGGTGGGCGAGGAGCAGGGCGAGGATCTCGAACTCCTTCTTGGTGAGGGGGAGTTCCGCGCCGTCGAGGGTGCAGATCTTGCGCCGGAGGTCCATTTCGAGCCCTTCGAAAGCGATGGTTTCGGGTTCGGAGCCGGAGGCTGCGGTGCGGCGCAGGACGCTGCGCACGCGGGCGAGGACTTCGCGGATGGAGAAGGGTTTGGCGATGTAGTCGTCGGCGCCGAGGTTCAGCCCGGCGACGGTATCGTCTTCGGAGTCGCGGGCCGTGCAGAAGATCACGGGGATACGGGCCGTTTCGGGATTCTCCTTGAGGATGCGGGCCATGCGGAAGCCGCTCATTTCGCCCATCATGACATCGAGCAGGATGAGCGAATAGCGTTCGGGGTGCATTCCGAGGGCCTGTTCGGCGCTGTAGGCGACCTCGACGTCATAACCTTCGACTTCGAGGTTGAACTGGAGGATTTCGCACAGCGACTCTTCGTCGTCGACCACGAGGATTTTGTGTTTTGCCATAGCTTCGGGGTTTGAATCCGCGCCAAATTTACACAACATTCACGGATGTTACACGCCCGGCTTCCGACATTTCACGGAAATGTAACAGAAGCCGTTGCCCTTTTTCTTTATTCCTTTTCCCTCTTCGTCCCAGTCGTCCCTTTGTCACGGTGCGCCGTTCTTCCCGTTCTTTCTGGAGAGTGGCGGGCAATCCGTATGGAAAGACGGGCGGTCCCGGACCGGGACCGCCCGTGGACGGCTTCGAGTCCGCACGTTGTGTAGCGGCTTTCCCGATACCGCGCGGGACGGGAGCTCCGTGACCTTCGGTGAAGCTACTTGCCGAGTACCTCCATCTGCTGGCGGACCGACTCTTCGTGGATGGCCTGCAGCACCGTGCGCATGAACTCGCGGTCCATACCCAGCTCCACGGCCTGGGCTGCCCGGCGTGCCAGCAGCTCCTCGTAACGCTGTGCCTGGAGGATCGGCATGTCGTGCTCCTTCTTGTACTGCCCGATGTCGCGCGAAACGCGCATCCGGCGGACCAGAATTTCGAGCAGCTGATCGTCGAGTTTGTCGATCTGGGCGCGCAGTTCGTTGAGGCTTTCGGTGGTGATGGTCTGCTCGCGGATCACCAGATTGCGGAGGATGTAGGCCAGCGCGTCGGGCGTCACCTGCTGGGCCTTGTCGCTCCAGGCGCAGTCGGGCGAGCAGTGCGCCTCGATGATCAAGCCGTCGAACCCGATGTCCATGGCCTGCTGCGAGAGCGGGGCGATCAGTTCGCGTTTGCCGCCGATGTGGCTCGGGTCGCAGAAGATCGGCAACGACGGCAGGCGTCGGTGCAGTTCGATGGGAATGGCCCACATGGGGTGGTTGCGGTAGATGCTCTTGTCGATGGAGGTGAATCCGCGGTGGATGGCTCCCAGACGTCGGATCCCGGCGTTGTGGATGCGCTCGATGGCTCCGATCCAGAGTTCGAGGTCGGGGCTGACGGGGTTCTTCACCAGCACGGGGACGTCTACCCCGCGCAGCGCATCGGCAATCTCCTGCATGGCGAAGGGGTTGGCGGCCGTGCGGGCTCCGATCCAGAGCAGGTCGATTCCACCCTTCAGGGCTGCTTCGACGTGTCGGCGGGTGGCGACTTCCGTGGCGGTGTACATGCCGGTTTCGTGCTTCACGCGCTGGAGCCAGGCGATACCCTGTTCACCGACGCCCTCGAAGCCTCCGGGTTTGGTGCGGGGTTTCCAGAGCCCGGCACGGTAGATCCGGATCCCTTCGGATGCAAGGGTACGGGCGGTCTGGATGACCTGTTCTTCGGTTTCGGCACTGCACGGGCCGGCAATGACTAACGGACGCCGGGGATCGACCCCGGGAAGTACGATGGGTTGGAGATCGTTCATAATGGTTGTTATTTTTGACTGTTCGACTTTTATGGATTGTATTGCGGACGTTTCCGGGTTTCAGATCTCCGGATTGGGACATTCGGCATATTCGCCCAGGACGCGGAAGTCGCTGGTGAGCGGGCGGGCGGCATCGACGGCCTGTCGGTATCGCACGGGGTCGTCGAAGGTGACGTCGACGTAGAACTGGTACTCCCATTCGCGTCCGATGATCGGCAGCGACTGGATCTTCGTGAGGTTGATGTCGTAGAACGAGAGTACGGTGAGGACCTTCGAGAGGCTTCCCTGGGTGTGACGGAGCGTGAAGACGAGCGAGGCTTTGTTGGTTCGTGCGGGATCGTGGAACTCCGCGGCGCGGCTCACGTCGGCGAGGATCAGGAAGCGGGTAAAGTTGTGTTTGTTGGTTTCGATGCCGCGCTGGAGGATTTCGAGGCCGTATAGTTCCGCGGCGTCGGCTCCGCAGATGGCGGCCGTGGCGGGTAGTTTTTCTTCGGCGATTTCGCGGGCGCTTCCTGCGGTGTCGTCGCGTTCGACGACCTTCATTCCGGGCAGGCTTTTGAGGAATTCGCCGCACTGCATCAGGGCGATGGGATGGGAGTGTACTTCTCGGATTTCGTCGAGGTTTTGTCCGGGGAGTGCGGCGATGACGTGCGAGATGCGGAGTTTCTGTTCGCCGACGATCCGGGCCCGGCTGCGCTGGAGGAGTTCGTGGTTGGGGAGCAGGCTTCCGGCGATGGTGTTCTCGATGGCGGCGATTCCCAGCAGGGCGGGGTCTGCGGACATGCGGCTGAAGAGGATGTCGAAACTCGAACAGGGGAGTACGCCGATTTGTCGATCGGAGAAGTAGCGCCGGGCGGCGGTTTCGTGATAGCATCCTGCGATGCCCTGTATGGCGATTTGCTCCATGTTTTTAGATTTGTTTTTTTGTAAGAAAAAATCCCGCACGTGGTGTCGTGCGGGATTCTTCGTGAATTTATGGTTGCTTGATTCAATTCAGGGTATTGATGCATACCGTCCCGCTTCTTCTTCTGGTAAAAAAGAAAAAGTAATAAAAGAAGTATGCAAAACCGTAGAGTCTCATGATTTCTGACTTTAACTGGTTACAAAAATAGTTAAAAATTTTGAAAAACCAAATCCGGGGCGCTGTTTTTTGAGCGGGATAAGCGGAATTTCGGGCTCCGGTTGTTTCGGGGCCGTCCGGGATTGCACGAAAAAAGAGGTTGCATTTCGGTGCAACCTCCTGATCTTGAGAGCTGTTGACGAGGCTTGAACTCGTGACCTCTTCCTTACCAAGGAAGTGCTCTACCACTGAGCTACAACAGCAGTTCCCTTGTTGAGTGGTGCAAAAGTACACAAGAAAAATGAAATGACCAAAAAAATGTGCGCTTTTCACAATTATTTTCTATCTTTACTACCGAATTATAATCAAAACAGATGAAACGTATTCTGATAGTAGGCGCCGGAGGCCAAATCGGTTCCGAGCTGACAGTCTTTCTGCGCGGGATCTACGGCGGCGCCAATGTCGTGGCCACCGATATGCGCGAGTGCCGGAATTTGGGCGAGGACGGACCTTTCGAGATCCTCAATGCCCTCGATGCCACCTCCATGGCTTCGGTCGTGGCCCGGCATCACATCGACACGATCTTCAATCTCGTGGCGTTGCTTTCGGCCGTCGGGGAGCGCAATCCCCAGATGGCCTGGAATGTCAACATGGGAGCGCTGAACAATTCGCTCGAAGTGGCGCGCCAGCACCACTGCGCCCTGTTCACGCCCTCGTCGATCGGCGCTTTCGGCCCCTCGTCCCCCAAGGACAAAACCCCGCAGGACACGATCATGCAGCCCACGACCATCTATGGGGTCTGCAAGGTGACCGGCGAGATGTTGAGCAACTATTACCACCATAAATACGGTCTGGATACACGTTCGGTCCGGTTCCCGGGCATCATCTCGAACGTCACGCTCCCCGGAGGCGGAACGACCGACTATGCCGTGGAGATCTACTACGAGGCGATCCGCAGCGGGCGGTTCACCTGCCCGGTTCCGCCCGATGTCTACATGGACATGATCTACATGCCGGATGCGCTGCGTGCGTGCGTGGAACTGATGGAGGCCGATCCGTCGAAACTCGTCCACCGCAACAGTTTCAATCTCGCCTCGATGAGCTTCACGCCGGAGATCATCTATGCCGAGATCCGGAAACGCCTGCCGGACTTCACGATGGACTACAACATCGACCCCGTGAAGAAGGAGATCGCCGAGAGCTGGCCCAATTCGCTGGACGACACCTGCGCCCGGGAGGAGTGGGGCTGGAAACCCGAATGGGACCTTTCGCGGATGACCGACGACATGCTGGCCCATATCCGCACCAAACTGGGCAGGAACTGATCCCGTTTTTCGGGGATTGTAACGGAACGACGGTCGCCGGGGCAGGGTTTTTGCGCCGACGGCCGTTTTGTATGAACCAAATACAGTGCAGTTTATGAAACGGATTATTCGCTTTGTCGTGCTGATCGTGCTGGTTGTGGCGGCCGTCGTGGTGGGCGGGAGCCTCTACCTGCTTCGCTACTCGCTGCGTCCCGAGGCGACGATGGAGGCCAAGAACGCGACCTCCTATGAATATATGTATAGGGAGTATCCTTTCCTGGAGTCGTGGGTCGACAGCCTCCGGCAACGGGATGCGCTGCGCGACACGACGATGACGGGGCGCGACGGCGAGCGGCTCCATGCCCTGTATGCGTGGGCACCGGAGCCGACGGACCGCACGGCGGTCATCGTCCACGGCTATACGGACAATGCGGTGCGGATGCTGATGATCGGCTACCTCTACAACCACGATCTGGGATTCAACATCCTGTTGCCGGACCTCTACTACCACGGTGAGAGCCAGGGCCGGGCCATCCGGATGGGGTGGAAGGACCGGCTCGACGTCCTGCAGTGGATGGAGGTGGCGAACGGGATCTTCGGCGGGCATACGCAGATGGTCGTGCACGGCATCTCGATGGGTGCCGCGACGACGATGATGGTTTCGGGCGAAGAGCAGCAGCCCTACGTGAAGTGCTTTGTCGAGGATTGCGGCTACACGAGCGTGTGGGACCAGTTTTCCAAGGAGTTGAAGGAGCAGTTTTCGTTGCCGGCCTTTCCGTTGCTGAATGTGGCGAGCGGGCTTTGCGACGTGAAGTACGGCTGGAATTTCCGCGAGGCGTCGGCCTTGAAGCAGGTGGCGAAGTGTGACCGTCCGATGCTGTTCATCCACGGGGATGCCGATGATTACGTCCCGACGTGGATGGTCTATCCGCTGTACGAGGCGAAACCGGGCGAGAAGGAGCTTTGGGTGGTTCCGGGTGCGACGCACGCGATGTCGTACCGCGACAACCGCGCCGAGTACACGCGGCGTGTCGGGGAGTTTGTCGGGAAGTATATTCCGGATGACCGTATTCCGGAAGCTCAGGAATAAAACAGATAAGGTATGGAGTCCAAAGAGGCGCAATCGCGCAACGAAGTTTTTTATCGGACGTTGGAGGAGGCGATCGGCCGGCTTCCGGCCGAGATGCGGGCGCGGCTTTACCGTCCGTGTGCCGAGGCGTGCGTGCGGGACGGCGTGCTGGTCGAACTGCGTCGGCAGTTCGAGGAGTGCGGATACGACCTCGACCGTCAGTATGCGAAGTACGGGCGTTCGCCCTATTTTTTCGCTGATGTCGTCGAGCCGGGCCGGGTCTACGAGATGGGTTATCCGCGCTGCCTGTGTCCGCAGGTCGAGGCCGGGTTTGTATCGGCTCCGATCCATTGCGAATGCTCCCGGCAGAGCATCCTCTATGTGCTGGAGGAGCTGTTGCCGGGGCGTGAGATTACGGTGGAGACGCTTGAAACGGTGTTGGACGGCGGTTCGGAGTGTCGTTTCCGGGTGACGGTCGGGAATGCGAATAGCCGCACTTTGCTTGGAGCGGAAAAGTTTCGGGAGCAGAATACACGCCCGGAACGGGAGGCTGAAAAGGCTTGATCTTTCTGCGCCCGTTCAGTGTGTTCTGCTCCCGAAACCCGTGAAAAGCAACTTGCGGATGGTTTTGGCGGTACCTTTTGCCACCAAAAGGTACCTGCTGAACCGGGCTTGGAGGTTTGGGATCGGTAAGATTCGGCGATCCGCCATACGCTACAGGCTGCTGCTCTGCCCCCCCCCCAAAAAAAACCTGGAGATTCCGAGCGTCGGGCCTTTCCGATACCGCCATGTCGCTCCCCATAAAGCCCCTGCCTGAGGCGGGGGGTTGGGGGTGGGTCAGATTTGTAAACGACGCCGAAGGCGGCGATGACTGCGTTCGAGAGCATTCCGGACGGGATCAGACATTTGCTTGCTTGGCTTTGTACAACAAGAAAACCGGAGGTTCTTTCGAGAACCTCCGGTTTTCGTTTTTCGGGATATTCCGCTTATTCGGCCTTTCCGTCCGAACCGAGAACCTCCTTGATCTTGTGGATGTAGAGCTTCTTCATGTTGTCGCGGGCCGGACCCAGGTACTTGCGGGGGTCGAACTCGGCAGGCTTGTTGGCGAAGACCTCACGGATGGCAGCGGTCATGGCCAGACGCGAGTCGGAGTCGATGTTGATCTTGCAGACAGCGCTCTTGGCAGCCTGACGCAGCTCCTCCTCGGGAATACCTACGGCAGCCTTCAGGGCACCGCCGTACTTGTTGATGGTGTCGACCTCCTCCTGGGGTACGGACGACGATCCGTGGAGCACGATGGGGAAGCCCGGAAGCTCCTTCTCGATGGCAGCCAGCACGTCGAAGGCCAGGGGGGGCGGAACCAGACGGCCCGTCTTCGGGTCTACGGTGCACTGCTCGGGCGTGAACTTGTAGGCTCCGTGCGACGTACCGATCGAGATGGCCAGCGAGTCAACGCCGGTCTTGGTTACGAAATCGACGACCTCTTCGGGTTTGGTGTAGTGGCTCTCCTCGGCGGCCACTTCGTCCTCGACACCGGCCAGCACGCCCAGCTCGCCCTCGACCGTTACGTCGAACTGGTGAGCATACTCGACGACCTTCTTCGTCAGGGCGACGTTCTCGTCATAGGGGAGCGACGAACCGTCGATCATCACCGACGAGAATCCCATGTCGACGCAACTCTTGCAGAGCTCGAACGAGTCTCCGTGGTCGAGGTGCAGGACGATCTGGGGTTTCTCCCAGCCGAGCTCCTTGGCATACTCGACGGCACCCTCGGCCATGTAGCGCAGCAGGGTCTGGTTGGCGTAGTTGCGCGCACCCTTCGACACCTGAAGGATCACGGGCGACTTGGTCTCGGCAGCGGCCTGGATGATGGCCTGGAGCTGCTCCATGTTGTTGAAGTTGAAGGCCGGGATGGCATACCCGCCCTTGATGGCCTTGGCAAACATCTCGCGGGTGTTTACGAGACCGATTTCCTTGAACGATACCATAGTTTTATGTGTTAGAAAAATTTGAGTCCATCAAAAACCGCACAAATTTACTAAAAAATCTAAAAAACAGCCTCTTTTTGTGAAAAAAATAACAGAGATACGGAAATAGTTGTACAATCCGGATTGTTTTTTGTACTTTTGCATGGATAAAAACCGCAAACAACAACAAACACATACGATCATGGCAGAATTCATTTATCAGGAGCCGTTTCCGATTCAGGAGGACAAGACGAAGTACCGTCTGTTGACGAAGGATTACGTGAAGGTCGTCGAGTGCGACGGACGCAAGATCCTGAAGGTGGACCCGAAGGGTCTGGAGGTTTTGTCGAAGGCGGCCTACAGCGACGTCTCGTTCTACCTTCGCGCTGCGCACCTGCAGAAGCTGCGCAACATCCTGGAGGATCCCGAAGCGACGGACAACGACAAGTTCGTGGCCTACACGATGCTGCTGAACCAGTGCGTGGCGGCCGAGGGCGAGCTCCCGACGTGCCAGGATACGGGTACGGCGATCTGCATCGGCCACAAGGGCGAGGACGTCTGGACGGGCGCCGACGATGCGGAGTGCATCGCGCGGGGCGTCTACGAGACCTACAAGGAGCGGAACCTGCGCTATTCGCAGGTGGTTCCCTTCACGATGATCGACGAGAAGAACTCCGGCACGAACCTCCCGGCGCAGATCGACATCTACGGCGGCAAGCCGGGCATGGAGTACGAGTTCCTCTTCATCACCAAGGGCGGCGGTTCTGCCAACAAGACCTTCCTCTACCAGCAGACCAAGGCGCTGCTCAACGAGGAGTCGCTGACGAAGTTCATCCAGCAGCATATCTTCGACCTCGGGACGTCGGCCTGCCCTCCCTACCACCTGGCGATCTGCATCGGCGGGACGTCGGCCGAGATGTGCCTCTCGACGGTGAAGAAGGCTTCGGCGGGCTACCTCGACGAGCTGCCCACCTCGGGCAACGAGGGCGGGCGCTGCTTCCGCGACCTGGAGTGGGAGGAGAAGGTGCTGAAGATCTGCCGCGAGAGCGGTGTCGGTGCCCAGTTCGGCGGCAAGTACCTGGTGCATGACGTGCGGGTGATCCGCGCTCCGCGCCATGCGGCGTCGTGCCCCGTGGCCATCGGCGTGAGCTGCTCGGCCGACCGCAACATCAAGGCGAAGATCACCCCGGAGGGTATCTTCCTCGAAGAACTGGAGAAGAATCCGGCGCGTTTCCTGCCCGCCGAGGCTCCGGCCATGTCGCCCGCGGTGGACATCGACCTCGACGAGGGGATGGACAAGGTGCGCGAGATCCTCACGAAATACCCGATCAAGACGCGGCTGAACCTGAAGGGTACGCTCATCGTGGCGCGCGACATCGCCCACGCGCGCATCAAGCAGATGCTCGACGAGGGCAAGCCGATGCCGGAATACTTCAAGAAACACCCGGTTTACTACGCCGGACCGGCGAAGACGCCGCAGGGCATGGCTTCGGGATCGTTCGGTCCGACGACGGCCGGGCGTATGGACCCCTACGTGGACCTCTTCCAGAAGCACGGCGGTTCGCTGGTGATGGTGGCCAAGGGCAACCGCTCGCAGGCCGTGACGGATGCCTGCAAGGCCAACGGCGGATTCTACCTCGGCTCGATCGGCGGACCTGCAGCCATCCTGGCCAAGAATTCGATCAAGTCGGTCGAGGTGGTGGACTTCCCCGAACTGGGCATGGAGGCCGTGCGGAAGATCTACGTGGAGAACTTCCCGGCATTCATCATCGTCGACGACAAGGGCAACGACTTCTTTGCCGATTTCAAGCATTGAAAATCCGCCCTTCGGAGATACTAAACGGCAACGCTTTGCGTTGTATTTTCGGACTTGCGGCCGTAAGCGGGGTCTCCGGGTTTCCGGGGACCCTTCGCGGCGGTCGGCAAGGGGTATGACAATACTTTTTCGGGTATTCCGGCTCGGGATCCGGCATGGTTGCGGACCGGGCTGCGGAAACCTGATGTACGGACCTATCGCTTTGATTCAATGAAAGCTTTCTTTGCGAAATTATCGCTGGCGGCACTCTTCGCACTGGTGATCTTCCCGGCCTTTGCCGACGAGGAGGTCACCTTCGAGGCCAACTCTCCGCTGACGGTCTCCCTGGGCGGGGCCTTCCGCGTGGAGTTCGCACTCAATGCCAAACCGGACCGGGGGACGTTCGAGGCTCCGTCGTTCGAGGGTTTCGACGTGCTGGCCGGTCCTGCGGAATCCACGGGCTCGTCGATCCAGATCATCAACGGGTCGATGACCAAGAGCGTGAGCCACACCTATACGTTCGTTCTGCTGCCACAGGCGGCGGGTACGGTGACGATCGGCGCCGCGACGGTGAAGGTCGACGGCAGGGCCTACCGGACGCAGCCGCTTCCGATCGAGGTGGTGGACGAAGGCGACGGGGGCCGTTCGCAGCAGCCGCAGTCGCAGGAACGGAGTGCCGGAGCGGAGAGCCGTTCCGAGGCGCAGCACCAGATCGGCAAGGATGACATCCTGCTGCGGGCCGTGGTGTCGCGCACGTCGCTCTACAAGAACGAACCGCTTCACGTGACCTTCAAACTCTATACGCGGGTTCCTTTCGTGAACATCGTTCCCGAATCGGCTCCGTCGTTCAACGGCTTCTGGTCGCAGGATCTCACGGATCCGAATGCGTCGCGCGTGAGCCGGGAGACCTACAACGGCAAGGTCTACGAGACGCGCGTGCTGCTGGACTATCTGCTCTACCCGCAGCAGGTCGGGACGCTGACGATCGATCCGGTGGAGATGACGGTCGTGGCGCAGGTGGTGATCCAGAGCCGGAATGCCGACCCCTTCTTCGGGACGGGCCGCGAGGTGCTGAATGTGCCGCGCAAGGTGCAGAGCCAGCGCACGACGGTGACCGTGAAGCCGCTTCCGTCGGGGGCTCCGGCGAGCTTCACCGGGGCCGTGGGCTCCTTCACGATGGATACGGAGTTTCCGGAGGAGCGCCTGGCGGCCAATTCGGGTGCGAACATCCGGGTGAAGATCTCGGGCCACGGAAACCTGACCTTCGTGCAGGCCCCGAAGCTGCAGCTTCCGACGTCGTTCGAACTCTACAACGTGAAGACCACCGAGTCGATCAACGCCTCGTCGTCGGGAATCTCCGGCTACCGGCAGTTCGAATACCCCTTCATCGCGCGGGCCGAAGGCTCCTATGAGATGGAGCCCGTTGAGTTCACCTACTTCGATCCGCAGCGGATGCAGTACATGACGCTTCGTTTGAAGCCGCTCTCGCTGGAGATTACGCCCGATGCGCGGGGCGGCGGCGAGGCGGTGGTAATGCAGGGCCGCGGGATGTCGAAAGAGGAGGTCCGTTTGCTGGGCGAGGATATCCGTTTCATCAAGCTGGGCGGTGCGCAGCTGCGTTCGGTTGCGGTTCCTTTTCTCTTCAGCCCGGCCTACTGGATTCTGCTGGCGGGGATCCTGCTTCTCTTCGTTGTAGCCTACGTGGCGCTGCGGCGTCAGATCCGGGAGTCGCAGAACGTGGCGCTGGTGCGGGGCAAGCGGGCGAACAAGGTCGCCGTGCAACGTTTCCGGGTCGCCAAGCGCTACATGGAGGAGCAGAACCGCCATGCGTTCTACGAAGAGATGCTGCGGGCGCTGTGGGGCTACATGAGCGACAAGTTCAACATCCCGATGGCGAACCTCACGAAGGAGAACGTCCGCGAGGAGTTGCACAAGCGGGGCGTCTCGACGGAGGATTCGCAGCGCTTTACGGATATCATCACGCGCTGCGACGAGGCGCAGTACTCGCCGGTGGAATCGACCCGGATGGGGGATGTCTACTCGGAGGGTGTGAACCTGATTTCGCGGATCGAATCGGCAATCAAACGGTGATCGGACTATGAAACGACTCTTTTTGTTCCTGATATGGATTCTGGCGTGGGGTTTGGGCGCAGCCCGGGCCCAGGAAGCGCCCGACAGCACGGCCCTGGTGACGTCCGGGACCGCAGCCGGGGCGGTGTCCGCAGCCCCGGAGGCTACGGATGCCTCGGCGGCACCGGCCGGTCCGACTCCCGACCAGTTGTGGGATCTGGGCAATACGGCCTATGTCAACGGTGACTACCACACCGCGTCGGAGTATTACGAGGCGATCCGCGCCCTCGGGTTGAGCTCTGTGAAACTCTACTACAACCTGGGCAATGCCTATTTCAAGGAGGGGCGCCTCGGCAAATCGATCCTCAACTACCGGCGGGCATTGCGCCGTGCGCCGGGCAGCGACGATATCCGTTACAACCTGGGTGTTGCCGAGGCGCGCACGAAGGACAACATCGAGGCGATTCCGGAGTTTTTCCTCACGGAGTGGGTGCGCGGCGTGCGCCATACGATGAGTTGTACGGCGTGGAGCGTTTTCTCGCTGGCGGCGCTGGTTTGTGCCTTGTCGCTGTTCCTGGTCTACCTGCTGGCACGCCGTTTGACGTTGCGCAAGACGGGATTCTACGGAACGCTGATCGCCCTTGTGCTGTTTATCCTGACGACGTGGTTCGCGCTGGGCGAGCGGCGGGAGATGCTCGACGATTCGCAGGCCGTGGTGATGTCGCTCTCGACGGCCGTGAAGAGCTCGCCGGACAAGTCGGCCACGGACCTCTTCGTGCTGCACGAGGGGACGCTGGTCGAGATCACGAACCGGCTCGACGACTGGTGCGAGATCACCATTGCCGACGGCAAGAAGGGGTGGCTGGAGTCGAAAACCATCGAGACGATTTAGATGTCGCGGCTCTTGCAGGATGTGGTCGGGGAGTTGTCGAAACTCCCGGGAGTGGGACGGCGCACGGCGTTGCGGCTGGCGATCCACCTGCTGCGGATGGATCGGGAGTCGGTGGCCGCGATGACGGAGAGCATCGACCGCTTCCGCAACGAGGTGAAGTATTGCACGCGGTGCAACAACCTCTCGGACGAGGCGGTCTGCCCGATCTGCGCGGATCCCGAACGGGATCATACGACGATCTGCGTCGTGGAGCAGGTGGTCGACGTGCTGTCGATCGAGAATACGCGCCAGTACCGGGGGCTGTATCATGTGCTGGGGGGTGTGATTTCGCCCATGCAGGGCATTTCGCCCTCGGACCTGAAGATCGACCTGCTGTGCGAGCGGATCGAGGCGGGGGGCGTGCGGGAGGTGATCCTGGCGATCTCGACCTCGGTGGAGGGGGAGACGACGCTCTTCTACCTGATGAACCGCCTGCGGCACTATCCGGACCTGAAGATCACGGCGATTGCCCGGGGCATCGGCTTCGGCGACGAACTGGAATACGTGGATGAACTGACGATTGCGCAGGCGCTGCGGAACCGTCGGGAGATTGAATAGCGAGACGGAATTTTTAAACAGATAAAGGTTATGGAATTTTTGACAAACGAGAAACTCACGATCGTGGGTGCAGCCGGCATGATCGGCTCGAACATGGCTCAGACGGCACTGATGATGCGCCTGACGCCGAACATTTGCCTGTACGACCCGTTCGGCCCGGCGCTGGAGGGTGTGGCCGAAGAGCTGTACCACTGCGCCTTCGAGGGCGTGAACATCACCTGGACGACCGACATCAAAGGGGCGCTGACGGGTGCCGCCTATGTGGTCTCGTCGGGCGGTGCGGCGCGCAAGGCGGGCATGACGCGCGAGGACCTGCTGAAGGGCAACGCGCAGATCGCCGAGGAGTTCGGCAAGAACCTCAAGGCCTACTGCCCGGATGTAAAGCACGTGGTGGTGATCTTCAATCCGGCCGACATTACGGGCCTGATTACGCTGATATACAGTGGGCTGAAGCCTTCGCAGGTGACGACGCTGGCCGCTCTCGACTCGACGCGCCTGCGTTCGGAGCTGGCCCGATACTTCAAGATTTCGCCCGACGAGGTCCGCAACTGCCGCACCTACGGCGGTCACGGCGAGCAGATGGCGGTCTTCGCCTCGACGACGCTGGTGGCCGGCAAGCCCCTGTCGGAGCTGATCGGCACACAGATGCCCGAAGGCGACTGGAATGATCTGCAGCAGCGGGTGATCCAGGGCGGCAAGCACATCATCGACCTGCGGGGCCGTTCATCGTTCCAGAGCCCGGCCTATGTTTCGATCTGCATGATCGCGGCGGCCATGGGCGGCAAACCCTTCGAGTATCCGGCCGGAACGTATGTCCACAACGGGGAGTTCAACCACATCCTGATGGCCATGGAGACGGAGATCACGAAGGATGGCGTGCGCTACAAGGACGTGAAGGGTACGCCCGAGGAGCACAAGAAGCTCAAGGAGAGTTACGAGCACCTCTGCAAGCTGCGTGACGAGGTGATCGAGATGGGAGTGCTGCCCGCCATCGACAAGTGGGGCGAGCTGAACCCGAACCTCAAGTAAGGTCCATCGGACCGTGCGTCCGACAACGAACGAGCCCTCCTCCCCACTCGGGGAAGAGGGCTTTTTGGGCACCATTACCTTTTTTCGTGGGCAGCGCTCCGATGTGTGGTACGGTCCGACGGGACCGGTTGTATCCCGGTGTGGCGTTCTTGTGTGCGCCCCGACGGGGTTATGGTTTGGCCTGGAAGACGGCGCGCAGTTCGCCGTCGGCGAGGATCAGCAGCATCGGGCCGTCCATGTCGTAGTGGGTGGCCGATTCGAGCGCCTCGATGAAGGCTTGTTCGCGTTTCAGATCGGGGCAGGCCATGCGTGTGGCGGCTAGCGGCCCGATCTTGAGCGAGCGTTTCTCGTCGCTCTTGTAGGTTCCGGAAATCCGGTTGCAGGCCCCCACGCCGGAGATCTGACCCTTTTCGGCCGAGAGCGTGACGGTGAAACTCCCCTCCCGGGGCTGAATGGTCTCGCCGCCGAGCTGGATCAACTGCCATTCGGTACCGACGAGCGGGCGGCGGGTCTTCTTCTGGTAGGAGCGGCAGTGGCAGCATCCGGCCATAAGCGCCGCAAGGCCAGCGATTACCGCGATTCGAAGCAAAAATTTCATGGTTTTTCGATTGTGTGATGCTGCAAATATAGAGAATTAATCGTACCTTTGGTGACCCAACGAACCATTTGTCTATGAAAAAGATCATTGCATCGCCGCAGGCCCCCAAAGCCGTGGGGCCTTATTCCCAGGCCGTTGAAACGGGCGGGACGCTTTATGTTTCGGGCCAGCTGCCCCTCGACGGCGCTACGGGCCGGATGGCCGAGGGCGTCGAGGCCCAGACGCGCCAGTCGCTGACGAATATCGGCCACATCCTCCGCGAGGCAGGCTACGACTTCTCGGATGTGGTGAAGACGACGGTCCTGCTGCAGTCGATCGGCGACTTTGCGGCGATGAATGCCGTCTATGCGGAGTTCTTCACGGGCGACAAACCGGCCCGGGTCTGCTACGAAGTGGCAGCCCTTCCGATGGGTGCCCGGGTGGAGATCGACGCCGTGGCCGTGAAATAAAATCCTGCGGCCATCTCCTGTGCGCGTCCCGGATACCCGGGGCGCGTCTTTTCACCTTTTGTAGATAAATTGTCGATAAAAAAGCTTCCGGGATCTGGCTTTTTCGTGGGAAAAGTTTGAAATTTGTAGAACCGCGCGTCTACGCCGTGCACCTGTTCCGGGGGCGGGAGAAGGAGTGACCGGGGAGTGACCGGGGAGTGACCGGGGAGTGACCGGGGAGTGACCGGGGAGTGACCGGGGAGTGACCGGAGAGTGACCGGAGAGTGACCGGAGAGTGACCGGAGAGTGACCGGGGAGTGACCGGGGAGTGACCGGAAAGTGACCGGAAAGTGACCGGAAAGTGTCCGGAAAGTGTCCGGGGAGAGAAAATGCTGAAAAACTGAAAAATAGATAAGAGTCAAAACGTTATGTCTAAAACAGCCAATGTCGGGGCGCCGCAGAAGGTCGATTACAACGATGCGGTCGCCGAATCGAAAAAGTATTTCGAGGGTGACGATCTCGCCGCTACGGTGTGGGTGAGCAAGTACGCCTTGAAGGACTCTTTCGGAAACATCTACGAGCGTTCGCCGCGGGAGATGCACCAGCGTATCGCCGCGGAGATCGAGCGTATCGAGCGGAAGTATCCGAACCCCCTCAGCAAGGAGGAGGCTTTCGAACTGCTCGACCATTTCCGGTACGTGATTCCGCAGGGCGGTCCGATGACCGGTATCGGCAACAACTTCCAGGTTGCATCGCTGTCGAACTGCTTCGTCATCGGCCACAAGCACCCGGCCGACTCCTACGGCGGGATCTTCCGCATGGACGAGGAGCAGGTGCAGCTGATGAAACGGCGCGGCGGTGTGGGGCATGACCTTTCGCACATCCGCCCGACGGGCAGCCCGGTGCTGAACTCGGCCCTCACGTCGACGGGTATCGTTCCCTTCATGGAGCGCTACTCGAACTCGACGCGCGAGGTGGCGCAGGACGGCCGCCGCGGAGCCCTGATGCTCACACTCTCGATCAAACACCCCGACGCCGAGCGCTTCATCGACGCCAAGGTCGATACGGGCAAGGTCACGGGCGCGAACGTCTCGATCAAGATCGACGACGAGTTCATGCGTGCGGCGCTGGCCGGGAAGAAGTACCACCAGCAGTTCCCGATCGTCTCGGACCAGCCCAAATTCGAACAGGATATCGACGCGAAGAAACTCTGGGAGAAGATCATTCACAATGCGTGGAAGTCGGCCGAGCCGGGCGTGCTGTTCTGGGATACGGTGATCCGCGAGAGCATCCCCGACTGCTATGCCGACGAAGGCTTTGTGACGGTCTCGACGAACCCCTGCGGTGAGATTCCGCTCTGCCCCTACGATTCGTGCCGTCTGCTGGCGATGAACCTCTTCAGCTATGTGGACAATCCGTTCAAGGCCGATGCGAAGTTCAACTTCGAGAAGTTCCGCGACCATGTGGGCAAGGCCATGCACATGATGGACGACATTATCGATCTGGAGCTGGAGAAGGTGGAGCAGATCATCGCCAAGATCGAGGGCGATCCCGAGGATATGGATGTCCGCCGCGTGGAGCTGGAACTCTGGAAGAAGATCCGGACGATGGCTCAGAAGGGACGCCGCACGGGACTCGGCATTACGGCCGAAGGCGACATGCTGGCCGCCCTGGGGTTGCGCTACGGCTCGCAGGAGGCGATCGACTTCGCCGTGGAGGTGCAGAAGACGCTGGCGCTGGCCGCCTACGGGGCTTCGGTGAAGATGGCTGCCGAGCGCGGGGCCTTCCCGATCTACGATACGGCCAAGGAGGCGAACAACCCGATGATCGCACGGATCCGGGAGGCCGATCCTGCGCTCTACGAGGAGATGACGAAGGTCGGGCGGCGCAACATCGCCATGCTGACCATCGCACCGACGGGTACGACGTCGCTCATGTCGCAGACCACGTCGGGCATCGAACCCGTTTTCCGGACGGTCTACAAGCGCCGCCGGAAAATCAACCCCTCGGACCACGACACGCATGTCGACTACGAGGACGAAACGGGCGAGAAGTTCCAGGAGTACAACGTCTACCACCACAACTTCGTGAAGTGGCTGGAGACGAACGGCTACGACACGTCGAAACTGGCGACGATTTCGGACGAGGAGTTGGATCAGTGGGTGAAGGCGTCGCCCTATCACGGCGCCACGGCGAACGACATCGACTGGGTGGCCAAGGTGAAGATGCAGGGTGCGATCCAGAAGTGGGTGGACCATTCGATTTCGGTGACGGTGAACCTCCCGAACAACGTTTCGGAGGAGCTGGTTGCCGATGTCTACCGCACGGCGTGGGAGTGCGGTTGCAAGGGTGTCACGGTTTACCGTGACGGCTGCCGCTCGGGCGTGCTGCTGGACAAGAGTTCCAAAGGTAAGAAATCGCGTTGCGAGGAGCATCCGGGCGAGGTGCTCAAGCGCCCGAAGTCGATTCCTGCGGATATCGTGCGCTTCAAGAACGGCTCGGAGGACTGGATCGCCTTTGTGGGGCTGCAGAATGGCCGCCCGTACGAGATCTTTACCGGTAAGATCGAGGAGGATGCCATGTATATTCCGCCGAAGATCCGGAAAGGCTATATAATAAAGGTGCGCGAGGAGGATGGATCGAAGCGTTACGATTTCCAGTATGTCGACCGTTACGGCTATACGAATACGATCGGCGGGATCTCGCGACTGTTCAACGAGGAGTTCTGGAACTATGCCAAGCTGATTTCGGGTGTGCTGCGCCACGGGATGCCGATCGAGAAGACCGTTTCGCTGATCGAGTCGCTGCATCTGGACAGCGTGTCGATCAACACCTGGAAGACGGGTGTCTGCCGGGCGTTGAAGCAGTATATCGTCGACGGTACGAAGTCCAAAGGGAAGTGCCCGAGCTGCGGTCAGGAGAACATGGCCTACCAGAACGGGTGCCTGACCTGTATGTCCTGCGGCTATTCGAAGTGCGGTTGACGATCGTATTTCCAGCCTCAAATGAGGCACAAAAGGTTCGGGAAGGCGGTCTCAGACCTTTTTTTGCGGAAAAAACGTGATTTTTGCGCTTTTTTTGCAGGTGAAGAATCGTTTTTTATGAAAAAATGCGTACTTTTACGACAAGTATGTGAGGTCAACAGAATGTGTAACAAAACGTATTTAATATGAAAAAGATTTTCCTGACTTTCGCAGTCGCGGTATTCGCGGTTTCGGCTTGGGCTGAAGGAACCCCCAAGAAGCCGAGTTTTGCAGGATTCGTCTCGAACGGTTTCTGGGATAATTGGGAGATATCGGCCGGTTTGGGTACCGGTACGGCTTTCTCGAACGGTGGAAACCTGGGTGCTCGCAGCGAGCGTTTCGGATTCGAAGGCAACCTGTCGGTAACCAAATGGCTGCATCCGGTTGTCGGAGTCCGCGGACAGCTGCAGGGCGGCTGGTTCAACAATTTTGACGCGGGTCTGGGCAAGATGACGTGGCCGTACATGTTCGTTCACACGGACGTGATGGTCAACCTCTCGAACTGGATCGGCGGCTATCGTGAGGATCGTGCCTGGTATGGCGTGCCGTTTGCCGGTTTCGGTTATATGGCGTCGAACTTCACCGATGGCAGCCAGCGTGACAACCACAGCGGTACGAATCAGGAGTTCGCCTTTACGGCAGGTTTGCTGAACAAGTTCCGCCTGTCGCCGTCGTTCGACTTCAACCTCGAACTGAAGGGTCTTCTGGCCAAGTCGGAGATTTGCCCGGCCGGCATGAACGGTGCCTACCTCTTCGGGTTTACGGCAACTGCCGGTATCACCTATCGCTTCAACCAGCGCGGCTGGGAGCGTGGTGTTCCGGGATATACGGCCGAGGATATTCGGGCTTTCCAGGATGCCGTGGCTTCGGGCAATGCCGCTCTGAAGGCTGCGAAGGATGAGAATGCCCGTCTGAACGAGCAGTTGACGGCCGCACAGGCTGCAGCTAAGGCCGCCAAGAAGGCTGCCGCGCAGGCTGAGGCTAAAGCCGCTGCAGAGGCTCAGAAGGTGAACACCTCGGGCCCGACCTCGATCATCTTCTACGATTACAGCATGTCGAAGCTGACGGCAAAGGACAAGACGCGCCTGGAGCTGACCGCCGATCTGATCAAGAACGGTCCGAAGGATCGGGTTTACACGATCCAGGGACACGCCGACCAGCAGACGGGTACGGCTGCCGGGAACAAGCGGGTTGCCGAGAACCGTGCGAAGAATGTCTACGACTTCCTGGTTAAATGCGGTGTGAACCCCAAGCAGCTCACTTACGAGGGCCTGGGCAACGAGCCTGACATCTACAAGAACAACCAGAAGGCCAACCGCTCGGTAATCATCAAGTAATCAAAACCTTGTCAAACAGAATGCTCCCCGGAGACGGGGAGCATTTTTTGTGGTACGGGGTGGCGGCGATGCGGTGAAGGAATTGGGAAACGGGGGGGTGCGAAGACCGGCAAGGGGCCGCTGTCCCTGGTCCAGAGGAGGTTTGGGGCGGGCCCGGGTCAGCGGATGATGACGGCCTGGACGAACTGAATGCCGGAACGCCGGTTGATCTCCTCCTTGAGTGCCTCCCGCTGGTAGAAAAGCTCGGAACGCACGACACTCGACTGGATACGGACATACAGAATCCGCTTTTCGAGCCGCAATTCGGTTGTCAGATCCGCCACGCGGTCTCCGACGATCTCCCGCCACGTATCGGGGAGTTTCCCTTCGGCGACCTTTGCGGCGACATAGGGGCGTTTGAAGAATTCGTCCAGCAGGTCGCCCATCAGTATGGTTTTCGTGCGTCTCATTCGTGTGCCGGTTGGGTCGGTTCTTCGGATGGTTCCTCGGACGTTTCTCTCGCTTCGGCATCCCGGGTGACGTTGCCGTCGGTTACGGTAAAGAGCGCGTAGTCCCCACCTGCCCGATCGAGAATCCGCTTCAGCCGCGTGGGGTTGCAGTCGGAGATGAAAATCTGCCCGAAGGTTTCGGCCGATACCAGGCGGATCAACTGCTCGACCCGCCCGGCATCGAGCTTGTCGAAAAGGTCGTCCAGCAGCAGGATGGGGTGTTCGTGCTTCTCCTCGGCGACAATGGCGTACTGGGCGAGTTTCAGGGCGATCAGGAAGGACTTCTGCTGCCCCTGCGACCCGTATTTCCGCAGGGGGTAGCCGCCGATCTTCAGCACCAGGTCGTCGCGGTGGATGCCTGCGGTGGTGAATTCGTTGACGAGATCCCGCTGCCGGGCACTCTGCAGCACCTCCTCGAAGGGTCGATCGTTCAATTCGGACTTGTAGAGGAGTTCGACCTGTTCGCGGTCTCCGGAGAGCGTGCGGTAGTATTCCGCCACGACGGGCTGCAGCCGCTGGACAAACTCCCGGCGGCGTTCATGAATCTTGTTTCCGTGTTCGCAGAGCTGGCGGTCGTAGATCTGCAGCATCGTTTCGTCGGGCTGCATCTTGAGCAGGCGGTTGCGTTCGGCCAGGACGGCGTTGTAACGCATGACGGCCTGCAGGTAGGGGCGGTCGAGTTGTGCGATGAAGGCATTGAGGTAACGGCGCCGTTCATCTGCGGCGTCGGAGATCAGGGCGCTGTCGGCCGGGGAGACGATCACCGCGGGGATCAGCCCTACATGGTCCGCAAGCCGTTCGTATACCTTTCCGTTCCGTTTGAGCACTTTGCCGCCCTTGCGGGAGAAGGAGCATACGACGCTTTCGCTCTTCCCGGAATCGGTGGTGTATGCGCCGTCCGCGAGGAAGAAGTCTGCATCGTGCCGGACGCTCTGTCCGTCGGTCATCTGCAGGGCGGATTTGCACATCGAGAGGTAGTAAACGGCGTCGATGATGTTCGTTTTCCCCGCTCCGTTGTCCCCCACCAGCGCATTGATCCCGGGGCAGAAGGCGAGTTCCACCTGTCGGATGTTTTTGAAATTCAGCAGCGCTAATTTTTTCAGGTACATAAGGCAAAAATACAAAAAATCCGGACACGACCTTGCACATTGTGAATAGTTTTGTATCTTTGCAGACTATCGTACGGATTATAAACTAAAAACACGAATAACACTATGGCAAAACAGAACGTCGCCGAACCGGAAACCCTCGGTGAAGCAATGAACAAAACGGAGCTCTTTTTCGAGAAGAACGGCCGCATGATGTCCTACATTTTCCTGGGACTTTTGATTCTTGCGGCCTTGATCTTCGGTTATCGGACGCTGATCGTCCAGCCCCGTGCGGAGAAGGCCGCGGAGATGATCGCCGAAGCTCAGAACCGTTTTGACAGTGAAACCCCGGATTTCGAACTGGCCTTGCTGGGCGATGCCAACGGCGCGGGCTTCCTGGATGTGATCGAGCAGTACGGCTCGACGCCTTCGGGGAACCTGGCGAAGCACTATGCGGGGATCTGCTACCTGCGGACGGGAGATCTGGAGAATGCCGCAAAGTACCTGGCCAAATACTCGCCGGTGAAGGGAATCCCGGGATCGCTGATCAACGCCCAGAACTACGGGTTGCAGGGCGATGTGGCGGTCGAGCAGCAGAACTACGCCCAGGCGGTGAAATTCTATGAGAAGGCCGTGCAGGCTGCCGACAACAACATGACGACGCCGATGTACCTTCGCAAGGCGGGGCTTGCCGAGCAGGCGCAGGGCAACAACGCCGCCGCTGCGGCTTATTACGAGCGGATCCTGACGTCGTATCCCGCCTCGATGGAGGCCCGGGATGCCGAGAAACTGCTGGGCAGCGTCAAATAAGCGACAGCGATGGCAACCCGGAATCACAATCTTTCGAAATTCGACTCTCCGCTGCCTTCGGCTGCGGACATGCGCTTCGGGATCGTCGTCGCGGAGTGGAACCGCGAGGTGACCGAGGCATTGCTGGAGGGAGCCGTGCGGACGTTGCGGGCTGCGGGGTGTCCGGACATGAACATTCAGGTGAAATATGTCCCCGGCACCTTTGAACTGTCGCTCGGAGCGCAATTCTTCGCCGAATATACGGATGTCGATGCGGTGATCGCCCTGGGGTGTGTCATCCAGGGGGATACGCGGCATTTCGACTTCATCTGCCAGGGGGTCACCCAGGGAATTACGCAGCTGCAGATCCAGTGGAACATGCCGATTGCCTTCGGCGTGCTGACGGTTAACGACATGCAGCAGGCTCTGGACCGTTGCGGAGGCCGTCTCGGCAATAAGGGTGACGAAGCGGCCGCTGCGGCGATCAACATGGTGAAGCTGCAGATCGACATGGAGGCCGCATCTCCGGAGAAGGAGCCCGACCGCCGGAATATCAATTGATTGCGGATACCTCTTCGGGAGACCGAACCGAAAACGGCGCAGTCGGCAAGCGCATTTCCCCGAGACCCGAATATGAAAAACCCCGGACCCATCTGAATGGGTCCGGGGTTTTTCATGGCAAGCCTGTTCATTGGCCGGCCCTTTTCATGGTCCGCCTCGTCATGACCAGCCTCGTCATGACCAGCCTCGTCATGACCAGCCTCGTCATGACCAGCCTCGTCATGGTCGGCCCGCTCATTGACCGGCCCTCCCGGCCTAAAAGACGCCCAGATTGTCGAGGAAGACCATCAGCATCACGATGGGGCAGAGATAGCGCAACAGGAAGATGAAGGTCCGGTAAATCCGGAATTTCAAGGTTCCGTTGTTGGTAATCTGATCCTTGAGCACCTGCTGGTCGAGTTTCCAACCGACGAAGATGCAGGTGAAGAATCCGCCGACGGGCAGCATGATATTGGCCGTGAGGTAGTCCAGCAGGTCGAAGAGGTTGAGTCCGAACAGTTTCCAGCCGTTCAGGATGCCTACCGACAACGATGCCATGATTCCCAGCAGGGCGGTGGTGGCGGTGGTGGTCCAGGCGGCAGCCCGGCGGCTCATGTGCCACTCTTCGTGGCAGTAGGCCGTGATCACCTCGTGGAGGGAGATCGTAGAGGTGAGCGCCGCAACGACCAGCAGCAGAAAGAATATCGACGACCAGACCATGCTCAGCGGCATTCCGTTGAAGATGCTGGGCAGGGTGATGAAGACCAGTGAAGGTCCCGACGAGGGTTCGATCCCGACGCTGAAGACCGCCGGGAAGATCACCACACCGGCCAGTATGGCGACCAGCGTATCGAGGATCGTGACGTTCAGGGCCGTATGGCGCAGGTTGGTTTCGGGCTTGAAGTAGGAGGCGTAGGTGACCATGGTCCCGATGCCGATCGAGAGTGAGAAGAAGGCCTGCCCGAGCGCCACGAGGACCGTCGAAGGGGTAACCTTCGAGAAATCGGGCTTGAAGAAGAACCGGAAACCCTCACCGCCTCCGGGCATCAGCAGCGAGTGGATCGCCAGGGCAATCAGGATGACGAACAGCAGCGGCATCAGCACTTTGGCGGATCGTTCGATTCCCTTCTGTACGCCGAGGGCGATGACGAAGTGTGTGGCCAGGACGAAGAGCAGCGTGTAGAGCACCGGTCGCCACGGATTCCGGATGAAATCTTCGAATATGGTCTGATACTCCCCGGCCGTGGTGTATTGGGCCAGGCTGCCTGTCACCGAATGGATCATGTATTCGGCGGTCCAGCCCGACACGACGAAATAGAATCCCAGGATGAGGAAGGCGGCCAGTACGCCGTTGTATCCGAGGAAGCTCCAGCGTTTGTCGAGCGAGCGATAGGCCCCGACGGCATTGCGGTGCGTGGCGCGTCCGACGGAGAACTCGGCGAGCATGAGCGGCAGGCCCAGCAGCAGGACACAGAGGATGTAGATCACCAGAAAGGCGCCGCCACCGTTGTCTCCGGCGACATAGGGGAACCGCCAGATGTTGCCCAGACCTACGGAACTTCCCGCGGCGACCAGGACGGCGCTCAGTTTCCCGCCCAGCGTGGCACGATTGTGTAAATGGTTCATATTCGGACTCTTTTGTGAAATGCCGGACGGATGGGGAAGTCCAACACCCCTCCGGTCCGGCATCCGGTTTATTTTTCCAGAACGACGCTCACGCGGTCCAGCTTTCCGCCCAGGGGCGGTGCCAGCTTCGAAACGGTGCATTTCACGTGCCGGACCTGCGGGAACCCGGCACGGATTGCGTCGATGATGTTCAGGGCGACACGTTCGATCGTGCGTTGCGTACGGGCCATCTCTTTGCGGACCACCTCGTAGACCGTAAGGTAGTTCACGGCCTTTTCGACGCTGTCCTCGGCGGCCACGTCTCCCAGATCCGTGGTGATCTCCACGTCGACCGTGAAGCGGTTCCCGACCTTGCGTTCCAGTTCGTAGCAGCCGTGGAAGGCATGGAACTCCATGCGTTGCAGGACGATGCGGTACTCCATACCCTGTTTTACTCGGCAATTACCAGATAATAGTTCTTTTTGCCGCGCTGCACGAGCAGGTACTTCCCGGCGATCAGGTCGCCGGACATCACCGCACGCATCGGGTCGGCGATCTTCTCACGGTTCATCGAGACGCCGCCGCCCTGGATCATCTTGCGGCATTCGCCCTTCGAGGCGAAGATCTGCGTCTTCTCGGCGCAGAGGTCCACGAAGGCAACCCCCGCCTCCAGCTCCGTGCGGGCCACGCGGAACTGCGGCACGCCCTCGAAGACCTGGAGGAGCGTCGCCTCGTCGAGGCGGCGCAGCGCCTCGGAGGTGGCGCCGCCGAAGAGGATGTTCGACGCCTCAACGGCCTTTTCGTACTCCTCGCGCGAGTGGATCATCACGGTGATCTCCTCGGCGAGGCGTTTCTGCAGCACGCGCAGGTGCGGGGCGGCGTCGTGCTCGGCGATGAGTGACTCGATGGTCTCGCGGTCGAGCAGCGTGAAGATCTTGATGTAGCGCTTGGCATCCTCGTCGCTGACGTTGAGCCAGAACTGGTAGAACTTGTAGGGCGACGTGTAGCGCGGGTCGAGCCAGACGTTGCCGCTCTCGGTCTTGCCGAACTTCGTGCCGTCGGCCTTCGTGATGAGCGGGCAGGTGATGGCGTAGGCTTCGGCTTCGGGACCCAGTTTGCGGCGGATGAGCTCCGTGCCGGTGGTGATGTTGCCCCACTGGTCGGCGCCGCCCAACTGGATCTTGCAGTTCATCGTCTGGTAGAGGTGCAGGAAGTCGTAGCCCTGGACCAGCTGGTAGGTGAATTCGGTGAACGACATGCCGTCACCTTCGCCGTTGAAGCGCTTCTTGACCGAATCCTTGGCCATCATGTAGTTGACGGTGATGCACTTGCCGATATCGCGGATGAAGTCCAGGAACGAGAACTCCTTCATCCAGTCGTAGTTGTTGACCAGGCGTGCGGCGTTCGGGGCGTCGGAATCGAAATCGAGGAGTTTGGCCAGCTGGGCCTTGATGGCCTCCTGGTTGTGTCGCAGGGTGGCTTCGTCGAGCAGGTTGCGCTCCTGGGACTTGCCCGAGGGGTCGCCGATCATGCCCGTCGCGCCGCCCACGAGGGCCAGCGGGCGGTGTCCGCACATCTGGAAGTGCTTGAGGATCATCACGCCCACGAGGTGGCCGATGTGGAGCGAGTCGGCCGTGGGGTCGATGCCCAGGTAGGCCGTCGTCATCTCCTTCTCCAGTTGTTCCTTGGCTCCGGGCATGATCGTGTGGATCATGCCGCGCCATTCGAGTTCTTCGATAAAGTTTTTCGTCGCCATATTTGTGTCTTTTTTGTTTCGTTTTTGGGGGAGGGCCCGGGGCGCCTCCGGTCCTTGTTTTTTTATCGGTGCGTATTATTCGATCTCCAGATCCAGCGCCTTGCGGAATTCCGTCAGCAGCGGATTCTTGTCGGTCATGTATTTGACCCGGTCTTCGAGTTTAATCGGGCGGGCGGCCCGGATCTCCTCGTTGACGGTCACCTCCAGTTTCATGCTTCCCTGTATGCCGACCAGTTCGGCGATGCGCATCAGCATTCCGGTTTTGGTCCGTAGAATCTCCTCGCGCAGCTCGGTTGTCGGCACGCTCACCGCGATGGTGTTGCCGCGGAAGGTCATCCCCTCAAATGCCGGGACAAAACGCGGGCGCCGTTCCCGAATCAGGTTCAGGATGCGTTCCCGGGCCCGTTCCAGTTTGCTTTCGCAGGCCGGGTCGACCGTGACGTCGGCGGATTGTGCCGCTTCGGGTTCCGGGTTCTGCTCCGTTTGCCGGGCACCGCCCGCGGTCAGCAGCTCGGAGAGCGAAGTCCCCGAAATCAGCGGTTTGCGGTGCGGGAGAACCGTCGAGCGGGGCGTCCGGGCCGGGGCTGCTTCGGCGTTCGGGACCGTTGCGGCGGGTGTCGTTGCCGTCGGCGTAGCCGCTGTCGGGTGGGTTGCCGGGGCGGTCGGAACCGGATTTGCAACATTGGTCGGGGCCGCTCCCGCCGTCGGGTTTGCCCCCGGAGTCGTTTGGGCTGCCGGACCTGCCGGGGCCGGACTCGTCGCCGGACCTGCCGCCGTCGGATTCGGCATCTGGGCTGCCTGGGCTGCCTGGACGGCCGGACCTGCCGCCGCCTGTGTCGTCGTTGCTGCCGGTTGTGTTGCCGCGGCCGGGGCCGCCGGTCGGGCCATCAGCTTGGGAAGCTGAGGCTCTTCGGGAGAGTTCAGGTCGTTATTTTTTTTTTGGCCGAGTCCTGAGATCTTCATCAGGCCCAGCTCGACGAGCAACCGTTGGTTCGACGATTGCCGTATTTTCCCGTCGAGGTCCGTCAGCAGGGCGATCGCCCCGAAGAGGAAGTCGACACCGCAGGCCTCCGCCTGCACGCGGTATCGTTCGAGCAGCGTGCCGGTCATCTCGATCAGCCGCAACGTTTCGGGGCGTTTGGCCATCAGCAGGTCGCGCATGTGGCGGTTCAGGCCCGCCATGAAGGTCTGGCCCGAGAATCCTTTCGAAAGCACCTCGTCGAACGTGATGAGTGCATTCACATAGTTGCCCGCCAGGAGCGTCTCCGTGATGCCGAAGTAGGTGTCGTAATCCAGGACGTTGAGCGTCTGGGCCACGTGGCGGTAGTCGAGCGTCGTGCCGCAGAACGACACGGCCTTGTCGAACATCGACAGGGCGTCGCGCATTCCGCCGTCGGCTTTCTGCGAGATGAGGTTCAGCGACTCTTCGTCGGCCGTGATTCCCTCCTGTGCGGCGATGTATTTCAGGTATTCGACCGCATCCTCGACACGGATGCGGTTGAAGTCGTAGATCTGGCAGCGCGAGAGGATCGTCGGCAGGATCTTGTGCTTCTCGGTGGTGGCGAGGATGAAGATCGCATGGGCGGGCGGCTCTTCGAGGGTCTTCAGGAAGGCGTTGAAGGCCGCGGCCGAGAGCATGTGCACCTCGTCGATGATGAACACGGAGTAGCGTCCCACCTGCGGGATGATGCGCACCTGTTCGATGAGCGAGCGGATGTCCTCCACGGAGTTGTTCGACGCGGCGTCGAGTTCGTGGATGTTGAGTGAGCGTCCCTCGTTGAACGACCGGCACGATTCGCACTCGTTGCAGGCTTCGGCGCCGTGGGGCTGCAGGCAGTTGATGGCCTTGGCGAAGATCCGCGCGCAGGTTGTTTTCCCGACGCCCCGGGGCCCGCAGAAGAGGTAGGCATGGGCCAGTTGTCCGCGCTCGATGGCATTCTGGAGCGTGGAGGTGATATGCTTCTGTCCGACGACCGAGCGGAAGGTCGCAGGCCGGTATTTGCGTGCACTGACGATGAAATCACTCATGGTGTTGCAAAGATATACAATATTATTCTTATTTTGGAGCCGCGGAACGATTTTCTGCGACCTTGGGCCGCGCTCTGCCGGGCTTTTGCCGACGGTTGTTTTGTTTCGGGCCGGTGGGGCGGGTGCAGGTCCGGGGCGTGAGGCGGGTCCGCACGATGTCAAACCCTTTTAATTGTACGGAATCTTATGAAAGGATGGATTCGAATGGGAGCAGCGGCGATGGTTGCCCTGCTGTTTGTGGGACGGTTGGTGGCACGGGAACCCGTCTGTCAGTTGAGTACGCATATGTTGGACGTGGCACGCGGCGTCCCGGCCGAAAGGGTCTCCGTGACGCTGAGCAAACGGACTCCCGGCGGTGACTGGCAATCGCTGGCCGAGCGGCGCACCGACCGGAACGGCCGGATTGCCGATCTGCTCCCTGTCGGGGCGCCGAACGCCAACGACGGGGTCTACAAGCTGCACTTCGAGACCGAACCCTATTTCGCCGCGCAGGGCCAGCCATCGATCTATCCCTTTGTGGAGGTCATCTTCCGCATCGAGGGTGACGGGCATTACCACATCCCGATCACCATGTCGGCGAACGGTTATGCGACCTATCGCGGGAACTGATCGGCTGGCAGCCGACCGGAGGGAGGGGAGGGCGTTGGCCTTCCCCTCCTTGCGTTTGGCGCTTCGGGGAGTATTCCGGGGCGGTCCGATCTGTCGGATTGTCGTATTGTGTCAGTCGTGGCGTGACAATTTATGACAAAAAGTTGTCATTTTGACCTCTTCGGCGGCTTGGCAGGCCTTTTGCTCTGTATCGGGTCGAAACACGAAACAAATAAAAACAACACGGATATGAACATCAACACTTTAACCATCAAGGCCCAGGAAGCGCTCCAGGCGGCGCTCACCCTGGCCCGGGAGCGGGGGCAGCAGGCTGTCGAGCCGCTCCACCTGCTCGCGGTGCTGATCCGCGAGGAGGATTCGCTGGCGACCTTTCTGTTGGGGCGTGTGGGCGTCAACGTCCGCGGGCTGCGCGACGAGGTGAACCGCACGGTCGACCGCCTGCCGCGTGTCGAGGGTGGCAGTGAGCAGTATTTCTCGCAGGATGCCTCGCGGGTGATCCAGCGGGCCGTCGACTTCACGAAGAATTTCGGCGACAAGTACGCTTCGGTCGAACACCTCCTGCTGGGGCTCGTGGCCGAACGCGGGCAGGCCTCCGACCTGCTCAAACGTAGCGGAGCCACCGAAAAGGAGCTGATCGAGGCGATCCGCACCTTCCGCAAGGGGGCGACGGTCGATTCGCAGACCTCGTCGCAGGAGTTCGATGCGCTGGGCAAGTACGCCATCAACCTCAACGAGCAGGCGCGCAGCGGCAAGCTCGATCCCGTAATCGGGCGTGACGAGGAGATCCGCCGGGTGCTGCAGATCCTCTCGCGCCGGACGAAGAACAACCCGATCCTCGTGGGCGAGGCCGGTGTGGGCAAAACCGCCATCGCCGAGGGCATTGCCCGCCGGATCATCGACGGCGACGTCCCCGAGAATCTGAAGTCGAAGGTGATCTACTCGCTCGACATGGGAGCGCTGATCGCCGGAGCGAAGTACCAGGGTGAATTCGAGGAGCGGTTGAAGGCCGTCGTGCAGGAGGTGATTGCCAGCGACGGCGAGATCCTGCTCTTCATCGACGAAATCCACACGCTGGTCGGCGCCGGGAAATCGTCGGGGGCGATGGATGCCGCGAACATCCTCAAACCGGCCCTTGCCCGGGGCGAGCTGCGGACCATCGGCGCCACGACGCTCGACGAGTTCCAGAAGTATTTCGAGCAGGACAAGGCACTCGAACGCCGTTTCCAGAAGGTGATGGTCGACGAACCGACGCAGGAGGATGCCATCTCGATCCTCCGCGGGCTGAAGGAGCGCTACGAGAACCACCACCAGGTGCGGATCAAGGATGAGGCGATCATTGCGGCCGTGGAGCTCTCGACGCGCTACATTACGTCGCGGTTCCTGCCCGACAAGGCGATCGACCTGATCGACGAAGCGGCGTCGCGCCTGAGGCTGGAGATGAACTCCGTGCCCGACGAGATCGACGCCCTCGACCGGAAGATCCGGCAGCTGGAGATCGAACGCGAGGCGATCCGGCGCGAGAAGGACAGGGAGCGTATCGAGTCGCTCACGAAGGAGATCGACGACCTGAAGTCCCGGGATTCGGAGATGCGGGCCAAATGGCAGGGCCAGCGGGATCTGCTGAAGAAGATCCAGGCCAACAAGGACCGGATCGAGCAGTTGAAGATCGAGGCGCAGCAGGCCGAGCGTCAGGGCGATTACGGTCGTGTGGCCGAGATCCGCTACGGCAAGATCCAGGAGGCCGAGAAGGAGATTGCGGCCTTTCAGGAGGAGTACAAACTCGCTTCGGCCAACGGTTCGATGATCAAGGAGGAGGTCGACGCGCAGGATGTAGCCGAGGTGGTTTCGCGCTGGACGGGGATTCCCGTGACGCGGATGCTGGCTTCGGAGCGCGAGAAGCTGCTCCACATGGAGACGGAGCTGCACAAGCGGGTCGTGGGGCAGGAGCAGGCCATTGCGGCCATTTCGGATGCCGTGCGCCGTTCGCGGGCCGGGCTGAACGATCCCCGCAAGCCGATCGGGTCGTTCATCTTCCTCGGCACGACGGGTGTCGGCAAGACCGAGCTGGCGAAGGCCCTGGCGGAGTTCCTCTTCAACGACGACCAGATGATGACCCGTATCGACATGAGCGAATACCAGGAGCGGCACAGTGTGTCGCGGCTTGTGGGGGCGCCTCCGGGATATGTCGGTTACGACGAGGGCGGGCAACTGACCGAGGCCGTGCGGCGCAAGCCCTACTCGGTGGTGCTGCTGGACGAGATCGAGAAGGCGCACCCGGATGTCTTCAACATCCTGCTGCAGGTGTTGGATGACGGGCGTCTGACCGACAACAAGGGCCGGACGGTCGACTTCCGCAACACGATCATCATCATGACCTCGAACATGGGCTCGCACATCATCCAGGAGAATTTTTCGAAGGATTTCGACGGAAAGAGGGTCCCGGAGGAGGTCATGGAGCGGACGCGCCGTGAGGTGATCGACCTCCTGAAACAGCAGCTGAAACCGGAGTTCCTGAACCGGATCGACGAGATCGTGATGTTCGAGCCGCTGACGCGCCGCGACATCGAGCGGATTGTCGATATCCAGTTGGGGTCGGTGCGGAAGATGCTCTCGGAGAACGGCATTCGCCTCGAATACACCGACCGGGCCCGCGAATGGATCGCCACGGCAGGTTACGACCCGCTCTACGGAGCGCGTCCCGTGAAGCGGACGATCCAGCGCTACGTGGTCAACGACCTTTCGAAACGGATTCTGGCCGGGGAGGTCGACCGTTCGAAACCGATCTCGATCGATGCCGATGCCAACGGCCTGACCTTTGCGAACTGACGGTCGGCATTTCGACGGGCCTGCGGGAGCTTCCCGGCAGACCGTTGAACAACGATGAAGGGTTCCGCCCCGTGTGGGTGGAACCCTTTTTTTGTGCTTTCGGATGCGGTGGGTAGAATGTAGCGGGGAGGATGCGTCTGGAATTTCGGAGCGGGCTGCATCCGTCCTCTCCCGGTCTCTCCTGCCCCCCCCCTCAAAGCCCCTTGCGGGCCAGGCGCCAGGCCAGGGCGTTGTAGAGGTCGAGCAGCGGACCCCGCCACCGGACCGGCAGGCGGTTCAGCAGCTGCACCTTGCGCAGCGTGCGGCGGTAGACCTTCGTCCAGTGGAAGAAGCGGGCTGCGCGCCGGGCCTCTTCTGTTCCGCCCTTTGCGCTCTGGACCAGCGCCTTGCCCAGGGCGGCCCGGGCGATGAATTCGCGCTCCTCCTCGGGGGCCGAGGGGTCGTAGAGCTCTTCGAACGAGTAGCGGGTCCGTTCGGGGGTGTAGCTGGTTGCCGAGCGGTTGGAGGCGACTTTCGAGTAGCGTGCCAGCCGTTCGGGCGAGTAGCAGATTCGGTAGCGGCGGGCGATCTTGATCCACATGTAGAGGTCCCCGGCCATCTTCATCCCTTCGGGGAAACCTCCCACGTCGTCGAAGACGGCCCGGGGAATGCAGCAGGCCGAGGGGATGGCGATATAGCGGTGTGCCGAATCGCGGAAGAAGTTCTCGACAACACCCCGCCGATCGAGGCCCGGGGCGGGAAACACGCCGTCGTGGCTGACGACCGAGAAGCCCGTGCAGTAGAGCCCGCAGCCGGGAAACCTCTCGATCAGGGCTTCGATTTCGGACAAGAAACCGGGTTCCCACTCGTCGTCGGCATCGAGCAGGGCGATGTATTCGCCCCGGGCCTCGGCGATGGCGCGGTTGCGGGCGGCACACTCCCCGGCATTGGGCTGCGGGACGAGCCGCACGAGCGGCGAGGCGATTCCGCGGACGATCTCCGCACTGCGGTCCGTCGAACCGTCGTCGACGATGACGATTTCGTCGGGCTGGCGCGTCTGGACCAGCACCGAACGGAGGGTCCCTTCGATTTCGCGCTCCTTGTTGTAGAGGGGGATGATGACCGTGATGGTTGTTTGCGACATCTGTAGCGCGGTTTTTTTGCGAAGATATCGATCTTTTGCTACATTTGCAAGAAAATCCCCGGGGCATGACCGCATTCGAAAAACTGGACCGTTTTCTGCGCAATCTCTATGATACGGCGTTTTATTTCGCCGTGATGGCCTTCAAGGAGAACTTCCGCAACTATGTCGGACGGGCCGGGACGGTCGGGAGGCCGCGGCCGACGGTAGCGATTCTCGGGAACGGCCCATCGCTGGGACGTGAACTGCCGCGGCTGATTGCTGACGGGGCTCTCCGGGAGAAGGACTTCATGGCCGTGAACTTCTTCGCGCTCGACAAGCGTTTCGAACAGGTGCAACCGGCCTACTACGTGCTCTCCGACCCGATGTTTTTCCGCGACAGCGCCCTGCGCGACCGTGTGGCGGAACTCTACCGCACCCTCGATGCCAGGGTGACCTGGCCGATGCACCTCTACGTGCAGTATTACAATCCCGAACGGTTCGATTACCGGGCCGTGCTCCCCAATCCGAATATCCGGATCATTCCGTTCCACACGCAGTGCTATGTCGGATTCCCGGGTCTGATGTTCCGGCTTTTCCGCCGCGGGCTCGGGAGTGCCAATTTCGGCACCGTGGTGCAGGTGTGCGAGTATGTGGCCCTGTTGCTCGGTTACCGGAGGCTGGAACTCTACGGCGTGGACCATACGCTGCTCGACGGATTGACGGTGGACGATAGGAACCGCCTCTGCCGCATCGACAGCCACTATTACGATACGACGCCGTCGGCTCCGCAACCCATCTTCCAGAAAGTGCCTCCCGTTCCCTACACGATGTCGGTCTACCTGGGCGAGGTGGCCGAACTCTTCCGCGGCCACGAAGTGCTGCGCGATTATGCGGCCTGGCTCGGGGCGCGGATCGTCAACCGCACGCGCGGCTCGCTGATCGACGCCTACGAGCGCGATCCGCTCGATTGACCGGGCCCGGTACCCCTACCGGGGCAGATCGCGGCTTGCGGCGATGATCTCGGCCATGGCGAAATCTTCCGGATAGTCGATATCCAGCCCCTCGATGCGGTCGACGACGGCCATCCACGGACGGTCGCCGATCCGCCGCCCCTGTTCACACCACAACCGCCTCGGGAAGATGAAAAAGGCACTCGTCTCGATGTAGACGGGTTCGATGGTCTGCGTGCGCGGAATGTTGTCAAGCCGGTAGTTGAGGGGTTTCCCCTCAAACCAGGCGAAGGTCTGGATCCGTTCGGCACTGAATGCCGAGTCGTACGCTCCGGACTTCACCTTGCCGAGCGCCCCGGCAATCGTCGCCGGGCGGATGAAGGGCGAAGTGGCGTGCGCCAGCACGTAGAGATCGGCGTCGACTTCTGCCGTGAAGGCGTCGTAAATTTCGCGTCCGAGGGTTGTGTCGCGGTCGAGCGACGGGTCGCGGCGCAGAAACCGCACCCCTTCGGGCAGCAGCGGCCGGATGCTCTCGTCGCTGCAATAGACGTAAACCTCGTCGATACCCTCCGTTTCGGTCAGGGTTTTCAGGATGTGGCACATGAGCGGCGAACCGCTCAGCGGACGAAGATTCTTGCCCGCGACACGCTGGCTGTTGAGCCGTATGGGAACGAAAGCAACGGTTTTCATGGTCGGTTGTTTTATCTGTACGGGCGACGGTGCGGCGGTGCGACGGCTGCACGGCTGCCGTTTTTTACGTTACTGTACCAGCAGGTTGCAGCCGCGGATCTCGGCGTGGTCGATGCGTCCCTCGACGATGAACGATCCGTCGGGATCGACCCTTCCGACATCCTGTGTCTGGATGAAGGCGCACGACCAGCGGTTGGCCAGATCGACGATGTTCAGCCCGCCGCGGTTCCCGGGCGGGAGCAGTTCGAAGGGGTCGTTCACGTCGCGGCACACGACCCGCATCCAGGCCGGGCAGCGGAACCGGTTTCCACCCTGGGAGTAGGCCTGCGAAGTGAGCTCCGCCATGCCGTACTCCGAATGGATGGCCTCGACGCCGAAAGCGTCGCACAGAATGCGGTGGAACACCTCCTTGGGAATCTCTTCGCGGTATCCCTTCATGCCTCCGGTCTCCATGACGATGGTGTCCCGCAGTTTCGGGGCGTAGCGCTCCGCCAGGTCCCACAGCGCATAGCTCACGCCTAACAGGATTTTGGGCTTCGGATCGGCGGCCATGTCGCGCAGCAGGGCGTCGTAATCATCGAGGTAGAAGCCTCCCGACCCGCAGTCGGCAATGAGCCGGTCGGCCATGTAGACGAGCGACGAACCCTTGCGGCGGAGGTAGTTCGGCAGCAGTGCATAGAGGCTCCAGCGTGCCGGATCGCCGTAGAAGGTGCGGAACGCTCCGCGGAATGCCCGTTCGTAGAGGGCCAGCGAGCGCATCGGATGGCGCGAAGGGGTCATGCCCGTCGTTGCCGACGAGGTGAAGACCGCTTCGGGCGGTTCCGGGGCACAGTAGACCTCGTGGCTCTTGAAAAGCTCGATGGGCAGGAAGGGAATCCGTCGGAATTCGCAGACCTGCTGCGGTTCGATGCCGAGGCGTTCGAGATACTCGCGGTAGGGCGGGCACGCTGCGGCCTGGATGCGGAACAGCACCAGGGCCGCGGTTTCGAATGCCGTTGCATTGTTTTCGGGCAGGCGGAATATGTCGTCGGTAGTGATCATCGATGCAAAGGTACGAAAAAAGAGGATAAAACGACCATCCCCGAAGGGTTCGGTGCCTCCGGGGACGGTGCTTTCCATACGTTCCGGTCCGTGACCGGTGTGCAGCTCGCTACTTTTTCGACTTCGGTGCAAGCATCATGTTCATCTTCTTGCCGTCGAGCTTGGGCATCATCTCCACCTTGGCGACATCCTCCAGATCGGTGGCGAAGCGCAGCAGCAGGATTTCACCCTGCTCCTTGAAGACGATCGAACGCCCGCGGAAGAAGACATAAGCCTTCACCTTGGCCCCCTCCTTGAGGAAGTTCTGGGCGTGCTTGAGCTTGAAGTTGTAGTCGTGGTCGTCGGTCTGAGGCCCGAAACGGATCTCCTTGACGACGACTTTCGTCTGGTTTGCCTTCAGCTCCTTGGCCTTTTTCTTCTGCTGGTAGAGGAACTTCTGGTAGTCGGCGATGCGGCAGACGGGCGGTTCGGCCTTCGGGGAGATCTCGATCAGGTCGAGCTCCAGTTCGTCGGCCAGGCGCAGCGCGTCGCGGATCGGCATCACCTGTGCCTGAGGCACGTTGTCGCCCACCACACGCACTTCGGGTGCCGTAATCTGTTCATTGATCCGGTGGGGATTCTCCTTTTCGGGCAATCGGCGTCCGTGAGGAGCGTTGCCCGCTGCCGGTTTCGGTCTGTTATTCCCGGGGTTGAACGGCCGCGGCGGGAATGGTTTCGGTGCTGCGATAGTTGTACGTATTTAAGTTAATAATGTGTTGTCTTTGTGTGCGGGACTCAGTTTTTGACGATCTTGTTGGCCTCGACCTCCTGCTTGACCAGTCCGGTCAGGAAGTCGCGGAAGCCCTCCATCGACATCTGTCCCTTGTCGCCTTCGCCCTGGGCGCGGACCGAGACCAGCCCTTCGGCCTCCTCCTTCTCGCCGACGATCAGCAGGTAGGGAATGCGTTTGAGCTCGTTGTCGCGGATTTTGCGTCCGATCTTCTCGTTGCGGTCGTCGATCTCCGTGCGGACATCGTAGCGGTTCAGGTAGTCGGCCACGCGCTGGGCATAGTCGTTGAACTTCTCCGAGATCGGGAGTACGACAACCTGCTGGGGCGAGAGCCACAGCGGGAATTTGCCGCCCGTGTGCTCCAACAGGACGGCCACGAACCGCTCCATCGAGCCGAACGGTGCGCGGTGGATCATGATCGGGCGGTGGAGTTTGTCGTCGGCGCCCTTGTAGGTGAGGTCGAAGCGCTCCGGGAGGTTGTAGTCCACCTGAATGGTTCCGAGCTGCCACTTGCGGCCGATGGCGTCCTTGACCATGAAGTCGAGTTTCGGGCCGTAGAAGGCGGCCTCGCCGTACTCGACCACCGTATTGAGGCCCTTTTCCCTGGCGGCCTGCATGATGGCCGATTCGGCCTTCTCCCAGTTCTCGTCCGAACCGATGTACTTCTCCTTGTTGTTGGGGTCGCGCAGCGAGATCTGGGCGGTGTAGCTGTCGAATTTCAGCGTCTTGAAGATGTAGAGCACGATGTCGATCACGCGCTCGAATTCTTCGAGCAGCTGGTCGGGGCGCACGAAGAGGTGTGCGTCGTCCTGCGTGAATCCGCGGACGCGGGTCAGCCCGTGGAGCTCACCCGACTGCTCGTAGCGGTAGACCGTACCGAATTCGGCCAGACGCACCGGCAACTCCTTGTACGAACGGGGTTTCGAGCGGTAGATCTCGCAGTGGTGCGGGCAGTTCATCGGTTTGAGCAGGTACTCCTCGCCCTCGATCGGGGTGTGGATCGGCTGGAAGGAGTCCTTGCCGTACTTGGCGTAGTGTCCCGAGGTAACGTAGAGCTCCTTGTTGCCGATATGCGGGGTGATGACCTGCTGGTATCCGTACTCCTTCTGGACGTTGCGCAGGAACTGCTCCAGGCGGTCGCGCAGGGCGGCGCCTTTCGGCAGCCACAGCGGAAGCCCCTGACCCACGCGCTGCGAGAAGGTGAAGAGTTCGAGGTCCTTGCCCAGTTTGCGGTGGTCGCGCTTCTTGGCCTCCTCCATCATGGCGAGGTACTCGTCGAGCATCGACTTTTTGGGGAACGAGATGCCGTAGATGCGGGTGAGCATCTTGTTTTTCTCGTTGCCGCGCCAGTAGGCTCCGGCCACCGAGGTGAGCTTGATGGCCTTGATGTAGCCCGTATTGGGGATGTGGGGGCCGCGGCAGAGGTCCGTGAAGGCCCCGTTGGTATAGAACGAAATGGTTCCGTCTTCGAGGTCGGTGATCAGTTCGACCTTGTACTGGTCGCCCTTTTCGGTGAAGGTTTTCAGGGCTTCGGCCTTGGGCACTTCGCGCCGGACGAGCGGCTCCTTGTTGCGGGCGAGTTCGACCATTTTGTTTTCGATGGTGGCGAGATCGGCTTCGGTGATGGGCGTCGGGGAGTCGACGTCGTAGTAGAAACCGTTCTCGATGGCCGGTCCGATACCGAACTTGATGCCCGGATAGAGGGCTTCGAGGGCTTCGGCCAGCAGGTGCGACGAGGTGTGCCAGAAGGCGTGCTTGCCCTCTTCGTCGTCCCACTTGTAGAATTTGATCGAGGCATCCGCTTCGATCGGGCGCATCATGTCCGTCGTTGCGCCGTTTACCGAGGCCGCCAGGGAGTCAGCAGCTAAACGAGGGCTGATGCTCTCTGCGATCTGGTACGCAGTCGTCCCTTCGGCATACTCGCGGACGGAACCGTCGGGAAAAGTGATTTTAATCATAAAATTTGAATAAGTTAAGTTTACGGGTCCTTCGGCGCTTCCACAATTACGAGACGGAATACACCTCCGGTTTGCCCGGTATTTTTCGTGTTTGCTTTTGGGCGGCAGCCCCGCTCCGGTTACTTCTGCATCTCCCCGGTTGCTCCTGCGCCTCTCCGGCTGCCCCTCCCGGTTACTCCTTGGCGGCGGCCTGCGGGGCCTCCTTGGCCGAGGTGTCGCGGCTCGACTTCTCCCGTTCGGCCCGCGGCAGCGGATTCGACGACCATTCGGCCCAGGCCGTCCGGTTGCGCACGATGTCGACGGCCGTGTAGATGGCGTTGCGCATCGACTGCGCATCGGCCTTGTCCTTTCCGGCGATATCGAAGGCCGTGCCGTGGTCGGGCGAGGTGCGCACGGCTGCAAGTCCGGCGGTGAAGTTCACGCCGTCGGGCGAGATGCTCTTGAACGGTGCCAGTCCCTGATCGTGGTACATGGCCAGGATGCCGTCGTACTTGGCGTACCCGCCTCCGGCGAAGAGTCCGTCGGCGGCAAAGGGCCCGAAGGCCAGGATCCCTTCCTTGAAAGCTTCGACGATGGCCGGGCGGATGATCTCCTGCTCCTCACGGCCCAGGAGTCCGCCGTCTCCGGCGTGGGGGTTGAGGGCCATGACGGCGATGCGGGGCTCGACGATGCCGAAATCGGCGATGAGCGAACGGCGCAGGATCCGCAGGTCCTCGACGATCTTCTCTTGCGAGATGCTTGCGGCGATCTCCGAGACGGGGATGTGCTTGGTGACGAGTCCCACGCGCAGCACGTCGCTGCACATGATCATCATCGATTCGCCTTCGAGTTCCGCGGCGAGGTATTCGGTGTGTCCCGTGTATCGGAAGTCGTCGCTCTGGACGGTCTCCTTGTCGAAGGGTGCGGTCACCAGAGCGTCGAGTTCTCCCGCCTTGAGGTCGCGCATCGCGGTGCGCAGGGCCTCGACGGCCGCACGTCCCGCTTCGGGGGTCGGCTGTCCGGGCTGTACTTCGGCAATTTCGCCGCACGCCACGAGGTTGATCTTCCCGCGCCGGGCTTCGGCGGCCGAGGCCACGGGCGTGTAGGAGAACTGCTCGATCTCCGCAAGGCTGTTCCGGTAGCAGGCGGCGGCTTTGGGCGATCCGTAGAGGACCGGGGTGAAGAGCTCGGTGATCCGCGGATCGGCCAGGGCCTTGATGATCACCTCCCAGCCGATGCCGTTGGGGTCGCCTTGCGTGATGCCTATTCTGTATTTCTGTTCGGTCATAAATGGCTTCTTGGTTGCCGGGCGGGCCGCTCTTCGGATGGAAAACCGGGCCGAGGCCGCTAAATGCAACTGTTACAACCTACAAAGGTATAAAAATTCGGAATACCAACGCTTCGGAACCGGATAAAAATGCGATTTCTCCTTCCGGGGCGGCTATTTCTCGCTCCGGATGGCGGTTTGACGCCGGAATTCGGCACAGACGATCCCCGTTGCCATGGCGACGTTGAGCGATTCCGAACCGCGGCGGTCGGCGGGCCAGGGCGGGATGAAGAGTTTTCGGGAGATACATTGTGCAACGGCGGGTGTGACACCGCGTCCCTCGTTTCCCATGACGACGATGCCCGTCGGTGCGAGTTTGCTTTCGTAGATATTCTCCCCTTCGAGAAAGGTCCCGTAGACGGGAATGCCCCCGGCGGCAGCCTCCGCGAGGAGCGGCGCCAGCGGCCGATAGTGGACCCTCACGCGCAGGATGGCGCCCATCGTGGCCTGCACGACCTTCGGGTTGAAACAGTCGGCCGTGCCTTCCGAGCAGAGGATGTCCGTGATTCCGAACCAGTCGGCCAGCCGGATGATGGTCCCGACGTTGCCGGGGTTCTGCACCTCGTCGAGTGCCAGCGTGAGCCGATCCCGCAACTCCTCGGTTTTCAGACGGTAATGGGGGATCTCGACCAGGGCCAGCGAGTTCGAGGGGGTCTTCAACTGCGAGAGCCGCTCCATGTCGCGCGGCGTGACCGTTTCGACCTCCGGACCGGCGAACACCCCTTCGAGAGCATAGATCCGCCGCACGCGGAGGTGCGACGCGCGGAGTTCGCCGATGAGCTTCTCGCCCTCGGCCAGGAAGAGTCCGTGCTCCGTGCGGCCGCGCTTGTCGGCCAGCGAGCGGACGAGTTGGATTTCGGCTTTTGTCATGGCTCCTTTTCGATGGTATAGGTGACCCCTTCGGTGGCGGGATACGTCTCCGGGAACAACGCCCGGGCTTCGTCGACCAATAGGCTCTCGTCCTTGTAGCGCGACGAGTAGTGCCCGATGACGAGCCGCCGGGCTCCGGCCTTCAGCGCCGCTTTCGCCGCGTCGGCGGTCGTCGAATGTCCCCGGTCGCGGGCCGAACGCTGTTCGGCCGCGGCATAGGTCGCCTCGTGGTACATCAGGTCGACCCCCGCGCAGAGCCCGGCGGCCCGGGCCGAGAAGTTCGTATCCGAGAGATAGGCGTAGGACCGCGCCCGGTAGGGCCGGTAGGTGAGTTCCCCGTTGGGAATCACCTCGCCCGACTCCAGCACGACATCTTCACCGCGCTTGGCGGCGGTGATCTGCGCGATCGAGAGGCCGTATTTGACGATCTTGAACTTGTCGACATTCAGCGGCGGCTCCTTCTCGCGGAAGAGGAACCCGGCGCACGGAACGCGGTGGCGCAGCGGAATGCTCCACACCTCGATCGTGCGGTTTTCGAGGAGCAGGGCGTGCTTCGTGGTCGCCACCTCGTGCCAGACGACTTCGTAGGGAAGCTCCGCATCGAAGAAGCGCAGGTGGGCCTCCAGTATCTCGCCGAACGGCGCCGGGGCGTAGACATCCAGGGGCGTGCGCCGTCCGTAAAGTCCCAGCGTGGAGATCAGCGGGAAGAGCCCGAATACATGGTCGCCGTGGAGGTGCGAGATGAAGACCGCGCGGATCTTCAGCGGGTTGATGCCGTAACGGATCAACTGCTGCTGCACGCCTTCGCCCGCATCCACCAGATAATACTGCTCGTGGATGTTCACCGCCTGCCCCGAGGGGTGGCGGCTCGGGGTCGGTTTGGCCGAGGCGCAGCCGAGGATGGTTACCGCAAAACTCACCGCAGCAGGAATCGTTCGCAGTCCAGGGCGGCGACGCATCCCGACCCGGCGGCCGTGATGGCCTGACGGTAGCTGGGGTCCTTGACGTCACCGGCGGCGAAGACGCCCTCGACCGAGGTCTTCGACGTATTGCCGTCGACCTTGATGTAACCCTCCTCGTTGAGCTCCAACTGCCCGGCGAAAAGCTCCGTATTGGGATGGTGGCCGATGGCCAGGAAGAAGCCCGCAATGTCGATCGTGCGCTCCACGCCGTCGTTGCGGCGCAGCAGGGCGCCCGTTACGCCCTGTTCGTCGCCCAGCACCTCGACGGTGTTGTGCTCGAAGAGCACCTCGATGTTCTCCGTGTTGAAGACGCGCTCCTGCATCGCCTTCGAGGCACGCAGAAAGGGCTTGCGGACGATCAGGTAGACCTTGCGGCAGAGCGAAGCCAGGTAGGTGGCCTCCTCGCAGGCCGTGTCGCCGCCGCCGACCACCGCGACATCCTTCTTGCGGTAGAAGAAGCCGTCGCACGTGGCGCAGGCGCTGACGCCCTGGCCGCGGAACTTCGTCTCGGAGGGCAGCCCGAGGTATTTGGCCGTGGCGCCGGTCGAGATGATGAGGCTTTCGGCCAGCAGCTCCTTCTCGCCGTCGACCTCCACGCGGAAGGGGCGGGCCGAGAGGTCGACCTTCGTAATCGTCCCCGAGCGCAGGTCGGCGCCGAGGCGTTCGGCCTGCGCCCGCATCCGCGACATCAGTTCCGGGCCGTCGATCCCTTCGGGGAATCCCGGGAAGTTCTCGACCTCGGTGGTCGTGGTGAGCTGCCCGCCCGGCTCGATGCCCTCGTAGAGCACCGGCGCCAGGTTGGCGCGCGACAGATAGATGGCGGCGGTGTACCCGGCGGGCCCGCTGCCGATGATCAGCACTTTGATCGTCTCCTTGTTGGTTTCCATATCGTTTCGTGTTTTATTTTGTTGTCTGTTCTTGTCCGTTTGGGGGCGGAAAACGTGGGCGGGACGGGCGTATGGTCTCGTTTCGGGGCGGGACCGCGGCGTCTGCCGTGCGGACACGCCGTCGGGACCCCTGCCGCACCGCCTCCCTCCCCGCCTCCCTCCCCGCCGGGGTCAGGTCCGGGCCTCGCGCTCGCCGAATTCCGACTGTTGGCGCCCCAGGTAGTCGAACTCGGCCCAAAGTCCGTCCTTGCAGACGTAGACGTTGCTCTCGACCGGGTCGTAGTCGATGATCTCGTAGAGGGGCGGGATGACCCACGCTCCCCGGCGGTCGATCAGCCCCATGCCGGTTTCGGTCTTCACCTCGGCGCGGCCTTCGTGGAAACTGTCGGCCCATTCGAAGGTGGAGGGGATCACCACGCGGTTCTCCGGGTCGACGTAACCCCATCCGGAATCATCCACGACGCAGGCCAGTCCCTCGGAGATGGGGTGTACCCAGCGGTGTCCGGTGAGTTTCAGCAGCGGGTTGTACTCCCCGGCGACGTCCGAAACCATCATCGGCCCGGATTCCCGGAGAATCCGCTCGCGCAGGGCTTCGAATGCCGGATCGTCGAGCTCGGGATGCCCGAAACGGGCGTCGTGGTAGCGCAGCGGGATGAAGCGGTCGCCCACCCAGCGGAGATTCGTGTCCCGGAGGTTGCCATGCGCAAAATCCAGGCCGCGGAGCGCCTCGCGAAGCGTGTCGAGGGCGGAAAGAAGCCGGTCGGTCGACTCCCTGCAGAGAGCCTCCCGGAAGGAGAGCCCTTCGGGCAGGTACTGCAGGACCAGATCGCAGCGCAGCTCCGCACCCGTCGGGGCGCACCACCGCATTTCGCTCGGCAGAATCCGATAGGGTGTGAGCCATTCGGTGTTGAGGCGCCCGATCCGCGAGGCGACCCGTTCCACCGTGTGGATGGCCGACGACGAAAGGGGCAGCGACAACAGCCAGTGGCGTCCCTGCCATTCGATTTCGGCCTCGGCGAAGCGCGTCGTGCGCATCAGTTGCGGCAATCCCTCCGGGCCGGTGACGGCCCGGGCATCGGCCAGTTCTCCGAAGGCGAGGTCGGGCATCAGCAGTGCCCGGGTGAAAGTCTGGATCGTAGGTGTCATGGGGGTCGTTATTCGGTCTTGACGCTGATCGAGCCGATGTTGAGCATGGCGATGAGCTGTTCGGCCGAGGCGTTGTAGCTCATGCCGCGGAACGGCGGCAGCGCCCCGGGTCCTTTGGCTTCGCGGATCGCCTCGTTGAAGACTTCGGGCATCGGGCTCGAACAGCCGTAGAGCACCCCGGCATAGCGGTTGGGGTAGGCGGCCTCCTCCTCGGTGGGGAAGAAGACGGCGTGCTGCGACTCGTCGGGGGCGATGTGGATGTTGATCAGCAGCACGTTGCCGTCGCACGTGCGCAGGCTTCGGATCCGTTCGCAGATGGTGCGCAGCTCCTCCTCGTCGCAGTCCGTGGCTTCGCCGTCGGTGATGTTGAACACCGTGGGCGGGAAACTCTCGGCATGGGCCGGGTTGCGGCACCACGCCTCCGCGATCTCATACGCATGGTCCAGCGCCTGGTACATCGGCGTCTGTCCCGCGGCTTCGGCGGCGATCCAGTCCGGGACGGGGAGTTCGCGCAGCGACGTGCTTCCGTCCGGCATCCGGTATTCGACCAGTTCGCGCTTCATGGGGATCTCCCCGGCGGCGAGCTCCGCCACGGAGAGCATCTCCCGACCCTCGGGAAGCAGCGAATAGACCTCGTTGTCGCCCGAATAGGTCAGGACCGAAATGTCGTAGTAGTCGCGAACCCCGTCGCTGCGGTGTGCCCGCTCGGCCAGTTCGAACAACATGCCGTTGGTGATCGAGGCCACGGCTTCGGCCTTGGTCATCCGCTTTCCGCGGAAGAGGATCTCCTCGTTCATCGAACCCGAACCGTCGATCAGCAGGATGAAGGCCGTGCGGTGCGTTCGCGTGATGCTTTGGGTATACATGGTTTCTTCGGCGTGCTATTTCAGACCCCGGACCGCATAGTAATCCTTGCGGCGGTCCTCCTCGTTGTCGCAGTCGAGACCGTAGCTGACGGCCATGTCGAGCGAGCAGTCGCGCTCACGGTCGGCATCCGTGGTGCTTCGCATGGCGGCATGGGCGTTGTGTCCGGCGGCGATGGCGTCGTTCAGCTCCTCGGTCGTCGGCGTATGGCCCAGCATCGAGGCGTAGACCCCGAGCGCCCAGCTGTGGGCGTAGTCGTCGTAGTGGACCTCGAAGACCCGGAAGCGGTTGTCGATGGCCGCCATGTCGGTGAGTTCTCCGCGGTCCACGGCGTCGAGGATCTCCCCGACGGCCCGTCGCGTGATGTACTGCCCGGCCAGGTCGAGCCAGCGTCCCGAACCGTCGTAGTGCGGGTCTGACTCCCCGCGGTCGAGCATCGCCCCGAGGGCCGCCACGATCGCCTTGTTGTAGAGTTTCAGCCCGCGCTGCAGCGACGAGGCCCGGATCAGCGTCTTGTTGTAGGTATAGACCGCCGCATCGGGGTCCTGCTCCTGGAGCGAGTGGAGGATGTTCACGGCGTCGAGCATCGCGCCCGTGACGTAGGGGTTGTACTCCGCGAAGTCGATGACGTCGCGTTTGACCTTGCGGCGGTCCCGGGCCGGCCACTTCTCGATGTCGCGCACGGCACCGTAGCTCGTCAGGTTGGAGCCCGGCATGAGGTGGCTCCGGCCCTCCTTCTCGATCAGGTAGGAGTAGGGGAAGGCCGAGGTGTCGTGGTGGTAGGAGTGGTGTCCCATGACCATCGTGAAGGCTCCTTCGAGGGCCGGGGACATGATGTAGGCGCTCGATGCGAACTTGCAGCCCCGCAGGTGGACCGACTGGTGTACGGCGCCGCTCTTGAAGAGGTGGTTGCTCTGGTTCGAGCCGCTTCCGGCGTTGAAGAACGAGAACATGCCCGCGATGAGCAGCGACGACTTGTGGTGCGAAACGGTGTAGGGTCCGGCGAAGATCGAGGCAGCCTCGCCGTTTTCGCAGTGGGAGTTGGCGAAGAAGAGCGATTCGGCGGCCGTGAAGCCCTTGTCGAGTTGGCAGCTCTCGCCCACGAAGCAGCGTTCGACGGTCGAGCCGTTGGCGATCAGCGCCCCTTCGGCGGCGATGAAGTCGTAGGCCTTGACGTCCACGCCGATGGATGCGCCGTCGCAGAGCGTGGCGTTTTCGAGGATGGAGGCTCCGTCGACCTGCACGTCGTTGCCGATGCGGACCTCGCGGATGAAGCGGGCGCCGACGATCCGGCAGTTGCGGCCCACCTCTCCGATCTCCGCCGAGCGGCTTTCGGCATAGGCGTCGATCAGGCGCTCCAGGGCGGCGATGGTTTGTGGGCGGTGGCGGTAGACGGCCATGACGTAGGCCACCTGGGCCGACATCGTGTCGAAGATCTTCACCGTGCGGCCGCCGCATTCGTTCATTGTGGCCACGCCGACGCCGTTTCCGAATGCCGAGCGGTGGCGGCATTCGAGGGCCGTGACGCCTGTGACGAGCGAACCCTCGCCGATGCGGTAGTTGCGGACGCGCGAGCGGATTACGCGGGCTCCGGAGGCGATTTCGACAATCCCCTCGAAGTGGTTCTGAAGGAGTTGATGCGGCTGGAAGTCCTCCGCAACCCGAATTTGCGCCCACTCCTCGGCCGTATTGCCGAGGGATTCGAGGGCGGAGATTTCCGCCTGTGTCAGCGTTCTGAATGAAGTCATAGTTCGTGGTTTCTGTGCCCTGCCGTTGCCGCGGTCCTTTTACCGCGGTTCGGTGACAGGGCTATGATCTCGCAAATATAACGATTTGATGTCAAATGTCAAATTCCCGGCCTTCGGGATCGATCTCCCTGCGGATTCCGCCGCGGATGATGCGCGCCCGGCCGTTGCGGAACGGCTTGACCGATTCGCAGCCGGGACAACTGAGCCGGGTATTCCCTTCGGAGTCGATGAAGTGCCACGTGCGGCCCAGCAGCACGGCGGCCAGCCCCTCCGTGAAGTCGAAACCGTTGTCGTAGAGCGGCGGGATGACCACCTCCCGGGCGGTGCGGTAACCCCAGCGTCCCTGCTCGACGAAGAGCTCCGGCATCTCCGCCGCCTTTGCGGCCGGGGCTGCCGCTTCCCGCTCCTTTTTCGCCGTCCGGTCGGCCTTCCGGACCGCTTCGGACAGCAGCGCGGGAAGCCCGAAGAGTTCCGGGCGCGGGGCGTAGAGCAGTTGCGCGATGCGGTATTCCACGGCCATCCCCAACTCCTCGAACCGGTCCAGACTCTCCTGCAGGGCCCGGTCTGCGGCGATCTTCCGCGGATCGTAGAGCAGCGTGTCCGGATCCCCGTAGCGCTCCCAAAGCTCCGGGGCAACCGACAGGGCGTGCAGCGCCGTGGAGATCAGCGCCGCGGGGTAGTCGTCGATCCGTGCGTTGAAATCCTCCGCCGTGCGGCCCGGATGCTGATAGGCCGCCGTCCCCAGTTCGGGGCTCCGTTCGCCCGCGAAGCAGGGAAGGTAGGCGGCATCGAAATCGATCGGGTGGAGCACTCCGGCACGGTCGACCAGGATGTTTTCGGGTTTCAGATCGCCGTGCGCCCGGTCGTCGGTGACCATTGCGGCCGCCAGACGGTCGAACGCCCTGGAGAGGAACGTCAGCCGCTGCGTATCGCGGTCCGTGGCGGCCCGGGCGATTGCATCGTGCAGGCTCTCGCCCTCGATCCACTCCCCGATGACGACATCCACCCAGACGCCCTCCTCCGGCGAGGTGTAGAGGAAAAGCTCCTTTTCGAGCAGCCGTTCGCCGTAGATCTCCCGCAGGTGGCGCTGCGGCCGGAAGTAGCCGCGCAGCGAGCGGATCCGACCCTCGTGGCGGATACGGAAGACCGCGGCGGAGTTTCCGACGCTGAAGCACATCCGCCCCGCCTCGTCACGGCAAACCTCCACGTCCCCCAGCGTGCGTGTCAGCCCGCAGGGGTCGGAGAGGGTCGTCAGGTATTGGCGGAGGGAAAACATGGACGGGGGTTTACATGGTGGTTGTTCGGGTGGAAAAGGGCGGGGTGCGTCCGGCCCCCCCCTCCCCGAAAGGCAAAAAACCGGATTGAAAACCCGGTTTTTTGCCTTTCGGAGCGAGTCCGTATGGATTAGTGGCAGTGGCAATGGCCTTCGTGGTCGTCGCAGCATCCGTCGCCGCACCCATCCCCGCATCCGTGGTCTCCGCCGCACGAACCGCACGAGCAGTGGCCCTGCAGATCCTCGGGCGTGACGTCGCGCACCGTGACCACCTCGACCTCGAAATTCAGCGTCTTGCCCGCCATCGGGTGGTTGAAGTCCATCTTGACATGCTCGTCGCCGACCTCCTTGACCGTTCCCATCATGCGGTTGCCCTGGGCGTCGCTCATCGGCACCTGGCTCCCCTCGAAGAGGATGTCCTCGGCCAGTTTGCCGTCGACCATGAAGATGTTCTTCGGCAGGTCGACGATCGCCTCGGCGATCACCTCGCCGTAACCGTCCTTGGGCTCCAGCGTGAATGCCACCTTGTCGCCGGGCTCCTTGCCGAGAATGGCCTCCTCGAACTTCGGAAGCAGCATCCCCGTGCCGAAGATGAACTCCAGCGGCTGGCCCGGACGCGACTGGTCCGCAATCTTGCCGTCGACGGTGAGCTTGTAGTCTACGCCGACCATTTTGTTCTGTTCTACTTTCATATTTCTCTTTGTCTTTGAGTGTTTGTTGCTCTTGGGTTTGCAGCGCCCAAAGGTACGCACTTCGGCGCGAGTTGCCAAATTCTCGGGCAAATTTTTCTTGGGACAACCGCCTGAAAACATCGTGCCGAAATGCACGGAAAAGGGCGACGAATCGTTTCGTCGCCCTTTTCGTGAGCCGGGATCCTGCGAAAAGACCGCCGGAGCCTCGCGGGAAAGACCGCCGGAGCAGCCCCGAAGCCCCGCGAAAAAGACCGTCGGAGTTGGTCCGGAGTCCCGCTTCGCACTCCTCCCGTCAGTTGCTGCCCGTCCGTCCGTCGCAGCCAGCCTGCCCGTCCGTCGCAGTCCTCCTGTTCGTCGCGGCCCGTCCGTCTGTCGCGGCCCGTCCGTCTGTCGCAGCCCGTCCCTCAGTCGCAGTTGCGGCAGCAGAGGTTGCGGTCGCCGTAGCCGTTGTCGATCTTCGTCACGTAGGGGAAGAACTTCGCCCGGCGCACCCACTCCAGCGGGAAGGCGGCCTCCATGCGCGAGTAGGGGTGTCCCCACTCTCCGGCCAGCTCGACGGCCGTATGCGGGGCGTTGGTCACCACGTTGTCCTTCTCGCCCGCAGCGGCGGCCGCCTCGCATTCGCGCTTGATTTGGACGAGGGCCTCGATGAAGCGGTCCATCTCCTCCTTGGGTTCCGACTCCGTGGGCTCGACCATCAGCGTCTCGTGAACCGGGAACGAAAGGGTCGGGGCATGGAAGCCGTAATCCATCAGGCGGTGGGCGATGTCGCCGCAGTCGATGTCGTACTCCTTCTTGAAGTGCGTCAGGTCGAGGATCATCTCGTGGCCCACGCGGCCCGTTTCACCCGAATAGTAGGTACGGTATTCGTTCTTCAACGCCGAGGACATGTAGTTGGCGTTGACGATGGCCATTTCGGTGGCCTGCTTCAGCCCTTCGGCCCCGAGCATCTTGATGTACCCGTAGGTGATCGGCAGCAGCAGGGCCGAGCCCCAGGGTGCCGACGAGACGGCCGTGATACCCTCCTCGCCGCCCGTGGCGACGATCGGGTGGGTCGGCAGGAAGGCTTTCAGGTGCTCGGCCACGCAGATCGGGCCCACACCCGGGCCGCCGCCTCCGTGGGGCATGGCGAAGGTCTTGTGGAGGTTCAGGTGGCAGACGTCCGCCCCGATGTAGCCGGGGTTCGTCAGCCCCACCTGGGCGTTCATGTTGGCGCCGTCCATGTAGACCAGGCCTCCGGCGTCGTGCACCGCATCGACGATCTCGCGGATGCGGCTCTCGAAGACGCCGTGCGTCGAGGGGTAGGTCACCATCAGCCCGCACAGCTCCGAACTGTACTCCCGGGCCTTGGCTTCGAGGTCGGCGACGTCGATGTTGCCGCGTTCGTCGCAGGCCACCGTGACGATCTTCATCCCGGCCATTGCCGCCGAAGCGGGGTTCGTGCCGTGGGCCGAGGCGGGGATCAGCACGACGTTGCGGTAGCCCTGGCCGCGGCTCTGGTGATAGGCGCGGATCACCATCAGCCCCGAATACTCGCCCGCGGCGCCCGAATTGGGCTGCAGCGAGCAGGCGGCCAGTCCGGTGATCGTGGCCAGGTCGTGCTCCAGTTCGTCGATCAGCGCCAGATAGCCTTCGGCCTGGTCGGCCGGGGCGTAGGGGTGCATGTTCTGGAATCCCGCCAGCGAGAGCGGCTGCATCAGCGCCGCAGCGTTGAGCTTCATGGTGCACGAACCTAACGAGATCATCGAGTTGGCCAGCGAAATATCCCTCAGTTCCAGCTGTTTGATATAACGCATCAGGGCGCTCTCCGAGCGGTAGCGGTTGAAGACCGGCTCCTCAAGGTAGGCCGACTGGCGGCGCAGCGCCACCGGAATGCAGCTTTCGGCCGCGGCCTTTACGGCCTTGGCCTTCCGGCCCTTGGCGGCGGCGAAGATGCCGATGACCGTGGCGATCTCCTCCTCCGTGGTCACCTCGTCGAACGACATGCGCACCTTCCCTTCCGAGGGGTAGAAGAAGTTGATCCCCTGCTCCAGCGCCAGCGACTGCACGACGGCCGCTTCGGCCTCGACCTCCAGCGTGTCGAAGAACTCCTTCGAGGTGAGTTTGTAGTCCAGCGCTTCGAGGGCCCGGGCAACGGTCGCGGCGGCCAGATGGGCCGTCTCGGCGGCGCGGCGCAACCCTTCGGGTCCGTTGTAGACGCAGTAGAAACCCACCATCGAGGCCATCAGTGCCGAGGCGGTGCAGATGTTCGACGTGGCGCGCTCGCGCTTGATGTGCTGCTCGCGCATCTGCAGCGCCATGCGGAGGGCGCGGTTGCCCAGGCGGTCGACCGAGACGCCGATGATGCGTCCCGGCATGTTGCGCTTGAAGGCCTCGCGCGTGGTCATGTAACCGGCGCTCGGACCGCCGAAGCCCATCGGGGTTCCGAGACGCTGGGTCGAACCCACGGCGATGTCGGCGCCCCATTCGCCCGGGGCCTTGAGCAGCGCCAGCGCCAGCGGGTCGGCCACGGCCGTGACCAGCGCCCCCTTGGCGTGGGCCGCGGCCGTGAAGTCGCCGTAGTCGCGCACCGTGCCGTCGGCGGCCGGATACTGCACGATGACTCCGAATTCCCGGCCGGTGAATTCATATTCGTCGTATTCGTCGATGATCAGTTCGATGCCGAAAGGCTCGCTGCGCGTGAGCAGCACGTCGAGCGTCTGCGGGAAGAGGTTGCGGTCGACGAAGAGCTGGTTGCGGCCCTCCTTGACGGCCTCGCGCGAGCGCAGGGCGAACATCATCAGCATGGCTTCGGCCGCCGCCGTGCCCTCGTCCAGGAGCGAGCAGTTGCCGATCTCCATGCCGGTCAGGGAGATGAGCGCCGTCTGGAAGTTGAGCAGCGCTTCGAGCCGTCCCTGCGAGATTTCGGCCTGATAGGGCGTGTAGGAGGTGTACCACGCGGGGTTCTCGAAGACGTTGCGCGAAACGGCGGCCGGCACGGCACACGGATACCAGCCCATGCCGATGAACGAGCGCAGCGTGCGGTTGCGGTCGGCCAGGGCCCGGATATGGGCGGCGAATTCGTATTCGCTCATCCCTTCGGCGGGGAGCGCCAAGGGCTTCTTGAGCCGGATGGATTGCGGGATGACCTGGGCGATCAACTCCTCGACCGACCCCACGCCGATTACATCGAGCATGGCCCGGAGCTCCTTTTCATGGGTGACGCCGATGTGGCGTCCGGAAAATTTGTCGAACATATCTCTTTGCGGTTAACTGTTTGTTTTACTTGTTTGTGCCGGGGGTTCGGACCGCCTGGTCGGGCCACGGGCAGAGTTGTCCCGTTGCCCGGAACAAGGGGCGTTGGGCATCGGCCTCACGCAGGTACCGGGCAAGTTTCCCGGCCAGCCGCCGCACCACCTCCGGATGCTCCGCCGCCAGGTCGTGCTGCTCGCCGATGTCGCGGCGGATGTCATAGAGCCGAAGTTGTCCCGTCTCCCAGGTATAGATCAGGTGGTAGTCCCCTTCGAGCCAGGCCGAATAGGCGCCGTACCCCTCCTCCTTGTTCTGGCTTTCGCCCCAGAGGTTGGGGAAGTGCCAGACGATCGGACGCCCGTACCGCTTGGCGGGGTTGCGCAGCACGTCGGCGAAACTGCGCCCGTCGGTCTTCTGACGGGTCTCGTATCGCTTCACGCCGGCCATTTCGAGGATCGTCGGGAAGAGGTCCTCGATCATTACCGGCTGGTCGCACGTCGTGCCGCCTTCGGTTACGCCGGGCCAGACGACCATCATCGGTTCGCGGACGCCGCCCAGATAGGCCGAACCCTTGCCGCCCCGGGCCGGGTAGTTCTGGTCGCGGTTGGCCACCCCCTGGCGGACGTTGTTGAGCCCCTGCCCGCCGTTGTCCGACATGAAGAGGATGATCGTATTGCGGGCCGTCCCGGGGTATTGCTCCAGGAAGTCCAGCAGGTCGCCCAGACTCCGGTCCATCCCCTCGACCAGCGCGGCATAGCGCGTCTCGCTTTCGTTGAGCGGGGCCTTCAGCTGTTCGTCGTAGCGGCCCCGGTAGCGGGACGTGAAGCGGACATCCTCCTCATAGGGGGCGTGTACCGCATAGTGCGACATATAGAGGTAGAAGGGCTGTCCGGCGGCGATGGGCTTCTTCAGCGCCTCGATCGCCTCGCGCGTGAGTGCTTCGGTCAGGAAGAGATCCTCGCCGTAATACTTTTCTAACCCCAGGACCTCCTGCGGCGATCCCTCGCCGAAGCGTTTCCGGGCGAGGTAGCTGCCCGGAGCGCCGTTGGCCCCGCCGGCGATGTTGACGTCGAATCCCATTGTCCGGGGATCGGCTCCGGGGGTCGTCTTGGCCCCGAAATGGGCCTTCCCGCAGTGGATCGTATGGTAGCCGTTGTCGCGGAGCAGCTGCGGGAGTGTCGTGACGGGCATTGCGTTGCGGGTGTTGTGTTCCGAGGTCACCGTGTCGGGCTGGATGCCGTTCCAGTTCCAGGCGGGCAGGGCGATCACCTCGCTTGAGGCGTCGGTCTGCCTCCCGTAGTTGAGGGTCCAGTTGGTGACGCGGTGGCGGGCGGCGTTCATGCCCGACATCAGGCTGCACCGCGAGGGCGAGGAGATTGCACAGGCATAGGCGGACGTGAAACGGACCCCCATGGCGGCCAGCCGTTCCATGTTGGGGGTGTGGTAGCGGTCGTTGAGCGCCGTGCGCTCCGTGTGGAAGGGGACCGAGGTGTCCTGCCAGCCCATGTCGTCGACCAGGAAGAGCAGGATGTTCGGCCGGGAGGCGCAGGGCGTGTCGGCCGAAACGCTCTTGTCGCGGGCGGTTCCGCGGGCGGTCCCCTGCAGGGCGAGCGGCAGTGCGGCAAGCGTGAAGATCAGGCGTCTGTCCATATTGATGAGCGAAAAACGGGAATCGCGGTTCGGACCGCTCCGGGACCGAACCCGAAGGCCGGGGGTCTGTATCGGTTTGTCTGTTCGGTTCGTATCGGGGGTCGGGTCAGTATTTGAACGAGCTGCCGCCGATGAATTCGCGCAGAATCGACGTCGGCGGGATTTCGTCCGGAGGAATCGGAATGAAGTTGTCCAGGAATTTCAGCATCCGGCGCGCCTCGTCGAATTCCGGGACCGTGTCCGGAACCTC
>CALUNH010000009.1 GCA_944321965.1 uncultured Alistipes sp.
TTCCTCGGGGGAAAAGCCGCGGTCGCGAAGCGGCCGATGGGTGGGCGACGGTTCCGGCGTCATTCCGGGCGACGTTATAACTTGCGGCCGCGACGACGCGGCGTGCGGGAAACCTTCGCGGAGGGTCGGAGCGATTCGTTCAGATCCTTGTGGGCACGGTAGCTCTCCGCACGGTCGATGACGGTCGCATCGGGCAGGGCGCTGCGCAGCCGTTCGAGGGTGAGGCGTCCCGCTTCGTCGTTGTCGAGGAAGGCGTGGATCGTGGCGTGGCGTGCGAGAAACGGAAGGGCGCGGGGAAGGTTGACCACAGAGTTGAGCACGGCGGTGTCGGCGGTTGGCGCCGACTCGTGCTGCAATGTCAGGTAGGAGAGCAGGTCGAAGAACCCTTCGAAGAGCAGCGCCGTGTTGCCATGCCGGTCGAAGGTCGTGATGGATTTCGGGGCGCTGCTCCCCTTGAACTGCGGGCTGCGCAGCTCCCAGCCTCCGGCGTCGTTACGGAAGCCGATGGCGAAGAAACGCCGCTCACCGACGGCGTAGTGGACTTCGCGGCACAGCGCTCCGGCCACGGCGGGGGCGATGCCGCGCTCGCGCAGATAGCCGATCAGCGCCGGGTGGCGAATCTCCCCGACGCCGAGAATTCGCAGCGGGGAGTCTTCGCGCGGCAAGGCGGTCGGGAGGGGCTGGAAGGGAACTTCGTCTGCGGTTCCTTTGCGCAGGCGTCGGATGGCTTCTGCCATGCCGCACCCTTCGAGGCGTATGACCAGCTGGAGGAGCGTGCCTCCTTCGCCCAGTCCGAAGTCGTACCAGAGCCCCTTGTCGTAGCGGACGCTGAAGCTGGGGGTGCGCTCCTCGCGCAGCGGCGAGAGGAACATGCCGTGGGTGGCGGTTTCGCGGTGGGGCTGCAACCCCCGGCGGAGGAGATACTCCCGGATGCCGATGCAATCTGAGGTCGTCTTCATGGCTATCGGCTTTTGATGGGGACAATTCGGTGCAGTGCCGCCTCGACGTCGCTGTCGCGGAACAGCACGCGCCCGCCAATCTTGTGGGCGCGGATCCGCCCGCGGTTCACCCAGTCGTTGAGCGTCACGAGCGAGATGCGCAGGCGGCGGGCCGTCTCGCGGCGGGTCAGATAGTTCGGCGTCTCGGCGGAGGGTTCGGGATGGAGCTGCCGCAACTCGTCGCGCAGCGATTTGCGAATCATCTCCGAGAGCTGGTCGGCGGTCATGCCGCTCAGAAAGATTTCCTTGGTCATAACGATTCGAATTTGGTTGATGACGCAAAGAAAGGCTTTCCGAGCCCCTCCCGAAAACGGCGAATGGCGTTACAAATCAGCGCCAACCGATGCCAATCGATGCCACATCGAGGACATGCCGCCGCCTGTTTCCGGACTTTGGCATTCGTTTGCTTGGGTTGGCACTGCCGTGTAATCGGATTCTGTTCGGGACGAAAAAAAGAGGGCGGCGGATGCCGTCCTCGTTGGTGATGCGGATTTTCGAGCCTATCGGAACCTTTCCAATACCTCCCGAACGGCGTTGGCCGCAAAGAGGGTGTCGCCGCTGCTTGAGATCTGAACGCGGCACGGCTCCAGCCATCCGTTTGTGATCCACCGGTCGAGTGTCGGACGTGCGACGCCCAGTGCCTCGGCCAGCTCTTTTTTGTTGAAGAGCCGGCTGCCGTTTGCCATCAGATAGCGCTCGCCCTTGTGCACGCCCAACCAGTAGTCGAAGCGGCGCAGGATCGCATCGGCATCCTTCAACTTCGGCTCATACCGTTCGTAAGCCCAGATGTGCAGGCTCGACGGATCGAATCCGGCAAACTCCGGCCGCTGTTGCAGCTCCCGGACGAGTGTCTCGAAGCACTCCAGCTCGGAGGCTTGGATTGTTATTTTTCGGCGGCGCGGCATGGTTCTGATGGTCGGTTAGTGCTTGAAAAGCATTTGATTTTTCTTCCTCGGTCGAATTTAAGTGCTTTTAATGTGCTGTTTATGAACATAAAGCGGTTTCTGTAGCTTTTGAAAAGCGCTTAAATATTCCGTAATTACATATCTTCCAGCGTTAGGCAGCGCTGCTCGATCTCATATTTCGGCAGCACCTTCTCCTTGAGGTGCTGTACCTTCTCGGCAAAGGCCTCGGGTTTGAACTCCTTGCGCTGGCGCTTGACCTCGACGGCCACGGCCCTGTTCTTCTCCAGCCGCAGGGCGACGATGTCAATCTCGTATTGCTCCTTGCCCCGCTTGGCTTCCCAGTAGGAGCCAAGGTCACGGTATTCATGGCTTTCGATGAATTGCTGCTTGAAGTAGGTTTCGAGCGTTCGGCCCGAGTAGGTCGTGTAGTCGGCCGCAATTATCTTCTCCAGCACCTCGAACTGATTCATCTCAACCAGCGTCCGGTTGCCTTCGAAGTAGCGGAACCAGAAGCGGAGGAAGAGGTCGGCAATCTCATAACGCACGGTCTGTGTTCCCTCTTTCGAGAGAATGGGACGCATCTTTTTCGTGATTCCGTAGGTCTCTTCCAGCTTTTTCAACTGCCCGCCGATACTTTTCTCGCCCAGCGCCGCGGCAATCTCCGACTGGGTGTTGATGCCGTTCGAGATGGCGTCGAGAATCGAGAAGTAGGTGCCGTACTGTTTGCCGAATTCGTCGATCAACAGCGTCTTGCCCTCGTCCTTGAAGGGCGAATCGGGGTCGCATACCGCATGGATGATCTTTTTGACCGACAGGGCCTTTGCGTCCACCAGCAGCTCTACATACTTCGGGATGCCGCCCGTAACGGTGTAGAGGGCCAGCAGGTCGTCGTTCGTGTAGCCGGGAGCGTGCTCCGCGAGGATCTGCTTCAGCACCGGCAGCGCAAACGGCGTGAGTTTCATGATGACATCCGCCCGTCCGAACAGCGGTTCGTGGTAGTTCTGGAAGATCTTGACCATCAGCGAATAGATCGAGCCGCTGACGATGAAGTTCACATGGGTCTTCAGCCGGTATTGATCCCAGATATTCTGCACGTCGCTGTAGACCGACGGGTTGATGTTGAAGAACTCCTGGAATTCATCCACAACCAGCGTGAATCGGCGGCTCTCTCCCTGCTGCATCAGGAAGGTGAAGACATCCTGAAAGCTCGTCATGGGCGGGACGAAGAGCCCCAGTTTCGCCGCAATCTCCTTGCAGTAGCCTGCGCAGAGCGAAGCCTCGTTCTTGCGCCCGACGAAGAGGTAGACCAGCGGTTCGTCCTCCATGGCCCGGAGAATCAACGATGTCTTGCCGATTCGGCGGCGGCCCGTCAGAACGGTCAGTCGCGAATGGTCCTCGTATGACAAGGTGCGGATTTCGCGCAGCTTGGCTGTTTCCGTCTCGCGGTTGTAGAATTTCATGACGCGTGTTGCTTTGTTATGGCTATAAATTTTACCGCCGTAACAAAGTTAAAAAATGATTGGCAAATCTCCAAATTTTCATTCATTTGCCTGCTTCCCGCTGAAATAGGGATGGCTCATCAGCTCCAGGGCGGTCTGCTCCTCGGTGATCTTGATGTACTTCATGAACTCCCGTTCGGTCTTGTGGCCCGTGATCTTCATGATGGCGATGGTCGGGATTCCCGCCAGGTACATGTTCGTTGCGCCGCTGCGGCGTGCCGTGTGGGTCTTCACCAGGTCGCACTTCTCGACCAGCCGGCTCTTCTTTTCGCCATTTTCGATGTAGGAGACCTCGACCTTCTCCGTGATGCCCGCCTCGCGCGCAATCTCCTTGATGAGGTGGTTCACCTTCTGCTCGTAAGTCCTCGGCAGCCGGTTGTCGTACTTCTCCAGGATGGCCTGCAGCTCGGGCCGGACCGGAATGACGACGTGGTTGCCGGTCTTCTGCTGCTTGAGGTCGATGACCTGCTGCCCGTTCTCCAGCGTGCGGATGTTGCCTTCGTTGATGGTCGAGTAGTCGCTGAAGCGCTGCGCCGTGTAGCACCCCACCAGGAAGATGTCGCGGGCAACATCCTTGTGTCGGTTTTTCGAGAGGTCGAGCGCGGCGATGGCCCGGATCTCCGACTCCGTCAGGTAGATGTTCTCCACGTCGGCCGTCAGCACGCGGAACTTGCGGCTCTCAATCGCCCCGTTGTCGTGCAGACCCTCCTCGCGGGCCGCGCGCATGATGATCTTCAGCTCCTTGACGTGGCGGCCGATCGTATTGACGGAGTAGTTCTTGGCGGTGAACCAGGCGACGAAGTCGTCGTAGAACTTCAGGTCGATGTCGGCAAAGTCGAACTGCTTGCGTTTGGCTTTGCAGTACTCGTCGAACTGCACGACAAACCCCTTGTAGTTCTTGATGGTCGAGGGGCCGTAGCGGAGTTTGTGGATGTTCAGCCGGGTGCCCTCCTCCATCTCGCGCGTGAAGCGGGCGATGTAGTCGCCGAGCGATTCGCGGCTGCGGACGCGGCGGCCGGTGGTGAGGCTGCGCGGGTGGTGGAAGCTGTAGATGATCTTCTCCAGCCGCGTCTTCGTCATTGCGTGCTCGGGATCCTTGGCAATCTCTCCGAGGATGTGGCTGCGCAGTTCGGAGAGGTTCTTGGTCAGCTCGCGCCCCTGCTGCTCGGTGAAGTTGTCGGTAAAGGTAAAGCGGCTCTTGACCGTCTGCTTTTTATCGTCCCAGGCGTCGGAGAGCACCAGATACTGGGTATCGGCATAGAACGAGGTGTGCCGATCGACGTTGAATCGGATGAGGACCTTGGTCAGAATTCCCTTGCGGGTTGTGCGGATGCGGTAAGAGAAAGTAGCCATACGGTTGGGTTTTATCTTCGGGACAAAGATAGGAAATTTGTACGGCATTTGTACGGCATCGGCCGAATTTTCGAAAACTTCCAGACCTCGCAGTTGATGAAAAACGGATTTAATATGTTGATATATAGATAAAATAAAATTAGAATCAGTAAAATTTGATTCAAATTTATGGCGTCCGCTTCAGACCTCAAAGAAGGCTTCTAATCAGCTAATTTTTAGCGATTAAGAGGCCTTCTTTCATTTACGGGGGCGCAGATAGGGGCGCAAGCGGTCCGAATTTTCAGGTCTTGCTCCACACCCAAAGCCATCGCTTTCTCCATCATCCTTTTTTCGCCTTCGTAGTCGATCCGGACCGTCCAGGCACGGTTCGCCGCACCGTCCCATCGGAAAAGTTCCTCCAGCCGTTCGTGCAACTCGGTGGAGAACTCCTATTATGCTACTTCTTCGAGTTTTTTCTAAGATTTTCGTTATATCAATCACCCTCACGTTTTTAGTGGATTCGAGCGCAAGCTGCTGCCGTATTGGTTGATCGGTCTGTTTGTCCTGACTGTGGCCATGTGTTTGGCATGGGCCGTCTACGGCCTCACGCCGGAGGGGCCGGTCGGCTCCATTTATCTGGGGGCATCCTGTTCAACACACTCGCCGCCGTAACCTATAAAAAGCAAATATAGCTTCTTGAGCGCAGGAACCTGTTTTCAAAACGGGCTCTCAAAAGATATGAAACACGGCCTGTTCCCGTAAAGATCCTTGTGCCGGATGCCTCTATGCGTTGTCCGTCGTTAAAATGACTCGGTAACAGTGCGGTGTTATGCGGAGAAATAAATAAAAAGAGAACTAAACGTCCAATTCATGCGGTCTTGTTTTCGCCAAGAGGTTGCTTGATACCTTGGATTCAAAAGATTAGGAATACTAAGGGTTTAATCCGGCCAACAGGGGTCCGGATCGCGGTATTCCTGGTTTTGGCGACCTGCTGCCCGGCGAAATCGTCGGTAAAGGTGCGATGCGGGGAGGACCAAAAAGCCGTACCCGGCCGCTGCGGAATTCTTTACTGAAAAGAGGAAATACTGTCCGGATTTTACGGATTCGGCGGATAATTGAACCGATAAATGTCCCGGGCATTGATTTTTTATGTAGCTTTATTGCCCAAAGGCCGCTGCCGGGGAGACATGAATCATTTGATATATGGATATTCGCTTTGTATGGCTCTGTCATTGATGCTCTTCTTCGGCATCTATTTTATCCTGGCCAGAACCCCCGACAAGGCGATTTTCAGAAACTACCTCCGTTCCCGGCGGATCATGGGATTTGCCCTTCTGCTCCTTGCCGCCAACTATTCCGTTCATTTTTTCTTCGAGATCCGTTTCGTGCATATCAATGCCGCCATCTTGATGAACCTGTCGACCTATTTTCTTGGTTACTGGCTTTTCAGTTCCGCACTGATTACGCTGCTCGATCGGTTTTATCTCACCCGCCGCCGTTTTGTGTCGCATATTTGCCAATGGCTGTTGTTTACGATCCTTTCGGGAGTCATTCTGTTGTGGTTCCCGGAAGGCCCGGGGCAACAGGCGGGACTGATCGTCATGGCGGTCTGGCTGGTGGCATACGGGCTTCATCTGGCCGGGCGACTTCTTTCGGCCTATCGTCGTGCCGTGCGGATTTTCGATGACACCCAGTCGGACAATATTGCCGCGTATATCCGCTGGCTCTCCGTTTTTACCTGTTGGACCGTGGTGTTCGGTGTGGGATGCGCTCTGCTGACCTTCCTCCCGGACAAATATATCTATGTGTGGATTCTCTCGTCAATTCCGTTCTACATCTATCTTTACTGCTCCTACATGAACTACCTGTTGTTCTACGAACAGGTGGAGTGTGCCCTGGAGTTGGAGATCAAGGCTCCGGATTCATTCCCGGAAGAGGCGGTTCCGGAGATTGCCGGTTCCGGATATGGGGACTTGCCGAAAAAACTGGCGGACTGGATCGATGTGAACGGTTATGTCCGGCCGGGGCTTACGATTCGGGAGCTCTCCGAGATGCTCAATACCAATCGCACCTACCTTTCGGGTTATATCAAATCGACATACCGGATGTCGTTCCGGGACTGGGTGACGGGATTGCGGCTGGAATATGCGAAGCGGTTGCTGACCGATTCTCCCGAACGGACCGTCGGCGAGATCTCCGAAGCTTCGGGATTCCTCTCCTTGAGTTATTTTACGAAGGTCTTTACCGAGAAAACGGGGAGTTCTCCGGCCCGTTGGCGGCGATTGCAGTCCGCTATCCGGTCGAACTCCTGAATTCCGGATTCCCACGTCCCGTCGTGATTCGGGCGGTCGGGGCGGATGCCTGAGGGGCGGATGTTTCCCGGAGCGGGAGGACATCCGCCCTTGTCGTGTTCAGGATGAGGGGTAGTTTTTCGCGTTTCGGGTATTCCGGGGGGGGTATGACCCGGGGATCGGCCCGGGGATCGGGCGGAGTGCGCGGGGCCGGTTTCCGGTCAGGGAGCGGTGAGCCCCGGGATTCCGGTCCGCTTGTAGATCCGGAGGTTGTAGGTGAGCTGGAAGGCGACGTATCGTCCCACGGCGAGATTCGTGACGTAACGGAGCGTCGTGCCCGTCACGGAACGCTGGAACGTGGTGCTGTTCTGGTCGAGCAGGTCGTTGATTCCGACGCTGATCTCCCCGAGCCGGTTGCGGAAGAGCTTCACGCCCAGCAGGAGGTTGCAGATCAGCCGCTCTTCGAGGAACGGGTCGGTGATCCCGCGGTAGTTGTTGTAGTCGGCGTTGGCGCGGATGACGAACCGGTTGCGGATCACGAAGGTCGTTTCGGCCCGAGCCTGCTGGCTGAAGTAGGTGTTGTCGATCGATCGCACCTGCGAGGAGCTGCGGCTCTCCTGATAGCTTGCGGTGTAGCTGAGGCGGAAATCGACCGCTTCGGAGATGTTGCTGCCGAGCACGGCCCCGAGGTTGTAGGCGTTGTTTGTGAGCTGGTTCTGCACGCCGTTGATGATGCTGGGCAGGCGTCCCGTGGAGATTCCGGCCCGGAGGTTGAGGTTCGAGCGCAGCCAGCGCACCGGAAATCCGTAGTTGATCTGCGCCTGGAGGTTGCGGTATCCCGCGAGGTTGACCGGACGCACGAACTGGTTGCCTTCGCCCAGCAGGGTTCCCTCGTCGTCGATGACGAAGCCCGGCGTGTCGATCACCAATGAATCGGCAACGGTGTTGGGGCTGGCGGCGAACTCCGCCGAGAGGGTGAAGGTCCGGCCCCGTTCGGGGTTGGTGCGGATATACTGCCCCGAAAAACGGTGGGTGTAGACGGGTACGAGATCCGGGTTTCCGGCGACGACATTCTGCCGGTTCGTCGTGTTGACGATGTTCTGCAGGTCGGTGGCCCGGGGGTTCGACGTGCGCCCCGAAGCATTGAATTTCAGCGTATTGTTCCGATTGACGGCAATCTCCGCCACGGTGTTGTAGGTCAGGTTGTCGAATGCCGCTTCGGTCCGGGCCGGATAGGGGAAGGCATAGTCTCCCGAGAATCCGGCGTGCTGGTAGTAGAGCGTTGCGGCGACCTTGGTACTCCGGACCCGGTACTGTCCGGTCGCTCCCACGCGGTGGGTCAGGTACGAATAGTCGTATTCGGAGGACTGTTTGGGATTGCGCTCCGCGGGGAAGGTGTTCTCGGCGGTCAGCACGTAGGTGTTGCGATCGACGCTGTTGGCGGCATACGTGCAGCGGTATTCGAGATTCACGCGCACGTGTTTGGCCACCAGCCGCGAGTAGTTGACCGATCCGTAGACCTGGTAACTGGGCTGGTCGCGGTCCGTGCGTGTGATGTTGCGCGAGGAGTAGCGGGTCGTATCGCACGCCGTATCGTCCGGGTCCCGGAAGGTGTACTGCCGGGGCCGGTTCCACTGTTCGTTTCCGCGGTAGCTGCCGCCGACTCCGAAGGAGAGATTCTGCGACATCTTGCCCGGCAGGCGGTAGCGGTAGGTCAGCTGGTTCGAGAGGTTGAATCCCCGGCTGTCGTTGTCGCTGAAGTTGTGGCGGCGGTAGACGAAGCGGATGTCCTCTTCGGAGAATCGGTTGTCCGTCCGGCTGAGGAGTTCGCTCTGGTTGTCGTTGTCCTGGAAGCTGAACGACGTGCGCATCATCAGCGAATGGGACGGGTTTATCTTGTAGTCGATGCGCGAATTGAACCGGTGGTTGAGGTTCAGGGCCTGCGACGAGTTTTCGTCGTCGTAGAGGACCAGTTTGTCGGTCGACGTGAAACTCTGCTTTTCGGTCTGGCTGAGGTTGTGGTTGTCGGTGCGGTTGAAGAAGTAGCTGGCCGTGATTTTGGCCTTCGAGCCCCAGTCGTCGCTGTAATTGACCCCTAAGGCCTGGACCGTGGAGATTCCGGCCAGGGGTTTGACCATGAAGTTCTTGTTTGCGGCGGCGCCGTTCGTCTCCTCGGTGGTTCCGAGGATATCCTCGAAGGAGAAGTTCTGGCGGCTGACGTTGTTCACCAGTCCGATGACGGTGATGCGTCGGTCGTTGTCGAAGATGTTGGCATTTCCGCCTCCGATGTACTTGTCGGGGATTCCGTAGGCGCCGTAGATGCGTCCGAAGGCCCCGCGGCGCTTGTCGGGTCGTGTGACGATGTTCAGGGCGGTGAACCCTTCTCCGGTATCCACCCCCGTGAATTCCGCCTGGTCGCCCTGGGAGTTGTAGATTTCGATGCTCTCGATCATGTCGGCGGGGATGTTGCGCACGGCCGACATGACGTCGTTCCCGAAGAATTCGCGTCCGTCGACATAGACCCGTTGGATGGATCGTCCCTGGGCGGCGATTCCGCTGTCGTCGATCTCCAGTCCGGGCATCTTCGAGAGGAGCGTCCCGGCATCGGTTCCGAATGCGACCTTGTAGGCGGCGGCGTGGTAGGAGAGCGTGTCTCCGTGGACCGAGGAGCGCAGGGCGGGGGTTTCGATCACCACGTCGTCGATGGCTTCGGCGCGGGGCGTCAGCCACAGCGAATCGAGCGTGACGAGGGTCTCTCCGACCTTCAGGTCGCGGCGCAGCGAGTCGTATCCCAATGATGTGAGAGTCAGCCGGTAGCTGCCTGCCGGGACGTGTTGGAATATGCCGCTCCCGTCTGTTCCCGAAGCGGTGTAGAGCGGTGCGGCGAGTGAATCGGTGCGGCTGCGCAGTTCGGCGACGGCCCCGATGACCGCCTCGCGTGTGGCGCGGTCGGCCACGCGGAAGCGGACGCTTCCCGACTGGGCCTTGATTCCCGAGACGAAGAGCAGCCCCCAGACGCCCAAAACAGCCGTTTTTCGCAGGTTCATCGTGTGGAGAGTGGTTTCGTGTGATAAAGATAGTGTTTTTTATGGGGCCGGAGGTTTTATTTTTCACTATCTTTGTCGAAATAAATCCGAAAAAATCCCGAATCATTTCGTAAAGGAGACCCAGCGATGAAGAACAAGGATATTTTCACATTCCGGGACGCCGAGAAGCAGGTGGGGCCGGTTGCCTTCACGACGATGCTCAAACCGGCAGGTTCGACCTGCAACCTCGACTGCCACTATTGCTACTACCTGGACAAGGCCGTCCAGTACGGCGGCCGGCAGGCGGTGATGAGCGACGAGCTGCTGGAACTCTACATCCGGCAATACATCGAGGCCAACCAGGTGGATACGGTTCAGTTCTGCTGGCACGGCGGCGAGCCGCTGCTGCTGGGAATTGATTTCTATCGGAAGGCAATGGCCCTTCAGGAAAAGTATGCGGACGGCAAACGGATCGAAAACACGCTGCAGACCAACGGCACGCTGGTCGACGGGGCGTGGTGCGACCTTTTTGCGGGGAACAACTTCCTGGTGGGGATCTCGCTCGACGGCCCGCAGGACATCCACGATTCGTTCCGCGTAACGAAGGGCGGTCGGCCGACCTTCGAGCGGGTGATGCAGACGATTTCGATGTTCCGGCACGGCGGCGTGGAGTACAACACGCTGAGTGTCGTGAACCGCCGTTGCGAGGGACGTGGCGGGGAGATTTACCGCTTCTTCCGCGACGAGGTGCACAGCCAATACATGCAGTTCCTGCCGGCCGTGGAGCATGTGGTCGACGTGGAGGGTTTCCACCGTCCGCTGATCGTCTCGCCCGAGCGCGAGGGGGCGCGGCTGGCCGAATGGTCCGTCACGGCCAAGGGCTACGGGAGATTTTTGTGTGATATTTTCGACGAATGGGTCGTGAGCGACGTGGGCCGGACCTTCGTGCAGATGTTCGATGCCACGCTGGCGCAGTGGTGCGGGGTGCAGCCGGGGGTCTGTTCGATGGGCGAGACGTGCGGTGACGCACTGGTCGTCGAGCACAACGGCGATGTCTATTCGTGCGACCACTTCGTCTATCCGGAATACCTGCTGGGCAACATCCGCGAGACGACGCTGGCGGAGATCTACCGTTCGAAGAAGCGCCGCGACTTCGGGCTGGCGAAGCGCAATGCGCTGCCTGCGGAGTGTTTGCGGTGCAAATACTACTTTGCGTGCCGGGGGGAATGCCCGAAGCACCGCTTCGAGACGGGTTCGGACGGGTGCCGCAAGAATTCGCTCTGCGAGGGGCTGCAGGCCTACTTCCGTCATGCGGAACCCTACATGGATCAGATGCGCGACCTGTTGTCGAAGCAGCAGTCCCCGGCGTGGGTCATGCCCTTTGCCCGCAAGCGCATGGGGCTGATGTAGGGGAGCGGTTCCCGGGGAGGGAAAGGATGCCGGATGCCGCACGACCGCTTCCGGGCGCGGTAAAAACGGAAAAGGGGAGACTTCCAACGAAGGTCTCCCCTTTTGTGCTTGCAGGTCCTGTAAGCCGGGTTCTGTTCCCGGAGCGAACCCCGGGCCTCTGTCATTTATCTACGACGGCAGTCACCTGCCGCCTCCAGCAACCTACCCCCCGGCATCGGACGAGCAACCCTTCATTGCCGGTATACATGGTCTTGCAACCCACGGGACGTACGGCCGGATGACATCACTGCCTCCGCGGTGGGCTCTTACCCCGCCTTTTCACCCTTGCCGATCGGAAATTCCGGGCGATGGATCCTGCAGCCTTTCGGCCTTTCGGCCCCACCCGGACGCCTTTACCGGCGGTTGTTTTCTGTTACGCTCCCATGACCTTACGGCCATCAAGTCGTTAGCTTGCGTGGCGCTCTGTGTTGCCCGGACTTTCCTCCCCCGGCCAGCGGCCGGCAGCGACAGAGCGGACCTGCGGGGCAAAGATAGGGAAAAAATGCGGGATTGGGTGTGTTGAAGGAAGATTTTCCGTCGCAGGGCGGGTGTCGGTCGTGCACTCGCGGCTTGCAGCCGTGTTTGCAGATTGGCCCTCCCCTCAAAAAATCCCTGCCTTGGCGGGGATTGCGGCGGAGTGCAGCCCGGACGGCTCCATTTTTGCCCTCTTTGCTGCCGTATCCCACCCTTAATTTTCAATTGTCCATTTTCAATTGTCCATTCTCAAAGGATTCTCTTCACCCAGCGGAATCCCCTGTAGGGCGGGTAGCGGAACGGCAGGTCGAAACGTTTGGGCGTGATGACGACGGCCCGGCGATGGGAGAACGCCTCGAAACTTTCGCGTCCGTGATAGTGTCCCATGCCCGAGTTCCCGACGCCGCCGAACGGCAGCTGGTCGTTGGCGATGTGCATGATCGTGTCGTTGAGGCACGCCCCGCCCGACGATGTGCGCCGCAACACCTCCCGTCCGGCCGCTTCCGGACCGAAATAGTAGAGGGCGAGCGGTTTTTCACGCCCGGTGACGAACTCCACCGCCTCGTCGATCCGCTCGAAGGTCAGCATCGGCAGGACCGGTCCGAAGATCTCCTCCCGCATGACCGGAGCCGCGGGATCGACCTCCGCGAGCAGCGTCGGTTCGATATAGCGTTCCGCGGCGTCCGTACGTCCTCCGACCAGCACCTTCCCCTGCGGGATGTACCCGGCGACCCGCTCGAAGGCGCGGTCGTTGACCAGCCGCACGTAGTGGGGGCTCTGGCGGGCATCCTCGCCGTGCAGCCGTTGCAGGGCCTCCTTGTAGGCCTTGACGAAGGGCTCCTGCAGCGAGCGGTGGATGAGCAGGTGGTCGGGGGCAATGCAGGTCTGCCCGGCGTTGAGTGTCTTGCCCCAGGCGATGCGGCGGGCCGCCACGTCGATGTCGGCGCCGCGGTCGACGATGCAGGGGCTCTTGCCGCCGAGTTCGAGCACCACGGGGGTCAGGTGCCGTGCCGCAGCCTCCATCACCTGCCGCCCCAGGTCGGGACTTCCCGTGAAGAAGATCACGTCCCAGCGCATCTCGAAGAGTTTGCGGTTCACCTCGCGGTTGCCCTGCACGACGGCGACATACTCCTCGTCGAAGATCTCGCGGATCATCGCCTCGATCGTGCGGGCGACGGTCGGCGTGTAGGGCGAAGGTTTCAGCATCGCGGTGCAGCCTGCCGAGATGGCGCCCACGAGGGGGTTCAGCAGCAGCTGCACGGGATAGTTCCACGGCGCGACGATGAGCGCCTGCCCGAGGGGTTCGGCGAGGATGCGGCTCTTCGAGGGCAGGAGCTTGAGCGGTGTCGGACGGCTTTCGGGACGCATCCACGCCCGCAGGTGGCGCAGGTGGTGCCGGATCTCGCCCCGCACGATGCTCAACTCCGTGAGCATGGCCTCCTCGCAGGATTTGTGCAGGTCCTGCCACAGGGCGTCGCAGAGCCGCTTCTCCCAGTTGACGAGTGCCGCATCGAAGCGCCGGAGCATCGTGCGGCGGAACTTTTCGGGGAGCGTGGCTCCCGAACGGAAACAGGCTTTCTGGGCAGCGGCAAGAGCCTCGATGCGCTCCGCAGGGGTATTTTCGAGCTTCATGGCGGGAAAGATTATTTGCGTCCGGTGAAATGGTCCATCGTGTGGTAAATCCCGGCCCAGTGTCCGATGATGCGGTCGAACCACGAGGTCGGCAGGATGCCCTGCGCGAAGCGGATCAGGTGGAATCCCCAGGGGATTCCGCGGAAATCGCGGTTGCGTTCGATGGCGCGGATGATCTTCCGGGCGGTCTTCTCGGGATCGAGGATCGGCACGAGGCGCGAGCGCACGCCGCGGAACATGCCCGTGTCGATGTAGTAGGGGGCGACGGTCGTGACGTGCACGCCGCTGCGGGCCTCCTGCAGTTCGATGCGCAGGGAGTCGGACCATCCGATGACGGCCCATTTGCTGGCGGCATAGACCGACATGCGGGGGTTCGAGATCATGCCCGCGGCCGAGGCGATGTTGCAGACGTGCCCCTCGTTGCGGGCGATCATCGCGGGCAGCACCTCCCGGGCGAGGAGCATCGGGGCCGAGGCGTTGACGGCCATCGTGCGTTCGATCTCCGCGACGCTCTGCTGCTCGAAGGTCTTGTTGCCGGTGATGATTCCGGCGCAGTTGATCAGGATGTCGACCGCTCCGCACTCCCGGCAGGTCCGGGCATGGGTTTCGGCGATCTGCTGCGGGTCGGAGACATCGACGCGGTATCCGGCCGTGCGCTCCGGGGCGCCGTATGCGGCGAGCGAGGCCGCGATGTTCTGTTCGTTGATGTCCCAGACGACGACCTTCCGGGCACCCCGTTCGAGTGCCAGCCGTCCCATGATGCGTCCGATGCCCGATCCGGCACCGGTAATCAGCACGCATTTATCCTTGATTCGGGTCATAGCGGATTCCCGGAATCTGTTTTTCACGAAAAATATTCAGGTGCGCCAGCAGGGGGTTGCGGCGGTCGAGGATGAGGAACTCCGCCAGCAGCAGCACCAGTGCCGCAATCAGCAGATACTGATACTGTTCGTTGAACTCCTCGAAACGGATGGTCGAGAGCTCGGTCTTTTCCATTTCGTTGATGGCCTTGACGATCTCGTCCAGTCCGATGGACTGTTTCGTGGCGCGCACGTAGGCGCCTCCGGTGATGTCGGCGATTTGGGCGAGCATCTCCTCGTTGAGTTTCGAGACGACCATCTCGCCGTTTTCATCCTGGATGAACTCGCCGCCGATCTGAATCGGGGCGCCCTCGGGGGTTCCGATTCCGATGGTGAAGATCCGCACGCCCTGCCGGGCGGCGCGTTCGGCGACGGCGATGGCGTCGTCCTCGTGGTTTTCACCGTCGGTGATGAGGATGATGACCCTTCCGTGGCTCTGCTCCGTATTGCTGGAGAAGGCCAGCAGGGCCTGTTCCAGGGCCTTTCCGATGGCCGTACCCTGCACCGGGACCAGCGAGGGGTCGATCTTCCGGGCGAAGGCCCTTGCCATGCGGTAGTCCGACGTAATGGGCAGCTGCACCTTGGGTTCCCCGGCGAAGACGACCAGCCCGACCCGATCCTGCTGCAAGCCCTCGAAGAGTTTGCCGATGGCGTATTTGGTCCGTTCGAGGCGGTTGGGTTCGAAATCCTCGGCGAGCATCGAGTTCGAGACGTCGACCGTGAGCATCATTTCGATTCCCCGGGTCTTCTCCTCGCGGAGTTTCGATCCGAACTGGGGGCGTGCCGCGGCGAAGATCAGGCACAGGAGGGCGAGGCTGAAGAGGATGAAGCGGAGGGTTACGCGCCCGGTCGAGACTTCGGGCATCAGCTCCTCCAGGATGGCCGGATGCCCGAACCGTTCGAGTCTTTTGCGGCGCCGGTGCGCGGCGAGCCAGAAGAGTGCCGCGAAGAGCGGCAGCACCACGAGGAGCCAGAGATATTGCGGGTTTGCGAATCGGAACATGACGGAGCGGTTTTTACGGGATGCGTTTCAGAACGAGGTTCGAGAGGAGGAACTCCAGGGCGAGGAGCCCTATGGCCGCGAGCACCCAGTGAAGGAACAACTCGTGGTAGGAGATGTGTTCGAGGAGCTCGACCTTGCTCTTTTCGAGTTGGTTGATTTCGTCGTAGATGGCCTTGAGTTTGGCGTTGTCCGTGGCGCGGAAGTATTTTCCGCCGGTCATTTCGGCCATGGCCGTGAGGGTTTTCTCGTCGATCTCGACCTTCTGTTTGACGTAGGTGATGTTTCCGAACATGTCCACGGCCGGGTAGGGGGCCATGCCCCTGGTTCCCACGCCGATCGTGTAGACGCGGATGTTCTGGGCCTTGGCGATTTCGGCGGCGGTCAGGGGGGTGATTTCTCCGCGGTTGTTCACGCCGTCGGTGAGCAGGATCACGACCTTCGACTTGGCGTCGCTTTCGCGCAGGCGGTTGATGGCCGTGGCGAGTCCGTTTCCGATGGCCGTTCCGCTGTCGTCGATCAGCCCGCTGCGGATCCGCGACAGCAGGGTCTGGAGCGTGCTCTGGTCTGTCGTCAGGGGGCTTTGCGTGAAGGCTTCGGCGGCGAAGGCCACCAGTCCGATGCGGTCGCCGTACCGGTCTGCGATGAAGGATCCGGCGACTTCCTTGGCGGCCGTGATGCGGTCGGGCTGGAAGTCCCGGGCCAGCATCGAGGCCGAGACGTCGATGGCCAGCATGATGTCGATGCCTTCGGTGTTGGTCGAGGTGTTCTGCTCGACGTCCTGCGGGCGGGCCAGGGCGACGACGAGCAGGGCGAAGGCTGCCGTGCGGAGTGCGAAGGGCAGATGGCGCAGGTAGTAGCGCACCGTGCGCGGGGCGTTCGCCACGCCGCGGATGCTCGAAATCTGGATGGCGGCACCTCCCTGCAGGGTCCGCCACACGTAGTAGCCGATCATCGGGACGATGAGTACGAGCAGCCACAGATAATAGGGTGAAGCGAAATGCATGGTTTACGACTTTTTACCAGTTTTTCTTGCCGCGGACCACGACGCCCTTGGCCTTCTCCTTGAGTTTCTCCTGGGTCTTGTCCTCCTGGGCCTGGATGGCGTCGAGCATCTGCTCCTGCTCCTGCGGGGAGATGCCCGAAGGGGTCGGCTGACCTTCGCCCTGCTCCTGTTGGTCGGGGTTTCCGTTTTGATCCTGCGGGTTCCGGTCCTGGTTTTGCCGGTCCTGATTTTGGTTTTGGTTCTGCCGGTCCTGATTTTGGTTTTGGTTCTGCTGATCCTGATTTTGTTCCTGACCCTGGTTTTGCTGCTGTTGGTCCTGCTGGTTCTGATCCTGGTTCTGGTTTTGCCGGTCGTTTCCGCCGCCACCGTTTTGATCCTGATCCAGCAGCCGCTTGGTGTAGGCGTAGTTGTACTTGGCCTCCATGTCCGCGGGGTTGAGGCGCAGCGACTGCTTGTAACTTTCGAGGGCCTCCTTGTACTTCTGCTGCTTGAACTGGGCGTTTCCGAGGTTGTAGAAGGCCTCGGCACGCTCCGTGTCGGAGCGCAGCGAATCGGCTGCAGCCTGCGCCATGGTCTGTTCGGCGCGGTCGAAGCGTTCGGCCTTGTAGAGTGCGTTCCCGAGGTTGTAGGTTGCCTCGAACTGTCCCGGGGCGGCCTTCAGGGCCTCTTCGTAGCGGCCGATCGACGCTTCGTACTCCCCGTTGTTGTACTGCCGGTTCCCCTTGCGGACGAGCGAGCGTTCGGGCAGCCGCTGGGCCTGAACCCCGGCGGCGGCAAACAGGAACAGGAGCGTGATTGAAAGTATCCTGTGCATCGTAGTTACATTTGGTTCGACATCGGATCGGGCTCCGCGGGGCTTTCGGTCTCCTCGACGAGTTTGGTCTCCTCGACGAAGTAGTAGGCCTTCAGGTAGTCCGATTCGTTCTGTTCGGCTTCGGGCGTTGCCTTGGCGAACTTCACCAGGTCGGCATCGCGCAGGATCGACGTGAGATCCATGCGGGCCTTGTCCGGGAGCTCTTCGGCGCGCATTGCCTCGATGATCTCGTCGGAGGTCATCTCCATGGCGCCGATGCCCCAGCGTGCGGCGATGTAGGTCCGCAGGATGTCGGTCAGCCCCGAATAGTATTGCTTGTGGCGGTTGTTCTGCCAGAGTTTCTGGTTGTGGAGCGTTTCGAGGGCCTGGATGGCTGCGACGTGCGGCGGCAGGGGCGGGGCGGGCTTGAAGAGGTCCCCGAACCCTTTTCCGCGTTTGGCGAGCCAGCGGTGGAGTCCGTAGGCTGCGGCGGCGAGGAGCAGCAGCGCAAAGAGCCCCCAGGTGATGTAGCCCTGAATCTCGCGGAGCTGGAAGGGCAGCGTCTTCTGGGCCTTGAGGTCGTAGATCGACTGCGAGGTGGAGTCGATCTGGAAGGTGGCGACTTCGAGGTAGAGCGAGTCGCGGCTATGGAGCGTATCGAGGATGTTCTTGTCGGCGTAGAGGACCTGTGCGACCCCGAGGTTGTACTTGCCCTCGTCGAAGGCGGCCAGGCGGTAGCGCTTGCGGAGTTTGAGGTGTCTGCCGTCGCGTTCGAGCGTATCCACGGGACAGCTTTCGACGAGTTCGATCTTTCCGTCGCGGGGCTCGAAGACCGGGAAGTCAATCACCTGCACGAGATCCTTTTCGACGTCGATCACGTAGTCGAATCGGTCGCCGATCAGGATGCTGTCGGGCTCGATGCGGGCCGTCACCACGGGGGTCTCCTGCGCCCGGGCGGGGAGGGCCGTGAAAGCCGTGAAGGCCGTGAAGGCCGCGGGGAGCAGCATCCCGGACAGGGTTGTAGCAAAGCGTCGTTTCATCGTTGTTTGAACAGTTTCATCAGTTCGGCCACGTAATCGCCGTCGGTGGAGATCGTCGCCGTGTCGATACGGTTGTGTTTGAGTGTCGAGTCGATCTCGTCGCTGAGTTGTCGCCAGGTTTCGGCATAGTGGTCGCGCACGGCGCGCGAGGAGGTGTCGACCCAGACCTTGCGGCCGCTTTCGGCGTCGCGCAGTTCGACGATGCCCACGTCGGGGAGTTCCGTTTCGCGGGGGTCGTAGACGCGGATGCCGACTAGGTCGTGCTTGCTTCCGGCGATCTTCAGGGCGTCGTCCAGGGCGTCGCGGTCGCCCGAGGAGTCCATGAAGTCCGAGAGGATGAAGGTCGTGCAGTGCTTCTTGTTGACGTTCGTGAGGAAGCGGATCGGCTCGGAGAGTTTCGTCCCCGTGGATTCGGGCCGGAATCCGATCAGTTCGCGGATGATCATCAGGATATGGCTGCGGCCCTTCTTCGGGGGTATGAACTTCTCGACGCGGTCCGAGAAGAAGATGCAGCCCACCTTGTCGTTGTTCTGTGCGGCGGAGAAGGCCAGCACGGCGGCGATTTCGGTGATGATGTTCTTCTTCAGGCGGTCCGTGGAGCCGAACAGGCGCGAGGCGGAGACGTCCACGAGGAGCATCATCGTGAGTTCGCGCTCCTCCTCGTAGACCTTGATGTGAGGTTTGCGCGACCGGGCGGTGACATTCCAGTCGATGTCGCGCACGTCGTCGCCGGCGCGGTATTCGCGGACCTCGGAAAACGACATGCCTCGTCCGCGGAAAGCCGTATGGTACTTTCCGGCGAAGATCTCGTTCGACAGACCGCGGGTCTTGATTTCGATCTTGCGGACGCGCTTGAGAATATCGTTCTCGGTCTCCTGCATCGTTAGGGTACGATTACGTTGTTGAGGATATCGGTAATGATCTCCTCGGTGGTGATGTTCTCGGCTTCGGCCTCGTAGGTGAGTCCGATACGGTGGCGGAGGACGTCGTGGCAGACGGCGCGCACATCCTCGGGGATGACGTATCCGCGGCGGCGGATGAAGGCGTAGGCGCGGGCGGCCTTGGCCAGGGAGATCGACGCACGGGGCGAGCCTCCGTAGGCGATCAGGTTCTGGAGTTTCTGGAGGTTGTACTCGGCGGGTTCGCGGGTGGCGAAGATGATGTCGACGATGTACTTTTCGATCTTCTCGTCCATGTAGACGTCCTCGACGACCTTGCGGGCCTTGACGATGTCCTCGGGGGTGATGACCTTGTTGACCTGGGGCATTCCGGCGCCGGAGAGGTTCATGCGCACGATGTCTCGCTCCTCCTGTTTCTTGGGGTAGGAGATCTTGGCCTTGAGCATGAAACGGTCGACCTGGGCTTCGGGCAGGGGATAGGTACCCTCCTGTTCGAGGGGGTTCTGGGTGGCGAGCACCAGGAAGGGCTGCGGCAGGGGGTAGGTGTTGTCTCCGATGGTGACCTGGCGCTCCTGCATGGCTTCGAGCAGGGCCGACTGCACCTTGGCCGGCGAACGGTTGATCTCGTCGGCGAGGACGAAGTTGGCGAAGATGGGGCCTTTGCGGACGACGAAATCCTCGTTTTTCTGCGAATAGATGAGCGTACCGATCAGGTCGGCGGGCAGCAGGTCGGGGGTGAACTGGATGCGGGAGAATCCGGCGTCGACGGCCTTGGCCAGGGTGGTGATAGCCAGGGTTTTGGCCAGTCCGGGGACCCCTTCGAGGAGGATATGGCCGTTGGAGAGCAGGCCGATCAGCAGCGTGTCGACCAGATGGCTCTGGCCCACGATGACCTTGCCCATTTCGGTACGGAGCGTATCGACGAAGACCGATTCGCGTTCGATTCGCTCGTTGAGTTCCTTGATGTTGATGACTTCGCTCATTTGTCTATGTTAAGTTTGTTTCGGATCCGTATATGGTTCTGTCTCGGCGGGTTCGTTCCGGGTCGTGTGTCGGAGGTCCGGGATTCGGACCCTGCGGCGGGCGTTTCGGGCGTTTCGGCCGTTTCCGGCCTGTTCGGACGCAGGGTCTCGGACGGTCCGTGTGGGACGGAGGGACGAGAGCTGAGGGTGTCGGTCAAATTTTTAACGATTCGAATGCAAAGATATTATTTTCTTTGAAAAAATATCTGCTTTTCGGGGTTGGATTCCGGCATCGGGTCCCCTTTGCCGCCGGATGATCCCCTTTCGGGCGGGTCGGGAATCGTCGGGCGGGACCTCCGGCGTGCGGGATCACCCGGGAGAAAATAGGGGTGCGGGGCGGGATTTTTCGTCGATTTCTTATTACCTTTGCGGACATGGAATCCAACGAATCACCGATATTGCAGGGTCTGAACCCGGCGCAGCGTGCGGCCGTGGAGAATTACGACTCTCCGTCGCTCATCATTGCGGGTGCGGGCTCGGGGAAGACCCGGGTGCTGACCTCGCGCATCGCCTACATGATCGAGCAGGGCGTAAAGCCGTGGAACATCCTGGCGCTGACCTTCACGAACAAGGCCGCCGAGCAGATGCGCGAGCGCATTGCCGGGATGCTGCCCGACAACCGCAGCCGCTATATCCGCATGGGGACCTTCCACTCGGTTTTTTCGCGCATCCTGCGAGAGAATGCCGAACGGATCGGCTTTCCCGAGTCGTTTACGATCTACGACTCGGCGGACAGCCGCAACCTGCTGAAGACCATTATCCGGGAGCTGAACCTTCCGGACGAGAAATACAAACCGAACTCGATCGCTTCGCGGATCTCGCTGGCCAAGAACAAGCTCATCACGCCGGGGGCTTACCTGGCGAACGCTTCGCTGGCGACCGAGGACCGTCAGATGCAGATTCCCGAGTTCGGGAACATCTACAACATCTACTGCCAGCGCTGCAAGCGCAACGGTGCGATGGATTTCGACGACCTGCTGCTGCAGACGAACATCCTCCTCAGGGACTGCCCCGACGTGCTGGCGCGCTACCAGGAGCAGTTCCAGTATATTCTGGTCGACGAGTACCAGGACACCAACTATGCGCAGTACGTCATCATCCGGCGGCTGTCGCAGCACCATGCGAAGGTGTGCGTCGTGGGCGACGATGCGCAGTCGATCTACTCGTTCCGCGGGGCGAAGATCGAGAATATCCTCTCGTTCCGCAACGACTACCCCGATGCGAAGGTCTTCAAGCTGGAGCAGAACTACCGTTCGACGCGGACGATCGTCGAGGCGGCCAACTCGGTGATCGAGCACAATTCGAAACGCATGGAGAAGAAGTGCTTTTCGGAGGGTGCCCGGGGCGAAAAGATCCGCATCCTGAAGGCCTATACGGACCGGGAGGAGGCTGAAATGGTGGTTTCGGACCTGCGCGACACGGTGCGCGGGGCGGGCGACGAGTGGTCCGAAGCGGTGATTCTCTACCGCACGAACAACCAGTCGGCCGTGCTGGAGGACAATCTCCGGCGCCGCGGCATCCCCTACCGCATCTACAAGGGTTCGTCGTTCTACGACCATAAGGAGGTGAAGGATCTGATGGCCTACATCCGGCTGGTGATCAATCCGCGCGATGACGAGGCTTTCCGGCGGATTGTCAACTGTCCGGCGCGGGGGATTGGCGACACGACCGTGCAGCGGATCGCCGATCTGGCCGGGCAGCGGGGCGTCTCGATGTGGGAGGCGGTCGATGCGCTGACGGCCGAACCGGCAGCGGATGCCGTACAGCGGACCATCGCGCGCAAGGTGGCGGAGTTCGTGGCGCTGATCCGTTCGCTGTCGCTCTCCCGCACGGACAAGAGCCTCTACGACTTCGGTCTGGAGGTGGCGACACGCTCGGGGCTGCTTGCCGCCTACCGGGCCGAGAATACCCCGGAGGCGACCTCGGCGCTGGACAACATCGAGGAGCTGTTGAACTCGATGCAGGAGTTCAAGGAGCGCTGCGACGCCGAGATCCGCAACGGCGAGCGTCAGCCCGAGGAGGAGGCGACTGTCGAAGAGTGGCTGCAGGGGATGATGCTGATGTCGGACATGGACAAGGACGACCCCGAGAGCAGCAACAAGGTGACGCTGATGACGGTTCACTCGGCCAAGGGGCTTGAATACAAATATGTCTATATCGTGGGTCTGGAAGAGAACCTCTTCCCCTCGCAGCGGGCGGCCGAATCGCCCGACGGGATCGAGGAGGAGCGGCGTCTGTTCTACGTGGCGCTGACCCGGGCGAAGGTTGCGGCGACGATCTCCTACGCCGAGATGCGTTTCCGCTGGGGCAACATGGAGTTTTCGCGTCCGAGCTGCTTCCTGCGGGAGATCGACCCGCGTTATGTCGAGACGGAGGTCGACCTGGGCGACGAGCGGATGCCGCGCCCGGGCGCCGAAGGCGCCTCGGCTATCGACGAACTGCGCCGCCGTTTCGACTACCGCTTCCAGCAGAAACAGCAGACTTCGCGTTTCGGCGGCAGCGCTCCTTCGAACGGTTTCGGCGGGCGCAGCGGCGCGGCATCCGGGGGTGCTTCCGGGTCCGGCCGCGGGAATTACGGGGGTGCTTCCGGAAGCGGCCGCGGCAGCTATGGGTCCGGCAGCTATGGGTCCGGCAGCTATGGGTCCGGTTCGCGCAGCGGCGGTTTCGGAATCCCTTCGGACGGCGAATCGGGCACGGCCCGGCGCTTCCCGCGTACTTCCCAGCCCCAATCTTCGCGGACATCGCCGCGCCCGACGGCTCCGGACCCGGCCCTGGTGCAGCCCCTGCGCCCCTCGACCGAAGGGATGCGGCGCCTCGGCGTGCGTCCGGCGGACGGGAGCGGCAGCCTCTCCGCGAGTGAATATACGGTCGGACAGCGGGTCGAACATCCGATGTTCGGCGTCGGGGTCGTGGAACGCATCGAGACCCTTGCTACGGATCATAAATTAGTGGTTCGCTTCGACAATGCGGGCGAGAAGACCCTGCTGGCGAAGTTTGCCAAACTGACCAAACTCTGACAACAATGAACTTTCAGCAACCCGGAACGAATCCCCGGGAAACGGCGTCGGCCGCCCCGCTGGTCTCGGTCTGCATGACGACCTACAACCACGAAGCTTATTTGTCCCGGGCCATCGAGAGCGTCCTGGCTCAGGAGACGACGTTCGGTGTGGAACTGGTCCTGGGCGAGGATTGCAGTACGGACGCTACGCGGTCGATCTGCGAGAGCTATGCGGCACGCTGTCCGGATCGGATCCGGCTGGTGACCTCGGCGGAGAATGTCGGCTGGCGGGCCAACTACCGGCGGACGTTCGAGGCGTGTCGGGGGAAGTACGTGGCCTACCTCGACGGTGACGACTGGTGGAGCGATCCGAGGAAGCTGCAGAAACAGGCCGACGTGCTGGAGTCGGACCCGGAGTGCGGGATGTGTTATACCGGGGCGTTGAATTTCTGGCAGGCCGACGACCGCACGGATCCTGATCATCCGACGCACACCACCGATTTCGAGAGCCTGCTCTACAGCCTGACAATCACCAACTGCGCGACGCTGGCGCGCCGCGATCTGATCGTCCGCTACTACGGGGAGGTGCGTCCCGAGGAGCATCCCGAATGGCTGACCGACGATGCGCCGATGTGGCTGTGGTTCTCGGCCCGGAGCCGCATCGCCTTTCTTCCGGACATCACGGCCGTCCATCGGCGTCTTCCCGACAGCGTGAGCCACAGCCGGGCCTATCGCCGTCGGATCGCCTTCTGCGACTCGTTGATGGAGATCAGCCTCTGGTTCGATGCGCGCTACGGCACGGGCCGCAACCGTTTCCGGCTGGAGCGTCGGCGCGCTTCCGTGGCGTGGTGGGTGCTGTCGTGGAACGGCGGGGTCCGGGAGTATCTTGCGCGTTGGTGGCGCGACGTGAAGCGCTGCCCGCGGCTGCTGCTCTGCCCCGAAGGCCCCGGACTGCTGGTCAAGAAGATCTTGTTCCGCCGCGATAAAAACAACAGGACGAACCGATGAAAACAAAAGAGCGTTACGACGGTATCATCGCCTGGTTTTCGGAGCACATGCCCGTAGCCGAGAGCGAGTTGCATTACGAGAATCCCTATCAGTTGCTGGTGGCGGTGGCCCTCTCGGCACAGTGTACCGACAAACGGGTCAACATGACCACTCCGGCGCTGTTCGAAGCCTTCCCGACGCCGCAGGCGATGGCCGCGGCCACGGCCGAAGAGATCTACCCCTACATCCGGAGCATCTCCTACCCGAACAACAAGGCACGGAACCTGGCTGCCATGGCCCGCAAGCTTTGCGAGGAGTTCGGGGGTGAGGTTCCGAGCGACCTGAAGGCGCTGCAGACGCTGCCGGGTGTCGGGCGCAAGACGGCCAACGTGCTGGGGGCGGTGCTGTGGCAGAAGGAGGTGATGCCGGTCGACACGCACGTCTTCCGGGTTTCGGAGCGCATCGGCCTGACGACGCGCTCGAAAACCCCGCTGCAGACCGAACTGACGCTTGAAAGGAACATCCCGAAACGCCTGCTGCCCATCGCGCACCACTGGCTGATCCTCCACGGGCGCTATGTCTGCACGGCCCGCTCCCCGAAGTGTACGGAGTGCGGGATTGCGGCGTGGTGCCGCAAGTACGCGGCCGACCACCGCACTGCCGGGGCATGATTCCGTGCGGCGGAGAGTTGATCCGGGGCGGCATTTGCTATGTCGCTCTTTTTTTGTATCTTTGCCGGGTCCACCAATGCGAAGTCAGCCGATGGAATTGTCGAAAGATCATATCGAACGCCTGCGGGAACTGCTTGCGCGTCCCGCGCAGCGTATCGTCATCCTCTCCCATACCAATCCCGACGGGGATGCCGTCGGATCGTCCCTTGCCTGGGCCGAGGTGCTCCGCGGGATGGGACATGCGGTGACGTGCATCGTCCCGAACAAATACCCCTATTTCCTCGACTGGATGCCCGGCATCGAGGAGGTCGTGGTCTTCAAGACCGACACCGAAGGACGCGCGGCGCGTGCCGTTTCCGAGGCCGACATTCTCTTCTGCCTCGATTTCAATGCCGTTTCGCGTCTGGAGATCCTCAGCGATACGATCGAGGCCAATACGACGGCCGTGCGGGTGCTGATCGACCACCACCTCTCTCCCGACGCGGGGTTCGATCTGGTCTTCTCGCATCCCGACTCGTCGAGCACCTGCTTTCTGGTCTATTGCCTGATCGAAGCCCTTTTCGGCACGGAGGCCATCACGCGGCGCATGGCCGAGTTGCTCTACGTCGGGATGATGACCGATACGGGGAACTTCGCCTTTTCGTTCCTCACGCCGGAGCTGTTCCGGGCCGTGGCGGTGCTGGTCGAGAAGGGGATCCGGATTCCCGACATCCACAACAGCGTCTACAATGCCTACACCGAAGGTCGTGCGCGGCTGTTCGGTTACGCCATCAACCGCAAAATGGAGTTGATTCAGGACGGGACCGTGGCGTACATGTCGCTGCTGGAGAGTGAGATGCGCCGCTTCCAGTTCCAGCAGGGCGACAGCGAGGGATTCGTGAACTACGCCCTGACGATCAAGAAGGTCAAGATGTCGGCGATGTTCCTGGCCCACCGCAAGTTCATCCGCGTGTCGCTGCGTTCGCGCGGCGACGTGGACGTGAATCTCTTCGCCCGCAAATACTTCAACGGCGGCGGGCACAAGAACGCCGCGGGCGGGAAGTCTTTCGTTTCGATGCGGGAGACCATCGACCATTACGTGCGTTCCGTTGCGGAGTTCGCGGCCGAAGGGCATCTGGGCTGAGCATCATGGACGATTTCCGCCTCAAGGTCTTCATCACGGCGGCGCGGACGCTGAGTTTCACGCGCACGGCCGAGCAGCTCTGCATCTCGCAACCGGCCGTCAGCAAACACGTCGGAGAACTGGAATCCCGTTACGAAGTGCAGCTTTTCACACGTCGTGGCAGCCGTCTGGAGTTGACCGAGGCGGGGCGCACGCTGCTCGCATCGGCCGAACGGGTGGCCGACGACTACCGGCGCCTGGAGTACGAAATGAGCCTCTGCACGGGCCAGACCGAGGGAGAACTGCGTCTCGGGGCCAGTACGACCATTGCGCAGTACCTGCTGCCGCCGATTCTGGCGCGTTTTACGGCGCGTTTCCCGAAGGTGCGGGTTTCGCTGCTCTCGGGCAACAGCGAGCAGGTCGAACAGGCGTTGGGCGACCATGCCATCGACCTGGGGCTGGTCGAGAGCGTCAGCCGCCGCCAGGGGCTTCACTACACGCCGTTCCGGGCCGACGAACTGGTGCTGGTGGCGCGCCCGGGCGGGAAGTACGCCCGCACGGAGTCGGTAACGCCCGAAGCGTTGTGCCGGATCCCGCTGGTGCTGCGTGAGAACGGTTCCGGAACGCTGGAGGTGATCACCGCGGCGCTGGCCGACCGAGGGATCCGCCTTTCGCAACTGAATGTCGTGCTGCGGCTCGGTTCGACGGAGGGGATCAAGGGTTTCGTGCGCCACAGCGACGCGATGGCGATCGTTTCGGCCTTCTCGGTGGTCGACGAACTGCGCAGCGGGGCCCTGCGGATCGTGGATCTGGAGGGTCTGACCCTGCTCCGCGATTTCGTTTTCGTGCACAACGAGGCGCATCCGGCGCGTCTGGTGCGTCAGTTCCTGGATTTCGTCCGGGCCGGGTTTTGACTGCGTTATAACCTGCGGTTATTTCATATAACGATTTCTTGTTTCATATTTCAGGGAAAGGTGCGATCTTTGCGTCCGGAAAAATAAAAAGTTATTCTGATATGCTGGAAAAAGGCAACCGGGCCAATACGCTCCACGGAATTCTTCTGATCGCACTCTTTTCGTTCGCAGCCTTCTACATCGCCGAAATCCCCGTCGTCAAGCGGCTTTCGTTCAGCCCGCTGATCGTCGGTATCGTGCTGGGAATGCTCTACGCCAACAGCCTGCGCAACAAACTTCCCGAGACATGGGTCCCGGGCATCAGGTTCTGCACGAAACAGGTGCTGCGCTGGGGCATCATCCTCTACGGTTTCCGGCTGACGCTGGCGCAGGTTGCGGCCGTGGGAATCCCGGCCGTGGCGGTTGACCTGGTGGTCGTGACGGTCACGATCCTGGGGGGCGTGCTGCTGGGGCGCCTGCTGAAGATCGACCGCGATACGGCGCTGATGACCTCCACGGGCAGCGCCATCTGTGGGGCCGCCGCCGTCCTGGGTGCCGAACCGGTGGTGAAGTGCGAAGGCTACAAGACGGCGATTGCCGTCTCGACGGTGGTGATCTTCGGCACGCTCTCGATGTTCCTCTACCCGGTGATGTACCGCACGGGGCTGCTCGACGGCATGACCGATACCGAGGTGGCGATCTATACGGGCAGCACGCTGCATGAGGTGGCGCATGTCGCCGGAGCGGGCAACGCCATGGACCCTACCGATTCGCTGGGCATCGCCGCAACGGCCACCATTACGAAGATGATCCGCGTGATGATGCTGGCTCCGGTGCTGGTTGTGATGAGCTTCGTGCTGGCCGGACGGCGCCGCCGGGAGGCTGCTGCCGCACAAGGCGCCAAGGCGGAGAAGAGCCGGATCACGATTCCGTGGTTCGCCTTCGGATTCATCGCGGTGATCTGCCTCAATTCGCTGCTGCAGTCGCTGCTGGGGGTGGCGAGCGTGCGGGAGATTCCGCTCAACGGCACGATAGAGTATATCGATACCTTCATGCTGACGATGGCCATGACGGCCCTGGGCACCGAGACGAGCCTCGACAAGTTCCGCCAGGCGGGAGCCAAACCCTTCGTGCTGGCCGGACTGCTCTACGTGTGGCTGGTGGTGGGAGGTTACTTCCTGACGAAATACCTGGTGGGTGTGTTGTAGGGTGGAAACGGTCGGCATGACAAACGCGGTCCGTGGGTGAAAACCCGCGGACCGCATTTTTTTCGGGGGCTTTTCGGCCTTTTCCCGGACCGTTGTCGTTCCGAAATCCTGCCCTTTCGTTCGGGGAGGTTCAGTCGATGCGCGGGAGTTCGGGACGCTCGTGCTCGGAGTAGCGCAGGACCCGTTCGCGGATGAAGTCGGCGAAACGGCGCGCCTCGTCGTCGGAGAGTGCTCCGGGACGGCTCATCAGCACCAGTCGGTGATGCTGGAAAGGGCGCCGGAACGAAGGGTGGATGTATTCGTGGGGGTTGGCGGCGAATCCCAGCCGCTCGTAGAAGTGGAGCCGCCGGATCGAAATCTCGTCCTCGGGCGGGTCGATCTCCAGAATGACGCGGCGCCCCTCGCAGAAGGCCGCCAGGGCCCGGGAGCCGATGTTCTGCCCGCGCAGGAGGGGCGATACGGCGAGGTGTTCGACATAATGGAATCCGTCGCCCCGCCAATGGAAGAGGATCCCGGCGAAGCGGCCGTCGCAGCGGATGGCGTCGGCTTCGAAAAGGGGGTCTTCGAAGGCGCGGTCGTAATCGCAGCCGTTCCAGCGTTCGCAGGCGGGGAAGGCGTTTTCGTAGAGTTCCCAGGCTTCGGACCACGCTTCGTCGAGGCGGGAGCGGAAGGGGATGAACTGGATTTTCGGTTCCGACATGTTTTTCGATTTTGCGACAAGATACGTCAAATTTTCGAGACCGCCAATCCGGATCCCGACTCCATACAAGAGCTCCGGGAGCGCTTTTTTCTGAAGAATCCGTGCCAAACGTGTTCTCAAATCCCGAAAAGAGCAAAAAGTGCTATCTCTTGATGAAAAAGTTTTATCGTTTTTAGCGGTTTCGTTGTAAGTTTGTGTGAAAATAAACTATTCAACGAAACCTTAGAAACGACATGATTGACAAATTGATGCCCAGTTTGAAGCGGGCCGTGTGCCTGCTTTTTCCCACCGCCGCTCTGTTGTCGGCGATGCCGGGTCTGGCCCAGTGGCGGCCGGCCGGCGAACGGATCCGCACGGCGTGGAGCGAACAGCTCGACCCGGAGCACGTTTTGCCGGAGTATCCGCGGCCGCAGCTGGTGCGCGGCGATTGGCAGAACCTGAACGGACTCTGGAACTACGCCATCCTGCCGCTGGGCGAGCAGCCTGCGGCGTGGGAGGGTGAGATTCTGGTTCCGTTTGCCGTGGAGTCGTCGCTCTCGGGGGTCGGGCGCCGGGTGGGTGCCGACCGGGAGTTGTGGTACGAACGCACGTTCACGGTCTCCCCGAAATGGACCGGGAAGCGGGTGCTGCTCCACTTCGGGGCCGTGGACTGGCGGGCCGACGTGTGGGTCAACGGCGTGAGCGTCGGGACGCATACGGGCGGCTTCACACCGTTCGAATTCGACATCACCGGAGCGCTGAAAAAGGGCGGCAACACGTTGCGGATCCGGGTCTGGGACCCCACGGACGAAGGACCCCAGCCGCGCGGCAAGCAGGTCAACAACCCCGAGGGGATCTGGTATACGCCGGTGACGGGCATCTGGCAGACGGTTTGGCTCGAAGCGGTCCCGCAGCAGTATGTGCGCGGCGTGAAGACGACGCCCGACCTTGACCGGAAGCTCTTCCGGGTCGAGACCGACCTTTGCGGAGCGCAGCCCGGCGACCGGGTGGTGGTCCGGCTCTTCGACGGGGAGACTGCGGTTGCCGAAACCGAGGCGCTGAGCGGCGCTCCGGCGGAACTCCACCTTCCGGAACCGAAACTCTGGAGCCCCGATTCGCCGTTCCTTTACGATATGAGCATTGCGCTGGTGCGCAACGGTCGCACGCTGGACGAGGTCCGGAGCTATGCGGCGATGCGGAAGTTCTCGACGGGCCGCGACCGTTCGGGGGTCATGCGCCTGCTGCTCAACAACCGTCCGCTGTTCCAGTTCGGGCCGCTGGACCAGGGCTGGTGGCCCGACGGCCTCTATACGGCGCCGACGGACGAGGCGCTGGCCTTCGATGTGGTGAAGACCAAGGAGTTGGGCTACAACATGATCCGCAAGCACATCAAGGTGGAACCGGCCCGCTGGTACTGGCATTGTGACCGCCTGGGGATGATCGTCTGGCAGGACATGCCGAGCGGCGACCAGGCCGACCGGATGCCGCAGTGGCAGAACAAGCGTTACTTCACGGGGGAGGAGAAGCACCGTTCGGCGCTTTCGGAGCAGTATTACCGCAAGGAGTGGCGGGAGATCATCGACTGCCTCTATCCGTTCCCGTCGATCGGCGTATGGGTTCCCTTCAACGAGGCGTGGGGACAGTTCAAGACCGTCGAGATTGCCGAATGGACCAAGGCTTACGACCCCTCGCGGCTGGTGAATCCGGCCAGCGGCGGCAACCACTACCTGACGGGCGACCTGCTCGACCTGCACAACTACCCGGCTCCGGAGCTTTATCTCTATGACCACAACCGCCCCACGGTGCTGGGTGAATACGGCGGTATCGGGCTGGTGCTGGAGGATCACCTGTGGGAGCCCGACCGGAACTGGGGCTACGTGCGTTTCGACACCCCGAAGGCCGTGACCGACGAATACGAACGTTATGCGGAGATCCTCTCGAAACTGATTCCGAACGGTTTCTCGGCGGCGGTCTATACGCAGACGACCGACGTGGAGATCGAGGTCAACGGACTGATGACCTACGACCGCAAGGTGATGAAGGTGGAGCCCGAGCGGATCCGGGCGATCAATACGCGGATCTGCCATTCGCTCGACGAATAGGGAGGGCTTTTTCTTTCTGTAGAACGACGGACCGGAGCAATTCCGGTCCGTCGTTTGGTGTTTTTCGGGCATTCCGGAGAATTCCCGGGGCGGCGGGATCTTGGCGTTTTCGGGGACCGGGCTTTGAACGAATAGGGTTTTTTGTTATTTTTACGGATGAATCTACGACCGGACCGAGAATCTTATGACTTCAAAGAAAATTTCCCCGCTTTCGTGGGTCCCGACGGCCTACTTTGCGATGGGGCTGCCGTTCATCATGCTCAACCTGGTAGCCCCGATCATGTTCAACGACTTCGGCATCAGCGATACGCAGGTGGCGTTCTGGACCTCGCTTCTGATCCTTCCGTGGTCGCTCAAACCCTTCTGGAGCCCGTTGCTGGAGATGTACCGCACGAAGAAGTTCTTTGTTGTGACGACGCAGCTTCTTTCGGGCGTCTCGCTGGCTCTGGTGGCCATGACGCTTCCCCTGCCGGATTTCTTCCCGTATGCGGTGGCGATCATGGCGGTGCTGGCCTTCAGCGGCTCGACGCACGACATCGCACTCGACGGACTCTATATCCAGGAGCTTTCGAAGACCCAGCAGGCGCAGTATATCGGCTGGCAGGGGGCCTTCTACAACATCGCCAAGGTGACGGCGATGGGCGGGCTGGTCTATCTGGCGGGGGTTCTGGAGACGCACGTCGGGGTTCTCTATGCCTGGATGATCATCATGGGGGCGAGCGGGGTGCTGTTGTTCCTGCTGGGCCTCTACCATGCGCGGATCCTGCCTTCGGGCGGTTCGGCCACGGCGCAGGCCGGCAGCAACCTCCGCGAGACGATGCGTGAAACGTGGTCGGTTTTCCGGCTCTTCTTCCAGAAGCGCTTCATCTGGATCTACATCGCATGGATCTTCTTCTACCGGTTTGCCGAGGGGCTGGTCATCAAGATCGTGCCGCTGTTCCTCAAGGCTCCGCTTGCCGAGCAGGGCCTTGCCCTGACCAAGAACCAGATCGGCATCTACTACGGAACGGTGGGCGTGGCGGCCTTCGTTATCGGATCGATTCTCGGGGGTTACTTCATCTCGTGGCGCGGATTGCGGAAATCGATCTTCCCGCTGTGCTGCATCTTCAACATTCCGTTTGCGGTCTATGCGCTTCTGGCGTGGCTGCAGCCCGGGAATCCGGTGCTGGTCTGCGCGGCGATCGTCTTCGAGTATTTCAGCTACGGATTCGGATACGTCGGTCTGACGCTCTTCATCATGCAGCAGGTGGCGCCGGGCAAGCACCAGATGGCCCACTACGCCTTCGGGACGTCGCTGGCGAACCTCGGCGTGATGCTTCCGGGCATGATCAGCGGGGCGATCAGCGACTCGATCGGCTATCAGTCCTTCTTCCTGTGGTCGCTGCTGGCCACGATCCCGGCCTTCCTGCTGACCTGGAAACTCCCCTTTTCGTACGATTCCGAGGGCAAAGCGATTTCGAAAGGGGCCTGACCGAGGAATCTGACCGAGGGGCTTGACCGGTCGGAGGTATATGGAAAACGGCGGTCCGGAGAGATTCCGGACCACCGTCTGTTTTCGGGCGGAGGGGCCGCCTATCGGTCGAGTTTTCCTTCGAGCATCTTGATGAAGTATCCTCCGACGACGGAACGGGCCTGGAATCCCACCTGCCGCGGGGTGTCGGTGTAGACCCAGTCGGACATCGGGACGCGGTCGGTGGTCTCGTTCATGAAGCGGTAGACGGGTTCGACGAACTGTTCGAATTCGCCGGGCGTATCCGAGAGGGTGGCGGTCCACATGATCCAGTCGGTCTTGGTGTAGGTCCGGCGGTTGTCGAGCGGGAGTCCGTAGGTGTTCTGCTTCGTGAGGTAGTAGGCGATTTCGGTCCGGGCGATTTCGGGATCGAAGATGCCGAGTCCGAGCAGTTTGTCCCAGACGAGGTTGTATTTCTGGCTCCAGGTTCCGGGCTTGTCGAACGTCAGGCGGTAGTGGTCTTCGTCGGCGGCCATCTCCTTCCAGCGTGCGGCCATGTCGCGGGCCGTGGCGAACGACTCGTCGGCCAGGGCCTGGTCGCCGAGCATTTCGGCCAGCATTCCGTAGGAGGCGATGCCCATGATGGCCTTGATGGAGAGGTTCGTGTTGTGTGCGAAGTGGCCTGCGAAGTCGTCCGTGCAGAGCTGGTTGGCGGGGTCGAGTCCGTGTTCGAGGAGGTAGTCCTTCCAGGTGGTCAGCACCTCCCAGTGTTTCCGGGCGTATTCGGCATTCCCCTCGACGGCGGCGATGGCAGCCGTCAGCACGAGCATGTTGCCGCTCTCCTCGACGGGCATGTCACCGCCGTAGGTTTGTCCGTTGGCCAGGGGGTAGGTTCCGACGTCGTGCGCGGCGAAGGGCTTGGTCCATTTGCCGCTCTCGCTGTAGTAGAAGATGTGGTTGAGCATCCCCTTCACGAGTTCGGGGTTGTAGAGCAGGAAGAGCGGGGCCGAGGGATAGGAGATGTCCACGGTTCCGATCGAACCGTTGGAGAAGTTCTCCTTGGAGAACCACAGCAGCTCGCCCTGGGGCGACTCCACGAGTTTGTGGGCGGCGATGGCCTGCCGGTATGCCAGGGCGCAGAGCTCGGCGTAGGAGCGGCCTCCGGCCTCTTCCGTGGTCTGCATCATCTCGCGGTCGAAGGCCTCGCAGCGGTCGAGCGTTGCATTGTAGGTATTGGCGGCGGCCTTCAGTTCGCGGCGGATGTCGTTTTCGCCCGTGCGGTTCCAGTAGGGCCGGAGGTTTTCGCCGAAGTACTGGATCGAATAGAGGTCGTCGTATCCGAGCAGGACGTAGTCGCAGACGGCCTCCGCGCCGACCTTTCCGAGGTCATTGGCATAGGCCAGTGCGACGGGCTCCCTGAGCATGTTTTCCGTGCGGATGCTCGGCGCTCCTTCGGGAAGCGTTCCGGTTGCGGAGAAGGCCTCTTTCGAGTCGTAGTAGTCTGCCAGGGCGATCTTTCCCTTGCCCGAAGGGGTTGCGAGGTAGAAGTATCCCCAGTCGATGCGGACGTTGTCGCCCTTTTTGCCGAGGATGTTCTGCTCGACGGTTCCCGTGCGCACGAAGTCGATGCCCTCCCCGCTTCCGGTTTCGGAGACGACGGGCTGGCTCAGGTCGTCGACGGCAAACTGCGGTGTGGCTTCGAGGTAGAGCTGTACGTCATGCTCGGCCTCATCGACGGCGCGGACCTGCCAGGTGAGGTAGTTCACCGGCCGAGTGAGCAGGGCGAGGTCGTCCATCAGGAGCGGGGCGGTGAAGATGACCTCGACCTCGACCCCTCCGCAGAGGAACGTATAGACGGTCCGGGTGGGGAGTACGCTGACTGACTTCTGCTCGGCGGCCTGTCCGAAACCTTCGTAGGGGATCTTGCGGAAGAGCCCGAAATCGACGTAGGCGCCGCCTACGGTGTTGTGGCAGTGTGCGGCGATGGTGACCGTTCCGGGTTTGAGGGTGGCGGCGGCTTCGGCCGGGAGCGGTTTGCGGATATAGCTCTCCCAGGTATTGCCGGTATTGGCGACCTCGACGCCGTTGACGTAGAGTTCGAATACGTCGTCGTGCGAATATTCGAGGAGAAGATCCTCGGCCGAGAGGTCGCGGTCGAGCTGGAAGGTGCGGCGCACCCAGATGTCGCGGTTGTCGCCCTGCCATTCGGTTCCGATTTTGGGCATTTCGGGCGATCCGAAGGCTCCGGGACCGGTTTGCCAGGCGGAGTCGTCGTAATCGGGCGAGGTCCAGGCTCCGGCGGGTTTGCGGTCGATGACGTAGCGTGCCGACCAGGGTTCGAGGGCGATGGTCGGGAGGATGGTTTCGAGTTTCGGGTTTTCGAGTCCGATGATCCGGTAGGTGGTTCCGTCGACGCGGATTGCACCGGTCAGGGGCTGGTCCTTGCCGGTCCAGTGTCGGGTGGGGGATTCGTTGAGGCGGTCGGTGGCGGACCATACCGAGAAGTAGGGGTCCACGGTGACGAGCGGTACGGCGGAGGGCCGCACGGCGGTCGAAAGCGAGGTGTCGGTCTGCTCGATTGCATTTCCGCAGGCCGTCAGGGTCGCCGCAGTGGCGATGAAAAGGAGTTTCCGGGTGATTTGCATGTCTGTTATTTGGTTTGATTGATCTTTTGTCCGGGATAGGGTTCTACCATGCAGCGCCGGGCCCAGGCTTCGTAGGCCTTGACCAGTTCGGCAACCTTTTCAGGGTGTTCGGCGGCGAGGTTGCGGCGTTCGCTGCGGTCGTTGTTCAGGTCATAGAGTTCCCACGAGGCGCGTTCGCCGGGGCGGACGATCTTCCAGCCGTCGGCCGAGAGATAGGCGCGTTCGTTGAAGTGTTCGAATCCGATACCTTCTCGATGGCCCTCCCGATGCCCTTCGCGCAGAACGGGCACCAGGCTCAGACCCTCCATCGGGATGATCTCATGTCCCTTGTAGCGTTCGGGATAGGTTGCGCGGGCGAGTTCCACGCAGGTGGCCATGATATCCATGACGTGTCCTGTTTCGGCCGTCACGCTTCCCTTGAGCCGTCGGTCCATGCCCTTCGGCCAGCAGGCAATCATCGGGGTGCAGATGCCACCTTCGTAGGATTTGGCTTTCCAGTAGCGGAACGGCGTGTTGGCGACATTGGCCCATTCGGCCCCCAGCGAGGCATAGGTGGTTTCGGGTCCCGGGAGGGCCTCCTTCTGTCGGGGATAGACCATCTCGCGCCCGTCGCGAGTCCGATCCGGACGATCGTTCTCGCCCGGCGGGTAGTTTTGGCAGACTTCGCTGCTGCAGCCGTTGTCGGACAGGAAGAGAATCAGCGTGTTGTCGAGTTGTCCGGTCTCTTCGAGGGCGCGGATCACCTGCCCGATTCCCTGATCCATACGGTCGACCATTGCCGCATGGACGGCCATGGCCCGGGCATCCCATTCAGCCGTGGGATTCTCTTCCCAACGGTCGTGGAACTGCCGTTCGGAGAGGAAATCCTGCTGGTTGCCGAAGAGCTCTGCCTGCCGTTGTCGTTCGTAGCGGGCTTCGCGGATCTTCTCCCAGCCTGCGGTATAGGTATCCTTGTATTTTTCGATATCTTCGGGCAGGGCGTGCAGTGGCCAGTGGGGTGCGGTGTAGGCCAGATACAGGAAGAAGGGTTTCTCCGAATCGGCATATTGCCGGATCTCCCGTTCGGCCCGGTCCGAAAGGGCCTGTGTGATGTAATACCCTTCGGGGACCTCGCGAATCGGGACCTCTCCCTCGACCAGACTGAACGGGTCGAAATAGTCCACGACGCCATAAATGGTTCCGTAGTGGGAGTCGAAACCCCGGTTGACGGGGTAGTTGCACAGATCGGAGAAGGTCTCATGGAAGACCTTGTGGTTGAGCCAGTCGCGCTGGTCGTTTCGGAGCGGAGTCTCGGCGACGTGCCATTTTCCGACCATCGAGGTCGAGTATCCGGCATCGCGGAGCACCTCGGCGATCGTCACGGCGTTGCGCGAAAGGGTTCCGCGGTAGCCGGGCAGATGGTCGTCGAAGGTCATGCGTCCGATTCCGGCCTGATGCGGGTAGAGTCCCGTGAGCAGCGAAGCCCGAGTCGGGCAGCTGCGGCTTGTGTTGTAGAATCTCGTGAAACGGAGTCCTTCGCGTGCCAGTCGGTCGAGATTCGGGGTTTGTATTTCGCCGCCATAGCAGCCGAGGTCCGAATATCCGAGATCGTCACACAGGATCACCAGAATATTGGGACGTTTGTCGACGGGAGGTTTGGCGTCGGCATGGGAGGCCCCGGCGGTCAGCAGGGCCGCCGGGACTATCATTCGGTTCAGTTTCATGCGTTGGGTTTGTTGATCGGCTCGAACGTGACGGCGCAGCCACCGTCGGCGGCCATTTCGATCCGCAGCGAGTCGGCTGACGTAACCTGGCGCTCTTCGATGCGATAGGCGGTCCGCAACGGGGAGTTCACCTCGTCGGCGTAGATGCGGGCCGTGTAGGTGACTCCGGGCTTGAGGAATCCGAGGGGCTGTTCCAGCGTGCGGGCTTCGGCGTTGGTTCCGGCTCCGAGGAAGAAACGCTCTCCGGCGCGTCGAGCCACGACGATATAGTCGCCGATCTCGCCCTGCAGGGCTTCGGACCAGTCGCAGTCGGCGTCGAAGTCGCGGAAGAACCGGAAGGCCGGATGCCCTTCGTAGTTCTCGATCAGGTCGGCGGCCATCTGCAGCGGCGAGTAGATGATCACCCAGTTTGCGATCTGGCGGGCCAGGGTGGTTTTGATCGAGCAGTGGGTGTTGTCACCGTTCCACTGGATGCGGCCCGGGTCGGCCTTGGCGCGGTTGTAGTAGATGTCGAAGATGCCGGGGGTGTAGTCCATCGGTCCGCTCAGCAGCCGCACGAAGGGCAGCGTGCAGAGATACTCCGCGGAGTTGCCTTCGGACCAGGCGTTCCACTCCATGCCGCGGGCCCCCTCGCGGGTCATCATGTTGGGCCATGTGCGGCGGATGCCGGTCTCCTTGATCGGTTCGTGGACGTCGAGCATGATGCGGTACTTTGCGGCCAGCTCCACGACGCGCTGGTAGTGCTGCACGCCGTACTGCGAGTGGTGGGAGTATCCGTTCTTGAAACCTCCGGCGTAACCCGTCTTGAGGGTATGGATGCCCAGTTCGGCGTAGCGCTGCATGGCCTGCTCCATGTGGGCCTCGTAGTCGGGGATATTGCCGCCGGTTTCGTTGTGCATCCAGAGTTCGACGCCCTTTTCGGCGGCGTAGCGGGCGATGCGCTCCAGGTCGAAGTCGGCATAGGGTTCCACGTAGTCGAACTGCTGGTTTCCGCCCCAGTTCTCCCAGCCGCGGTTCCAGCCCTCGAACAGCACGCCCTGAATGTCGTTCGCGGCGGCGAAGTCGATGTGCCGGATGGCGTTTTCGGTGGTGGCACCGTGGCGCGGTCCCATGGTCCAGACCTGCGTCCCGAGGTGCATTCCCCACCAGACCCCGACATACTTCTGGGGTTGGATCCACGAGGTGTCGGCGATCTTCGAGGGTTCGTTGAGGTTGAGGATCAGCGGCGAATTGATCAGTCCGACGGCCCGGTCTGCGATCTGCAGCGTGCGCCACGGTGTGGTGAACGATCCCGCGAGGCGGGCCTTCACGCCGTCGGGCAGCGGGGCCAGTTCGGCCTTGAATGCGAGAGAATCCTGCCGCAGCAGGTGCATTTCGGGATAGTCGTAGAGGGCCGCTTCGTGGATCGAGCCGTAGAGGTCGCCGACGCGGAAGGTGAAGGGGGTGTTGGCGCGTTCGACGGCCGAGACGGGCTGCTCGCGGTAGGGGAGCTCATAGGTGTCGTAATTTCCGTCGATACTCCACGAGAGTCCGTCCTGTGCGAACCGGAAGGTCGTGTGTTCGTCGGTCAGCCGCAGCGAATCGGCCGGCGTATCGTACTCGTAGCGGAACCCGACGCCGTCGTCGAAGGCCCGCACCCGCAGCACGAACGTAACCCCTTCGCTGTTGCGCATCGTCACGGCCATCTCTTCGTGACGGTCGCGGATCACCTTGTTTTCACCCCAGGGCTGCGTCCAGGTTTCGTCACGCCGGTCGCGGGTCACGCCGGTGACGGCGAATCCCGAAGCGAGATTCAGTCCGTCGGCTTCGAGCCCGAGTTCCGATGCGGAGATCCGGGTTTTCCCGTCGACATCGATCTGCAGGGCGGGGACTCCGCGGTCATCGATCGAAACCGAGGTGCGGATTCTGCCGTCGGGCGAGGTGACCGAATTGTCGTTCGAGCAGGAGATCAGCACCGTTGCTGCAGCAACCGCTGCAATGCGGAGGAGGAATTTTTTCATCGTGAGGCAGGTTGGTGTTTGAGGTTTGGGCTTTCGCCGTTGGTTTCGCGGTCCGACATCGGACAAGACCCTCCCTCGCGGGGAGGGTCTCGCTCGATATCAGGACAAAGTTAACATTTCGGGCGGTTTGTTCAAAGTCCGCCCGGAGTTCTCAATGGAATACGGGCCGGTCGACCGAAGCCGAGGTGGGCTGCTGTCCGGGCGAGACGGGCCATCCGTCGACCCAGTTGACGCGGTCGAGCATCAGCGTGCGGTAATTCAGCTCCTCCGTATAGGCGTGGTAGAGGATCCAGTCCTGCCCGTTGTCGTCGGTGATCAGGCGCGAGCAGTGTCCGGGTGACGAGAAGGTGTCGTTGCCCTGGAGGACGAGTTCGTCATGGACCTGCATCATGTCGTTTCCGTCCTTGTCGACATAGGGTCCGAAGAGGCTCTGCGAGCGCCCGACGACCAGCCGGTAGGTCCCGCCCTTGGCGTAGTTGCCCGTGGAGACGATCAGGTAGTACCATCCGTCGCGTTTCACGACGACGGTTGCTTCGTACTGGCCTCCGGCCACTTCGCGGCGTTTCTGGGTCTCCTTGTTCTTGATGGCCAGGCCGTCTTCGGTGAGTTCGAGGACGCTGATCTTCCGGAAACTGCCCCAGAAGAGGTAGTTGCGTCCGTCCTCCTGGTAGAGGTAGGCATCGATCGAGATGTCTACGCCCTGCTCGTTGCTGTCGATCAGCTTGCCGTGATCCACGAACGGTCCCGTGGGCGAGTCGGCGACGGCGACCCCGATGGCGTGTTTGAAGTTGTCGCCCGGCTGCGAGTAGTAGCATACGTACTTGTCGCCGATGCGGTTGATCGAGGGGGCCCAGATGCCGGCATTCCCGTTGGTGATCTGGGGATGGTTCTGGTCGGTGAACATCGCCCCGACGCGCGTCCACGTCATCAGGTCGGACGACCGCATGATCGGGACGTTCCTCATCCTGTTATCTTTTCGGTCGTGCTCCGTGGCGTAGAGGTAGAAGTAGCCGTCATCGGCGCGGATCACGTCGGGGTCGGGGAGCGAGAAGGCCGTGAAGAGCGGATTCCGGTAGGCGACGGGCAGTGTCGTTATGGTCAGCGAGTTCGTTGCCGAAGCCATCCAGGCGTTGTCCTCGACCTGGCTGCGGACGCTCCAGACGAGCGGCAGGGTCTGCGAACCCGCCTCGGCATGGTCGTCGAAGAGCGCCTGCACCTGCTCCTTCGTGAGCGAGAGTTCGGTCTTCTCCCCGGCGTCGAACGTGGCCAGCGGGGCCGAGAAATCCCCGTCCTGTCGGTCGATCAGCAGGGTGTACGCGGGTGTTTTCTGGCCGTTGCTACGGGCCGCCGACCAGCTGAAGCGGAGCGACTCTCCGAGCAGTACCAGATCGGCCCGTCCGCCATCCTCGGGGGTGAAGAGCGCCTCGACGATGTAGGGCTCCACGCTGTTGGTGATCGTCATCGAGCGCTGCACCGGGCCCGTGAAACTTTGGTTTCCGGCGACGGTCTTCACGCTCCAGACGAGCGCGGAGGTTCCGTTCTGCTGCGTGGCCTCGTAGACGTTTTTCAGCTCCTGATAGGAGAGTGTCAGTTCCGTGGTCCGGTTGTCGTCGGTGCGGAATGCGGCGGCCGGATCGGAGAAGTCGCCGCCCTTGCGGTCGAAGACCACTTCATAGGCGTCGAACGAGCCTTGTGCGGCCTCCCACCAGAAGGTGAGCGAATTCAGCGCGTCGAGGTTGACCGCAAGGCCCTCCTTGGGGGCGGTCAGCGTCGAGACGACGGGGTTGTTCCCGCCCGTCGGCCCGCCCGTCGACCCGTCCGGGCCAGCCGGATCGGAATCCGACTGGCCGCAGGCCGACAGCATCCCGACGCAAAGCAGTGCGAAGGTGCTGATCATTGTTTTATTCATGAGTATTGGTGAATTCATGGGTGTAGTGTCCCTTGTCGTCGTTCATGTAGAGCCGCAGGTCGGCGTACCAGCGATCGAGGTCATTTCCGTCGCACAGTTCGTTGGGATATTTGAAGGAGGGATCCCATTGGCTCGGCGTCGAGGGCTGTACGTACCAATAACTGTAAGCCGTTGAGGCGTTGGGGCGCTTGTCGTTCGAATCCATGCGGCCATAGGGCTGTGCTTCGCCGTCGATGATGAATTTGAACTTGTAACGCTCTTCGATACCCCAGCCGGCTGTTGCCAGTTCGATATTCAGGTCGTAGACGGCCCATATGCCCTTGCCTTCATAGGTCATTTCGGTTTCGGCCTGGGTGAAGCAGAAGAAGTGCGACACCTTGTCTACCGAGGCTATGTAGGCATTGCCCGAAGCGATGTTGAAGCGGATGCGGTAAATCCCGGTCTCGGCGATGGGAGCCTCGGCTTCGTCGGTCGATTCGATCTGCTTGACCTGTGAACCGTCTGCCGAGAGGGTGTAGAGGGCGTCGCTGAACTGCGAGCGGAAGTAGAACTTGCTGCCGCCCTCGATACGGGTGAAGATTTCGTATTTATAATCCTCGTTCTTGAATTTATCCACCTCTCCCGAATTGCCGATCTGCGTGTTGTAGGAGTCTGCCGTGATGTAGGACATCTTCTGCCCGGCCTCGGTGCCCGTACCGTCGATGTAGAGCGCATCGCCGTCGGCAAAACTCTTCACCTCGACCGGGTTGACGAATTCATGGGTGTAGTGCCCCTTGTCGGCATTCATGTAGAGGTTGACGTCGGCGGCCCACTTCCCGAGGTTCGTTTCGTCGTAGAGCCAGGCCGGATATTTGAATACCCAGTGGTCCCATCCCGTGTAGGAGAGTTGCAGGTGCCAGTAGGAGGCGTCTTCGCTCTGTCCCGGGCGGTCGTTGGTCACGAGGCCCTCGTTGTTCTTCGAAAGGCCTTGTACCGACTCGATGCCTTCGAGTTTCATGACGAAACGGTAGCGGTCCTCCTTGTAGGACCCCATGTCGCGGAATACGACGTGGTAGGAGGGCAGCGTCCACCGTCCCTTGCCGGCGTAGTTCAGCGTAGCATCGGTGTAGCTGTTATCTCCGTAGTTACCCCAGGCAAAGCGGAGGTTGATGTATTCGACCTTGCGGATGTCGATCTTCTTGTTGTTTGTCCCGTCGGCCTTGAAGCGGATGCGGTAGATGGCCGTCTCGTCGACCGTGGTGTAGGACTCCGCTTCGCTTTCGGTCTCGACAAATCCGTCGGCCGAGGTAGCCTTGAAGAAGTGGATCTTCTCGTTGTCGTCGCTCAGGGTGTAGAATCCGTACTTCTCACCGGCTTCCAGACGGGTGAAGATTTCGTAGTAGGGGAAGTCTTTCCAATTCTGCCCTACCTTTTCCAGACGGTCGTGCCAGCTGTCGTTGTCGGTCCTGTAATATCCGTCGTTGATGAAGGTGGCCTTTTGTCCGTCCTCGCTCGATTCGGGGATGCTGATGTAGAGCGTGTCGCCCTCGGCAAAGGCACCGATCTTCTTCTGCGGGATGATCGAGAAGGTGCGGATCTCCTCGGAGATCATCTCGTTCTGGTCGATCTTGGCGTAGACGGCCCACTGCAGGTAATAGGGGTCCTCGGTGGCTGCGGCCTCCGAAGCGTTGTAGAGTTCGGCGAGCTGCTCCCGGGTTACGGTGGCCTGTGTGGCGGCTGCGGCCTCGGAGGCGGGGTTCACGTCGATGCTCAGCAGCGGCTCCGAGAAGTCCGCATCGGCCTGATCGATGACCAGCGTGTAGGAGATCAGCTTGTCGTCACCGAGCCATACGGGCTTCGACCACGAGAAGTCGACATCCGCGGTCAGCTCCTTCAGGTTGAGGACCACATCCTTTTCGGGAGCGATAAGGGTCTCGACGACAACCTCCGCACGGGTTGTGAGTGTCAGGGTGCGGGTTTCGGTCGAGGGTGTGCGCCCGGTATCCGTGAGGGTGTAGACTTTCCAGTCGAGGACGGCCGTCTCACCGGCCTCGTCGACATTGTCGTCGAAGAGGGTCTGGAGCTCCTCCAGCTGGAGGGTATATGCGTTTTCCGCGGTTTCGAAGCTCGCCACGGGAGCCGAGAAGTTGCCTCCGCTCTTGTCGAAGGCGAGTTCGTAGGTTACGTTTCCTGCCGCCGGCTGCCATTCGAAGCGAAGCCCCTCGAATTCGGCGGGATCCAGCAGCAGCATACTGACGCTCAGGCCGTTTTTCGGTGTTTCCAGCTTTTGAACGTTGGCCGGACCGGCTTCCGAGTCGGATTTGTCCGACGAGCAGGAAGCGAGCATCGCAGTCGCTGCAAACAGATATAAGAGTTTTTTGTAAAGTCTCATAGACAGGGTTTGTTGATAGGTTGTTTTCAGAAATTCGGTTTTTGCGGTTCGGGGACTGCTATTCCACGGTGATGGAGTTGAGCAGGTCGAGTTTTCCGTCGTGGATGAGTTTGAGGATCAACTCTCCGAAGAGGGTGTTCTGCCAGGCGAACCAGGCGCGGGTAAACTTCTGCGGGTTGTCCTTGTGGAAGGACTCGTGCATGAATCCGGTTCCGGCATCGGTGGTCATGAGCATCTCGATGCATGTCTTGATTTCGGCATCGTCGGTCGACGTGAAGGCCTTCATCATGATGCTCATGGGCCAGATCATGTCGTAGCCGATGTGCGGGCCGCCGATTCCCTCGCCGGCGGTTCCGCGGAAGAAGTAGGGGTTGGCCTCGCTCCAGACGAACCGGCGGGTATTTTCATAAATGGGGTCCGTGCGCTCGACATCGCCCAGGTAGGGCATGGCCAGCAGGCTCGGGACGTTGGCGTCGTCCATCAGGAATCGGTTCCCGAAGCCGTCGACTTCGAAGGCGTAGATCTTGCCGAACTGCGGGTGCTCGACGACGGCGTACTTTTTCAGGGCCGCCTCCACCTCGTCGGCCAGCGTAAGACACTCCCTGGCGAGAGCCTTTTCGCCGTTGACCTTGCGGAGGATCTCCGCGGCCTTGCGCAGCGAGCTTACGGCGAAGAAGTTCGACGGGACGAGGAAATCGAAGGTCGTGGCGTCGTCCGAGGGCCGGAACGAGGAGACGATCAGCCCTACGGGGTTGACCGGATTGCCCCATCCGTCGCAGCACTTCGTGTCCAGCTGGCGGTCGGTGGTCCGGCGGAAGTAGTAGGGTCCGAGGTTCTCCTTGCGCTGTTGGGTGCGGAACGTCGTGAGGATGTTCCGCACGGCTTTGATCCAGACCTCGCCGAAAACGGATTCATCGCCCGTTGTTTTCCAGTAATGGTAGGCCAGCCGGATGGGGTAGCAGTGGGAGTCGATCTCCCACTTGCGCTCGTGCACTTCGGGATGGATCGGGGTTCCGGTCCGGTCCGAAGCCCAGTGGCTGCCCGTTGCGCCGTCGTTGAAGGCGTTGGCGTAGGGGTCCGTGTTGATGAGTTTGAACTGCCGGACGATGACCCCTGCAACCATGTTGCGGAGGTGTTCGTCGCGGGGAGTCAGCTGCACGTAGGGCCAGACCTGGGCGCCGGAGTCGCGGAGCCACATGGCATGGATGTCGCCCGTATAGACGAACGTGTCGTAGAGACCGTCCTCGCCCTTGTCCTTGAAATGGACGGTGGTGTCGAGCGTGTTCGGGAAGCAGTTGCCGAACATCCAGGCCAGTTTTGCGTTGGTAAGCATCCCCTGGACCTCGGCGATGGTCTGCTCGACGGCCTCGGAGACGAACAGCCGGTCCTGCGGCGCGGGGCGCTGCGACTCATGGTTCTGAGCCGCGAGCACTCCGACGCCCAGCAGGGCGGAAAGGGATAACAGCAATCTCTTCATCGCATCGCCTATTTGTCTTTGAACGAGCGTTCGTGGTAGTAGTCGGCCTTGTCCGTGTTGTTCATGTGCACGCGGAACGTGGCGAGCTTGTCGGCACCCTCATTTATGTTCTCTCGGGTCTTCCAGGTGTGGGCCCACTCGTCGGTGAGCGAACTGTGCGTGAAGCGGTAGATGTTGTAGAACTTGGGATCGGCCTCGGGGGTTGCGTTGTTGCGGCAGTCGTCGTCCCAGAACGACCAGCGCTCGACGCTTCCGTCGTCGTAGGTTGCGAGGAAGTAGTAGCGGGTGTCCGTTGCGCTGCCGTTGGTGACTACCCAGGCGTAGTCGACAATCTCCCAGACGCCGTTGCCCGTATAGGTCATCTCCTCCTGGCTTGCGCCTCCGAACCAGGGGTGGTTCCAGAACTCGACCGTTTCGATGCGCTTCATCGACCACTTCATGGTGTTGAAGTTGATGTAAATCCAGTAGACTCCATCGGTCTCGACGCTGTTTTCGGTCGCTTCTTCGTAGGTGCAGCGGATGATTCCGCCCTCTTCGAGTGCATAGTAACGGTCGAAGTTGTCCTTGACGGTGAAGGTCCCCCCGGTCGTGAGTTTCGTGAAGCACTCCATGGCGCCCGACTCGCGGTCGGCGATGTGCTTGCCCTTGGTGGTCCCGACGGGGAGTGCGGCGTTGAACTTGCCTGCCGTCTCGCCCTCCGAGGCCGTTCCCCCGATCGCCAGGGTTACCGGCAGCGGGCTGACCGTGTTGGGCAGCGAGACGATGAGCGTGCGGGCATTCTGCCCGTCGGCGGCCTGTTCGGTCCCCTGAATCGAGCGGACCGTCCATTTTATGTCGAGGGTCTGTCCGGGAAGGCCTCCGCACAGGGTGGCGATGGTCGACAGGGTGCCAGTTTCAATCTCCAGCGAGGGCTCGAAACCGTTGGCGTCGCTCGTGGCCACATAGACCGGGTCGGAGAAGTCTCCCTCTTCGCTGTCGAAGAGGACCTGGTAGACGACATTGCCGGTGGTTGCGTTCTCCCACTCGAAGATGACGGAGAGTCCGGTCGTGATGTCGATTGCGTATTGGTCTTTGGGGAAGTACAACTGGGGTGCGGAGATTTCGGCACCGGTGTCCTTCTCGTCGGAATCGCAGGCTGCTGCGGTAACGGCGAGCACGGCTGTCAGGAAGAGATACAATATGCGTTTCATGGTTCAAATCGGTTTATTGGTTCCTTTCAATGATCCACATGGATTCGATGGCCTGTGCGGCGCTCGAATAGGCACCGAGCGATCCTCCGGTTCCGGCTTCGCGGGCTTCGGTGCACTTGACGCCGAAGTAGGAGTCCTCCCAACCCAGCTGGGATTTGTCGATTCCGATGGTCCAGTAGTAGGAGGCGTGGCGCAGCACGTAGCGGGTCAGCTCCTTCCGGATGGTGGGATCCACGGCGTCGATATCCTTGTCGATGGCCATGCGTGCGGCCCAGTGGAAGAGTACGGCGTGGAAGATCGAGTTGTTCTCGTCGGTACCCTCGTCGCGCATGATCATTTCGTTTTCATAGGGTTGGTTCATTCTCGTCGAGGTCATCTGCCCGCGGGCTGCGGAGATCGCCTTCTTGATGTATCCGGTATTCCCGGTGAGTTTCCAGAGCAGGCGTCCGGCCTCCATGCAGGTACCCTGGGTGTAGCTCAGGGGCGTGCCGTCCAGCGTACCGTCGGCGTTCATGACATGGATGTTCTGGTCGAAACAGGTCTGCGACTCTTCGAGATAGCGGTTGTACTCCTCGCTGTTTCCGGCCTCTTTGGCATAGTTGGCCAGCATGGCCGAAGCGATGGCTCCGGGGCCGTTCGTACAGGTGTTTGCCCCCAGGTCGGTCATTTTCCAGGGCAGCCAGCCGTATTCGTTCAGTGCGAAGCGGGGTCTTACGCACTCGTCCCAGGTCTGTTTGGCGGCGTTGTAGTAGGTCTCATCCCCGGTTGCGTCGTACATCTGCAGCAGGGCGATGGTGATCCAGAGCGTATCGTCCGTGAAGTCGTTTCCGAAACCCGACGCACCGCGATACGAGGCATTTCCCTCGTAGTTGTTGCCGCGCTTGTCGTACCAGCGTTTGAAGTAGCTGCGGATGAGAGCGGCCTGGTCGGGGTCCGTGAGTTTGATACGGTTGTAGTAGTCGACCATTGCGGCCATGGCGTGAGCCTGCTGCCAGTAACAGTTGAAGTTGTTTTTCTGGTTGTTGTATTCGCTGTAGGAGAATACGCCGTCGGCGCCGTTCCGGTTTGAGCTGCAGTAGAAACGCTCGATGAAGGCCGTCGATACGGAATCCGCAGCTTCGGTCCAGTCGATTTCATAGTCGGCGTATGAGTTGGCTTTCTGCTCGGTTTTCGGATTGGTGATGGACATGTAGTCTTCCTCGCAGCCGACGGGGAGCAAGGCGAGCATGGAGAATACGAACAGGGTTCCCATGGATTTATAGAGTTTCATAGTTTCAGGTTTTATTTGAATTTATATTCGTGCCACCAGGTTCCGGCCGGGTTGTCTGCATTCAGATAGAGGTAGCAGTCGAATGCGCGGCCGCAATCTGCCGTGAGGAAGTTGTAGGTTTTGTCCCAGTCGACGTTTCCGATCGTCTCCTTGGTGTAGAAGTTCACCTTGAGGTAGTCGGTCGTATAGTCTGATCCGAGTGAACTTTGGGTTCCGAGGTAGAGCATGGATCCGTCGCCGAGGGTGGCATTGAACCGGTGGCGCGTATCGTTTGCCGAGTTGTCGGAGATGGTGTTCTCGTAGTCGGCGAGCAGCCAGACACCTTTGCCCTGGTATTCCATGGTCCGTTTGACGGTCGACATCTGGTTGTCGGCCCATGCGGCGGCGTAGTATTCGATCTTGGAGATGGTGTTCGACTCCCAGGTCATCACGCCGAAATCGATCTTGATCCAGTAGATGGCCTCGGCCGCGAAACGGTTGTTGACGGGGGTTTCGGAGTCGGTCACCGTTCCGTCGTCGTTCAAGAGGTAGTAGCGTCCCAGGTCGTCGACGACGGTAAAGTCGCTGCCTCCCTTGATGCGGGTGAATCCCTCGAAGGTTCCCTCCGTAGCGGCCACGTTGTCGATTCCTGCCGAGACGGCCATGGCGATTCCGTTCTGGGGATCCTCGGTAGCCTCGCCCTGGAGCGTGATGCTTTGGGGCAGCGGCGACATGGAGTTCATGGTCGTGACGGAGAGCAGGCGCGATTCGGTGTAGATGCTTCCGTTGATTCCTTTCGATGCGCGGACGGTCCAGCGGATGTTTCCGGACGCCCGGGTTCCGATACCTGCGGCCCGGGCCACGGTGTTGAGGTCCTTGGCCGAGACGCTCAGATAGGTCTGCGAACCGGTGAGCTGGCTGGTCATGGCGGCGAGGGGCTGGGAGAAGTCTCCGTTTTCGCGGTCGAAGAGGAGTTCGTAGGATACGAATCCGTTGTCTACGGCGATCGAGGGGCTCCATTCGAAGCGCACGTCGCTGCCCAGGGAGAGGTCTACGCTCTTGCCTTCGGCGGGAAGATAGAGCGTGTTCCCGGTCTGGATGTTGTAGTTGATCTCATTGCCCTCGTCCGAACATCCGGAGACGAACGGCGTGGCCGCGAGGGCCAGGATCGTGATATTTTTAAACAGGATATTCATAATTTCAGGTCATTTATGTTATTCCGGGTCGGGGTCTACCATCCGGGGTTCTGCGTGAGGTTGTGGTTGATGTCGCGTTCGCTCTGGGGGATGGGGAACCAGTATTTCATGTTGTAGGGAGCCGGGCACTGGATGTTGCTTCCGTCGTCGAGGAAGGGTGCGCCCGTTGCCTGGGAGGTCAGATAGACGCCTCCGGTGTTCTTGAGCGAGGAGTTTTCCATCAGGGCCCAGCGGCGGATGTCGAAGCAGCGGCGGCCTTCGAGCGCGAGTTCCGCGCGGCGTTCGTCGCGGATGGTCTGACGCAGGTTGTCGCTTTCGCCGGGATATGCGCAGTAGGCCTGGTCGAATCCGGCGCGTTCGCGCAGCGGGCGGATCGTGGCGTCCCAGATTTCGGACGACATCTGGCCGGTTTCGTACATCGACTCGGCGTACATGAGCAGCACGTCGGCGTAACGGATCTCCATGAGGGACTTGTACGAGCCGCCGCCGGAACCGACCGTATTGGCCACGTAGTTCTTGATGTTGTAGTATCCGGTGAGCGTGCGGTCCTGTGACCCGTTGTAGGAATCGGTCAGGTTGGGGTCGCTCTCTTTGGCTTTGTCCTCGTCGTCGGGGTTTGTCCAGCAGGTGTAGGTACCCTTTCCGACGCCCTCCGAACCGATGATCTTGCAGGCCTTGGCCTCGGGGATCTCGATCGTGCAGCCGTTGTAGGCGATGGTTGCGTAGAAACGCAGGTCACGGTCGTCGTAGTCGGTGTCCTCGGCTATCGATCCGTCGGTCTTGCGGAAGCAGTCGACGAGCTCCTGCGTGGGGGAGAAGGCGACGATTGCGCCCGAACCGATCGACTGGGGAATGCGGGTTCCGGTGGCCCAGCTGCGCTTGATGTTCTCCACGCCGCCCTCGTAGGCGAATTCGAGGGTCATGATCGACTCCGGACCGTAGTGTCCGTTGACGAAGAGGTCGGCATAGTTCGATGCAAGGGCATAGGTCCCGTATTCGGTGCTGTTGATGAGTTTGGCACACTCGCGGGCGCAGTTCTCGAAGTCGTTGTCCAGGAGATATGCGCGGGCGTTGAGGGCTACGGCCGTACCGCAGGTGACACGTCCGTTCTCATCGGCGGGGATTTCGGTATTCTTGGGCAGGATGTGCGAAACCTCCTCCAGTTCGGCGTGGATGAAAGCCTTGATCTGGTCGGCGCTCGTCCTCGACATGGATTTCGATTCGGGGAGCGTGGGGTTGGTCGTGAAGAAGGGCACATCGCCGAACCAGGTGGTCAGCCGCAGGTAGGTGAAGGCTCTCAGGAGCCGCAGTTCGGCCACGAGGCGGTTTTTGACGTTTTCGTCGATATTCATGCGGTCCTGGCTGTCCAGGGCGGTATGGATCGTGCGGAGCTCCTGGTAGCACTGTTTCCATTCGTCGGAGAAACGTCCGCCGCTCGTGGTTGCGAGTCCCGTGACCGTATTGGTCGAGTTCGAGGAGTGGCGGCTTCCGTAGACGTCATCGGAGAGGATGTTGTTGCCGAAGTACATGTCGGCGTTCCAGTACTGGTTGTATCCGAGGTAGAGCGCAGCCATGCAGTTGTCCTCGTAATTCCAGAAGTTTTCGTCGGTATACGAGTTGGTGGGATACTGTTCGATGCCTACGCAACCGACCAGTCCGGCCATCAGGAATGCGAATATGGTGTGTTTTTTCATGGAAGTGTTGTTTTTAGAAAGTCAGGTTGATACCGCCGCCCCAGTAGCGCAGGGTAGGATAGTTGCGCAGGGAGTTGGCTCCGGATTTTGACATGTTGCTTCCGAACTCCGAGGATTCGGGGTCGAAGAATCCGTATTTGGTGAACGTCAGCGGGTTCTGGGCATCGACGTAGATGCGCAGGCTCTTGCACCCGAACTTCTTGGTCCACTTTTCGGGCAGGGTGTAGCCGATCTGGATATTCTTGACGCGCAGGTAGGCGGTGTTCACCATGTTCAGCTCCGAACCGGGCTGTTCCCAGTTGTTCGCATTGCTGACGGAGCCGTTGACGGCCAGCCGGGGCCACCGGGCATCCGTATTGTTGGCGGTCCAGTAGTCGAGCTGGTGCTCGTACATGGTCGTGCCGTAATCGGAGTGGAAGGGCTGTACGAGCTCGCCGCGAATGGCCTGCGTACGTTTCATTACGCCCTGGAGCATGATGCCGAGGTCGATGCCCTTCCAGCTGACGTTGTAGCTGAAGCCGTAGGTATACCGCGGGAATGCGTATCCGAGGTAGGTTCGGTCGTTGGTGTCGATCACGCCGTCTCCATTGATGTCGACGTATCGGACGTCACCCGGCCGGAGTTGCGAGCGGTCTACGGTCGAGGGGATGGCGGCGTTCTGGATCTCCTCGTAGTTGGAGAAGAGGCCGGCGACCTTGTATCCGTAGTAGGAGTTCAGGGGGAGCCCCTCCTGGATGAGGGTCGTGACGCCGTCCGTTGAGGCGATCTTCGGGGTTCCGTAGGTGACGACCTCGTTTTTCGAATCGGCGAGGTTGAGCGAGAAGTGGTGTTTCCAGTCGCCGCGGTTGAGGTCGTAGTTGATGGTGAGCTCCCAACCCTGGTTGTCCATGACGCCGCGGTTCTCCTTGGCGATGCTGGCGCCGAAGACGCCCGGGACGATGGCGTCGAGCAGGATGTCCGAGGTGCGTTTGTAGAAGTAGTCGAAGTTGACGTTCAGGGTATTCCGGAAGAAGGAGGCGTCGAGACCGATGTTGAAGGTTTTCGAGCGCTCCCAGGTGAGGGCTGCGTTACCCATCGTGAACATCAGGCCGGGGACGGAGCTTCCGTTGAAACCGTAGGCGTCGGTCCAGATGCCGTAGGTGGTCATGAAGTCGTAGAGACCCACATCCTGCTGGTTACCGTTGATACCGTACGAAGCGCGGAGCTTGAGGTCTCCGACCTTGTTGCGGTAGTCGCCCATGAAGTTCTCCTCCGAGATGCGCCAGCCGGCCGACACGGCGGGGAAGAAGCCTCCGTTACGCTCCTTGAGGAACTTCGACGACATGTCGTAGCGGGCGGTGAACTCGATGTAGTACTTGTCGGCGTAGGAGTATCCGACACGCCCGAAGTAGGACTCCAGGGCCGACCGCGTGTTGTCCTGCGAGGAGAGGGACGTGTCGCTGTCGCTCGTGACGGTACCCTCGCCGGGCTGGTTCAGGTCGTTGAGGTATGTCTTCGAGGCGTTGATCGAGTAGTGCTTCTTCGACTCCTGCGACCAGCCGACCAGTGCCGTTACGTTGTGCTTCTCGGCGAACGTGCGGTTGAAGTCCAGCAGGACCTGCCCGTTGAGATAGGTGTCTCGTCCGACCCAGTCGTCGGCGGGGGTGGTGGTGCTTCCGGAGAGTACGGCGGTCGAGGGGTCGGACCAGTTGGCACCGTTGTCGGTGACCACGTAGTAGGTCATGTGGTCGGAGAAGCGGTGTTCGGTGCGCGATTCGGCGCTGAGCACGCCGCGGATCTTCAGGCCCTTGATAATTTCGAATTCGGCATTGAAGATGCCGTTGAGGTAGTCGTTATCGTACTTGTTGTACCCCCCCCCTACGAGGCCGGCGAGTTCGGCGCCGCAACCGCCCCATTTATAGTTGTTTGCGTAGAAGGTCCCGTTGTCGTCCATCGACCTGTAGAAGTAGTAGGTCGGGTAGCGCGAGAGGTTCGCGAAGAGGAATCCGCTGGTCGTGGGGGATTTGGTTTCGGCGCGGGTGTAGCTGAGGTTTGCACTGACCTTGAGCCGTCCCCATTCGGTCGAGAGGTTCGAGCGGACGTTGTAGCGCTGTCTGCCGTAGTCGGGGCCGATGTAGTTGGACTCCTGGTCGAAGTACCCGGCCGAGAGCATGTAGGTCGAGTGCTCGGTACCGCCCGTGACGCTGACGTTGTAGTTTTGCTGGAGGGCGTTCTTCATGGCCTGCTCGACGAGGGGCTCGCTGTCGCCGTGGATGTACATGTCCTGAATCTCGGCTGCGGAGAAGATGGGGCTCCGGCCGGAATTGGTCAGGGCTTCGTTGCGCAGGATGGAGTTCTTGTAGGAGGACACGGGCTCGAAGAGGATATGGGGCTCCTGGGCACCCAGCTGTGCGCTGAAGGAGATGGTCGGGGCGGTCTCCTTGTGACCCTGCTTGGTGGTGATGAGGATGACGCCGTTCGAGGAGCGGGCACCGTAGATGGCTGCGGAACCGGCATCCTTGAGGATGTTCACCGACTCGATGTCATTGGGGTTGAGGTCGTTCATCCGCGATGCCTCGGCCTGGGGCACGCCGTCGATAACGACCAGCGGCGAGTTGTTACCCATGGTGTTGATGCCTCGGATCGAGATGTTCATCTGATTGCCGCCCGTGGGGTCGTAGTTGCGGGTCTGGATGATAAGGTTTGCGGCCGTACCCTGGAGTGCCTGCTGGATGTTGGCGACGGGACGGTCGGCGAGGTCCTCGCGGTTGACGGTCGAGATGGCCGAGGTGATGTGTCGGCGGGTGGTGGTACCGTAACCGATGACGACGACCTCGTCGAGATAGCTCGTATCCTCGGTCATGGTTACGGAGATTTCGGTTTTGGTTCCGACCTCCTGTACGACGGTTTTGTACCCGAGGTAGATGAACTGGAGCTTGTCGGAGTTCTTGACTCCCTTGAGCAGGTAGGTACCGTCGGCTCCGGTAGCGGTACCGTTTACGGTGCCTTCGACGATGACGGAGACCCCGACGAGGGGTTGTCCCTTTTCGTCCACGATTCTGCCGTTTACCGACTTGGTCGCGGATTGCGCTGAGGCCCCGCAGATGCCGGAAACGACCAGACACCACAGCAATGCGAGCGAGTAGCGCGCAAGAGTGCTAAAAGTCGATTTCTTGATCATACATAAGTGGTTATTAGTAATAAAGGTTGCTTGTTGGGTGTACCAATTTCGCAAGCAAAAATATTTATTAAAGTATTTCCGCGAGTACGATTTCATGCCATTTAAGTACAAAGATGTACTTTTGTGATGATTTATGGCAAAAAAAACTTAATTTCGGGGCAAATATAGTACGAATTATGGATATGGGGTCCTTTTTTCGGGTTGTGTGTGCGAGTACGCTGCTGACGGGCACACCCCTGCTTGCCGGAGCGGGGAATCTGCGGATGATCTCCAGCCGCGAGGGGATCAGCAACAACTCCATTCTGTGTCTGGACCAGGATGCGGAGGGTTATATCTGGCTGGGGACCTGCGAGGGCCTCAACTTCTGGGACGGGCAGCAGATGGTCTGCTACCCGCTGGCCGAGAGCGGGATGCTTCCGCTTTCTGGGAACCTGATCGAGAAGATCCACCCGACACAGGACCGTTACAGCTGGCTTCGGACCAACTACGGGCTCGATCTGATGTACCGCAACAAGGTGATCGAGCAGCACCGGGAGTTCCAGGGGATCTACTTTCTGCTTTCGCGCAACCGTTCGGAGACGATCGTGCTGACCCAGGGCGGAGGTTTCTACGGTTATTGCGAGGAGGATGCGTCGTTCCGGCCGATTCCGGAGCCGTTCTCCTTCGACACCTATATCACCTCCTGGGCGGGGGCGGGGGATTCGGTTTACCTTTTCCGCACGGACGGGATCTACCGGACGTCGTTTCTGCCCCGTTATCCGGGGGAGCCGTGCCGGCTCGATTCGCTGGAGCGCGTGCAGGCGCTATCGTTGAGCTATGCCTTTGCCGACCGGGACCTGGTTCTGTTGATCGACACCCGGGGCATTCTCTATACGTTCGATCCGCAGAACGAGGTGCTCGAATACATCACGGACCTCAGCGGGGAGATCGCGCGCTACGGGAAGGTCTCCGCGGCAATCCGCTACGGCGACGACTTCCTGGTTTCGTTCCTGTTCGACGGGGTGACGAGGCTCTGCTTCACGCCGGAGAATGCCCGCAGGTACGAGACCGAGCGTCTGGATATCAACTGCGGGGTTTTCAGCCTGCTCAAGGATGAGAAGCAGGATATCGTCTGGATCGGGAGTGACGGTCAGGGTCTTTTCATGTATGCCGACGACGAGGTTTCGTTCCATTCGTACACGTTCGACAAACTGCCCTACAACCTCTCCAAGCCGGTCCGGAGCCTGCTGCTCGATTCGCGGGGGACGCTGTGGTTTGCGACGAAGGGCGAGGGTATCGTCCAGATACCGAATTTCTCCACGGTCCGCAAGCCGACGGATTTCGAGCAGATCAACGGTTCGGATTCGGGGCTTTCGGACCATGCGGTCTTCGCCCTGGAGGAGAGTGAGCGGGGCGTGGTGTGGATCGGCTCCGAGGGGTTCGGGATCAATTACCGGCCGCTTTCGGGCGGAGCGGTGCGGACTCTGGGCGGGGATCTTCCGCCGGATCTCCGTTACATCCATGCCATCCGGGAGAGCCATCGGGATACGCTTTGGGTTGCCACGGTGGGCTGCGGGGTTTTCCGGCTGCTGCTCGGCGACCGGGGCGGGGTTCCCTACGTCCGGGCGTGGAAGAAGCTCGATTTCGGTCGGGCGCTGGAGAACAAGAACTTCTTCTTCACGCTCTTCGAGGATGTGGACCATACGCTCTGGATCGGGAACCGCGGCGGGGGTTTGATCCACTACTTTCCGCAGAGCGACTCCTGTACGGTGACGACCTTCGACGATTCGCGGGCAGAGATCGCCAACGACGTGTGGTCGATCCTCCGTTCGGAGGACGGGCGGCTGTGGATCGGCACGAGCTGGGGGCTGTTGCAGCTCGGGGATGACGGGACGGTGCACGAGACGCCCATCCGGAATATCGTGCACGGGATTCTTGAGGACAGCGGCCGGAAGCTCTACCTGACGACCAACAGCGGTCTTGTGCGCTACGATCCGGCGACCTCCTCGCAGGTGAAGTACGGCTACTCCTACGGGGTCAACACCATCGAGTACAGCGACGGTGCGGCCTTCAAGGACCAGAAGGGGAATATGTTGTTTTTCGGGGGGACGAACGGTTTTGTGGTGATGGAGCAGACCCGCTATAGGGCGGAGCCGTTCTATCCGGAGCTGCTTTTCCGCTACGTGCGGATCAACGACCGGCTGATTCCGTTCGAGGATGCGGTGAATGGCGACGGGGAGTTGGTCATCCGGCCCTACGAGCGGCTTTACGGCGTGGGGGTGATCGCCCTGGACTACATCAACGGCAGCAATTACGTCTATCTGTACAATACCGAGGAGTTGGAGGGGCGGTGGCTCGAATCCTCTTCGGAGATTCAGTTTGCGGAGCGTCATCCGGGGCGTTACCGGCTGAAGGTACGTTATCGGAATACCGTCACGGGAGATACGAGTCCGGTCCGTTCGCTGACGGTGGTGATCCGTGCTCCGTGGTTTGCGACGCTCTTTGCGAAGTGTCTTTACGTGCTGTTTTTCCTGCTTTTCGCGGCGGGGGCGGGTTATTACCTCTACCGGCGACGGCAGCGGAAGCGGGCTGTGGCATTAGAGCGGATCGAGGCCCGGCGCAAGGAGGAGATCCTCGATTCGAAACTCCACCTGATGGAGAATCTGGCCCAGCAGATGGCGGCTCCGGTCTTCATGGTTTCGGTTCCCTGCCAGCAGCTGCTCGACTACGGGCATTCGGACGATTACATCCGTCAGCGGTTGCGGAAGGTGCTTCAGCAGAGCGACAAGCTGTCGAACATCATCCACATGCTTCACGATTTCCGGGAGTCGAGCGAGTCGGGGAATCTCAGCGTGAAGATCTTCTCCGTGACGGAGTATGTGACGGAGATTGCGAAGAGTTACGTCTCATTGGCCGAGGAGCGCGGAATTTCGTTCGATCTTCGGGTTCCTGGGGAGCTTCTGTGGACGAGCGACCCGAAGCGGGTTTCGGAGGTGGTGGACATGACGATGGCCAACGCCTTCCTGCACGTGGTGCGGAAGGGAAGGATCGGGCTTGACATCGCGTCCGAGGAGGAGCGTCTTGTCATCCGGCTGGAGGTCGAGGGGCGCTGGATCGACGAGGAGGCGTTCGGTCGGTTGACGGACCGTTACGACATGATGGAGTATTTCCAGCGTCGCAGCGAGGGCGGGGATTCGTTCCAGGACGAGATGCGTCTGGTCGTCTGCTTCAACTACGTGACGAGCCTGGGGGGTGTGATGCGTTTCCGGGATCTGGGCGACCGGTTTGCGTTCGAGATCGAGCTTCCGTCGCTCAGCGTCACCGATACGGGTTCGGGCATGGAGTCTTACGGGGCGTTTTCGGAGGAGTACCTGCTGAACAGCCACATCCTGATGGTGGAGAAGGAGCGGATCCGTCAGTTCGACGTCGGGGGTGACCGTCCGACGATGTTTGTGATCGGTTCCGACGCGGGGATTATCAACTCGCTGGCGGAGATGTTCTCCGAGGAGTACAATATCCGCACGTTCCGCAAGCCGGAGAAGTTCGCCGAGGAGATGCAGGCGGGGTATCCGGACATTATCCTTTGCGAGAACATTCCGATGAAGGAGGATCTGGAGCGGCTGATGTCGTCGGTCAAGCAGGACCGGATGACGGTGAAGATTCCCGTCATTCTGATTACGAGCCTGCAGCAGGCGGATTCTCCGGTGGGGGAGTATGCGGATGCGGTTCTTTCTCTGCCGATCAACGTGAAGACGCTGAAATTTACGGTTCGTCAGAGTCTCAACCGGGTAAGTTCGTTGCGGGAGTATTACAGTTCGTCGATCAGTGCCTATGAGTTCAGTGACGGGAAGATGCTGCACAGCGAGGACAAGCAGTTCCTGGAGAAGATGTTCAAGATCATCCAGGAGAATCTTGCGGACAGCAGCATGACGACGGGGACGATTGCGCGGCAGATGGGGATCAGCCTTCGGAATCTCTACCACCGGCTCGAAGGGATCGTGAACGTGACCCCGAGCAGCATCATCCGGGAGTACCGTTTGGCTTATGCGGAGCATTTGCTGACGAAGACGAAGCTTTCGGTGGACGAGATCATCTACAAGTCGGGCTTTACCAACCGGGGGACCTTTTTCAAGAATTTCTCGGCGAAGTACGGTTGTACGCCGAAGAGTTACCGGAGCCGGAAGATCGAGGAGGTCCCGGAGGTCCCGGAGGCCCCGGAGGCTCCGGAGGTCCCGGAGCAGGCCTGATCCGTTGACTGGAACGATCCGGCCGACAGACCGGGGCATGGCCCGGATTCCGGCGGGTTCGTTCATGAAGAGAGGTTTCGGATAATCCGAAGCCTCTCTTCTCGTATGACGGCAGTTTCTTTCGGGTTCCAGAACGGGCCTTGGCACCGGCAAGCAACGGATGCCGCAGTATTGGGACTGGTGGCCGCGGCCCTTCGGGACGGTGTTGCGGGGTCGTGTTTATCCATTCGTGTACACACCGTTGGCGAGGTTCACGCGGTCATCCGGTTCCATCGGGTCTACCCCACCCTTGGGCAGTGCCTCTTTGTCGGTTTCGGGTCGTTGCAACCGGAAGGTGAGACCGAGTAGTAGCAGGGAGCCGCAGTCATGTCAAGGGAATATCACGCCGCCTACACACCGTTGTAACACCCGCGCTTCAATTTTGCATCCGGAAACCATGAAGAAATAGAGATTACGGATGTTATTGAGGAAAATTGTTCTTACCGCGTTCTTGTTTTCAAGCAGTATGTATTATGCGCTCGGAGCGATTCCCTTTCGCGGAACGGTCGTCGACCGGACGACCCGCGAGGCGCTTGTCGGAGCCACTCTCATTGTCGAGGGTTCAACCCGAGGGACGACGACCGATCCTTCGGGACGCTTCGAACTCGACCTTGCCCCCGGAACCTGTACGGTAGTTGTCTCCTACATCTCCTACCTCCCGCAGCGGATGGAGATCCGTGTGGCGGACCCAATGCCCGAAGCGGTGATCGAACTGGAATCCGACAATCAGGTGCTGGCCTCGGTGACGGTGACGGCCCGCAAGAATCTTGAATCGGAACGGGCCCTGCAGACCGAGCGCATTGCCTCGAACGTGGCGATCGAAAATATGGGCGCCAGGGAGATGTCGCTCAAAGGGATCTCCAACGTACAGGAGGGTGTCCGCAAGATGGCGGGGATCTCCATCGCTTCGGCCGGACAACTGATCGTGCGCGGTCTGGGCGACCGATACAGCATCACCACGCTCAACGGGCAGCCGATCGCTTCGCCCAATCCCGACAACAAACTCATTCCGCTCGACATCTTCCCTTCGTCGACCGTGAAGAACATCACCGTGAGCAAGGCCTACGAGGTCAGCTCCTATGCCGACTACTCGGGGGCACGCATCGACATCAATACCAGGGAAAATACCGGTGAGAACTTCTTCTCGGTGGATTTCCATACCGGCGGGGCCTTCAATACCGTCGGGCGCGGCTTCTACCGCATGGATCACCGCTCGCTGTTTACCCAACCGACGGTTGATCCGCAAGCCCTGTCGGGTTCGCTGCCGGACTTCCGGCAGTACGTGAAGACGAAGGATATCTTCGATACGGATTTCTCGGTATCGAAACATACGGCGCTGCCGACCTTCGGGGGCAACCTCGCCTGGGGACGAGACTTCCGTGTGGGACGTCAGACGGTGAGTGTACTGGCTTCAGGAGGCCTGAGTAATGAGCAGCAGATGCTGGACAATGCCGAGTTCCGCCTGCTCGAAGCGACCGGGCGTACGACCGACGAATACGAATACGACAGTTATGCGAGTGGACTGAAGATGGCGGCTCTGGCGAGCCTTAGCACGACTTTGCGCGATGCCGACCGCCTCGGTTACACTTTTTTCTATGCCCGCAATGCCGCGGATACCTACTCCCGGCGAGAGGGATATGACCAGGAGAACCACGAGCTCATCGGGAGCAATGACGTGATGCACGTTTACCGGCTGATGACGCACCAGCTCTACGGCCGTCACGTTTTCGGTGAGCGTTGGAATCTGCGTTGGAGCGGTTCTTATTCTACCACTTCGTCCGACGAACCCGACCGTCGCCAGGTGATGTACCTCAAACACGATGACGGAACGTTGAGCCTCTTCGATCTCAACCAGCAGGAGACCATGCGTTACTTCGGCACGCTTGACGAGCGCGAGTGGAATGGCCATGCCGCCGCGGACTGGACCTTCGGGACGGGGCACAAACTGACGGCCGGTGTTTCGTGGAAGGACAAGAGCCGCGACTATGCCGGGACGCGCTTCTACTACGATATTTCGGACCTGCCCCCCGAGATTACGGACATCTGTTCGCCGAACGACTATCTCAATTTCGGGAACGTGGCCAACGGCACGCTGACGATCAACCGCCAGAAGCAGCCCAAGGACAGCTACGAGGCCGGCAACCGCATTGTGGCAGGATACGTTTCGGTCGACTTGAAACCGCTTCCGGCACTGCTCATCAATGCCGGCGTACGCTACGAGTCTTCGCGGCAGTGGGTGTGCTACTACAACGACCAGAGCCTCCGCGAACGGCGCAACCTCGACTGCAACGACCTCTTTCCGGCGCTGAATCTCCGCTACAATTGCACGGACGAACACCAGCTGCGCCTTTCGCTTTCACGCACCATCACCCGCCCGTCGTTCATCGAGATGGCGCCGTTCCTCTACCAGGAGTCCTACGGATCGGTGCAGCTGCGCGGTAACGAAGCGCTGTTGAACAGTTACAACTACAACCTCGACCTTCGTTACGAGTATCACAACCGTCGGGGCGACATGCTCTCCGTGGCCGGTTACTACAAATACCTCGACGAACCGATCGAGCGCGTACAGATGCTTTCGGGCGGTGCGGCGGTCCATACGTTCCGCAACGCCGACAACGGCCTGGCCGCCGGTGTGGAGATCGAGCTCCGCAAGGTGCTGGTCCGGACGCTGCGTCTCGGCGTGAATGCCACTTACATGTACACCAACGTTACGCTGCCCGAAGGGGGTGTCTACACCAACAAGGAGCGGGCCTTGCAGGGAGCTTCGCCCTACCTGGTGAATGCCGATCTGACGTGGTCGCCCCGACTCGGCGGGGAGCGGCAGTTGAATCTGGCTCTGCTCTACAACCTTCAGGGCCCGCGCATCCATGCCGTAGGCATTTCGGGACTTGGCGATGTCACACAGCGGCCCGTACATACGCTTAACTTCACGGCTGCCTGTCGGTTCAGCCGTCGTGTCGAGGTGAAACTGCAATTCGCCGACCTGCTCAACCGCGCGATGATCTTCGAACAGGAGGTGCCTCAGACGGGCAGTACGATCGAAGTGGAACGCTATTGCCGGGGAACGAGTTTCGAGGTGGGCCTGAATCTGAAATTCTGACATGATCATAAAAGACAAACCATTTAAAAAATGAAAGTGATGAAAACGAATTGGAAATTTCTGGCTGCGGCAGTTCTTGCCTGTTCGATGATGTCGGTGGCTTGTGACAACGAAAACGACGATACGCCCAACCCGGGGTTGAGCGGCGAGATCGCCGCGGGGACGACCCTTACGGGCAACATCACCGCCGATGCGACGCTTACCGAAGGCGCAAACTACAAATTGAGCGGAGGCTTGCACGTCAAGGCGGGAGCCACTCTGCGCATTGAGCCGGGAGTTGAACTGGAGGCTGTCGACGATGAGGTCCCTGACTACATTCTTATCGAACAGGGTGCAAAGATCGACGCGCAGGGTACGGTTTCGAACCCCATTGTGATGACCTCCGAATTGAAGGAGGCCGGAGCGTGGGGCGGCATCCACATCTGCGGACGTGCGCACACGAATGCCGGTACGGGTGTTCTGTCGGAGATCGGCAATGCCCCCTACGGAGGCAGCGACGATGCCGACAATTCGGGAACGCTGCGTTACATCCGTCTCGAATATACGGGCTTTGCCCTTGACGAGGAGCACGAGGCCAACGGCGTGTCGTTCTATGGCGTGGGCAGCGGTACGACGGTCGAATACCTGCAGGCCTACAAGGGTTCGGACGACGGCTTCGAGTTCTTCGGAGGCTCGGTCAATGTGAAGCACCTGGTTGTGACGAGTTGTTCCGATGATTCGTTCGACTGGACCGAAGGCTGGAACGGCAAGGGCCAGTTCCTGGTGGCTTACCAGGAGGCGGAGTCGACACTCGGTTACGACTGCGACTGCCTGATGGAGTGCGATAACAACGGCAACAATGCGGCAGCTACTCCCGTAGCGCATCCCGTGCTGGCGAACGTGACGCTTGTGGGCAACAACTCCGAAACGGGCACACGTGGCGTGCGGTTGCGCGCCGGTACCGAGGTGGAGCTCTACAATGCCATTGTGACGGGTAAGGCGAAGTGCATTACCGTGGAGACCCCGGAGACGGAGAACTCCTTCTCGAAAGCGCAGCATCCTTCCGTATTGGAGTACATCTCGATGAGCACGGTGCTTGATTCGAAGGAAGGCATCTATACGAACGAAGATTTTGTCGCGGCAACCGGCAATGTGACCGATTATGCAAATACGCTGACTGACGGGTACATCGGAACGATCAGCGGCGGCAAGACGCTTACCGACAGTTTCTTTACGGCTGCGGCCTACAAGGGGGCGGTTCCGGCATCGGACGACTGGACCGCCGGATGGACAAAGTAGGTGGTACACCTTCCTGCCTGCCGGATCATGACGACCGGGCTTGCCTTTGGGGCGGCCCGATCGTTTGTTTCTGATTCTTCCGGGAGAAGCCCGTAAAACAGGTTAACGGCTGTCCGGTCTCTTGTCAATATTTATTGAAGTACGGACAGCTGCGGCTTCGGAATATAAAGAACCGCGTCAAACTTTCGTCTGACGCGGTTTCCGGTGCCCAGGACAAGACTCGAACTTGCACGAACGCAATTGTTCACTACCCCCTCAAAGTAGCGTGTCTACCAATTTCACCACCTGGGCATTGCACGCCCCGAATATCTTTCGGACCTGCAAATATAGGCACTATTTTACGAATTGCAAAATTTTTCCTGCAAAAACATCCGATTTTTCCCGGATTCTGCGATCCCGGACCGGAGAGACCCGGTCAAATCCGGGCAAACCCGGGCGGAATGTCCTTCCCGTAACCTTCCCGCAAACTCCCCGGAGCCCTTCGGTCCTTTCGCGGAAACGGGGCGCAACCCTGCGCTTTGCAGCTTCCGGAAATGCGCCCCGCTTCGCGGACGATGGCCGCGGGGGACTATTTGATCCGCATCTCCTTGAGCAGATACCCGGCTCCGCCGATGCGATCCACCACGAACAGTACGTAGCGGATATCCACGGCGATGTTGCGGCAGATCGTGGGGTCGAAGGCGATATCGCTCATCGTTGAGCGCCATGTGCGGTCGAAATTGATGCCGATCAGCTCGCCGTCTGCATTCAGGACCGGCGATCCGGAGTTCCCGCCCGTGGTGTGGTTCGACGCGAGGAAGCAGACCGGCACCGTGCGGCGTCCGTCGATCTCCACGCCCCAGCGCCCGTACTCCTTCGAAGCATAGAGGTCGCGTAGCGACTGCGGGATGTCGTAGTCGTAAATCTCGGGATTGTCCTTGGCGATGATGCCGTCGAGGGTTGTCTGCGGCTTGTGATATTCGCCGTCGGCATACTCGTAACCGGCGATTGCGCCGTACGCCACCCGCAGCGTCAGATTCGCATCGGGATAGAAGGGGCGTTCGGGCCAGGTCCGCCGCAGTTCGTGGACATACTCCCGGTAGAGCGTGTTGAGTCGTTTGCTCGTGAGGTTGCGCAGCCGGTTGGTACCCAAGAGCCACGAGATATGGTCGAGCATCCGCTTCGAACCGCTTCGCAGCGAGTCGGAGAGGGGTGTTTCGCCACCGGCCCACACCTCCTCGAACACCTTCTCGGCGAAGGCTTCGGGCGAGCCGTTTGCGGCTACCCCGTCGAGGAACTCCGGAATCAGATATTGCGCCGGACAACGCCGGGCATACTCCCCGAAGAGCCAGCGGAACAGCGAGCGTTCGGTCTCCCGCCGGGCCGGGAATACGGCTTCGGCACGCTCTTCGGCCGAGTATTTCGCAGGCAGGGCGCGGAGGGTTTCGGCGGTGATTTCGCGGGCGAAGTAGGGATCTGTGATCCGGCGGTATTCGGCCTTCATTTCACGCAGGAGCTCCGCCCCGCGGGGATTTTCGCGGGCAAAGGCCTGTTCCTGCTCCTGCTTGGCGGCGATGGTCTTCATCCGGTTCAGCCCCAACACCTCGCCCTGCCACTTTTTCCAGGCATTGGCGATCGAGGCGTGTTTGGCGGCGTAGTGGATACGCAGTGCGGGGTCGCTCTCCTGGGCACGGGTGATGATGTCGAGGCGTCCGTCGCGGATGGCGATCTTGGCCGGATCGGAGCGTTCGGCGATGTAGGCCGCGGCATCCGAGAGGATATACTCCTGGGTATTTCCCGGAAATCCGTAGATCATCGTGAAGTCGCCCTCGCGGAAGCCCCGGGTTGAGATCGTGAAGTGCTTTTTCGGACGGTAGGGGACGTTGTCGGGCGAGTAGGCTGCGGGCTTGTTGTCCTTCGAGGCATAGATGCGGAAAATGGAGAAGTCGCCCGTATGTCGGGGCCAGATCCAGTTGTCGGTGTCGCCTCCGAACTTGCCGATTGCCGAGGGGGGCGCGGCCACGAGCCGCACGTCGTCGAACTGCTCGTAGATGAAGAGGAACTGCTGGTCGCCGTAATACATCTGTTCGACGGCGGCCCTGTATCCGACCCCTTCGGTTTCGGCCCGTGCGATGATCTCTTCGGGACTTTCCCCGGCGGCGATGCGGTCGGTGACCTCCTCCATGCGGACCAGGAAGCGCACGTTGAGTCCCTTGTTCGGGAGTTCTTCGGCGCGCGAGCGGGCCCAGAAACCGTGGGTGAGGTAGTCGTGTTCGACGGTCGAATGGCGCTGGATGGCGTCATAACCGCAGTGGTGGTTCGTCAGCAGCAGTCCTTCTGCGGAGACGAGCTCTCCGGTGCAGCCGCCGTCGAAGAGCACCACGGCATCCTTCATCGAGGCGCGGTTGATCGAGTAGATATCTTCGGCCGTGAGGCGGAAACCTTTGGCACGCATGTCGTCGATGCGTTCGGAGATGAGGCTTGGGAGCCACATGCCCTCGTCGGCCGCGGCGGGCCAGAGACAGAGGAGGGCGAAAAGGGTCAGCAGGGTACGTTTCATCGATTGAGAAATTGGTTCAGTTCGGTGTACAGTTTCTGAATGGGGAGTCCCATGACGTTGTAGAAGGATCCTTCGATGCGCTGGATGGCGGCGTATCCGATCCACTCCTGAATCCCGTAGGATCCGGCCTTGTCGAAGGGTTGGAACGTATCGACGTAATATTGGATTTCGTCGTCGTCGAGGACCCGGAACCAGACGTTCGTCCGGGCCTCGAAGGAGTGCTTCCGCTCCGTTGTCCGGAAGGTGACGCCGGAGACGACCGTATGCCGGCGTCCGGAGAGCCGGTAGAGCATCTCGACGGCATCTTCGCGGTCGCGGGGTTTCCCGAGAACCTCGCCGCTGAGCACCACGACGGTGTCGGCCGTCAGCAGGATGTCGTTCGGGGCGAGCGCTCCGGGATAGACCTTGCTTTTGAGTTGCGAGAGGTAGACGGGAACCTCTTCGGCGGCCAGGTCTGCGGGATACCACTCTTCGCAGTCGTATTTCGGGGCCGGTTCGAAGGGGAGCCCGCACCCGGCGATGAGCTCCCGGCGGCGGGGCGACTGCGAGGCCAGCAGCAGCCGGTAGTCTTTGAGTTTTTCGTGCAGCAGCATGTTTCGGAACGGTGTGGATTGTTTCGTTTTTCGGGGAGGTCCGGGCTTTCTGCCGGATTGCGGATCTCTCCTCCGGGTTATCGGATGTCGAAGTTGAGCAGTTCGTGCCCTTCGAGCGAGGCGCGGAGGTTGTCGCCGGGGCGGACGGGCCCGACACCGGCGGGGGTTCCGGTGAAGAGCAGGTCGCCCATGCGGAGGGTGACATACTGCGAGACGGCGGCGATCAGACGGTCGACGCCGAAGATCATTTCGGCGGCATTGCCCGTCTGACGGCGCTCTCCGTTGATGTCGAGTGCGAAATGGAGTTTCTGCACGTCGCCGCCCAGCTCGGCCAGCGGGAGGAACTGCGGTGAGAGGGCTGCCGAGTGGTCGAAGGCCTTTGCGCGCTCCCAGGGGAGCCCTTCGGCAATGGCCTGCCGCTGGAGGTCGCGGGCCGTGAAGTCGATTCCGAGCCCCACCTCGTCGTAGTAGCGGTGTGCGAAACGCTCGGAGATGGCCCGCCCGACGCGGTTGATGCGCACGACCAGCTCGCATTCGTAATGCACCTCCTGCGAGAAGTGCGGGATGTAGAAGGGATCGTTGTTGCGCAGCAGGGCGGTGTCGGGCTTCATGAACCAGACGGGTTCGGCGCCGCTTTCGGCCAGACCCGTATCGTGGTGGAGTTCGGCGGCGTGGGCGCGGTAGTTGCGTCCGATGCAGATGATCTTCATGATTCGCGGTTTTTGAGCAGTTCGACCATGCGAGCGGCGAAGCGGTCGCTGGCCCCGGGGCCTCCGATGACGGAGCGCAGTTCCTCGAAATCGGCGAGCATCCTTTCGCGGTGTTCGCCGCCGGGGAGGATGGCGCGCAGTTCGCGTTCGGCGCGCGTGATGTCGAGATTCGACTGGAGCACCTCGGCCACGGCCTCGCGGCGGAGGTTGAGGTTGACGAGCGAGACCCACGGGCATCGCACGACGAGCGGCATTCCGTAGTATTCGATGGGCGCAAGCCGATATACGACCACCTCGGGAATCCCCAGCAGGGCGGTTTCGAGCGTGGCGGTTCCCGACGCCACGACGGCGGCTTCGGCGGCCGCGAGGGTTTCGTAGGTCTGGTCGCAGACGTAGCGGATCGGGCTTCCGGCGATGTGCTCCTCGTAGAGCGTGCGGTCGAGCCAGGGCACCCCGGCGACGACGAACTGATGCCCGGGGAATCGCTCCGCGAGCCGCACCATGAGGGGCATGTTCTTGCGGATCTCCGAGCGGCGGCTTCCGGCCAGCAGGGCGATGACCGGGCGGCTGTCGAGTCCGTTCCGGCGCCGGAACTCCTCCGGCGCGGGGAGCGTCCCCCGCCGGGCTTCGAGGGCATCGACCAGGGGATTCCCCTCGAACACGGGTTTGATTCCGTGCTTCGGGAAGTAGTCGCACTCGAAGGGGAAGATGACGAAGAGGCGGTCGACATAGCGTTGAATGCCCTTGATGCGGCCTTCGCGCGAGGCCCAGACCTTCGGGGCGATATAATAGAAGGTGCGCAGTCCGCGTTGGTGCGCCCAGCGGGCGATCTTCATGTTGAATCCGGGGTAGTCGACGAGGATGACGGCATCGGGCGCGAATGCCGCAATGTCGTCCTGACACTCGCGCATCTGGCGGCGAATGGTGCCCAGGTTTCGGAGGACCTGCACGACGCCGAAGAACGACGTTTCGCGGTAGTGTTTTCGCAAGTTGGTCTTACCGCCTGCGTCGGCCATCAGGTCCCCGCCCCAGAAGCGGAACTGCGCGTCGGGGTCGGCCTTCCGGAGGCCACGGATAAGGTTTGCGCCGTGGAGGTCGCCCGAAGGCTCTCCGGCTATGAGGTAGTATTTCATAAGGTTTTCATGTCGTATTGTTTCCAAGCCATTGTTGTTCAGTCTTGTACTGTTTCTGCCCTGCTTTGCGTCATTCCCGGCTTGACCGGGAATCCCTTGCCGGGCGAATCCCTTGCCCCTCTCTTTTATTTTTCGAGCAGGTCGGGGCGCAGCTGTCGGGTGCGTTCGAAGGCCTGTTCGTCCTGCCACTTCTCGATCTCGGCGAAGTTGCCCGAGAGCAGCACGTCGGGAACCCGCCATCCGCGGAACTCCGCCGGACGGGTGTAGATCGGGGGTGCGAGCAGGTTGTCCTGGAACGAGTCCGTCAGGGCCGAAGCCTCGTCGCCGATGGCCCCGGGGATGAGCCGCACGACCGAATCGGCGATGATGCAGGCGGCCAGCTCGCCTCCCGTGAGGACGTAGTCGCCGATCGAGATCTCGCGCGTAATGAGATGCTCGCGGATGCGGTGGTCGATGCCCTTGTAGTGCCCGCAGAGGATGATGATGTTTTCGAGCGTCGAGAGGCGGTTTGCCTCGTGCTGGTCGTAGCGCACGCCGTCGGGCGAGGTGTAGATGATCTCGTCGTAGGGACGCTCGGCCTGGAGTTTTTCGACGAGTTCGAAGACCGGTTCGCACTTCATGACCATCCCGGCCTCGCCGCCGAACGGATAGTCGTCGGTGGTTTTGCGGCGGTCGTGCGCGTAGTCGTGGAGATTGTGTACGACAATTTCTACAAATCCCTTCTCCTGGGCGCGGCGGAGGATCGATTCGTTCAGGGGCGAGGTCATCAGTTCGGGGACCGAGGATATGATGTCAATGCGCATGTCTGAAAATGATGTCTTTGGTTGCTGCGGGGGCAAGGGGAACCTCCAGCCCGTGTTCGAGCGTGAAACCCTCGTACCCCAGTTCGGTGAAGAGGCGGATGATTTCGGGGCGGTTTTCGCCGCCGGTTTCGATCAGGACCGTGGGACGGAAGCGTTCGAGCAGGGGGCGCATCTCGCGCATGACGACCAGCTCATACCCCTCGATGTCGCACTTGATGAAATCCAGCCGCGGGAGCGAAGCGAAGAGTACGCTGCCGCGCCGCATCCGGGCGGTGAAGGTCACGTCGGTGGCTGTTCCGGTGTCGTTGACGAAGTTCTGCCCGGTTCCGAGATAGCCGGTTTCACGGGCCGAGTCGTTTCCCATGACGATGTCGCGCTCTTCGGCACCGAGGGCGCAGGGGAGGATCTCGACGTTGGGACAGCGGCGGAGGTTGCGGGCGAGGACCTTGCGGACCGGCGCGACGGGCTCCACGGCGAAGACGCGGCCTTCGACCCCGGCCAGGCGGGCGATCGTGCGGGCATAGTACCCGAGGTTTGCGCCGATGTCGATGCACGTGTCGCCGGGTCGGACGAGCTGCGGGAGGTGGTAGACATACTCGGTTGCGGGGTTGTAGCGTCCGATTCCGAGCCGCTGCCAGAGGAAGAAGAGGCTGCTCACGGCGCGGAGGTAACCTTCGAGCGGGAGTGTGCGGTAGAGGATTCGATGGATCAGGGATTTCATCAGCCGCGGTAGTTGACCTCCTCGTTGAGGACCTCGACGATGAAGGGGTTGTAGAGGAGTTCGTGACCGATGGTTGATTCGGGCCCGTGGCCCGGATAGACGTGTACCTCTTCGCCGAGCGGGATGATGACGTCGAGGATCGAGCGCATGATCCACGAATAGTCGCCGCCGGGGAGGTCCGTCCGTCCGATCGATTCGCGGAAGAGGGTGTCGCCCGAGAAGAGGGATTTCGATTCGGGGTTGTAGAAGACGACATGTCCGGGCGAGTGGCCCGGGGTGCGGAGGATTTGCAGGAGGGAGTTCCCGAAGCGGATCTCGGACATGCGGTCCAGATCCTGATCGACGGAGGGCATGGAGCCGGTCTTCACGCCGAAGACCGAACCGCTTGTGGCGGCATTGTCGAGCAGAAACTGGTCCTTGGCCGAGAGGGCGAAGGGGATCGCGTAGCGTTGCTTGAGGTGCTCGACGCCGAGCGTATGGTCGAAGTGCCCGTGTGTGTTGACGGCCATGACGGGTTTGAGCCCGTGCTGGGCGATAAAGTTGTCCAGGGCGGCATCCTCGCGGGGGTTTGAGTTCCCGGCGTCGATGACGACGCACTCCTTCGTGTCGTCCCAGACGACGTAGGTGTTTTCCTGGATCGGATTGAAGGGCAGACAGGCAATCTTCATGGTTTTTGTGTTTTGCGGTTGCAGCCCGGGCGGGACGGCGGAAATCGGGGGCACGCACGGTTGCGGGGCTGCGGGGTTCCGTTTTCGGGGCGTCTTGGCCGGGGAGCGCTCTATTTTCCGCAAAGATAACGTTTTTTGCGGGATTTTGCCTACCTTTATCCTCTCAAAACCTATGAATCATGAAACGTCTGTTGCTTGTTTTAACCGTCTTGCTTCTTTTCTGCCCGGCGCTTCGGGCCCAGGGAAATGATTACCGCACGGAGCGTGCGATTGCCTACCGCGATGCCGCGGACCCGGCTTCGGCCGATTCGCTGTGCCGCCTGGACCTCTACTACCCGACCGACCGTCCGGGCTTTGCCACGGTGATCTGGTTCCACGGCGGGGGCTTGACGGCCGGGCGGCGCGAAATCCCCGCGGCGCTTTGCCGCCAGGGCTTTGCGGTTGTGGGGGTGGATTACCGGCTGGTTCCGCACGTAAAGGTTTCGCAGTGTGTGGAGGATGCCGCGGCGGCTGCGGCATGGGTGGTCCGCCACATCGCCGACTATGGGGGTGACCCGCGTCTGATTTTCGTGGCGGGACACTCCGCCGGGGGTTACCTCACCTCGATGATCGGACTCGACAAACGCTGGCTGCAGCTCTACGGACTGGATCCCGACGAGGTTTTTGCGGCGCTGATCCCCTACAGCGGGCAGGTGGTGACGCACTTCTCGCGGCGGGCCGAACTGGGGCTTCCGGACACGCAGCCGCTGGTCGACGACCTGGCTCCGCTGAACCACGTGCGGGCGGACTGTCCTCCGATGCTGCTGCTTTCGGGCGACCGCGAGCTGGAGATGCTGGGGCGCTATGAGGAGACGGCCTATTTCTGGCGGATGATGCAGGTGGTGGGGCACCCCGACGTCCGGCTTCTCGAATTCGACGGCTTCGACCACGGGAACATGCCCCAGGCGGGTCACTACGTGGCGGTGCGCTATATCCGCGAGCGGGTGAAGCAGTTGACGGAGCAGCGGAAGGGTGCGTGAATTTTTTGCTACCTTTGCAATCCGAATCAGAAAAACCGATGGCAAGAAAGAAAGCGAACTATCCCCTGATCGAGGGGCTTGAGATTACGACCCTGGCGGCCGAGGGCAAGGCCATGGGGCGTTGGAACGACGTGGTGGTCTTCGTGCCGATGACCGTCCCGGGCGATGTGGTGGACGTGCAGATCCGCGTCAAGCGGCGCCGCTTCATGGAGGGCTACGTGGTGAATTACGTGAAACGCTCGCCGCTGCGTGAGGAGCCTTTCTGCGAGCACTTCGGGGTGTGCGGGGGGTGCAAGTGGCAGAACCTCCCCTATGAGGAGCAGCTGCGGTTCAAGACGGCACAGGTGCGCGACCAGCTGACGCGCATCGGGAAACTTGAACTCCCGGAGATTGCCCCCTGCTTGGGTTCGGTCGGGACGCGCTTCTACCGCAACAAGCTGGAGTTTACCTTCGCCGACCGCCGGTGGCTGACGCGCGAGGAGGTTGAGAGCGGTGCCGATCTCGATGCTGCACCGGCCGTGGGATTCCATATTCCGAACATGTTCGACAAGGTGCTCGACATCCGCAAGTGCTGGCTGCAGCCCGAGCCGTCGAACGCCATCCGGCTCGAAACCAAACGCTTCTGCCTCGAACACGGCTATACGTTCCACAATGCCCGCGAACATACGGGGCTGATGCGCAACCTGATCATCCGCACGGCCTCGACGGGCGAAGTGATGGTGACCGTGGTTTTCGGCGCGGAGGACCGTCCGCGTCGCGAGGCGCTGCTCGACCATCTGTCGGAGCGGTTCCCGCAGATCACGTCGCTCTTCTACGTCGTCAATACGAAATTCAACGACTCGGTCGGGGACCTCGATGCGGTCTGCTACCGCGGCAAGGACCACATCATCGAGGAGATGGAGGGGCTCCGCTTCAAGGTGGGTCCGAAATCCTTCTACCAGACCAATTCGGCGCAGGCCTACGAGCTCTACAAGGTGGCGCGGCGCTTCGCCGACCTGCACCCGGGCGACACGCTCTACGACCTCTATACCGGTACGGGGACGATTGCGAACTTCTGCGCCGCACGCTGTGCGCGGGTTGTGGGGATCGAGTACGTTCCGGAGGCGATTGCCGACGCGAAGGTCAATTCGGAGCTGAACGGCATCCGCAACACGACGTTCTACGCCGGGGACATGAAGGCGGTGCTGGACGACGCCTTTGTGGCGGCGAACGGCCATCCGGACGTCATCATTCTCGACCCGCCGCGTGCGGGTGTGGACGAGCCGGTGATCGAGGTGATCCTGCGTGCCGCGCCGGAGCGGATCGTCTACGTGAGCTGCAACCCGGCGACGCAGGCCCGCGATCTGGCATTGCTCAACGATGCCTACCGCGTGGAGGCGGTGCAGCCGGTGGACATGTTCCCGCACACGCACCACGTGGAGAATGTGGTGAAACTCGTGCGGCGCTGACGCAGTATTTTCGGGAATTCTCCGTTTTTAGATCAGAACCGTTTTTTGAACGGAAGTTTTTGTACACTGAAAAACCGGAACACCATGAAACGACTGATTTTAATGGCCGTCGTGGCGCTGGCAGCGCTCCCGGCCGCAGCACAGATGCAGGAGGCATTCCCGAGTTACGTGCAGGTCAACGGCCGGGCCGAGAAGGAGATTACGCCCGACGAATTCTATCTGCAGATCATCATCAACGAACGCGATTCGAAGGGGAAGATCTCGGTCGAGAGCCAGCAGCGCGACATGATTGCTGCGCTGAAGAAGCTGGGCGTCGACGTGGAGAAGCAGCTCAAGGTGGCGAACCTGTCGAGCGAGTTCTTCAAGAAGAAGACCTCGGTGGCGACGGCGAAGTACCAGTTGCAGTTGGGGACGTCGGCCGAAGTGGCGCGGGCCTGGCAGGCGCTCGACAACCTGGGGATCTCGGACGTCTCGATTCTGAAGGTTTCGCACTCGAAGATCGACGAATACAAGGAGCAGGTGCGTGTGGAGGCGATCCGCAACGCGCGGGCGAATGCCGCGACGCTGGCCGGGGCGATCGGTCAGACGGTGGGCAAGTGCTTCTACATCTACGATTCGAACAGCAACGTCATGCCGGTGATGTACGACAATGCGGTGCTGATGCGCAGTGCGAAGGCCTACGGGGCCGCCGAGGCGACGGTCGAGGAGGAACCGCTGGAGTTCAAGACCATCCGCCTGGAGTACAGCGTGCAGGCGAAGTTCGTGCTGGAGTAGGACGGATGCCGTTGGACCGACGGTTCTCGGCGCAATTATTTTTGGAAACAGGGAAATCCCGGGTTGGGACGTGCTGCGGCGCGTTTCCGCCCGGGATTTTTCGTGGGGAGGGCCGCTCCTGCGTTTCCGCCCGGGATTTTTCGTGGGGAGGGCCGCTCCTGCGTTTCCGCCCGGGATTTTTCGTGGGGAGGGCTGTTCCTGCGTTTCCGCCCGGGATTTTTCGGGGCGGAAGACTTGCTGTACGGCTCCGGAAAGAAGTTTGGGGAATACCTGTTGCGAGAATCGGAAATATTTACTAATTTTGTCGTTCACTTCCCATTTTTTTATTTATGGGAGGGTTTTTCTGAAAAAGGAAGGAGTTATGAAAAAGCAGTTCCGTTTCGATTACGAATACTATGCGGCGCTGTCGGAACTTCCCGAAGCGGACCGCCTGTTGGTTGCCGAGGCCGGGCAGGCCACGGCGCGGGCTCAGGCTCCCTATTCGAAATTCCGGGTGGGGGCTGCGGCGCGGCTGCGCAGCGGCCGCATCCTCCACGGCAGCAACATCGAGAGCGAGGTTTTCCCGGCGGGGCTGTGTGCCGAACGGACGCTGCTCTTCCATGCCGCGGCCAATCATGCCGACGACCCGATCGAATCGCTGGCCATCGCTTCGGTGCCCTCGGAGCGCGAATGCTACCCCTGCGGACAGTGCCGCCAGGTGCTGGTGGACACGGAGCGCCGTCAGGGGAGCCCGATCCGGGTGATCATGAGCGGCGGCGATACGGCATCGGTTGTCGATACGGCGGAAAAACTCCTGCCCTTTACCTTTATTCTGTAAACGGCGATGTTCACTCCGGACGATATCCTCTACGAGGACAACCACCTGCTCATCGTGAACAAGCATGGCGGGGACCTTGTTCAGCCGGACCCGTCGGGCGAGAGTGCCCTGGAGGATCAGATCAAGGCCTTCATCAAGGTGCGGGATGCCAAACCCGGGGAGGTTTTCCTCGGCGTGGTGCACCGTATCGACCGCCCGGTGAGCGGCGCGGTGCTCTTCGCCAAGACCTCGAAGGCGCTGACGCGGCTGAACGAGATGCTGCGCGAGGGGCGGATCCACAAGATCTACTGGGCGTTGACCGAGGCGACCCCCGATCCCGAGCGGGGCGAACTGCGGCACTATATCCTGCGGGACGGCCGCACGAACCGCTCGCGGGCCTGTGACGCCCCGAAGGGGGATGCCAAGGAGGCTCGGCTGCGCTACGAGACGCGCGGCCGGGGCAGGAACTATACGCTCGTGGAGGTCGAGCTGTTGACGGGCCGCCACCACCAGATCCGGGCGCAGCTCTCCAAAATCGGCTGTCCGATCCGCGGGGACCTGAAGTACGGGGCGCGTCGTTCGCAGCCCGGGGGCGGGATTTCGCTCCATTCGCGGCGGGTGGAGTTCGACCATCCGGTGCGTCATGAGTTGATCTCGGTTACGGCGCCTGTCCCGGCGGGCGACAATCTGTGGGCCGTTTTTGAAAATCTGTAACGAAAACCGAAAAGGCGATGCGACTGCTTGTACAACGGGTAAAGGAGGCTTCGGTAACGATCGGCGGCGAGCTTCGTTCGCGGATTGGGGCGGGATTGCTGGTGCTGGTCGGCGTGGGGCATGACGACGGCGAAGAGGATCTGGAATACCTGGCGGGGAAACTCGTCCGGCTGCGGATCTTCGACGACGAGAACGGGGTGATGAACCTCGACGTCCTGCAGACCGGCGGCGAGGTGCTGGTCGTGAGCCAGTTCACGCTGATGGCCTCGACGCGCAAGGGGAACCGCCCGAGCTATATTCATGCGGCTCCGGAGGGGATTTCGCGACCGTTGTACGAACGTTTTGCGGCGCGGGTCGGGGAGTTGACGGGCCGTCCCGTTGCGACGGGCGAATTCGGTGCCGACATGCAGGTAGCCTTGATCAACGACGGTCCGGTGACGATCTGGATCGATTCCAAAAATAAAGAATGAATGTGCGTATGAAGACAAAGACGATCGCATGGATGACAGGGTGCCTTGCCGCCTGTATGGTCGCCTGTGGAGGTGACGATTCAAATGGTATTGAGATTCCGAAGATTCCGGGGTCCGGGTCGGATTCGGGGTCGGATTCGGATCCGGATCAGCCGCCCGTTTTTGAACGTTACGACCTGTCGGTCCATACGGGGTGGGCGGAGTTGCCGACGGTGGACAACGACTCGGAGGATCTTTACTACATGGCGCACTTCTGCTCGGGGCTTCCCGGGGGCCGGAACTACTCGATCTGTTACAGCGAGGGGAACCGGATCACCTATTGGTCGGCCTTCCCGCTTCACGAATGCTACAAGGGCGACCAGAGCCGGTCGGATGCCTGGGCCTACGATCCGGATCTGCCGCAGTCGATCCAGCCGAATCTGGTGAAGGGCTCCTATAAGCCGCAGCCCGGCTATTCGAAGGGTCATTTGCTGGCGTCGAGCGACCGCACGGTGAGTTATGCGGCAAACGCCCAGACCTTTTACGTGACGAATGTAGCCCCTCAGTGGCAGAACAGTTTCAACAGCGGGGTGTGGTCGTCGCTCGAATCGGATTGCTGGAACAACATCTGCGCCGACACGCTTTATGTGGTTTCTGGGGTGTGGGGTGTGCACGCCGAGGATAGGGTGACCGATCAGTCGGGGGTGTCCTGTACGGTTCCGAGCCACTTCTACCGGGTGCTGCTGCGTTCGAAGTCGGGGGACACGGGCAAGAAGGTGCAGGAGCTTTCGTCCGACGACCTGCAGTGTGTGGGTTTCTGGTTCGAGAACCGGGCCTATCCGAACGGCAAGCCCTCGGAGAACATGACCACGGTGGCGGATATCGAGGAGAAGACCGGGATGACCTTCTTCGTGCATGTGCCGGATGCGCCGAAGGAGACGTTTGATAAAACGGAGTGGAAATTTCGATAAAACAGAGATAAGAGATAGGGAAGGGGCATCAACGAGGAGTGCCCCTTGCCTTTATGAAATCAGTGAAAGTTTATGAAGCGAATTTTTACCCTTTTGATGGGCGGCGTGGCTGCCCTTTTTGTCGCATGTGAGTCCGAGGATTCGGATACGGGCGGCAGCGAATGGTTCTCGACGCCGGAGAGCACGGTGGTGGGCACGACGGTCGAAGTGCGTTGTGCCACGAAGTTCGGCCCGGGTGTTTTGAACAGCTCGAATGCGGGTTTCATCTATGCCACGGTAAGCAACGAAGGCATGGGAACCTTCGAGACGGCAACGGCGGTTACGGTCGACGGTTCGACGTTGAGTGCAACGCTGAGCGGGCTTCAGGCGGAGGCTTTTTATGTGGTTTATGCCTATGCGGACCTGGGAACGGGCCGGATGCAGAGTGCCGGGTGTGCGTTCCGGACGGAGCAGAGCGAAACGCTTCCGGAGCCCGATCCGGAGCGTCCGACCTTCGGAACCCCTTCGGCCCTGAACGTCTCGGCGTCGGCGGCGACGTTGAGCTGTGGCTTCACGTTCGAGCGCCCGACCTCGGAGTATACGCTCCGGTTCGAGTACCGGAAGGCCTCGGAGCAAAGTTATACGCAGAAACCCGTGGCTTCGGGTTCGGGGACCAAGACTGCGACGCTGACGGGACTGAGTGCCTCGACGACGTATGAATTCCGGCTTTGTGCCGAGTGGGAGGGCGAGAGCTATACGAGTGCGACGGGACGCTTCACGACCTCGGCGTCGCAGGGCGGCGGTGACACGCCTGCGGGCCCGACGAAGTATTCGGGCTGGCCGGAACTGCCGGTGGAGGTTTCCAACAGCGACTATTACTATGCCTACCACATCTGCCCGGATTTCCGGGTGAATGGCCATCTGGCGCGCAACTATACGGTCTGCTACAGTGCCGAGCACCACTGTCCGGTGTGGGTTGCGGCACCGCGCCATGACTGCTACGAACACGGCGCCGACCGGACGGATGCCTATCGTCAGGATCCGGATATTCCTGCCAATATCCAGTATAACAGCAAGGATACGGGCGGTGGCTGCAACAAGGGGCACATGCTCGGATCGGCCGAACGTGAGGTGACGAGCGCCGTCAACCGGCAGGTCTTCTACTATACGAACATCGCACCGCAGTATTCCTCGAATTTCAATACGGGCGGAGGGGCCTGGAACAACCTGGAGGAATGGGTGGATGGCCAGGTATGCGCCGATACGACCTATGTGGTGATCGGCACCTATTTCGAGACCTTTACCGATGCTTACGGCAAGAGCTGCTCGCCGGCGACGATCTCGTTCGGCGGACGCAGCGACGTAACGCGCCCCTCGATGTTCTACTACCTGATTCTGCGGAGCAAGAGCGGTAAAACCGGGCAATCGGTTTATGACCTTTCGGCCGGCGAGCTGAAGTGTGCGGCGTTCGTGCTGCGCCACAACATGGATAAGGGACATCAACCGCAAGCCAAGGACATGATGAGCGTTTCGGAGATCGAGGAGCTGACGGGCTTCACCTTCTTTGCGAACGTTCCGAACGCCCCGAAGGATACCTGCAACCCCTCGGACTGGGGTCTGTAAGCGCGTGGCGATGGCCTATCCGTGGGGCGACGAACGGAGGTTCAACTCCTATGCGGGTTACTTCCGCCGACTGTTCGGGGACCGGGTGCAGAAGCTCTCGGTGGATGCGGGCTTCACGTGCCCGAACCGCGACGGAACGGTCGGGCGGGGCGGGTGTACGTTCTGCATCAACGGGGCCTTCACGCCGTCGTACTGCACCCCGGCGAAGAGCATCACGCAGCAGATCGACGAGGGGATCGAGTTCCACCGCAACCGCTACCGCACGGCGCGGCACTACCTGGTCTACTTCCAGTCCTACTCGAACACCTACGCGCCGCTGGAGCGGCTGAAAGCGGTCTACGGCGAAGCGCTGCGGCATCCGGATGTCGTGGGGATCGTCGTCGGCACGCGCCCGGACTGCGTCGATGAAGCGACGCTCGACTACCTGGCCGGATTGGCGCGCGACCGCTATGTGGCCGTGGAGTACGGCATCGAGTCGACCCGGGACGCGACGCTGCGGACCGTGAACCGGGGCCACGACTTCGCCGCGGCGGAGCGGGCCGTGCGGATGACCGCCGAACGGGGCCTTGCCGTCGGGGGACACTTCATCCTCGGACTTCCGGGCGAGACGGACGCGATGCTGCTCGATCAGACCGCGCGGATCAACGCCCTGCCGCTCACGACGGTGAAGTTCCACCAGCTGCAGGTCTTCCGCGGGACGGCGATGGCCGCGGAGTACGACGCGCACCCGGATCGTTTCCGCTTCTGGACGCTCGACGAATACCTCGACCTCTTTGTGGAGATCCTGCGGCGCCTGCGTCCCGACCTGGTGGTCGAACGTTTCGCCTCGGAGGCTCCGCCGCGCTACCATTACGGCCGCAACTGGGGCCTGGTGCGCAACGAACAGCTGCTGTCGCTGCTGGAAAAAAGATTGGAGCTGCGGAATGCGTATCAAGGCGAAATTTTTACTACTTTTGTGAAAGCATAAGATACCCGGCAGACAACGCTCCGCCCGCGAACGCCCCGAAATCTGAGTTCCGTTCGGACAGATGTCGCTCTGTCGAGCAATATTGAACAGTTCCCTTATGAAACACGTCGTTATTACTCGGGATTCGGTGTGGAAAGGCGTCAGGGAGTATTTCCTGATGTTCTTCGGCATGATGATGTACTCGTTCGGGTGGATCGGCTGCGTGCTTCCGGCCAACGGTATGGGCGGCGGTGCGGCGGGTCTTTCGCTGGTGCTGTGTACGGGGCTCGAAAACCTCGGACTGCACATGCAGATCGGTACGATGGTTTTCCTCATCAATGCGGTGCTGCTGCTCGTTGCGGGCTTCATCGTGGGATGGAACTTCGGCATCAAGACGATTTTCTGCGTGCTGGTGATCTCCGTGGGTATGAACTTCTGGCAGGATGTGCTTCCGGAGGGGAATTTCCTGGGCGTGGACAATCTGCTGTCGATCGTCATGGGCGGTATTCTGGCCGGTGCGGGTATTGCGCTGTGCTTTTCGCAGGGCGGCTCGACGGGCGGTACGGACATCGTGGCGATGATCATCAACAAGTACCGGACGATCAGCTACGGCAAG
>CALUNH010000010.1 GCA_944321965.1 uncultured Alistipes sp.
TTGGTTCGTCACTACAAATCTAAAAAATCTGTAGACTTTTTTATTTATTCCCCAGACACACTATTTGGAACAGTATCCGTTCTTGTCCTGACAGTTATCATTACAATCATTGTAGCAGTCGGAGAAACTCAAACGTTGGCCTATACGTTCTCCAGGAAATTCAGTTCTACCGTTTACATCATTCCTGCAGTCGGACTCATGTTTGCCATACTTCTTGCGTGTCTTCCGGACAACAACAATAACAATAATAACAACGAATAAAAAAGGGAGAGTTCAAAACTCTCCCTTTTCAGATATACGTTGCAAAACGGTGATTATCGGATCTTGCGGATGATCTCGCCGCCGTGGCGGATCGCCTCCTCGTTCTGCGGAAGCATCTTCCACGCCCGCTCCGGCAACGACTTCTTCAAGCCGACCATCACGTTCTCCATCTCAACCACCGGGCAGACCTTCAGGTAACCGCCCAGGATCATCGTGTTGAACAACTTCGCCTGGCCCATCTTCGCGCACTCGGCCGTGGCGTCGATCGCATAGACCGAAATGTCCGTGCGGACCGGATGGCGCGTGATGCCGTTCGTGTCGTAGATCAGCACGCCGCCCGGCTTGACCATCGGCTCGAACTTCTCCATCGACTGCTGGTTCAGAATGATCGCCGTATCGAACTCATGCGCGATGGGCGACGAAATCTTCCGGTCCGAAAGAATCACCGTCACGTTGGCCGTACCGCCGCGCATCTCCGGTCCGTAGGAGGGCATCCACGTCACCTCGAAGTCCTGCATCACGCCCGAATAGGCCAGAATCTTGCCCATCGAGAGGACGCCCTGTCCTCCGAATCCTGCTATGATCAATGTCTCTTTCATCGCTTTACTCCTTTTTTACGTCCTTGATATCGCCCAGCGGATAGTAGGGCAGCATGTTCTCCTCCAACCAACGGTTCGAATCCACCGGCGAGAGCTTCCAGCCGCTGTTGCACGTCGAGACGACCTCCACCAGCGAGAAGCCGTTCCCGGCCATCGCGTTCTCGAACGCCTTGCGGATCGCACGCTTGCACTTGCGCACGTTCGCCGCCGTGTGGACGCTCTGCCGCGTGATGTAGGTCGCACCGTCCAGATGCGCCATCATCTCGGCAATCTTGTACGGATAGCCGTTCAGCCGCGGGTCGCGGCCGTAGGGCGTCGTCGAGGTCTTCATCCCGAGCAGCGTCGTCGGGGCCATCTGGCCGCCCGTCATGCCGTAGATCGCGTTGTTGATGTAGATCGCCACGACATTCTCGCCGCGCGCCGCCGCATGGATCGACTCCGCCGTACCGATCGCCGACAGGTCGCCGTCGCCCTGGTACGTGAAGACCATGTTGTCCGGCCACAGCCGCTTCACGGCCGAAGCGATGGCCAGCGCGCGTCCGTGCGCCGCCTCGATCCAGTCGATGTCGATGTAGTTGTAGGCGAAGACCGAGCAGCCAACGGGCGAAACGCCCACCGTGCGATCTTCGAGACCCATCTCCTCGATGACCTCGGCGATGAGTTTGTGCACCGTGCCGTGGCTGCAACCCGGGCAGTAGTGCATGACGTTATCGGTGATGAGTTTCGGTTTCGCGTAAACCAGATTCTCCTGTTTGATTTCAACCTCTGCCATCGTAGTCTACTTTTTAATCAGTTTTTCCTTCAGGGCGTCGAGCACCTCGTCGGGATTGAACAACATGCCGCCCTGACGTCCGTAGTGCTCCACGGGGGCCTTGCCGTTGACGGCCAGGCGCACGTCCTCGACCATCTGCCCGGCATTCAGTTCCGCCGAGAGGAAGCCCTTCACGCCGCGGGCCGCCAGTTCGGCGATCTGCCTGGTGGGGAACGGGTAGAGCGTGATCGGCCGCAGCAGGCCCACCTTCAGCCCTTCGGCACGCGCCATCTCGACCGTTGCCGAGCAGATCCGCGCCGACGACCCGAAGGCCACGATCACATACTCCGCATCGTCGCACTCCACGGCCTCATAACGCACCTCGTGCTCCTCCATGGCCCTGTATTTTTCCTGCAGGCGCAGGTTGATGACCTCCATCTTCTCGGACTGCAGCTCCAGCGACGTGACGATATTGCGCTCGCGGTCGGCGGTTTTCCCGAAGGTCGCCCACGTGCGGCATTCGGCCTTGATCTCCTCGTCGCTCTTGCGCGGGCGCTGCGGGGCCAGGACGACCTTCTCCATCATCTGACCGATGGCGCCGTCGGCGAGGATCATCGCCGGATTGCGGTACTTGAAGGCCAGGTCGAAGGCCAGGGCCACGTGGTCGTGCATCTCCTGCACGGAGTTCGGCGCCAGGACGATCAGGTGGTAGTCCCCGTGCCCGCCGCCCTTCACGGCCTGGAAATAGTCGCCCTGCGAGGGCTGGATCGTACCCAGACCCGGGCCGCCGCGCTGGCAGTTGACCACCAGGCAGGGGAGTTCCGCACCGGCCAGGTAGCTCAGGCCCTCGGCCATGAGCGAGATGCCGGGGCTCGACGACGAGGTCATGACCCGCTTGCCGGTTGCGGCGGCGCCGTAGACCATGTTGATCGACGAAACCTCCGATTCGGCCTGCAGGACCACCATGCCGGTCGTCTCCCAGGGTTTGAGCTCCATGAGGGTCTCCATGACCTCCGACTGCGGGGTGATGGGGTAGCCGAAATATCCGTCGCAACCGTAGCGAATCGCCGCATGGGCGATCACCTCGTTGCCTTTCATCAATTTTACTTCCTTCTCTGCCATCGCTTATTCGAATTTTTGACGATAAACCGTGATGACGCTGTCGGGACAAATCACCGCACACGAAGCACATCCCGTACAAGCGTCGGGATTCGCCATCCAGGCCACCGGATAACCTTTGCCGTTCACCTCCGCCGACAGGGCGAGCACCTCGCACGGGCATACCGAAACGCAGACGCCGCAGCCCTTGCAACGCTCTCTGTCAACGACGATTGTTCCTTTGATCTTAGCCATAACGCCAAATAGTATTGTTAAGTTGCTTACAAATATACGAAAATTTCCCGGCACGGATTTGTTTTCGTTATAAAAAAACGCCGTCTTGTGATAAAATTGAGCATGTAACACTCCCGGGAACCTTCCCGCATTTTATTTATTATCTAATTTCATTCGTGTCCACTAAAAATTGAGGACAGTAATTATAAAGTTTAACAATTAAAACAAAGTAGGTTCACTTGAGTCATTCAGTTCATTGACAATATTGCAGTTAGGTTTACAGAATAGGGCTTTGAGTTCGACAGTATCTGTAAGTGAGACACTTACAAGCTGGAGCATCTCGTAGATTGACCGTTGGACATCCATCTTCTTCTGGACAATCGCCATCATGCAGTAGGCGGTTACAGCAGTGTAGATTTGGATTCTTACGGCATTCTCGGTCTGCCCCCAGAATTTTTTAACCTTAAGGTGCTGCTTCAGCCATTTGAAGAACAGCTCTATCTGCCACCTGTTGTGGTACAGTTCGGCCACCTTCAACGGGTTTATATTCAAGGCGTTTGTGAAGAAGATGAAATTCCTGCCGGACTCCGGATCCAGGTACAGTATCCGTCTGATCTTCTCGGGATATTTGCTCATCGTCAGCTGGCCGTCCATATATCCGACGGCATCGGACATGACACCTGCAGGCAGCCTGCGCTTCCATCTCATGGGCTTGAAGTCGTTGTTCTTCTTGCCCCTGACCACGAAGTATGCTCCCACGCCGTCAATGGTGAATAGCCTGCCGAAGTCGTTGTATGCACGGTCGAAGATGTAGAACGAGTTCTCCTCATACGGTATTGCATCCATCGCCCTTGTGTCATGGTTTCTGGCCGGTGTTATATGGAAGAATGTCGGGATCTGCGTCTCAATGTCATACAGGGTATGGAGCTTGATCCCTCCTTTCTTCTTTCTGAACAGGGCCCAGCCAAAGACGCTGAGGCACAGGTCGATCGTGCTTGAGTCGAAGGCATATGCCTTGCCTCCGAGCTTGAATATCTCGGTCGCCCTGCACTGCCTTGCCTCTGCCATCACCCTGTAGGCGAACTCCTCAAAGATACGGTAATCCCGGTTGGCATTGGCATCGGCAAGAGTACTCTTTGAGGCGTGCTTCCCGAAGCCCAGATGAAAGGCCTTGTTCGCGTGCGCATGTGTCGCCAGCACAAGATCCCTGAGGCTTTCCCGGTTGGACAGTTGTCCGAACATCATGACAGCCAGCTGGTTCCAGCAGGAAAAGGTCTTGACATACTTGTCTCCGCCATACTTCTTTGATATTCTGAGAAATACAAACGGATCCAAGAAAGATAAAAGTTGAGAGAACACGTATTTTCCTTTATTCATGTGCCATTCTACGATAGTCTGGCAAAGATAAATTCAAATCGTTGCGCTCGTTTTATCTCTGTAAAAACCTAATCTTCAATATTTTCAAAGAACTTTTATGATTTTTTAGTGGACACTGGTGATCTAATTTATAAAAAGAGAACCCTCCGCTCGGGGGAAGGTTCTCCTCTGGTCCGCCGAAGCCGCTTCGGACAACTCCGTCAAAGATGAATCGCGGCGCCGAGGGCTGCTTCGGCGGCCTCCATCACCCCTTCGTTCATCGTCGGGTGGGCATGGATCGTGCGGGCGATCTCATGAGCCGTGGCTCCCAGCCTGCGGGCCAGTGTCGGTTCGGCCAGCATCTCCGTCACCGAAGCCCCCACCATGTGGGCGCCCAGCAGGCGATCCTGTTCGTCGAAAATCAGCTTCACGAAGCCGTCGCGGTCTCCGGCGGCCGTGGCCTTGCCCGAAGCCGTGAAGGGGAAGCGGCCGATCTTCACGGCAATTCCCTGCTCGACGGCCTGCTGTTCGGTCATGCCCACCGACGCCACCTCGGGCTGCGTGAAGACGCACGACGGAATGGCCGCGTAGTCGACCGGTTCGGGCGAGAGCCCGCAGATCGCCTCCACGCAGCAGATTCCTTCGGCCGAGGCCACGTGGGCCAGCGCCGGGCCGGGCACGATATCGCCGATGGCGTAGATGCCCGGAACATTGGTGCGGTAGAATTCGTCAACGCAGACCTTGCCGCGCTCGACGGCGACGCCCAGCTCTTCGAGTCCGATCCCCTCGATATTGGACTGGATGCCCACGGCCGAGAGCACGACATCCGCCGTAAGGGTCTCCGGGCCCTTCCGACCCTCGATCTCCACCTCGCAGCGCCCCTCGTCCGTGACACGCACCTGCTTGACGGTCGTCCCGACGAGCACCGTGGCGCGCAGCTTGCGGAAGGCGCGCTCCATGGCCTTCGAGACCTCCTCGTCTTCGAGGGGCATCATGCGCGGAAGATACTCGATGACGGTGACCTTGACCCCCAGCGCGGCGTAGAACCACGCGAATTCGCTGCCGATGGCCCCGGAACCGACGACGATCATCGTCTCGGGCAGCCGCGTGAGCGTAAGAGCCTGGCGCGAGGTGATCACATGCTCGCCGTCAACCGGAATGAAGGCCATTTCGCGCGGACGCGCCCCGGTGGCGAGGATGATGTGGTCGGCCTCGTACTCCGTGCCGTCGACATCGACACGCCCCGGGGCCGTGAGGCGGCCCGTTCCGGCAATCAGGTCGATGTTGTTCTTCTTCAGCAGGAACTGCACGCCCCGCGACATGGTTTCGGCCACGGCCCGCGACCGTGCGACGATCTTTTCGAGATTCGGACGGATCTCTCCGGAGAGTTCGAGTCCGTACTGCTCGGCGTGGCTGCACCAGCCGTAGACCTGGGCGCTCTTCAGGAGTGCCTTGGTGGGGATGCAGCCCCAGTTGAGGCAGACGCCGCCCGCTTCGGCCCGCTCCACGAGGGCCACCTTGCGGCCCAGTTGCGCAGCCCGGATCGCGGCCACATATCCGCCGGGGCCGCTGCCGACGATCAGCATGTCGTATTTCATGACGTTATATCGGGTTTACTCTATTTTCGTATGGTTCGGTGGTTCGGGCGAGGGGTTATTTGCGCACTTTCAGCACCTCGCCGTTGTCGGCGGCCACGGCACGCTTCCACTTCTCGTTGTAGCCCGGGAACTGGATCTTGTCGGGGATCTGCTTGCCATTCCCGTTGTCGACGAAGTGCGCGGCCGAGCCGTCGCCGTCGAGGAACGACAGCACGTCGCCGTGCTCGCTCTTGACGTTGCCGTCGATGTACTTGATGAGCAGGTAGCCGTTGAGCCGCTGCCAGCGGTCAAAGAGCTCCTGGGCCGTCGAGACGCTCAACTCGGTGAGGTAGTTGCGCCGCGCCGCGGGCGACATCCTTCCGGTGCGGGCCATGATCGTCTCCATCTCGGCCAGGCGGGCGTTCTCCCACTGGTCGGTGACCTTGCGGATGTCGGCCGCAATCATGTCGTAACGCATGTAGGCGAAATTGGTCGTGCGGTTGAAGAGCCAGAAGGCCGACGTGGGCGAGTATTCGAGCATCGAACCGTTTCCTTCGCGGAAGCACTCGGGAACCTCCTGCGCCGAGCAGAAGATCGGCGTCAGACACGACGTCGCGGCGTCGTCGACCCCGAACCAGAGGATGCCCATGTCGGCAGGACGGTCCGCGCGGGCCTGTCCCACGAACCAGAATCCGGTCTGCTGCGTAGCCGTGGCGCGTTCGTTGAGATAGGTCTCGCCGTCGACCTCGAACTCCATCGGACGCCAGCGGTAGGGGCAGTTGTGGCCTCCGGCCCCGAGGTCCGTGGTCATGTCCATCGGCGTACCCTCGTAGTGGTCGCGCATACAGTCGAACAGAACCTTCGGGGAGACCTTCGTGCGGGGTTTCACCCACAGCGGCATCCGGTTCTGGAGGTTGTAGCCCATGGCGTAGTCCTCGTAGGCGTCCATGCCGTCGGCCACGGTGCGGAAGAAGGCCCACACGCGGGCGTCGCAGCCGCGCACGGTGCCGAAGTCGGCCGGACAGTAGGCATCGGCGAAGCTGAACTCCTCGTCCGTACCCTTAAAATAACCCATCTCGCGGGCAAACTCCACGACGTCAGGGGCATAGAGGCAGTTTTCGGGGTCATCCTTCGGGAAGGTGGTGATCCGCGCCTGGTTGGCGTGGGCCGAGACATAGCCGTCGGGAATGCGGCGGGCCACCCAGACGATTCCCTTGCGGGCGTTGCCGCCCTTGCCGTCCGCCTTGTATCCCTTGCCGATAAGCTCCATGATCCACGCCTCGTTCGGGTCGGCGATCGAGAACGACTCGCCGCTCGACGCATAGCCGTAGGTATTGGCCAGGTCGACAATCACGTCGATGGCCTCGCGGGCCGTGCGGGCACGCTGCAGGGCGATGTAGATCAGCGACCCGTAGTCGATGCGGCCCGTGGTGTCGACCAGCTCCTCACGCCCTCCGTAGGTCGTCTCGCCGATGATGAGCGAGTGTTCGTTCATGTTGCCCACGGTGGACCAGGTTTCGCGGAGCTGCGGGATGTCGCAGAGGTAGCGGCCCGTATCCCACTCGTAGACGGGAAGCATCGCCCCGGCCTTGTGACGGCCGCCGGGGGTGTGGTAGAGGGCTCCGTAGAGCGCGTGGGAGTCCGCCGCGTAGGTCACCATGACCGAACCGTCGGTCGAGGCGCCCTTCGTAACGATGAAGTTGGTGCAGGCCGAGACCGCGCCGTAAGCGGCTACGGCGGCGAAGGCTGCGAGCATCAATCGGAAATTTTTCATGTTTTTCGGGTTTAGCACGTAAAGATAGGAAAAAAGCCGGAAACCGAGACATCATCCGCATCAAAACGCAACAATTTGGCACCTTCGGGCGCCTCCGGCGGGTGGCGGGCGCCTTCCGGGAGACTATTTTCTCCGGAGTGCGATCCGAGTTGGCGGATTTTTCCCTATTTTTACGGAAAATTAGCAAACCCATGTCAGAGATTGCATCCCAACTGGCCCTGGTCCGGCAGTCGCTGCCTGCGGGGGTGACGCTCGTCGCCGTGTCGAAAACCCACCCCGCGGAGGCGATCCGCACGGCCTACGACGCCGGGCAGCGCATCTTCGGCGAAAGCCGCCCCCAGGAGCTGCGCGCGAAGTACGAAGCGCTGCCGAAGGATATCGCGTGGCACATGATCGGCCACCTGCAGACCAACAAGATCAAATACATCGCACCGTTCGTCGCGCTGATCGAATCGGTGGACAGCGCACGGCTCGCCGAGGCAATCCAGAAGGAGGCCGTGAAGTGCGGCCGGGTGATCGACATCCTGCTGGAGATCCACGTCGCCGCCGAAGAGACCAAAACGGGCTGGGACCTCGACGAACTGCGCGCATACCTCGCCGCGGATCCCTTTGCCGGAATGCCCAACCTGCGCGTGCGCGGCGTGATGGGCATCGCCACGAACACCGACGACGAAACCGTCGTCCGCCGCTGTTTCGAGGAGCTGCGCCGCTGTTTCGAGGAGCTGCAACCGAAGTTCGGCCCGGCGTTCGACACCCTCTCGATGGGCATGTCGCACGACTACCCGCTGGCCGTCGCGTGCGGATCAACCATGGTGCGCGTCGGGTCGCTGATCTTCGGCGAACGCGACTATTCGAAATAGACCTTTTCAGACAACCTTCCGCTGCAGCCCGAAAGCGGCGCAGCCTTTCAAATATCTATCTCTCGTTATGAAAATCGGATTTATCGGATTCGGAAACATGGCCCAGGCCCTGGCCCGCGGTCTGGTGCGCGGCGGGGCGGTCGAGGCCGACGCCATCGGGGCCTGCGCCCGCGACCGGGCCAAACTCCAGCGCAATACGGAACCTTTCGGGTTCCGGGCCTTCGATTCGTCGGCCGAGGTCGCCGCGTTTGCCGACGTGGTGGTCATCGCCGTGAAACCCTACCAGGTCGGAACGGTCGTCGAACCGATTCGGGAGGCATTGAAGTCGAAGATCGTCGTCTCGGTAGCTGCGGGCGTCACGTTCGACGACTACGAGCGGATGCTCGCCCCCGGCACGGCCCACCTGAGCACGTGCCCCAATACGCCGGTTGCGGTCTGCGAGGGCATCGTCGTCCTCGAACGCCGCCACTCGCTCTCCGACGGGCAACTGAAAACCGTGGAGGAGCTCTTCTCGCATGTGGGACTGGTTCTGGCCGTCGACACGCCGCTGCTGGGCATGGCCGGAACGATCTGCGGCTGCAGCCCGGCCTTCGTGGCAATGTTCATCGAGGCGCTGGCCGATGCTGCCGTGAAGCACGGTATTCCGCGGGCCGATGCCTACCGGATGGTGAGCCAGATGGTCGTCGGAACGGGCAAGCTGCAACTCAAAACGGGTCAGCACCCGGGGGCGATGAAGGATGCGGTCTGCTCGCCGGGCGGCACGACAATCGTAGGGGTCGGGGAACTCGAACAGCGGGGATTCCGCGGAGCCGTGATTGCGGCCATCGACGCCATCGACGCCAAAATCAACAAGAAGTAGGGTATTCCCGGACTTTCGCCCCGCCTGCCCCGGCCTGTCCGGTGCGGAGCGCGGTGGCGGCATGACACGCAGGACCCGTTCTCGCCGCCGGAACCCGTTACTACCGCCTGGGAGTAACCGCGCACCCCGCTTTACCTCCGTCCGGATGTGTAACCGACGGGCAGGATCAGTGCGTCACATCCGACCCACCGCTCTCTGCATGAGTTCATAAAGAAAATCGGAGGGCTCTGACGGCTCTCCGATTCGTTTTCCTCCGGTCCGGTATTCAATTCCCGCCCGAACCGGGGCGGGACATACTTCCGGGGGGTTCGGGTTCCCCGGAAGATTCGGACTCCCCGGATGCTCCGCCTTTCCGGATCTTCCGGATTTTTCGGACCTTCTCCAGCGTCCGGGCCTTTTCGGAAGCCGCTGCCTTCTCGGGGGTCGCAGCCTTTTCGGACATGACTGCCTTTTCAGGGGCCGCTGCCTTCTCGGGGGCCTCAACCTTCCGGCGTATTTCGGATGATATTTCGGATTTCGGGTTCATTCCGGTCTCCCCGAAGCTCCCGGGCGCGACAGGCCCTCCGAATCTTCCGGGCGCTGCAGGCCCACCGGGTATTCCGGATTGCGCATTCTCGTCCTGTTTGGGATCGGGACCGTATTTGTTCGCCCCGGGGGTTCCGGGCAGGCAGAACCATACCAAAAAGAAGATCTCCCAAACCAGGAAACCCAAACCGCCGACACACAGCACAACGAGAAAACCGACCGCCGCGGCAGTCTCTCCGGTAAGGGTCGACAACCCCGAAATGACCAGCGCGATTATCCACACAAGCAGAGCGAGGTAATTCCAGAGGAGCCATTTGGCACTGCGGCCCGTATCGTGCAGCCGCCGCGCCGACACCGCGAGCTGCGGCAGGAAGAGAAACAGTGCCACCAGCGAGTAGAACAACTTGTAGGGGTGGCCGAAACAAATCGCATCCAGCACCATGGCCACGATCATCAGCAGGATGGAGAAGAGGATGAAGTACCAGAACTCCGTCCGGCGGGCGCGTCCCGAGAAATTCACGTAGTTGCGGATACATTGGAGAAACCACTTCATAGGTCTGCGATTTTGGGGTTTATAAGATCAAAGATAACCATTTTCTCCGAATTCGCCACGCCCGGGTCTGAAAAAAGCGGAGGACCCGGAATCCCCCAAAACGGCGGAGGGCCCAAAATCCTAAAAGCGAGGGTTCGGAATCCCGAACCCTCCGCACGCCATCATCGGCTACTCCTCTCCGGCGAAGGAGTGGATCACCACACCCGAACGCAGTTTCGGTTCGAACCACGTCGTCTTCGGAGGCATGATGTTGCCCGTATCGGCAATGTTGATCAGCTGCTGCATCGAAACGGGGTAGAGTGCAAAGGCCACCTTCATCTCGCCGCTGTCGACACGCCGTTTCAGCTCGCCCAGCCCGCGGATACCGCCCACGAAATCGATACGCTTCGAGGTGCGCAGGTCCTCGATGCCGAGGATCCTGTTCAGCACGAGGTTCGAGAGCACCGTGACATCCAGCACCCCGATCGGGTCGTTGTCGTCGTAGGTCCCGGGCTTGGCCGTCAGACTCCACCAGTGGCCTTCGAGGTACATCGAGAAGTTGTGCAGGCCCGACGGACGGTACTCTTCGGTCCCCTTGTCCTCGACCTCGAACGACTCCTTGAGCCGCTCGACAAGCTCCGCCGGGGTCAGGCCGTTCAGGTCCTTCACCACGCGGTTGTAGTCGATGATCCGCAACTGGTTGGCCGGGAACGTCACGGCCAGGAAGTAGCAGTACTCCTCCTCGCCCGTGTGGTTCGGGTTCTTCGCCTTGCACTCGGCGCCCACCCGCGCAGCAGCAGCCGTGCGATGGTGACCGTCAGCCACATAAAGCGCCGGAATTCCCGAAAAGATCTCCGTGATGCGGTCGTTGGTCTTCCGGTCGCGGATCACCCACAGCCGGTGCCCGAAGCCGTCGGCCGCCGTAAAGTCGTACTCCGGGGCGTTGTTCGCCACGATGTCATTGACGATGGCGTCGATCTCGGCGTTGTCCGGGTAGGCGAAGAACACCGGCTCGATATTGGCCTGCTGGTTGCGCACGTGGATCATGCGGTCCTCCTCCTTGTCGGGGCGTGTCAGCTCGTGCTTCTTGATCGCACCCGAGAGGTAATCCTCGAAATGGCAGCACATGGCCAGACCGTACTGCGTGCGGCCCTCCATCGTCTGCGCATAGATGTAGTAATACTCCTCGGGGTCCTGCTGCAGCCACCCCTCCTGCTGCCAGCGGCGGAAGTTCTCCACCGCCTTCTCGTAAACGGCCTGCGAATGCTCGTCGGCGATGGGTTCGAAATCGATCTCGGGTTTGATGATGTGCAGCAGCGAACGCTCCGTAGCTTCGGCCTTCGCCTCGGCGGAGTTCAGCACATCGTAGGGGCGCGACGCCACTTCGGCCGCGTACTCCTTCGGCGGACGCACCGCTCGGAAAGGTTTGATTCGTACCATGGTTTTTCGGTTGTTTTCGATTATTGTTTGGTTGGTTCAATCATTCGGTCGAATATTCAAGCGGAAAAAGGCGGGCCCGTCCATCGGTCGCACCCACCTTCTCCACCTGTTCGGTCCCTTCTATTTGTTGACCTGGAACTTCCGGTTTCCGTTCTTCAGGAAGTCCACGATCTGACGGGCCGCCGCCAGACCGGCATTGATGTTCGCCTCGGCGGTCTCGGCCCCCATCTTCTTCGGGGTGGCGAAGACCCGTTTGCCGAACTTCTCGTCCAGCTCGGCCTGATTCCCGGCCGCTATATCGGTGATGTACTTCAGGTCCTCGCGTTCGGTCAGCGCCTGCAGCAGTCCGGCCTCGTCGATCACCTCCTTGCGGGCGGTGTTGACCAGCGTGGCGCCCTTCGGCATCGACATCAGCAGGTCGTAACCGATCGAGCCGACGGTCTGCGGCGTGGCGGGGATGTGCAGCGACAGGAAATCGGCACGCTTGTAAAGTTCCTCGACCGACGCGACCTGCTCCACACCGTCGGCCACGAAGACCGCACCGTCCGTGATGAAGGGATCGTAGGCGATGACGTTCATGCCCAGGGCCTTGCCCTTGCGGCCGACCAGCTTGCCGACGTTGCCGTAGGCGTGGATGCCGAGCGTCTTGCCCTGGATCTCCGAGCCCGTACCGGGCGTGAAGCAGTTGCGCGACATGTAGATCATCATCGCCACGGCCAGTTCGGCCACGGCGTTGGAGTTCTGACCCGGGGTGTTCATCACCACGATGCCGCGCTCCGTAGCGGCCGCCAGGTCGACGTTGTCGTAGCCCGCGCCGGCCCGCACCACGATGCGGAGGTTCTTCGCCGCGGCAATCACCTCGGCGGTAATCTTGTCGCTGCGGATGATGATGCCGTCGGCATCGGCCACGGCTTCGAGCAGCTGGCCCTTGTCGGTGTATTTTTCGAGGAGCGCCAGTTCGTAACCGGCCTGTTCGACGATCTCGCGGATTCCGTCGACCGCCTTCCTGGCAAAAGGCTTCTCCGTTGCTACCAGAATCTTCATGGGTTTCAAAATTTCCGTATTCAACATTTCTTGGATGTCCCAGGCCTTCACCTCACCGGTAAGGGTGTCGTAACCGGTCGGGACGCGCGTAACGAGCGGCATGGCAGCGGGTTATTTGGCGTGCTTGGCCGCGAACTCCTGCATACACTCCACCAGCACGCGCACGCTCTCGATCGGCAGGGCGTTGTAGCACGAAGCGCGGAATCCGCCCACCAGACGGTGGCCCTTGATGCCGACGATGTCGCGGCTCTTGGCAAACTCCATGAATTCCGGAGCCAGTTCCTCATAGCCCTCCTGCATGACGAAGCAGATGTTCATCAGCGAACGGTCCTCCTTCTCGGCCGTACCGCGGAAGAGCGGGTTGCGGTCGATCTCGTCGTAGAGCAGCGCGGCCTTCTCCCGGTTGCGGCGGTAGATCTCCGGCACGCCGCCGATGGATTTCAGCCAGCGCAGCGTCTCCTTGAGCACGTAGATCGGGAAGACGGGAGGCGTGTTGAACATCGAGTTGTTCTCGACGTGCGTGCGGTAGGACATCATCGTCGGCAGGTCGCGCACGATGCGGTCGAGCATGTCCTCGCGGATGATGCCGAAGGCAACGCCCGCCGGGGCGAGGTTCTTCTGCGCACCGCCGTAGATCATGGCGTATTTCGTCACGTCGACCGGGCGCGAGAGAATGTCCGACGACATGTCGGCGATCAGCGGCACCGGAGAGGTCAGATCCTCGTGGTATTCCGTACCGTAGATCGTATTGTTCGAGGTGATATGCAGGTAATCCAGATCCTCGGGAATGGCGAATCCCTTGGGAATGTAGGTGAAGTTGCGGTCCTCGGACGAGGCCAGCACCTCGACCTCGCCGTAACGCTTCGCCTCCTTGATGGCCTTCTTCGACCAGACGCCCGTATTCACATAACCGGCCTTCTTGCCCAGAAAGTTCGCAGGAATCTCATAGAAATAGGTACTCGCACCTCCGCCCAGATAGATGATCTTGTAGTTGTCGGGGATGTGGAGCAACTCGCGGAAAAGCGCATCGGCCTCCTCCATCACGGCATCGAAATCCTTCGTACGGTGCGAAATCGAAAGAATCGAAAGTCCCGATCCGTTGAAGTCGAGAACGGCCTTGGCCGCATTTTCGATCACTTCGTCCGCCAGAATGGACGGTCCCGCATTGAAATTGTGCTTTTTCATAGTAATTTGTTATGTGATTTTGAATATCCGGTCCCAATCTGTTAGTTTGCTAACACAAATGTAAATAAAAAAATTTTATAAACACAATCTTCGCCAAATAAATTTCACTCCCCGGCAATAATCGGCTCCTTTTTGATTTGTTTTTACTACTTTTGTTCCCGAATTCAAGCCATGCAATGCCATGATAAAGTCCATGACCGGCTTCGGGAAGGGAGAAGCCGCACTCCGAAATAAGAAGATCACCGTGGAGATCCGATCGCTGAACTCCAAGCAGCTGGACCTCGCGCTGAGACTCCCGGCCGTCTACCGGCAGTCGGAATACGAGATCCGCAACCTGGTGACGCGCCTGCTCCAGCGCGGAAAGGTCGATGTTTTCGTCAGCGTGGAGTCGCAGGTCGTGGAGACCTCGGCGCACATCAACCGCGAAGTCTTTGCCGCCTATGCCGGACAGCTGCGCGAGGCGGCACGGGCCGCAGGTCTGACGACCGACACCCCGGAGTGGGATGCCGCAGCCACCCGGACGCTGATGCGCCTGCCGGATGTCGTGGCCACCGAGGCCGAGACGATCTCCGACGAGGAGCACGCCGCGCTGCTGGCCGCCACGGAGGCCGCCGCCGCGCAACTCGACGCCTTCCGCACGCAGGAGGGGGCCACGCTCATTGCCGACCTGCTGCGCCGCGTCGACCTGATCGAACAGTACAAAAACGAGGTCGAGCCCTACGAAAAGGCCCGCACGGAGACCATCAAGGCGCGCATCCTGGAAAACCTCTCGAAACTGGCCGTCGAGGTCGACCGCAACCGGCTGGAGCAGGAGATGATCTTCTACCTCGAAAAGCTGGACATCACCGAGGAGAAGGTGCGCCTGACGAACCACTGCCGCTACTTCCGCGAAGTGGCCGCCCAGGAGGAGGGCGTGGGCCGCAAGCTGGGATTCATCGCCCAGGAGATGGGCCGCGAAATCAACACCATGGGTTCGAAGGCCAACGAAACGAACATCCAGATCCTCGTCGTCAAGATGAAGGACGAACTGGAGAAGATCAAGGAACAGGTACTCAACATTTTGTGACCGCCCGGGAAGCGGGGGAGGGCCGGAGAAGGGCCGGGAGGAGGCAAAGACCGGATCGGAAGGGCAATGCTCCAAAATGCTCCCGTCGTCGCGGTCCAGGTTCCGAAAAACAAGACACGAAGAAAAAATGGGAAAAGTCATCATATTCTCGGCCCCGAGCGGATCGGGCAAAACCACCATCGTCAAGGAGTTGCTGGCGCGTTATCCGCAGTTGGAATTCTCCATATCGGCCACGAGCCGCGCTCCGCGGGGTGCCGAACGCAACGGCGTGGACTACTATTTCCTCTCGCAGGAGGAGTTTGCGCAGGCCGTTGCCGAGGAGCGATTCGTGGAGTGGGAGGAGGTCTACAAGGGCACCTGCTACGGCACGCTGCGCAGCGAGGTCGAGCGCATCTGGGCGAAGGGACACGTGATCGTCTTCGACGTCGATGTCCTGGGGGGCATCAACCTCAAGCGGATCTTCGGTGACGAGGCCTGCTCGATCTTCATCATGGCCCCCTCGGTCGAGGAGCTGCGCCGTCGCCTCATCGCACGCGGCACCGACGCCCCGGAGGCGATCGAACGGCGCCTGGCCAAAGCCGAATTCGAGTTGACGAAGGCCCCGGAATTCGACCAGGTGGTGGTCAACGACCGCCTGGACGACGCCGTGGCCCGGGCCTGTGAAATCCTCGAACAGTTCATCGCCCGGTAGCCGCATGAAACGCGAAATGCTCTATTTCGGGTCGTTCAACCCGATCCACAGGGGACACATCGCCCTGGCGGAGTATGTCCTCGACCAGGGGCTGTGCGACGAGGTGGCGCTGATCGTCTCCCCGCAGAGCCCCTACAAGGAGGCCGGGGAGCTGGCGCCGGAGCTCGACCGCTTCGAGATGGCCGAGATCGCCTGCCGGGCCTCGAAACACCCCGGTCGGATCAAACCGTCGGTCGTGGAGTTTTTGCTGCCAAAACCTTCATACACAATAGATACCCTTCGTTACCTGCAGGAAAACTTCGGGTCGGAGATGGCGTTTTCGGTGCTGATGGGCGGCGACCAGATCGCCGGACTCAAAGGCTGGAAGGAGTACGAAAAGGTGCTCGAATATCCCATTTACGTCTATCCCCGGCGCGGGCAGGCAACCGGCGGGTTCGAGGGACGTATCACGGTGCTCGACGGCGCTCCGCTGCAGGAGTTCGCCGCCACCGACGTCCGCGAGCGGATCACCCGCGGCGAGGATGTCTCGACGATGCTCGACCCCGGGGTCCTCGACTACATCCGCAAAAAGGGGCTCTGGAGCCCCGCAACCCGCATCGCTGCCCTCACGGCCCGGATTACGGAACGTCCCGGGGACGTGGAACTGCTGCTCGAACGCGGAAAACTCCACTACCGCATGGGCGAGTGGGGCCCGGCCCTGAACGACTTCAACGCCGTGCTGCGCATCGATGCGGCGCACGTCGAAGCCCGGCAGTTCGCACAGATGGTGCAGGAGATTCTGGAATTCCGATACAAAGACATATACAACCCCTGAACATGACACGACTGAAGATCGCCCTTCTGGCGGGCGGCGACTCTCCCGAGCGGGAGATCGCCCTCCAGAGCGCCGCACAGATCGAAGCGGCACTCGATCACGCGAAATACGACATCACGGTCATCGACCTCCACCACCGCGACTGGCACCACACGTCGCCCGACGGCCGACGCTGGCAGGTCGACAAGAACGACTTCTCGATCACGATCGACGGCGAACACAAGGTCTTCGACTACGCGCTGATCCTCATCCACGGCACGCCGGGCGAGGACGGACGGCTGCAAGGCTATCTCGACATGATGGGCGTTCCCTATTCGTCGTGCTCGATGGTCTCGTCGGTCGTGACGTTCGACAAGATCACCACCAAGCGCACGCTGGCCGGGCGCGTCAACCTCGCCCGCGAACGCTTCCTGCGCCGCGGCGAGGCGTGGGAGACGGCCGAGATCGTCGCCGAGCTGGGCCTGCCGCTCTTCGTGAAGCCCAATGCCAACGGCTCGTCGTTCGGCGTGACGAAGGTCCACACGGCCGAGGAGCTCCCGGCAGCCATTGAGGCGGCCTTCGCCCAGGGTGACGAAATCCTTATCGAGGAGTGCATCACGGGCCGCGAAATGGGATGCGGAATCCTCGTCACGCGCGAGAAGGAGTACATCTTCCCCATTACGGAGATCGTCCCCAAGAACGACTTCTTCGACTACGAGGCCAAGTACACCGCCGGACGCTCCGAGGAGATCACCCCGGCACAGATCCCCGACGAGGTGCGCCGGGAGTTGAACCGCATGACCCGCGAGGCTTACCGGGCGTGCCGCTGCTCGGGCGTCGTCAGGGTCGACTTCATCGTGACGCCCGAAGGAAAACCCTATTTCATCGAGCTGAACTCGATCCCGGGGATGAGTGCCGGGAGCATCGTTCCGAAGCAGGCCCGCGCAATGGGGCTCTCGCTCGGCGAGTTGTATGACCTGATTATCGCCGACACCTGCCGCAAATGATCGAAATCGACGACAAAATCGTAAGCGCCGACCTGCTGCGCGAATGCTTCGCCTGCGATCTGGCGCAGTGCAAGGGCATCTGCTGCGTGGAGGGCAACGCCGGAGCGCCGCTCGAAGCCGACGAAGTGGAGATCCTCGCACGCGAATACCCGAATTACCGCCCCTACATGACCGGCGAAGGCATCGAGGCCGTCGAACGGCAGGGTTTCATGGTCGTGGACGAGGAGGGCGACCTCACAACGCCGCTCGTCAACGAGGCCGAATGCGCCTACACCTATCAGGAAAACGGCGTGACGCTCTGCGCCATCGAAAAGGCCTGGATGGAGGGCAAAACCTCCTTCCGCAAGCCGATTTCATGCCACCTCTATCCGATCCGCGTGATGCGCTTCTCGAACGGAACCGTGGGCCTCAACTACCACCGCTGGTCGGTCTGCGCCCCGGCCCGACGGTGCGGCGCGAAGCTGGGAATCCCGGTCTACAAGGCCCTGCGCGAACCGATCATCCGCCGCTTCGGCGAGGAGTTCTACAAGGCCCTTGAAGCCGCCGAGGAGCTGATCAAACAGTAACCCGAACTAACACCCGTAATAAAGATACCGATCGAAGATGAAAAAATACGTACTGACCCTCGCCCTGCTCGCGGCCGCTGTTGCTGCCGAAGCCCGGGCGGCCCGGCCCTCGCGGGCCCGACTCCAGGAGCAGGCCGTCGAGGCGATGGCCGAAGCCGACTCGCTGCGCCGCCTCTCCGGACTCCAGAACACCGCCATCGACTCGCTGCAAAACCTCCTCGACAGGATGGAGGCCCGCCTGGAAAACCGATCCCGGAGCGTCCGGGAGGCCGAGGCCAAACCCGTCGACCCCGAACAGGCCGCCGCAGACTCCATCGCCGACCTGCAGTTCCGGCTGCAGCGCAAGCAGATCGAATCGACGTTCGACACCCACGGACTGACGGTCCTCGACACGCTCGATTCGGGAAATGACGCCCTGCACGTCATCCTCTACGCCAACAATACCTGGAAGTATGTCCGCAACCGCGCCGTGGCCAAGGACAGCACGATCTTCGAAAAATACTGGGATACGACGTCGCTCTTCCCGTATCAGGAGGTCGACATGTCGTCGATGCCCCAGTCGGTCGTGATCGACCTGATCGACTCGACGAAAAGCTACCACTATCCCTACAAGGGTGCCGTGAACCCCCGCGGCAAGTACGGGCCCCGCCGCGGACGCCGCCATCAGGGCGTCGACCTCCCGCTCAAAATGGGCGATTCGATCTACGCCACGTTCTGCGGCCGCGTGCGCATCTCGAAGTATGTCCGCGGATACGGCAATCTGGTCATCATCCGACACGACAACGGACTGGAAACCTATTACGGCCACCTCTCGGAGCGGCTCGTCGAACCCGGAACGTGGGTCGAGGCCGGGCACATCATCGGACTCGGCGGCTCGACAGGGCGCTCGACGGGTCCCCACCTCCATTTCGAAACCCGCTACTACGGGCAGGCGTTCGACCCCGAACGGCTGATCGACTTCAAGAACGGCATCCTGTGCCGCGAAACCTTCCTGCTGAAAAAGTCTTTCTTCAGCATCTACTCCCATGCCGGGCAGGATTTCGAGGATGAGATCGCCAACGAAGAGCAGGACAAGAAGGAAGCTGCCGAAAAGGCCGCCATGCGTTACCACAAGATCCGCTCGGGCGACACGCTGGGAGCCATCGCCCGCAAATACGGCACGACCGTGACGAACATCTGCCGCCTGAACGGCATCAAGTCGACAACCATCCTGCGCATCGGACGCACCCTCCGGGTACGATAGGAGCCCGGCACGGAAAACGGACGGACCGCTTCGAAGCGGTCCGTCTGCCATTTCAGTTCCCGGTCTCCGAGGTTCGGGAACGGTTCCGTTCGAAGATCCCGGCAGGGTAGCGGACATCACTCAAAAAGAGCCCCTGCGCCGGGGCCCCGGCACTCGAACGCGACAGATCCCGGCTCTCGACGATCGCCCGGAAATCCTCCGGCGTATAGCGCCCCCGGCCCACATCGACCAGCGTCCCCACAAGCGCCCGGACCATGTTCCGCAGAAAACGGTCCGCACGGATCGTAAAACACAGACGCCCGTCCGCCAGAACTGTCCACTCCGCCCGCATCACATGACAGATGTTGGTCTTGTTGTTCGAGTTGAGTTTGGCAAACGACGTGAAATCCTCGTACTCCGGCAGCAGGGCCGCCGCACGGTTCATCCGCCCGACGTCCAGCGGCACGTAATACTGCCACGTCAGGCGGCGCGTAAAGGGATTCTTGTGCGGCTCGATATAGTAGCGGTACTCGCGCTCCCGGGCGTGGAACCGCGCGTGCGCATCGTCCGCAACCGCCGTCAACCCCTCCACGGAAATATCCTCCGGAAGCAGGAAATTCAGTTTGTAGACGGTCTGCGCCGGGTCCGAAACCGGGGCCGAACAGTCGAAATGCGCCACGTAGTACGAGGCATTCACCCCCGTATCGGTGCGGCCCGCTCCGGTCACCTCAATCGGTTCGCGAAGAAGCGTCGTCAGGGCCCGTTCGAGCGTCTGCTGCACCGACGGCTGGTCGGGCTGCCGCTGCCAACCGCAATAGGCCGCTCCCAGATAGCGGAGTTCCAGAAAATATCGCATGGACAAGTTCTTTTTGAGGACAAAGATACGCATTTCGCACATACGATAAACCGGGATCGCTGCGTTTAGTTTCCGAATTTATTCGTATCTTTGCCAGAACCGAATTTTCGAACCACACTACGACATGAAGGCTGCAATTATCGGATACGGCAAGATGGGCCGCGAAATCGAACGGATCCTCGCCGAACGGGGACACGAAACCGCCCTCATCATCGACCTCGACAATGCCCGCGACCTCGATGCCGAACACCTCAAGGGCATCGACGTGGCTATCGAATTCACCACGCCCGCCACGGCTTACGGCAACATCCGCACCTGTCTGGAGTGCGGCGTGGCCGTCGTCAGCGGAACAACCGGCTGGACAGACCGCCTGGCCGAACTGCAGGAGTTGTGCCGCCAGCGCGGCGGAGCGATGTTCTACGCCTCGAACTACTGCCTGGGCGTCAACCTCCTGTTCCGCCTCAACCGCCAGCTCGCCGCGCTGGTCGGACGCCTCGGGGGCGGTTACGAGGTCCGCATCGAGGAGGTCCACCACACCCAGAAGAAGGATGCCCCGAGCGGTACGGCCATCACCCTGGCCGAAGGAATCCTCGAAAACCTCCCCGGAAAAACCGGGTGGGTGAACTTCGCGCCCGGCATCGAACACGCCGCAAACCGCGTGGAACGCAGCGAGGAGACCCCCGCCGACCGAATCGAGATCCGTTCGGTGCGCGAGGGCATGGTCCCGGGTATTCACACCGTAACCTACGAGTCCGAAGACGACATCCTCGAACTCCGCCACGAAATCAAGAACCGCCGCACGCTGGCGCAGGGGGCCGTCGTGGCAGCCGAATTCCTCTGCGGAAAACAGGGCGTATTCGGCATGGAAGACCTGCTGAAATAGTTGAAACAACAGTCGCAACATGCAAAAAATAAAGGATTTCTTCAAAAACAAATGGGTCGGTTTTACCCTCGCCGCCCTGCTCTATACACTCTGGTTCGTCGTCTGGACCGGGAACCTCTGGATGCTCCTCGGACTCCCGATCATCTACGACCTCTACATCTCGAAACTCTTCTACCGCTACGTCTGGCACCGAAATACCGAACTCTGCAAACGAAACAAACTCTACAAGACCGTTTACGAGTGGGTCAACGCCATCATCTTCGCAACGGTCGTCGCTACGCTGGTCCACATCTTCATCTTCCAGATGTACGTGATCCCCACCTCGTCGATGGAGAAGTCGCTGCTCGTCGGCGACTACCTCTACGTCAGCAAGGTATCATACGGACCCCAGATGCCCAACACACCCCTCTCGTTCCCCTTCGTCCACCACACGATGCCCTTCTCGCAGACCAAAAAATCATTCTCCGAGGCGATCAAGTGGCCATACCACCGGCTCAAGGGGCTCAAACCCATCCGCCGAAACGACGTCGTGGTCTTCAACTTCCCGGCCGGTGACACCGTGCTCCTGGAAAACCAGTCGGTCACCTATTACGACGTGCTGCGCGGTTTCGAGGAGTCGTTCGGAAAGGAGGAGGGGCGCAAACGCCTCAACGAGAAGTACACGGTCATCAGCCGGCCCGTGGACAAACGCGAAAACTACATCAAGCGCTGCGTCGCCCTGCCCGGCGACTCGCTCGTGATCCGGGACGGACAGGTCTTTGTAAATGGAGAACCCCAGGAGCCGATCCCCGGGCTGCAGAGCTCCTACATCGTGCAGACAAACGCGCCCTTCACGCAATACGCCCTCGACAACCTCGGAATCACCGAATACAGCGGAAACGGAGCCGCCTACTACATGGCCCTCACCCAAGAGACCGCCGAGAAGATCAGGAACCTGAACAACGTCATCTCGATCCGCCCCTACATCTACACCCCCTCGACCGACGTATTCCCCCAGTGGGACGAGGCCCGCTGGAGCCAGGACAACTACGGCCCGATCTGGATCCCGAAGAAGGGCGCAACGGTCGAGCTCACGCCCGACAACCTGCCGCTCTTCCGCCGGATCATCGAGGCGTACGAAGGGCATGAACTCGACGTGCGCGACGGCGTGATCTTCATCGACGGAGCGCCCGCCTCGCAGTACACCTTCGCCATGGACTACTACTGGATGATGGGCGACAACCGCCACAATTCGGCCGATTCGCGATTCTGGGGCTATGTCCCCGAGGACCACATCGTCGGAAAGGCCTCGTTCGTCTGGCTCTCGCTCGACGCCAACAAGAAGTTCCCCTCGAACATCCGCTGGGAGCGCCTCTTCCGGAAAGTGCGGTAGGACATGCAGCCCGACGACCTCTACCGGACCGTGGCGGCGCCCGCCGAAGCCGCCTGCCGCGAACGCAGCAGCAAATTCCTCGCCTGGATCTATCCCGTCCGCACGGAGGAGGAGATCCGCGAACACCTGGAGGCCCTGCGCAAGCGGTTCTTCGACGCCACGCACCACTGTTACGCCTGGCGGCTCGGACCTCGCGGCGAGGCATTCCGCGCCAATGACGACGGAGAACCCTCGGGAACCGCCGGAAAACCCATTCTCGGGCAACTGCTCTCGAACGAATTGACGGACTGTCTCGTCGTCGTGGTCCGCTACTTCGGCGGCACGAAACTCGGGGTCCCGGGGCTGATCGCCGCCTACAAGGAGTCGGCCGCCGCAGCCATCGAAGCTGCGCAGATCGTCGAGCGGACCGTCGACCGGATCGTCACCGTCGATTTCCCCTATGTGGCGATGAACGATATCATGCGCGTGGTCAAGGAGTTGCAGCCCCGGATCGAGGAGCAGACTTTCGACAACCTCTGCACCCTGCGGCTCACGATCCGCGAAAGCCGCGCCGACCTGCTCGAAGAGCGCCTCCGCAAGGTCGGTGGCTCCCTCCGCGAGTAACCGGGGGGCCGGTGGAGAGAAGGGCCGGAAGAAGGGGGGGGGAGAGAATGGCAAGAGGAGGGAGAAGGACCGGAGGCGAGAAAAGGGCCGGAGAAGAGAGAGCGGGCCGGAGAAGAGAGAGCGGGCCGGAGAAGATAAGACGGAAGAGAGAAGGGTAGTAGAGAGGGTGGACAGAAGAGGGTAAGACAGAGAGAGAAGGACCGGAGAAAAGAGGTAGGGCCGCAGAAGAGAGGGCGGGCCGGAGGAGAGAGGTAGGGCCGCAGGAGAGAGGTAGGGCCGCAGAAGAGAGGGCGGGCCGCAGAAGAGAGGGCGGGCCGCAGGAGAGAGGTAGGGCCGCAGGAGAGAGGTAGGGCCGCAGGAGAGCAGTCGAACCGCAGAAGAGAGGGCGGACCGGAGGAGAGCAGTCGAACCGCAAGCACCCGCCGGAAACAGAAACAAACGAACAGCAGAACAGGTCCGCAAAACGCGGACCTTACGGATATGGAAAAACACGAAAACTGCATATACATCAAGGGGGCGAGGGTCCACAACCTCCGCAACATCGAGTTGGAGATCCCCCACGAAAAACTGGTCGTCATCACCGGACTGTCGGGTTCCGGAAAGTCGACCCTCGCCTTCGACACCATCTTCGCCGAAGGGCAGCGACGCTATGTCGAAAGCCTCTCGGCCTATGCCCGGCAGTTCCTCGGCAAGATCAACAAACCCGATGTCGACATCATCGAGGGAATCGCCCCGGCCATCGCCATCGAACAGAAGGTCAACACCCGCAACCCCCGCTCGACCGTCGGCACGACCACCGAAATCTACGACTACCTGAAACTCCTCTTCGCCCGCGTGGGCCACACCTTCTCGCCCGTCTCGGGCGAAGAGGTCCGCTGCTACTCGACGGACGACGTCGCCGAATACCTCCTGGCTCACGAAGGACAGCGCGTGGTCATCGCGGCGCCGCTGGTGCTCGCCGAAGGGCAGGGGATCATCGAGAAACTGACGCTGCTGCTCTCGGACGGATTCATGCGCCTCTACATCGACGGACAAGTCCGTCTCATCGAGGATGTCCTGCCCGGGATCGGGCCCGATACGAAGGCCGACGACCTGCGCATCGTCGTCGACCGCCTGCGCGTGAACGACGACGAGGAGACCCCGACCCGCATCCGCGATTCGGTGGCCCGCGCCTTCTCCTACGGCGGAGGCGTCTGCGAAACCGTCACCGACGACGGGCTGCGCTCGTTCTCGTCGCGCTTCGAGGCCGACGGAATCGAGTTCGAACCCCCGACCGAACACCTCTTCAGCTTCAACAACCCCCTCGGCGCCTGCCCCCGCTGCGAAGGCTACGGGAAGGTCATCGGCATTGACGAGGATCTCGTCATCCCCGACAAGAGCAAAACCATCTACGAGGATGCCATCGCCTGCTGGCGCGGCGAGACCATGCGACGCTGGAAGCAGCAGCTCGTCGACAACGCCGCAAAGTTCGACTTCCCGATCCACACCCCCTTCTACGAACTGACGCCCGCCCAGAAGCGGCTGCTCTGGCGCGGAAACCAGTATTTCCACGGTCTCGACGAGTTCTTCCAGTACATCGATTCCGAACGGCGGAAGATTCAGTTCCGCGTGATGAAGGCCCGCTACACGGGTAAGACCGTCTGCCCCGAATGCGGCGGTTCGCGCCTCCGCCGCGAAGCCCTCTACGTGCAGGTCGGAGGACGCACGATCGCAGACCTGGTCCGGATGCCCGTCGACGAACTGATCGCCTTCTTCGCCGCCCTGCAGCTCGACGAACACGACGCGAAGGCCGCAGCCCGCATCCTCGTCGAGATCCGCAACCGCCTGCAGTACCTCGCGGACGTGGGACTGGGATATCTGACCCTCGACCGCCTCTCGTCGGCCCTCTCCGGAGGCGAAAGCCAGCGCATCAACCTCTCCACATCGCTCGGAAGCAACCTCACCGGTTCGCTCTACATCCTCGACGAACCCTCGATCGGACTCCATCCCCGCGATACGAACCGCCTGATCGGCGTCCTGAAACAGCTGCGCGACCTGGGAAACACGGTGATCGTCGTCGAACACGAGGAGGAGGTGATCCGCGCCGCCGACTGGATCGTCGACATCGGTCCCAAAGCCGGGTACAACGGCGGCGAAGTGGTCTTCAACGGCACGCTCGACGGGTTGCTGAAGTGCGACCGCAGCCTCACGGCAGACTACCTCACCGGACGCCGCGAAATCGCCGTCCCGACAAGCGTCCGCGGCTGGAGCCGCTCGATCCGGATCCGCGGCGCCCGCGAAAACAACCTCCGCAACATCGACGTGCGGATCCCCCTCGGCGTGATGACCTGCATCACCGGAGTCAGCGGCTCGGGAAAATCATCCCTCGCCAAGGGAATCCTCTATCCCGCCCTGCGGCGGATGCTCTACGATACGGGGCTGAAACCCGGCGATTTCGACGGTCTGGAGGGCGACTTACAGCTCCTCAAGTCGGTCGAGATGGTCGACCAGAACCCCATCGGAAAGTCCTCCCGATCGAACCCCGTCACCTACATCAAGGCCTACGACGAAATCCGGAAACTCTTCGCCGACCAGCCCTATGCCCAGCACAACGGTCTCGGAGCATCGGCCTTCTCGTTCAATATCGCCGGAGGCCGCTGCGAAGAGTGTCAGGGCGAAGGCGTCATCAAGGTCTCGATGCAGTTCATGGCCGATGTCGAACTAGTCTGCGAAGCCTGCGGAGGAAAACGTTTCCGCGACGAAATCCTCGAAGTCAAGTACCGCGGCCGGTCGATCTACGACGTCCTGGAGATGACCATCGACGAGGCCATCGACTTCTTCGGCGAGGATCTCCGCAACGCCACCTGCCGCCGGATCATCGAACGACTCCAGCCCCTGCAGGATGTCGGACTCGGGTACATCAAGCTCGGACAGTCCTCCTCGACCCTCTCCGGCGGCGAGAGCCAGCGCGTGAAACTCGCCTCGTTCCTCACGAAGGATGCCGCGCAGGGAGGCGTGATGTTCATCTTCGACGAACCTACCACCGGGCTTCACTTCCACGACATCTCGAAGCTCCTCGCCGCATTCAACGCCCTGATCGAACGCGGACACACGATCGTCGTCGTCGAACACAACATGGACATCATCAAGTGCGCCGACTGGGTCGTGGACCTCGGACCCGAAGCCGGTGAGGAGGGTGGACGGGTCGTCTTCGAAGGTACGCCCCGCGATCTGGAGCGCTGCCCCGAAAGCCACACCGGCGACTTCCTCCGCCGCCACACCAAACACTGAACCCGCCCGGAGGGTTCATCCCAAAGCTGAAACGCATGATGGAATTCCATACCTATCAACTTCCCAACGGAATCCGCGGCATTCACCGTCAGGTGCGCGGATCGGTGGCCCACTGTGCGCTGGTCATCGGCGCCGGAAGCCGCGACGAACTCCCCGCGGAGTACGGGCTGGCCCACTTCACCGAACACGCCTTCTTCAAGGGCACCGAACGACGCCGCGCCTGGCAGGTCAACTGCCGCCTCGAAAACCTCGGCGGCGAACTCAACGCATTCACCACCAAGGAGGACACCACGATTCACGCCACGACCCTCCGCGGCGACTTTGCGAAGGCCGCCGAGCTGATTGCCGACATCGCCTTCCATTCGACCTTCCCCGACCGCGAACTCGAACGCGAAAAGGAGGTCATCGTCGACGAAATCAACACCTACAAGGATTCGCCCGCCGACCTGATTTACGACACCTTCGAGGACCTGCTGTTCGAGGGCTCGCAGCTGGGTCACAACATCCTCGGCCGCAAGGCCGCTCTCGCCCGCTACAACGGCGAGGCCATCCGCGCCTTCACCCGGCGGATGCACACCACCGACCGCATGGTCTTCTCCTCGATCGGAAACTTCTCGCCCCGGGTGGCCGAGGCCGTCGCGGCACGTTACTTCGGCGAACAGACCGCCACCGTATGCCGCAGCGAAAGGGTAGTGCCGGGACCCTGCACGGCGTTCGAAAAGAGCGTCGTGAAGCACACCCACCAGACCCACTGCATCATCGGAAACCGCGCCTACGGAATCGCCGAAGAGCGCCGCCTGCCCCTCGCCCTCGTGGTCAATATCCTCGGGGGACCGTCGGCCAACTCGCTGCTGAACGTCGTCGTGCGCGAAAAACACGGACTGTCGTACAACATCGAATCCTCCTACACCCCCTATGGCGATACGGGCATCGTGGCGATCTACTTCAGTTCCGAACACGGCAATGCCGAGCAGTGCATCGAATTGATCGAAGGGCAGTTGCGGAGGCTGCGGACCCAACCCCTCACCAGCCGCCAGCTCTCGATGGCCAAGAAGCAGTTCATCGCCCAGCTGGCCATTTCGAGCGAAAGCAACGAAAGCTACATGCTCAGCGCCGGGAAGAGCCTGCTGACCCACGACGAAATCGACACCATGGAGCAGGTCTACGCCAAAGTCCGCGAACTGACCGCCGCACAACTCACCGAAGTCGCCGAGGAGGTCTTTTCGGGGATGTCGCGCCTCATCTACAAATAGACCGCATGGACGCACTCGAACGATACGTACACGAACATTCGGCGCCCGAAGAGGAGCTCTTGCACGAGCTGGACCGCGAAACCAACCTCCGCGCCGTGGCGCCCCGCATGTTGTCGGGCCACATTCAGGGACGGATGCTCGAAATGTTCGTCCGCATGATCCGACCCCGGCGGGTATTGGAGATCGGAACCTTTACGGGCTATTCGGCCCTCTCGATGGCCGCAGGGCTCGATGACGAGGCCCGGTTGGACACCATTGAGGTCGACGACGAGCTGGAGGAGTTCACCCAGTCGTGGTTCGACCGTTCGCCCCACGGCCGCAAAATCCGCTTCCACATCGGCTCGGCACTCGACATCGCACCCCGCCTCGGCGAGGTCTACGACCTCGTGTTCATCGACGGCGACAAGCGCGAATACCCCGATTACTACCGGATGCTGATGGGCGACAACGGCGGCAAAGCGCTCGTACACGACGGCTCGGTGCTCATTGCCGACAACATCCTCTGGTCGGGAAAGGTCGTGCAGCCCGTGGCCCACGGCGACCGTCACACGCAGGCGTTGCTGGAGTTCAACCGCATGGTCGTCGAAGACCCCCGCGTGGAGAACGTCATCGTCCCCCTGCGCGACGGGCTGAACCTCATCCGGGTCAAAAGCAATTGAGAATTGAAAATTGAAAATTGAAAATTAAAAGAGGACCGGAGAGCAGGCAACAAACGTCAAAACACATTTCACAATGGAAATCAATGAATTGCAGGAAAGGGTAGACGCCTGGATCAAACAGTACGGCGTGCGCTACTTCTCGGAACTGACCAACATGGCCTGTCTCACGGAAGAGGTGGGGGAGTTGGCCCGCGTCATGGCCCGCACCTACGGCGACCAGTCGTTCAAGGCCGGTGAGAAAGCCAACCTTGCCGACGAAATGGCTGACGTCCTGTGGGTATTGGTCTGTCTGGCCAACCAGACCGGCGTCGATCTCACCGCTGCCGTCGAGGCCAACTTCGCCAAGAAGACCTCCCGCGACAAGGAGCGCCATCTCCACAATCCAAAACTCAACGACTGAAGGGGCTTTGGGGGTCGGCAAAAAGCACCTTAAGGGCAACCGTTCCGGTTGCAGATTTTTGTACCTTTTGATGGCAAAAGGTACCGGTTTAAGAAACCGGTTCTATGGGCGGAAGAACCATCCCGGGTTTCTGACCCGGTTCCGCGCCTCGATGATTCTGGATTCCCGCCTTCGCGGGAATGACCGGTCTAAGAGACCGGGGCGAACAAAAAAGCACCAAAACCCAACGGCGGACAACACGGAAAGCCAGAAAAAAAGAGGGGGTTCCCCTGACGGAAAACCCCTCTTCCTGCATCGGCAAATCAGCCGACTATACCAGTTTCAGGTCCTGCTTGATACCCTCGATCTTGGCATCCAGCTCGGCCAGCACCTTGTCGTAATCCGCAACCGACGGCAGCGTCGCCTTCACCCCGAAGTAGAACTTGATCTTCGGCTCCGTACCCGAAGGACGCACCGAAACCTTCGTCCCGTCCTCCGTGAACCACTGGAGTACGTTGCTCTTCTCCTCGGCGATCGGGGTCTTTGCACCCGTCTTCACGTCCGTAGCCTCCGACGTGAGGAAATCGTTGATCTTCACTACCGGAGAACCCAGGATCGTCTTCGGCGGATTCGAACGGAAATCCACCATCATCTGCTGGATCTGCTCGGCGCCCTCCTTGCCCTTGCGGACAACAGAAACAAGCCCCTCACGGTAGAAGCCGTACTTCACGTAGAGCTCCTGCAACCACTCGTAGAGCGTCAGACCCATCGTGTCACGCGCCCACGCCGCAGCCTCCGCAGCCAGCGAGCACGCCGAAACCGCATCCTTGTCACGCACGTAGTCGCCGCCCAGATAACCGAACGACTCCTCGCCGCCGCCGATGTACTTCGTCTTGCCCTCGTTCTCGCGGATGATCTTCGCAATGTACTTGAAGCCCGTCAGGCAGTCGTAGCACTTCACGCCGAAGTGCTCCGCAACGGCGTTGGCCATCTGCGACGTCACGATCGTCTTCACCACGTACTGGTTGCCGTCCAGAAGCCCACGCTCGGCCCAGCGCGTCAGCTGGTAACTCATCAGCAGCACCAGCGTCTGGTTGCCGTTCAGAAGCACGTACTCGCCCTTCTTGTTGCGCAGCGCCACGCCGATACGGTCCGAGTCGGGGTCCGTGGCCAGCACCAGGTCGGCTCCCTCCTTGGCGGCCAGGTCGATGGCCATCGACATCGTCTTCCGCTCCTCCGGGTTCGGGGACTCCACCGTCGGGAAGTTGCCGTCGACAACCGACTGCTCCTTGACCATAATGACGTTCGTGAAGCCGAACTTCTTCAGCGACGCCGGAACCAGGCGCACACCCGCTCCGTGCATCGGCGAGTAGACGATCTTCATGTCGTGGTACTTCGCCACGCTCTCCGGCGCGAGCGACAACTCGTGGATCCGGTTCAGGTAGATCTCGTCGAACTTCTCGTCCAGGATCGTGATGTTTTCAGGATGCTGGCCCGTGAGCACCATGTCCACGTCGGTGATCTTCTCCACCTCGGCGATGATGTTCTTGTCGTGCGGGGCCGTCACCTGAGCACCGTCCGTCCAGTAAGCCTTGTAACCGTTGTACTCCTTGGGGTTGTGCGATGCCGTAACCACCACGCCCGAGTGGCATTTCAGCTCGCGGATCGCAAAGCTCAGCTCCGGGGTCGGACGCAGCGCGTCGAAGAGGTAAACCGAAAAGCCGTTCGAGGCGAAAATGTCGGCCACGCGCTCGGCGAACATCCGCGAATTGTTCCGGCTGTCGTGTGCAACGGCAACGCGCACCTGCTCGCCCGCAAAGTTCTTCTTCAGGTAGTTCGCAAGACCCTGCGTAGCCGTACCTACCGTATAGACGTTCATGCGGTTCGAACCTACGCCCATGATGCCGCGAAGACCGCCCGTCCCGAATTCCAAATCCTTGTAGAAGCTCTCGACAAGCTCCTTCATATCATTGTCAATCAAATACTTGACCTGTTTCTTCGTCTCCTCGTCGTAATGTCCGTCAAGCCACGTCTGGGCCTTTTTCAAAACCAGTTGTTCCAGTTCGTTTGCCATAGTTTTTATTGGTTTTATTTATATAATTGGATTCAAGCGTCCCAAAAATTTTATATGCAAATATAACAAATAAAATTCGATTATTCAATATCAACAAGTTAAAATTCGACCTCCCAAAACCGTTGTTTTTCTATATATAAAAAAAGGAGATTTGCAACCCAATTTCGAAAATCTTTTTGCAAAATTATTCACAACTTTGTCACGTCATAACAGAGTAACCCTCCATCATGTTAAACAACTCGCAGACATATAGCGATATGTGGCAACACTGTCTGGACCAGATCAAGGCCCGGACCTCCGAAGAGGAGTTCCAAAAGTGGTTCCAGCCCATCGTGCCGCTCGAATTCGACGGCACGACGCTGCGTCTGAGGGTCCCCAACGAAAGCTACGTCCGACAGATCGAGAAGAACTATATCCCATTCCTCAAACCCATCATCTCGCAACTATACGGACAGCAGACCCGGCTCCACTATGCCGTGCCCAGAGCCTCCGCAACTACCGTCCCCGTGGCCGCCGATGCCGATACCACAGCCATCAAGCGCTTCATCACGCAGACCGATACCGCAAATATAAAAAATCCGTTCGTTTTCCCGGGGCTCAAGAAGATCAGCATCGACCCCCAGCTGAATCCGAACCTCACCTTCGCTACGTTCATCGAGGGCGAATGCAACCGTCTGGCCCGGTCGGCCGGCATGTCCGTCGCCGTAAACCCCGGAAACAACCCCTTCAACCCCTTATATATATATGGGGACTCGGGGCTCGGAAAAACGCATATCGTACAGTCCATCGGTCACGAGGTCCGCGAACGGCACCCCGAACTGCAGGTCCTCTACGTCTCGATGAACAAGTTCCAGGCTCAGTTCCAGACCGCCTACAAGAACGGTGAAATCCCCGATTTCATCCACTTCTACCAGATGATCGACGTCCTGATCATCGACGACATTCAGGAACTCACCGGAAAAACCGGCACCCAGAACGCTTTCTTCAATATCTTCAACCACCTGCAACTGGCCGGAAAACAGCTCATCCTGACCTCCGACAAACCGCCCGTCGAGCTGAAGGATATCGAACAGCGGCTGTTGACCCGTTTCAAGTGGGGGTTGTCCGCGCAGCTCAATACGCCCGACTACGACACCAAACTCAAGATCATCCGCGCAAAGGCCCAGAAGCTCGGCGCACAGATCTCCGACGATGTCGTGAACTACCTCGCCGACAACATCTCGGCCAACGTCCGCGAAATCGAAGGCGCCCTGTCGTCGCTCGTGGCAAACGCCTCGTTCCTCGGACGAAAGATCACCACGTCGCTCGCCAAGGAGATCCTCAAGGTCTACGTCAAGATCAACCAGAAGGAGATCACCATCGACCACATCATCCAGGTGGTCTGCGAGTACCTCGGGCTCGACTTCGAACGCTTCAACTCCACGGAGCGAACCCGCGAAATCGCTCAGGCCCGGCAGATCGCCATGTATCTGGCCAAGCAGCACACCAAGGCGCCCCTGACGACCATCGGGGCCGCCATCGGAGGCCGCAACCACGCCACGGTGCTCCACTCCTGCAAGGCCGTCTCGAACCTGCTGGAGACCGACAAGGCATTCCGCCGCCAGGTCGAGGAGATCGAAAAGAGGGTCCTCGCCCAATAGCCCGACAGCAGGAGGGGGGGGGTGAAAAACACGGCCGTGACATCTTTTGTCACGGCTTTTTCGTATCTTTACCCCTCAAAATACAGCATATGAAGAAAACTCTTACCCTTGTGTTTGCATCGGCCGCGCTGATGGCCGGGTGCGCCACAGGCTCCTCGATCTCCTATACCATTCAGGGGCAGGATCCATCGTTCGTCGACGGGAAGTGGATGTATGTCCTCTCCTATGCCGGAGGCCGCGAAACGGTTATCGACTCAGCCCGAATCGAAAACCACTCCTTCACAATGAAGGGGCGCTATCCCTATCCGGTCAGTGCTTACCTCTATATGGGTCGCGATGCCGACGGCATACAGATCTCCGCCTCGGACTTCATCCTCGAAACGGGCGATCTGGTCGTCGAAAAACCGGCCGAAGGGATCTTCATGCTGGCAGGGACACCTCAGAACGATCTCAATAACGACCTGCCACGCCGGATGGCCGAAATCGAGGCTGACGCCCGCCCGTCACACCGCTCCGAAGCCCGCGACAGCCTGCTGCGCGCCATTGTGCTGGAAAACCGCAACGTGCTGGCCATCTCACTGCTCGACGCCTCGCTTCTCTGGCTGTCGGGCAAGGAGGTCACATCCCTTCTCGACTCCCTGCCCGAAACCATGCAATACCACCCCGCAATGCGCGACCTGCGCTCTCGTATCGACCGTATGCGCACCGACGTCGGCAAGCCCTATGTCAACATCACCGGACAGACGCCCGAGGGCGACACGCTCTCGCTCGACGAGGTGATTCACCGCCCGGGATGCCGCTATCTGCTGCTCGACTTCGGGGCCCTGTGGTGCAGCCCCTGTCGAGAGGAGTTTCCCAATCTCGCGGCACTCCATAAGAAATACGCCGCAAAGGGGTTCGAGATCTTCGGCGTCTCGTTCGACGTCTCACCCGAGCGGTGGCGCGAATGCATCGAGTCCTACAACATGAAATGGCCCCAGGTGCATCAGGGATTCGACCGCACACCGCGCGAAACCGAGGCTTGGAACGACTATGCACTCTATGGCATTCCGGCCTGCTTCCTGATCGACGCCCATGACGGACGCATCGTAGCCAAAAACCTCCGCGGCGAATCCCTCGCCGAGAAGGTCGCACAACTCCTGGAGTAACCCCGCCTGTCCCATGGATCAACCCAAACTCGAACGACTGCTGCGGCTCATGAAGCTGCTCACCGCCAACACCACCTACAACGTCGACCAGCTGGCCGAACGCCTCGACATGTCACGGAGAACCGTCTACCGGTACATCGACACCTTCCGCGAAGCAGGGTTTGTCATCAAGAAGTCCGGCGACTGCATCCGCCTCGACAAGGAGTCGCCCCATTTCCGCGACATCTCGCAACTCGTCCACTTCACCGAGGAGGAGGCCGTGATCCTCAAAAACGCCATCGAGAACATCGATGACACGAATCTCCTGAAGCAGAACCTCAAACGCAAACTCTACTCGGTTTACGACAACCGCTCGCTCGCCGATACGGTCGTGCGCGGAAAGAACGCCCCCAATATCCGGCAGCTGATCGAGGCCATCGAAGAGCAGCGTCAGGTCACGCTCCACGGCTACCAGTCGGGGCACGGCGGCGAGGTCCGCGACCGCAGGGTAGAGCCCTTCGCCTTCACGACCAACTACGTGCAGGTCTGGTGCTACGACCTCGAAAGCCGTTCGAACAAGCTCTTCAAGACCGCCCGGATCGGCTCCGTCGAACCCTCCGCAAACCCCTGGGAGCACGGCCCCGAACACGAGGAGGGATTTATCGACGTCTTCCGGATGCACGGCGCCGAGCGTCACCGCATCCGCCTGGAGCTGGGTCTGCTGGCCTACAACCTCCTGTGCGAGGAGTACCCGCTGGCCGAACGCGACATCCGCGCACTCGGACGCGGGCGCTGGATGCTCGACACCGAGGTCGCCGGAATGGCCGGAGTCGCCAGGTTCGTCGTCGGGCTGCTCGACGACATCCGCATCGTCGAAAGCCCCGAACTGAACGACTACATCCACAGATATATCGCTGAAAATCTCAAATAAAACCCTTCCAAACTCTCTCTCACCGCCATGAAATGCAAACTCCTCGCGCTTTGCTGCCTGCTGGCCGCCGGAACCGCACTCGCCCAAACCCGAAAAGCACTCTTCATCATCGTCGACGGCATCCCCGCGGACATGATCGAACGCCTGGAACCGCCCGCCATCCATGACATCGCCGCACGCGGCGCCTACGCCCGCGCCTGCACCGGAGGTGAAATCGGCGGCTATTCGCAGACCCCGACCATCTCGGCCGTCGGCTACACAAACCTCCTCACGGCCACCTGGATGAACAAGCACAACGTCGGCGGAAACTCCAAACTCAAGCCCAACTACAACTACTGGACGATCTTCCGCATCGCCAAGGAGCAGCCCACAGCCTGCCGGACAGCCATCTATTCGAGCTGGACCGACAACCGCACGGTCCTCGTGGGGGAGGGAAAGCCCGAAACCGGATTCCTGAAAATCGATTACGTCTGCGACGGATACGATCTCGACACGGTGCGATTCCCCCGGCAGGAGATGCGGCGGCGGGTCTTTGACATCGACGAAGAGGTCGCACGACAGGCTGCACGAAGCATTCGGGAGGAGGCCCCCGACCTGAGCTGGGTCTATCTGTGGTACACCGACGAGGCCGGGCACCTCACCGGAAACGGCGCCTATTTCGACGAATATGTGCTGAAAGCCGACCGGCAGGTCGCTCAAATCTGGGAGGCCGTCCGCTACCGCGAGGCCAATTTCAACGAGGAGTGGCTCGTCGTGGTCACCACCGACCACGGGCGTGCCGAAAACGGACACCATCACGGCGGGCAGTCCGAACGCGAACGGACAACCTGGATCGCAACCAACCGCGACGTGAACAGCCACTTCCGCAGCGGGCGTCTCGCCATCACCGACATCACGCCGTCGATCTGCCGCTTCATGGGCTTCGAGGTGCCCCGCGACGTGCGCTGGGAGCAGGACGGGATCCCCTTCTTCGGACCGGTCGACATCGCCGAAATGAAGACATCGCCCTACGATGACGACATCATCCTCTCCTGGGAGTGTCTGAACCCGGAGGCCCGGGTCACGGTCTACATGGCCGCCGCAAACCGGTACAGGGAGGGCGGCAAGGAGGAGTGGTTCGAACTGGACACCGTAAAGGCCTCCGACGGCAGTTACCGGGTGGAAGGCGGGCGGCTCCCCGATTCGAAGTTCTACAAGTTCGTGCTCGCAACCCCCAACAACCACCTGAACCGCTGGGTGAAAAAATAACATTTTTTTGACATCGTGTCACAACCTGTCACTCGCAGGCCGTTCCTTTGCATCGTGAACCTATCAAACAACACGACCATGGGAACAGCCTACAAAATCAAATGCAAGCACTGCGGAGCGCAGTTCGACCACTACATGCAACCCGGTTACGGCATCCTGCCCCTGTGCGTCGGATGCGGCGAGTACGTCGAAACCGAAACCGCCATCCGATGCCCCGCCTGTCACCGCCGGCTCAATGCCTCGCAAAAGGAGTTCGAAGAGCAGATCGAAGTGACCTATCAATGGGACTGACCCGAAAAAATCAGCCCCGAAAAGCGGAAATAAACGGAATTTTTCCTAACTTTGAACAACTGATTTTTTCTCGCGAAACCTATGACGACCTTGCAGCCGGGCGATATGGCCCCCGATTTCCGTGCTATGACGCAGGACGGTGAGATTCTGACACTTGCCGACCTGCACGGGCAGCGCACGATCCTCTACTTCTATCCCAAGGACAACACCTCGGGGTGCACGCTCGAAGCAAAAAGCCTCCGGGACGGAAAGGAGGAACTCGCTCGAATGGGGTTCCGAATCGTCGGCGTAAGCCCTGACAGCGAACAGTCGCACCGGAATTTCTGCGCCAGACACGACCTGAATTTCACCCTCCTGGCCGATACCGACCACGCGGTCTGCGAGGCTTACGGCGTGTGGGCCGAAAAGTCGATGTACGGCCGCAAATACATGGGCGTGCTCCGTACCACCTTCGTCATCGACGCCGAAGGCCGCATCGAAAAGGTCTTCACCAAGGTCGACACCAGGAACCACTACCAGCAGATCCTCGACGCCTGTAAATAACGCTCCGACATGCGCTCCCCGGGACATATCGCACTCGCAGCCGCGCTGTGGCTGGCTCCGGCCATCGGGGTCGGGCAGGAGATGCGCGGAAACGAAGCGATCCGAAGGGTGACATGGCCCGGAATCGGGGTTTCGCCCGAGGCAATCGGGATCGGAGGCGGCGTAGAACCCCTCAACGGAAGCATCGAATGGCTCCGCGAGGAGGTCGACCCGATTCGGAGAGCCCGGCGGCAGATCCGCAGGGAGATGTATCGCAGGGCCGATGCCCGGGCCATGGAGGCCGCGGCCGGGGCTGCACGAAACGAAACACCCCGGGATCCCGCCGTCGAATGGGCCGACTGGCGGTTCAGCATCGGAAACAACGGCAACTGGAGCCCCTATCCCGACCGGGCGCTCGATGCAAGGATTATCCGGTTCCCGTTGCGGATGAAGACCGACAACCGCCCGGAGGCCGAAAAGGCCCTCGACCGGATGCGTAAAGAGCACCGGCCCTAACCGGAGGGGCAAGAGAGAGGGGGGGGGTGAGAAGATGAGGAGAGAAGGGGAGGGAGTGAGAGTGAGAGTGAGAGTGAGAGTGAGAGTGAGAGTGAGAGTGAGAGTGAGGAAGGAGAGAAGGAGAGAAGGAGAGAAGGAGAGAAGGAGAGAACGAGAGAAGGAGAGAACGAGAGAAGGAGAGAACGAGAGAAGGAGAGAACGAGAGAAGGAGAGAACGAGAGAAGGAGAGAAAACGAGGAGCGAACGAGAAGAGGACGAGAAGAGGACGAGAAGAGGACGAGAAGAGGACGAGAAGAGGACGAGAAGCGAGCAAAAAGGACGTAAGAACGGAAAAAACGGGAAACAAGAATAAGGAATAATACAAGAACCAAGTAATACCATACACGAAAAATGGCAGAAAAAGTACCTGTTAACGCGGACAAGCTCAAAGTGCTCGACGCGGTAATGCAGAAAATAGAGAAGGACTTCGGAAAAGGCTCGATCATGCGCATGAACAGCACCGAGGTAAATGACATCCCGGTCATCCCTACGGGATCCATCACCCTCGACATGGCCCTCGGCGTCGGCGGATACCCCAAAGGCCGCGTCATCGAGATCTACGGACCCGAATCCTCGGGTAAGACAACCCTGGCCATCCACGCCATCGCCGAGGCCCAGAAGGCCGGCGGTATCGCCGCCTTCATCGACGCCGAACACGCTTTCGACAGCTTCTACGCCCAGAAACTCGGCGTCGATGTCGACAACCTCCTCATCTCGCAGCCCGACAACGGAGAACAGGCCCTCGAAATCGCCGATTCCCTGATCCGTTCGAGCGCCATCGACATCATCGTCATCGACTCCGTGGCGGCATTGACCCCCAAGGCCGAAATCGAAGGCGAAATGGGCGACTCGAAGATGGGACTCCAGGCTCGCCTCATGTCCCAGGCCCTGCGGAAACTCACATCCAGCATCTCCAAAACCAAGACCGTCTGCATCTTCATCAACCAGCTGCGCGACAAGATCGGCGTCGTCTACGGAAACCCCGAAACAACCACCGGCGGCAATGCCCTGAAATTCTACGCATCGGTCCGCATCGATATCCGCCGCATGTCGGTCATCAAGGACGGCGAAGAGCAGCTCGGAACACGCACGAAGGTCAAGGTCGTCAAAAACAAGGTCGCGCCCCCGTTCAAACGGGCCGAATTCGACATCATGTTCGGAGAGGGGATCTCCAAGATCGGAGAGATTATAGACCTCGGCGTCGACTACGGAATCATCAAGAAGGCCGGATCGTGGTTCTCATACGGAGACCGAAAGATCGGGCAGGGCCGGGACGCCGTCAAGGACCTCTTGAAAAACGATACGGCACTCGCGGACGAAATCGAACAGAAGGTCCGCGAAGCCCTTAAAAACCCTAAAAAGGAGTAGCCTATGGGATATACTGCCGAGGATGAAGCCCTGATTAAGGAAAAGTGGGACGACCTGCTCCTCGCCTGTACGCGCATCTGCAAGAACGATGAGGACTGGAATCTGATCAAACGTGCATTTTTCCTCGCCAAAGAGGCTCACGAGGGGGTACGGCGCCGATCCGGCGAGCCATACCTCCTGCATCCTATTGCAGTAGCCCGAATCGTTATCGACGAAATCGGACTCGGCGTCAAGTCCGTCGTCGCGGCCCTGTTGCACGACGTCGTCGAGGATACCGAGTACACCGTCGAGGACATGGAACGCATCTTCGGACCCAAGATCGCCTCGATGGTCGACGGGCTCACCAAAATGTCCGGCGTATTCAACGCCGACACCTCCGAACAGGCCGAATACTTCCGAAAGGTCCTCCTGACCCTCTCAGACGACGTGCGCGTCATCCTCATCAAGATCGCGGACCGGCTCCACAACATGCGGACCCTCGGATCCATGCCCCTCAACAAGCAGATCAAGATCACCGGGGAGACCATCTATCTCTTCGCACCGCTCGCATACCGGCTCGGACTCTACTCGATCAAGAGCGAACTGGAGGACCTCTGCATGAAGTACCGATTCCCGCAGCAGTACGCCGAAATCACCCAGAAACTCCAGGAGAGCGAAGCCTCGCGCCGCGAATTCATCGACAAGTTCAACGCCCCGATCATCGCCGCGCTCAACCGAGACAACTTCAATTACGAGATCTCCGGCCGCGTGAAGAGCGTATACTCCATCTGGAGCAAGATGCAGCGCAAGCAGATCCCCTTCGAGGAGATTTACGACCTGTTTGCCATCCGCATCGTCTTCAAACCCCTGCCGTTCCCCTCCGAGAAGACCCAGTGCTGGCAGATTTACTCGACCATCACCGACATCTACACCCCCAAACCCGACCGCCTCAGGGACTGGATCTCAATGCCCAAGGCAAACGGGTACGAGGCCCTGCACTCGACCGTCATGGGACCCGACGGTGTCTGGGTCGAGGTACAGATCCGCACGCAGCGCATGGAGGATATTGCCGAACGCGGGTTTGCCGCACACTGGAAGTACAAACACGCCACGATCTCGCAGGACGAGGATGAATTCGACAAGTGGCTCAAGCAGATCCGCGCGGCGCTGAACAGTCCGACGGAAAATGCCGTAGACTTCCTGGACAACTTCAAGTTATCGCTGTATACTTCTGAAATCGTTGTATTTACACCGAAAGGGGAGTCCCGGAAAATGCCCTATGGCGCTACCGCACTCGACTTCGCATACGACATCCACTCGAAGATCGGAAACAACGCCATCAGCGCCAAGATCAACCACAAGCTCGAACCCATCACCACGCAGATCAACAGCGGTGACCAGATCGAGATCATCACGGCCGACAACGCACGGCCCAAACCCGAATGGCTCGAAGTCGTCACCACGGCAAAGGCCAAACAGGCCATCAAGAACTTCCTCAAACGCGAGCGTCAGAACAACATCGAACACGGAATGCAGATGCTCGACGAGAAGATGAAGTCGCTAAATGTCAAACTCAGCGGACGTGTCCTGCGCAAGATCGTTCCCATCTACGACTGCAACAACAAGGAGGAGCTGTACTCCAAGATCGGAGCCGGAATCGTATCCCTCGACAACCTCGACAAAGCCCTCAAAGTCAACTCCAAAAGCAAAATCCTCAAGTTCTGGACCCTGTTCATCCCCCAAAAGGAGGAAGAGGAGACCGACGATACAGCCCCGGGAGATATTGCCCCCGCGGCAGATGCCCCGGCGGAACCCCAGTTCGAAATCGCCGAGTGCTGCAAACCCATCCCCGGAGACAAGGTCGTAGGGTACAGGGATCCCGCTTCGGGAAAGATCATCGTCCACAAGGCCACCTGCGACGAACTGAACCGCCTGGCTGCCCAGTACGGCAAGAATATCGTCAAGGAGGAGATCAAATGGTCCCAGCACAAGGCCATGTCCTATCTGGTAACCACCGAGTTGCGCGGAATCGACCGGCAGGGGCTCCTGCTCGACCTCGCAAGGGTCGTCACCAACGACTTCAATATCAACATCCGAGAAGTGAACATCCACAGCCACGACGGAATTTTCGAGGGAAGCGTCAGCCTCTACGTCAAGGATGCCGAAAGCCTCAATGCCGTCATGGACAAGCTGCGGCAGATCAAGGGAATCGAAACGATCAAACGAATGCTGAATTAGGCCGTCATGAAGGATTTTTCGTCGATTCTCTGGGTCGTGATCATCGTCGGGGCGATGATCTTCAATACCGTGGCCAAAGCCCGCAGGGGGCGCGGAAAAGGAGGAGATACGCCGCCGCAGCACGGTGAGGCATGGCCTTCGATCCCCTGGGACAACGACGGAGAGGCCGATCCGGCAACGACAAAAGGCCCGGAGACGGGGAGAGTGAGGGAGGTCGTATCGCGGGAACCGGCCACCCGCAGGACCGCAGCAGCCGGAAAAGGGATGACCCGGTCCGAAAACGAAACCCGGGCAGGACAGATGGGGCAGACGGGGCAGACGGGACAGGCAGGACAAGCAGAACGGGCAGGACAAGGACAAGGACAGCAGGCAAGCCAACGGGCAGGACAGGCAGGACAGGCAAACATGCCGAAACAGCCCGTTTTCGCCGATTTCCCGGACGAATGCAAGCGTTTGGAGGTGATTACCCCGCAAACGCACGAAACAAAGCGGAAAAGGTCCCGAACGACAAGTCCCGAAGTAATTGGAGCCGAATCCGACGCCCAGCAGGTCGCGGAAAGGCACGCCGGAGCGAAAAAAAACGAAGCAACGGGCGGACCGGGACGGATTTCACCGACGGGACCGGCGGAAGAGCCGGAAGCTGCTGAGATTGCCGAGGAGTTCGACCTGCGGCGGGCGGTCATCTATTCGGAGATTCTGAAGCCCAAATTCGAGGAGTAACCCCGTGTCGGAGGAGCGGACGTCAGTCCGTTAGCCCCAGGAAGAAGCAGACACCAGGACAACCATGAAACCGAAAACACAAACTCCCAGGGAGATTTCGCCCGAAGAACAGCGCTGGAGGAGTGCCGCAACGGACCCGGCCCGCGTGAAACAACACTTGAAAATACAATACGTGCTGTCCGGAATATGGTGTGTGCTGACAATCGGATGGGGTACAGCCGTCGTATGCAAGGCACTTCCGTTCAGATGGGCGAATGCCATCGTCCTGTTTGCCGGATTCCTGAGCATCGGCATCGGCATCGTAAACAATCGTCGCATCCTGGCCGGGAAAAAGCCCTGGTAGGAGATTTGCGACGGCCCGCCTGACCCGTCTGACCCGTTTGACCCGTTTGACCCGTTTGACCCGTCTGACCCGTCTGACCCGTCTGACCCGTCTGACCCGTCTGACCCGTCTGACCCGTCTGACGGTAACACGGACGCAATAACAATAAATAAAATACGCAAAAACGAATCCATAAACACGAAATTGCCATGGCAACGATTTTTTCACGCATCATCGCAGGGGAGATCCCTTCGTACAAGGTGGCCGAAGACGACCGCTATTACGCATTCCTGGACATCAATCCGCTGGCGAAAGGCCACACGCTGGTCGTCCCCAAACAGGAGGTAGACTATCTGTTCGACCTCGATGACGAGACACTGGGCGGGATGATGGTTTTCGCAAAAAAGGTTGCGGCTAAAATCAAACGGGAAATAGCCTGCAAAAAGGTCGCGGTGGTCGTTTTGGGGCTCGAAGTACCCCATGCACACATCCATTTGATCCCCATTCAGAGCGAAAGCGACGTCGATTTTCACCGCGAAAAACTCCAGTTGACGCCCGAAGAGTTCCGGGAAATAGCCGAAAAAATCGCCCTGTAGAAGGCTGTTGACAAATATAAAAAGCCTTGTAAATGAGTCGGGTAGTGTGTTATAAACACAATCCGACTCTTTTTATTTAACATAATGTATTGAAAATAAGGGATTGTTAACAATTTACCTGGGTAGAAATCTGAAATAATCCGAAAACAGCAAAAAACGCCCGCGAAAGGGTAGTGGTTTTACATTTGTAAAACGCAAAAGAGGGGCAATATTCCAAATGTAATTACAAATGGAAAGCCCAACTCTGTTCACTTCGCTGTTGATAGTTACATTTGTAAATAATAGGGGATTGCGCGGAAAATCGAGTTTCAAGACCGTTTCAGGGCAAGTCAAATGATTAAATAATCAAAATAAACGCACGAATAATCAGTGTATTATATAAATCATATAAACTAACAGATCAGGGTAAGAGGCAGGGAAAGGCAAGGATTCGGAGATTCAGGAGCAAAGGGGATATTTAAAGGAATTAAACACAGCTATACCAGCTATTTATATTATTTTACATCAAGTTTTATTAAAGCATAAGGGTAGAGGCATCTTTTAACCATATTTTTGATTTTACTTTTGTAAACTTTGTCAACACTTATTAACATTTTACAAGTGTAGAATTTTCTTGTTTTACAAAAAGAAAATATTTATATTTGTAAAAATTTACGCCGATGAGGGAAAAATTGCTCGATTTGATGAAAGCCGAGGGTTTGAAGCCGAGCCAACTCGCGGAAATGCTTGAAATCAATCCCGCCGGAATCTCGCACATTCTCGCAGGTCGAAACAAACCCAGCTTCGAACTCCTCCAGAAAATTCTCCGCCGCTTCCCCAGGATCAACCCCGACTGGCTCCTGCTCGACTCCAAACAGATGTATCGAAACGGCAACGGCCCCGACAGCCAAACGGGTGACCCGTCGGTGATCAATCCGGGACAGGCCCGGTCGAAGATCGAGACTGCGGCCGACTATGGACTTTTCGGAAACAACACCCTCGGGAACCGCATGGGTGCATCCGGGTCGGATGCGGCAGTCCGGACGGCGGAAGTTCAAAGGAACGGCAGAACGGCAGTATCGGAAACGACAGCGACGGCGGGCACGACAGGAGAAGTAAACAGCAGCTCGGGGCTTGCGCCCGATATGGTCGGAACACGAGGTCGGGCCGCCGTGCAGCGAATCGTGATCTTTTACGACGACCAAACCTTCGAATGTTACTTCCCGACAAGGCGATAATTCCGGACTGGACTGCACTCCGTTCAGAATATCGCACGCTCAGAAGGTATAAAATCCGCTCAATTCGCCGAAAAAATCGGTCCCTGCACCATGAAACCTCGAAATAACACACAATTGCAGTCTTCGGAAACTCCGGGACACGAACTCCGGAAAATTCCGAATGTCGGAGAAAGTACCGAGAGAATGTTGCTGGCAATGGGATACGACTCCATCGAATCGCTGAAAGGAAAGCCGGCCGCGGAACTTTACAGAGAGGAGTGCGCGCTGAGAAGGACGGCCGTAGACCGTTGTCAACTCTATCTATACAGGGCTGTGGAATACTTCGTCAACACCGAAAATCCCGATCCGGCAAAGTGCAAATGGTGGTATTGGAAAGATGAATACGTCGAGGTGGCTCCATGTGGCGCGGTCTGTGTGGAATGCGCAAGGTTTCCAAGGGAATGCAGGGGCTGCAGGACAATACGGGGCAAAGTTTTCTGGTTGGAATACCCGCAGGAGGTTTGTTGTCCGGTATATGACTGTTGCGTAAACCGAAAACGTAAAAAACACTGCGCCGGATGCGAGCAACTTCCGTGCAGCCGCTACAAGAAGGATCCGACCATCTCCGACGAACAAAATGCCAGGAATCTTCGGAAAATGCTGGACAGACTGGAAAAAGCAAACCGAAAATAACGGAGAAAATACATTTTACAGAACCCGAGATTCGAATGAAACAATATTTACATTATGTTAAATAATGTAAAATTAATCCTTTTTAAAAAATTCTATTGTTCCTTTGATAAGTATTACAACAAGACATATTAGGATAATACTTAATACGATTGCAAATATGATTGTGAGTATTTTTTGCGTATCCATGTTTAAATTTAGAGATTATTTTTGAATTTCGAAATTTTTTCGGCTTTTTTCGTATTTTCTACGGCTCCAAGGGTTTAAGATTTCCCACTTCAATGGACCTTTTTTGTGCGAATTCGAGTGCGTTTAAATAATCCTGCATGCTTTTTTTGTTGATGTGTCGAATTTAATTCCGTTTACGTATCTTTCTTCTTTAAGCCACCACGTGGCTTCCGCAGGCATGACCAATACAACCCGAAAACGTGACAAATCTGCCCCCAGATGTGGATCCACGGAACAGAAAGTCGTAAATCAATGGGCACAAATTTCACTTTTTTCCCTATTTTTGCACTCGGATTACAGGCATCCATCCCCGAAAAACGACAGAGTCCGTAAAGAACATGCGAAAGCCTTTCATATACTGTATCGCCCTGCTGAGCGCCATCCTCGCCGGGTGCGCCGAAAAACCCGGAACCTCCAAAGAGACCTGTTATGTCTCGATCCTTCCCATCCGCTACATCGTTCAGGAGATTGTCGGGACCGATCTCAATATCGAAGTCCTCGTCCCTCCAGGGGCCAGCCCTGAGACGTTCGAACCCACACCCAAACAGTTCGTCAAACTCCAGCAGGCCCCGTTGATCTTCAATGTCGGGCTCATCGATTTCGAGACTACCCTGCTCGCCAAAATCCAGAACCCCGCCAAAATCGTCGACCTGAGCCGCGGAATACAACTCATCGAAGGAACCTGCGCTCACGGAAAAAACAACGGCAGATCGGACAAAGGCCTGGAACTGCCGGAGCACGAGCACGGTCATGACCACGGTGTGGACCCCCATGTATGGACTTCACCCAAAGCCTTGAAAATCATGGCGGAAAATGTATTTACAGCCATTCATGAACAATACCCCGATTCGGTAAAATACCGCGACAATTTCGAACGCCTGATACAAAAAATCGATGAACTCGATGCCCGGACCCGGCAGAAAATAGAACTGAGCGGCGTCAAATACTTCATCGTATACCACCCCGCCCTCACCTACTACGCCCGCGATTACGGAATCCAACAGGTCGCCATCGAAACCGACGGCAAGGAGCCTTCCGCCCGGCAACTCGCCGAAATCATCCGAAACGCCCGGAAAGACAAGGTCCGTAAGATATTCTATCAGAATCAATTCCCGAAGTCCGTCGTGGAGGTGATCGCCCAGGACATGGAGGCCGAATACATCGAAATCGACCCCCTCGACGAACAGGTCCTGGAAAATATCGACCGAATCACCGACTTAATTACCCAACCATGACGTTAGTTACCCTCTGCGATGTCGGGGTCGCATACGACGGTTACGACGCACTCCGGCATGTCGATCTCCAAATCGACGACAGGGACTTCCTCGGAATTATCGGACCCAACGGCGGCGGAAAAACTTCGCTCGTAAAGGCCATTCTGGGAACAGTACCCTACTCCGGATCCATCAAACTCGCGCCAGAACTCTTCCGTGGACGCGAACGCCTCATCGGGTACATGCCCCAGATCACCAATTTCGACCGCGCATTCCCGATCTCGGTATTCGAAGTCGTCCTGTCCGGGCTGCAGGGACACCACGGATTCCGAACACCCTACAACCGCGAAGACCGGAACCGGGCCATGGCGCTAATCGAGCATACCGGAATCGCCGAAGTCGCACAAAAACCCGTCGGCGAAATATCCGGGGGACAAATGCAACGGGCGCTCCTCGCAAGAGCCATCATCTCTGATCCCAAACTCCTTATCCTCGACGAACCCACCAATTTCGTGGACAACCGATTCGAAAAGGAGCTGTACCAGACCCTCCGCGAACTGAACGACCGGATGGCAATCGTCATGGTCTCGCACGACATCGGAACCATATCCAGCGTCGTGAAGGAGATCGTCTGCGTAAACCGCAACGTACACAGGCACAGATCCAATATCCTTACGCCCGAACAGTTGCGGAATTACGACTGTCCGATTCAGGTGATCTCGCACGGAACAATCCCACACACCGTGCTCGAACACCACCCCGGGGACTGTTGTGCCGATCATGAGTAATTCCTGCCACTCTCATCCGGAAAAATATCCGCTTTTTCCGTTCCCGCGTCCTGACGCACGGAACCAATGAAAAGGGGTTGCGATCCGCAGATCGCAACCCCTTTTTACCCAATTCGTTTTGCCTGTCCGGAGTCCTCGGAGCACGTATTGAAAACACCTCCCCCCCCGGTAAAGGCTACTTCGCGCCGTTGATCGCACTCAGCTTCTCAAAGAGTTTGCCGAAAACGTCGTCCATTTCGGCCCGAAGCGCCGCATAGTGCTTGCGAACCAACGTCCGGTTGTGCGGCTCCGCAGGATTCATCGCCTTGGTGAACAAGGAATTGCGGGCCTCTACGGCTTCCTGCATCACATCGAAAATCTCCTTCTCTTTCGAAGGCTGGAAGCAGATTGCCATATCACAGTCGAAAACAACCTCTTCGAGTCGGTAGTCGATCTCTTTCTTCAGGGTGCGTAAATTTGCCATCTTTCGTCTTTTTTGATTTTTCCCAGACAAAGTTAACAATTCATTTCGGATTCGCAAGCGCTTTTATTTGTAAAACGAATTCAACCGCCGAATCGCACCGTCGAATGCCACCGGATCAATCCGGTAATCATCTACCGGATTCAAATCTCGGTCCGTCACCTCCAGGACCCCGTTGACCTTCTTCTCCAGAATCATGTCGTCGTCGATCAAGAAGGCGTAGTTCATCCCGCTCCCCGCAAAATGCCACCCGCGCGGCGTGGGATCCGTCAACAAACAACCCAATGAGTAGTCCTCGATGGGATTCGTAACGCCAAGACAGGACCGCATCAGCGTCGGAACTATGTCGTAATGGGTCGTGCGGTGCGCGTAACGCCCGGCTGGAACCCCCGGAAGGTGCAGAATCAACGGAACATGCAACTGCCAACGCGAAAAATTCCCGTTGTGACCCCAGAAATTCTTCCGGTTCTCATTGAACTCCTGGGAGTGGTCCCCCGTCACGATCACCACCGTATTCTCCAGCAGACCCCGGCTCCGCAAACCATCCAGAACCGCTCCGATCAGACGGTCATCCTCATAACAACAGTTGCGGTACAGATTGAAAAAGGGCTCCGGGTCGATCTCGTTGCTCAAACGTGTATAGTCGGCATACTCCCATGCCGGTTGGAAGCGCGTATTCTTGTCGGCCGGAACGGCTATCGCATGGGGCAGATCGTAGAACAGAAACGAAAAGAACGGCCGACCCGAGGTCGAAAGCGTATCCAGAGCCACCAGAAAATCCGCCGTCAGCGTCGAATCGCGCTGGCATGAGGTGTCGCCTGGCGTACGGGTCCGAAGATTCGGAACATCGCCGAAAACAACCCGGTTGAAGGGCGGAGAGAGCAGCGTCGCACTCGAATAGGCCCGGATATCGTACCCCCGGTCCAGCAACTCCCGCAGCAGCAAAGGTCGAACGTGATCCGCTTCAAACGTGTCCCAGTAATAGCCCGGTAAACCGAAAAACATCCCGAAAACACTGTTCCGAGTGCCGTTGCTGCAGCTGAAATGATTCTCGAAAAAGGAGTTCTCCTCCGCAAACCGATACACGTTGGGCATACAATCCGCCGTCAACGTCCGCGGATTCCACGAGTCTATCAGGATATAGACGATGTTAAAGGTCGAATCCAAGGGGGGGGGTGAAACCGTCAGCGGTTGCCGGGGATAAGTGACCGATGTCCCGGTCCGTTCGAAACGCAGCGAAGAGTTCGTCGGAGGGACAACCCCCATTTTCAACATCAGACGGTTGGCCGTCAACGGATAATAGAACGGTATGACCGCCGTGCTCTTCAGGACCGACGGCTTCTGGACAAAGGCCCCGTAGGCGTGGTACATCTGGCTGAAGAACGTCAGCACCACAAGCGCCACGATCCCGGGACAGACCACTCGCCGACCAACCCGTCGCCGAAGATACACCGCCAGACGCCACATCCCCACAAAAATCAGAACCAGCAATACGAACAGCAGCGCCTGTTTGACGTAAACCATCGGGGCGAATTCGAAAATCTCCCCTGCCCCGTCGCCGAAAACCAGGTTCAGAACAAAGCCGTTGATGTGGAAGCGGTAGAGGGCATAGACCTGGCTGTTCAGGTAGATCAGGACGCTCAGCAGGCCCGTAACGACAACCTGTACGGATGCCGCCGTGCGCCGCCAGCCCGTCAGGGCCAAAGGCAAATAGAACAGCAGATAGGGAATCAAGGCGACCTGTGCCGCATGGGAAAGGCACGATGCTACAAAATAGACCCAACCCCCGAAATCCATATAACCCGCCTGCTGGCTCCGTAGCAGGTAGAGAAAAAACTGCACGGCCAGCACACAGACCGACAACAGATAATAGATGAACCCTTCGAGGGTCCATTCCTTGCGTGGTGTGGACATAAAATGTAAAAGAGTGATGTGGCCGCAAAATTAGAAAAAATTTCCGCCCCCGCAAATTCCTGCGAAACATTCAATAACGAATCCTCCAAAAGAGGTCCGGCTGGTCCGGCTGGTTCGGCTGGTTCGGCTGGTCCGGCTGGTCCGGCTGGTCCGGCTGGTTCGGCTGGTTCAGCTGGTTCAGCTGGTTCGGCTGGTTCAGCTGGTTCAGCTGGTTCAGCTGGTTCAGCTGGTTCAGCTGGTTCGGCTGGTTCGGCTGGTTCAGCTGGTTCGGCTGGTTCGGCAGGCTCGGCAGACTCGGCAGGCTCAAAAAAACAGATGCAGAAGAAACGGGGACTCCCCGACTCCTGCATCCGTTTCCCGAAAAGAGCAATCGATCCCCGATTACATCTTCTCCAGATCCTTGTAGGTCTTCTTCGCGGCCTTCGCGGCCTTCTTCGCAGCCTTGGCCTCCTTCTTCGCAATCCGCTTCGCTGCCTTCTCCTGAGCTCGGGCTATCTTCGCCGCCTCCCGCGAATCATGCTTCACAAGTTGCTCGGCAGCCTTCACTTCCCGTTTCGCCTCGCGCTGCTCCTCCCGGTACTCCTTCTTCGGCATCTCCACAATCACGCCGCTCACATCCTCCTCCACAACCACATAATCATCCTGCTGAGGCGCCGGTGCCGGTGCCGGACGCGGAATCAAGGTCCGCTCCTCCACAATCCGCGACGTGTCGTAGTCGATCATCACCTCAACACGCCGCATCGGTGGCAAAACCTCCCGGGCCAGGTAGCTCCAAACCCCAGGCAGGCGCTTCAAAGCCTGCTCCTTCGCCATCGGAGCCTGCGCCCCGTCGACGATCTGAAGAACCGAAGCCCGCTCCGGTACCGACGACGACGCTATCGCTGCGTGCGCCATCGTCCAATCATCCGCTTCCGATGTCACCGTCACCGCATAGCGCTGCGACAAATTGTACTTCCCGTCCACGTAATTCTTGAAATCCGTCGCCCGCTGCGCCGCAAGCTCCCTGTTGTAGGCGACAGGCCCGTCCGGAGAAGCATAGCCCGTAATGACAATCCGGCTCACCTTCTTCAGCGTGTCCTGCAGCAGCCCGTCAACAAAGCCGTTCAACTCGCTCAAGGCCTCGGAATTCCCCGCCAACGCCGCATTCAGCGTCGCCGCGCTGATCCGGTAACGGATCGAATAGTCCACGTCGTCCGTCTGCCGGATCCGATACGTCCGCACAAGATAATCCCCGTCGGTCCGCTCCGACAGCAACACCGTATCGGGAGCCGAACTGGCGGACATAGTCCCGGTCTGTGCCGTCGCCCCGGCAACGGCACTCATCGCAACCGTCAGTGCGATGGTTTTCACGATTGTTTTCACGTCTGTAGTGTGTTGGTTAACGTCTCCCCTTTTCGCAAGTTTCATACCACAAAAATCCAACACGCCACACACCGCAAACACAAAAAAACGGAGACCCTCCGACGAAGGCCCCCGCATTCCGGAATCTCTGATTCCTTAATTTTCAATTCTCAATTTTCAATTCTCCATTCTCAATTTTCAATTCCCCATTTCTACATCCGCTCGGGAACCTCGATGCCCAGCAGCGACATGCCCTTGCGGATCACACGCGCAACCTGCTGCGCCAGAGCCAACCGCATCGACCGAACCGCCTCATTCTCCTCTCGCAGGATCGAATGGTCGTGGTAGTAGCCGTTGAACTGCTTCGCAAGGTCGTAGACGTAGGCCCCGATGATCGAAGGTGCAAAGTTGTCGCCTGCCGCCTTCACCGTCGCCGGATACTCCGTCAACTGCTTGATCAGGTCGATCTCCTCCGCAAGCAGCGGAATATCCGCACCAATCTCCTTCGCAGCCTCAACCCCGCTCTCCGCGGCCTTCCGGAGCACCGAGCAGATCCGCGCGTGCGTGTATTGGATGAACGGGCCCGTATTGCCGTTGAAATCGATCGATTCGCGCGGGTCGAACAGCATCGTCTTCTTCGGATCCACCTTCAATATAAAGTATTTCAGCGCCCCGAGGCCCACCATCGTCGAGACCGCATCGGCCTCCGCCTCCGTACAGCCGTCCAGCTTGCCCAGCTCGGCAGACATCTCCCGCGCCGTCTGCACCATGGCGGCGATCAGATCGTCGGCATCCACCACCGTGCCCTCGCGCGACTTCATCTTACCCTCCGGAAGCTCCACCATGCCGTATGACAGGTGCGTGATGTGGTCGCTCCACTCCGCGTAGCCCAGTTTCTTCAAGACCAGTTTCAGCACCTGGAAGTGGTAGTTCTGCTCGTTGCCCACGACGTAGATCATGTCGTCGAGCCGGTTATCCTCGAAGCGGCGGTAGGCCGTGCCCAGGTCCTGCGTCATGTAGACCGACGTCCCGTCACCGCGCAACAGCAGCTTCTCGTCCAGGCCGTCGCCCGTCAGGTCGATCCACACCGAGTTGTCCGCACGCCGGTAGAAGACCCCCTTCTTCAGGCCCTCCTCCACGAGCGACTTGCCCAGCAGGTAGGTCTGAGACTCGTAGTAAACCTTGTCGAAATCCACGCCCAGCGCCTTGTACGTCACGTCGAAACCCGCGTAGACCCAGCCGTTCATCGTCTCCCAAAGCGCGTAGACCTCCGGGTCCTTCGCCTCCCACCGCCGCAGCATCTCCTGCGCCTCACGCATGATCGGAGCGTTCTTCTTCGCCTCCTCCTCCGACTGCCCCGCGGCCATCAGCTCCTTGATCTGCGCCTTGTAGTGCTTGTCGAACTCCACGTAGTATTTCCCAACCAGGTGGTCGCCCTTCATGCCCGACGACTCCGGGGTCTCACCCCCGCCGTAGAGCTTCCACGCCAGCATCGACTTGCAGATGTGGATGCCCCGGTCATTCACCAGGTTCGCCTTGATCACCCGGTGGCCGTTCGCCTTCAGGATCTGCGCCACCGAGTAGCCCAGCAGGTTGTTGCGGATATGACCCAGGTGCAAAGGCTTGTTCGTGTTCGGAGACGAATACTCGATCATCACCGTCCGGCCCGTCGCCGGAGCCTCCCCGTAACGCTCGTCGGCCGCCAATTCCGAAAAACGGGACCCCCAGAACGCGGGATTCAACGACATGTTCAGAAAACCCTTGATCACGTTGTAGGACCCGATCTCCGGAACATGCGCCGTCAGGTACTCCCCGATCTCCGTCGCCGTGGCCTCCGGAGACTTCCGGCTCCGACGCAACAGCGGAAACGTAACCAGCGTATAGTCGCCCTCGAACTCCCGGCGCGTCTTCTGAATCTGCAACTGCTCGTCCCCAAGCGGTCCGTAAAGCGCCTCGACCGACTGCCGAACCGCTTCCGAAATATAATTCTCGATATTCATGTCCGTTTGATTTTTGTCCGCAAATTTAACGCTTTTCAGCGAATTACCAACCTCACGGACCCTTTCTTTTGGCTTTTCTCCCGACTTGCATTATCTTTGTACTCCGAAATACCCCCGAACCTTCGCATGGAAATTCTCATCATCGTCATCCTGATCCTCCTCAACGGACTCTTCGCCATGTCCGAAATGGCTCTCGTCTCCGCCCGGAAGTCAAACCTCGAATTGCAGGCCCGGCAGGGAAGCAAAGGTGCCCGAAAAGCACTCAAACTCGCTAAGGACCCCGACCGGTTCCTCTCCACCATTCAGATCGGAATCACCCTGATCGGAATCCTCACCGGTATCTACTCCGGAGATACCCTCGCCGCCAAATGCGGCTCGCAACTCGCCGAACTCGGCATCCCCTTCCGGACCGCAACCGTCATCGCGCAGGTAGCCATCGTCATCATCGTCACCTATCTGACCATCATCTTCGGAGAGCTCGTCCCCAAACGCATCGGCATGAATGCCGCAGAACGCACCGCAAAAATCGTCGCCCGACCCATGGGACTCCTCGCCGCCATCGCTTCGCCCTTCGTCTGGCTCCTCGCAAAAAGCACCGCCGCCATGACCCGCCTGCTCGGAATCCACGAGTCCGAAAGCAAGGTCACCGAAGCCGAAATCCGCTCCATCATCCAGGAAGGGGCCGAGGACGGCGAAGTCCAGGAGGTCGAACAGCAGATCGTCGGCCGCGTCTTCTCACTCGGAGACCGTACCGTCGAGTCGATCATGACCCACCGCAGCGAAATCGCATGGATCGATGTCTCGATGAACCCCGAACAGATTCACGAAATCGTCGCGCAGGCTCCCCACAACCGCTATCCCGTCGGCGACGGAGGCCTCGACAAAATCCTCGGCGTGGTCTATCTCAAGGACCTCTTCCTCCATCTCACCGACCCCGATTTCGATATCCGAAAACTGATCACTCCCGGAAAATTCTTCCACGAGGAGTTCGAAGTCTACAACGCCCTCGAACAACTCCGCAGCGAACAGCTCGGATACGGAATCATCTGCGACGAATTCGGCGTCACGCGAGGAATCATCACCCTCAAGGACATTTTCGAAGCCCTCGTCGGCGAACTCCCCGACCCCCGCGAGGAACCCGATATCGTCCGACGAGACGACGGAAGCGCTCTCGTCGACGGACAGTGCCCATTCTATGACTTCCTCGCCGCCTTCGGCCTCGAAAACGACCTCCCGGCCAATGCCTACAACACCGTCAGCGGCCTGATCCTCGACCTGCTCGGGCATATCCCCGAAACAGGCGAAAAAATCGAATGGAACGCATTCTCGTTCGAAATCGTCGACATGGACGGAGCCCGAATCGACAAAATCCTCGTCGCCTTCAAACCCACCCCCACCGAAGAAGATAAAGAAGCATGAAGATAGCCGATATAGACCTCGGAGAACGGCCCCTGCTGCTCGCTCCCATGGAGGATGTCACCGACCCATCGTTCCGGTACATGTGCAAACGCTTCGGAGCCGATGTCGTCTACACCGAATTCATCTCCTCCGACGGACTGATCCGTGACGCCGCCAAGTCGCTCAAAAAACTCGAAATCGATGACGCTGAACGACCCGTCGGCATCCAGATTTACGGCCACCTGATCGAACCCATGGTCGAGGCCGCACGCATGGCCGAAGCCGCCAGACCCGATATCATCGACATCAATTTCGGTTGCCCCGTCAAGAAAATCGCCGGACGCGGAGCAGGGTCCGGCATGATGCGCAACCCCGATCTCATGGTCGAAATGACCCGGCAGATCGTCCGGGCCGTCCATACCCCCGTCACGGTCAAGACCCGCCTCGGGTGGGACAACGACTCGAAAAACATCGAGGAGATCGCACTCCGCCTCCAGGACGTCGGGATCGCCGCGCTCACCATTCACGGCCGGACCCGTGCCCAGATGTATCGCGGAGAGGCCGACTGGACCCTCATCGGCGCCGTGAAGAACAACCCTGCCATCCACATCCCCATCATCGGAAACGGAGATGTCGATTCGGGGCCCAAGGCCCGCGAGATGTTCGACCGGTACGGCGTCGACGGCGTGATGATCGGCCGCGCCACCTACGGACGCCCCTGGATTTTTCGGGAAATCAGGCATTTTCTCGCTACGGGAGAGGTCCTGCCCCAGCCGTCGGTCGTGGAGCGCGTCGCCATCGCCAAGGAACACCTCCGCAAATCACTCGAAATCAAGGGTCCCCATATCGGGATTCTCGAAATGAGGCGCCATCTCACCAACTACTTCAAGGGACTCCCAGATTTCAAGTCCACACGCCTGAAACTCGTCACGTCGCTCGACATCGACGAACTCTTCGCCACGCTCGACTACGTGGCCGAACATTGGGGCGGCTACGACCTCTCGGGGACCGTCCCGGCTCCCCTATCCCACGATCTCTGACCCCGGAGCTGCCGCTGCCTCCAGTACGAAAAAAGCGGTAATGATGCCAAAAAAGCCACCTTTTGCAAGGTGGCTTTTCCTTGTCCGGATCTTTCATGCCCGGAACTCCGAAGTCCCCGGGACCGGATTACTTCTCCACGCCGGACTCCTCCGTCTCCTCCGTCGGAAGCTTGAACTCCGTGAAGCCCACCTTCACCAGCAGATTGTACCACGCAAAGCACTTCTTGATGTCCGAAACGTGAACCCGGTCACGGTCGTACTCCGGAAGAACCTCCGCAAAAGCCGCCTTCAACGCCTCGGGGCTCGACTTCGGATCGATGGCCGGCTGACCGCCCGTATGCGCGTAGATCCGCGTGAAAACATCCGCCAGGGCGATGTCATCCCCCTCGGTGAACATCGATATCTCAGACAGCGCACTCACTCGCGCATTCGCCGAGGCATTCATCCGGCGTCCGTCCAACAGCGACTCGACAATCACCCCGCGCGCCGACTGCGCTACGTATTTATACAAACCGGGTTGGCCCGAAATGGCCAGAATCTCTTTCAATTCCATAAACAGTCTCTTCTTTAGATTTGGTTCCAAATTCCTATTTCAAACGAAGGCCGCATCCGCTGGCGCCTCCCGCTTAATCATTCTTCACATGAACGTCCATCTGCGGGAACGGAAAGTTGATTCCCGCCTTCGGAAGCTCCTTGTAGAAACGTTCGTTGTATTCGTAGAAAACATCCCAATAATCGGCATTCGCGGTCCATGCCCGGATCGTCAGATTCACCGAACTGTCCGCAAGCGCAGCAACCCGGACCACGGGTGCCGGGTCCGCAAGGATTCGCGCATCGCCCTCCAGCATCCCCAGAATCGCCCGACGCGCCGTATCCACGTCGTCGCCGTAGGAGATGCCAACCGTCCAGTCCACACGCCGGTGCTCGGCCGTCGAGTAGTTGTCGATGATCGCCGTCGCGATCGAGTTGTTCGGAATGTAGATCGTCTGGTTGTCCGTCGTCGTAATGACCGTCGAGAAGAGTTTGATCTCCCGAACCGTACCCGACTGTCCCTGTGCCGAAATGTAGTCGCCAACCCGGTAGGGCTTCATCAGCAGGATCATAACCCCGCCCGCAAAGTTCTGGGCCGTGCCGCTCAACGCCATACCGATGGCCAGCGTCGCGGCCGAAGCAACCGCAATCAGAGACGTCACGTTCACGCCCAGCGTCGATACCACGATCAGAATCAGCAGCAGCGTGAAAATCGCCCGAACCGAACTCCGCGAAAAGGCCCGCAGCGACTGATCCACGCTGCGGCGCTCCATCGCAACGTCCAGCAGCCGGATCAGACGACGCAGTATCCATCGCCCGATGTAGTAGACGATCAGGGCTATCACAATCTTGATGACAACCCACAGCGTCTCAGACAACAGATTCCGGAAAACCTCCTCGAAATCCAGATTCATAAGGCGGTTGACCGTCTCCGCAAACTTCGCCTTCTGAACGCTGTCGGGAAGCATCAGCGGAGCAGCAGGGGCTTCGGCGGTAAATAGTGTCCACATAATTCTCGCGTTTGAGGGCGGCTCCCTGCAAAATTACGTCCAAATTCGCAGTCTCAACCCGCCCCAATCCATTTTATCACGCAAAAATAGCCAAAAAATGCAGAACTTTACTATCTTTGTCTATCCTTTTTACCGAAACACTAAAACACCCGCCGAGAAACCATGCAGAACAACGTCGAAATCATTCAGATAAACATCTCCGGAGAAGACAAGCCCGGAATGACCTCCTCCCTCACGGAGATCCTCGCCCGATACAACGCATTCATCCTCGATATCGGACAGGCCAACATCCACCAGTCCCTTACCCTCGGAATCCTGATCAAAACAACATCCGACAAGTCCGGAAACATCATGAAGGAACTCCTGTTCAAGGCTACGGAACTCGGGGTAATGATCCGATTCACCCCCATCTCCGAGGAGAAGTACAACGACTGGGTCGGAAGACAGGGCAAAAACAGATACATCCTTACGCTCCTCGGACGGACCGTGACCGCACGACATATCGCCGAAGTCACCAAAGTCGTGACTCAGCACGGACTCAATATCGACGCTATCAAACGGCTCACCGGCCGAATGCCCCTCAAGGAGGACAACCGGGCCGCAAAATCTTGTATCGAACTATCCGTCCGCGGATCCCTGTCCGACGAGGAGAGAAGCACCATGCACGAGGCTTTCATGAACCTCTCCGAAATCGGACTCGACGTGTCATTCCAGAAGGATGACATTTACCGCCGAAGCCGCCGGCTCATCTGCTTCGACATGGACTCCACGCTCATCGAAACCGAAGTCATCGACGAACTCGCAGAACGGGCCGGAGTCGGTGATCAGGTCCGCGAAATCACCGCAAGCGCCATGCGCGGAGAAATCGACTTCCGCGAAAGCTTCACCCGACGAGTCGCTCTCCTCAAGGGCCTCGACGAATCCGTCATGGAGGAGATCGCCCACAACCTCCCCATCACCGAGGGCCTCGAACGCATGATGACAATCCTCAAGCGCGTCGGATACAAAACCGCAATCCTATCCGGAGGATTCACATACTTCGGAAACTATCTCCGCCAGAAATACGGGTTCGACTACGTATACGCAAACGAACTCGAAATCGAAAACGGAAAACTCACCGGTCGATACGTCGGAGAAGTCGTCGACGGTCGACGCAAGGCGGAACTCCTCCGCCTGCTCTGCCAGTTCGAGTCGATCAACATCGAACAGTCCGTGGCCGTCGGCGACGGCGCAAACGACCTCCCCATGCTCAACCTCGCGGGACTCGGAATCGCATTCCATGCAAAACCCAAGGTCAAGGCGACGGCCCGTCAGTCCATCTCAACCATCGGGCTCGACGGAATCCTCTACTTCCTCGGTCTGAAGGATTCGAGAATCGAAGCCTGACCGGGGGCGGCAGTGAAGAAAGGGTGGCAGTGAAGAAGGGGCGGCAGTGAAGAAGGGGTGAAAGGTGAGAGAGGAAGAGAAGAGAAGAGAAGAGAAGAGAAGAGAAGAGAAGAGAGAAGAGAGGAGAAGAGAGGAGAAGAGAGGAGAAGAGAGGAGAAGAGAGGAGAAGACGCCTGACCCGAGAAGGGGCGGGCTGTAAAGAGGAAGAGAGGCAAGAAAGGAAGCCAGACCCGGGAGGGGCAGTGCAGAGGGTGAGAGACGAGAGAGGACGCCTGACCCGGGAGGCGGGCTGCAAAAACGGGAAGAGAAAAGCGTGATCGGGAAAAGCGTGATCGGGAAACAAGACTCCATGAAAAATTTCCGAAACTTGTTGCATCGGACCCTTGCGGCGCTCCCGTTCTTCCTGGCCGGAGCCTGCATGACCGCGTGTTATGACTCCGGATTCGGAACTCCCGGCCAAACGGAGAACGCAGAACCCGTATCGGAAACCATCGCCAACATCAAAAGCCGATACCTCGGCGTGCCATTCGCCATTACCTCAGACATCTCGGTCCGCGGAACCGTCACCAGCTCCGATGCCGCAGAAAACTTCTACCGCACAATCTGCATCGAAGAGAATAACGCGGCCCTCGAAATCACGGCCGGAATCGACCGGCTGCACAACGATTTCCCCGTCGGATGCCGCGTGACGCTCCGGCTCCAGGGACTTACCCTGGCCGAAAGCCGCGGAGTCCTCCAGGTCGGAAACCCGCCCGCTCCCGGAAGCGGATACGACACCGACTACATCGGCTCGAAGGCCGCACTGGACAACGTGCTCTCCCGCGACTCCGAAACCATCTGCCCCATCGATCCCGCCCGCCTCTCGATCCCCGAACTCTCTCCCGAACGTTGCGGAACCCTCGTGCGGATCGACCGCCTCCGCTATCTCCCCGAAGAGATCACGGCCGCCGCTTGGGCCGGATACAAACAATTCTCGGATGAAGCCGGAAACACCATCTACACCTATGTCCGTACCTATGCCGCATTCGCGGAAAAAGAGATCCCCACGGAAACCGTCGCCCTGGTCGGAATCCTCCAGTACGACGAGGCCGGGGAGGGTCGGTACATCCTCAAACTGCGCGATGAAAACGATTGTATCCGTTAGCCTGCTGCTGCTCGCCGCCTGCAACACCGCAACCGAACCCGAATTCCAGGAAACGCCCCAGGCGTCACAACTTTCGATCGCTGGGCTCAAGGCGCTGTGCGACGGTCGGTCCGCTCTCCGGATCTCGCAGGATGCAACCATTCACGGGCAGGTCGTCGCCAATGACCTCTACGGCGAATTCTCCCGCGAAATCATCCTCCAGGACGACAGCGGAGGCATTGCGGTCGCCGTCGAAGGGGATGACCTGGCTGACCGGTTCCCGTTCGGAATGCCGGTGGAGGTGCGATGCAACGGACTCTGGCTCGCCGATTACGGCGGAAAGGTCGGGCTCGGAACAGAACCCGACGAATACGGCAGCGGAACAATCCCGCAGGAGGAGATCGAACGCTATTTCAGCTTCCCGGAGACCGCCGTCGAGACGCCCCGCACCACCCGGCTCGCGTTCGAAGAGGTCGGAAGCCTGCACATCGATACCCGGGTGCGGTTCGAAGGTGTCCGGTTCGTCGAGGCGGGGAAGCCGTGGTGCGATACCGACCCCGAAACCGGACGGACCGTAACCACCGAACGTGAAATCATGGATGCAAACGGAGCGCGGTTTCTCGTGAGAACGCTCGGAAACTGCGACTATGCCGAGGAGCCCCTGCCCTCAAGAAGCGGGATACTGGGTGGAGTGATCGACTATTTCGGCGGGAAATATGCGCTGCGCGTCACCTTCCGGGAGGTGGTATTTTCCGACGAGACGGCGGCAACCGCCCGATACCAAGGGGGGGGGTTCGGCGAAGACGGAGACAAAGACGGCCACACAGGCAGCCACGGCCGAGACAAAGAAGCGGATCTCGGAGAAAAAAACGGGTTATTCCGGGCATCCGGATGGGACCGTTAAGCAGCGGCTTCCGGCCCACGAAAAAACGGGTGCAGCGGCAAGGCGATCCGGGCACGCAAAAGGGAGGTTTGTTGTGCTGGCGCTTTCCTCCCCCTCGAAAAAACCGGGTGCAGCGGCAAGGCGATCCATGCACGCAAAAGGGAGGGTTGTTGTGCAGGGCGATCCCTCGCCACAAAAAACCCGGGAGAGAGCCGTCCCGGGTGTGATTCAATGCGAGGAAGGGCGTCACGCTACCGTTGCAGCGCCTCCCAAAGCATGTCTTTCAGGGTCTGGATGTTCAGGCCCGAAACCGAAGAGATGAAAACCGACGGAACACCCTCCGGCAGGTGCGACCGCATCTCGTCCATCAATTCATCGTCCAGCATGTCGCATTTCGTAATGGCCAGCAGCCGCTCCTTGTCCAGCAGCTCCGGGTTGTACTGCGTCAATTCGCCGAGCAGGATCTCGTAGTCCCGGCGGATATCCTCGCTGTCGGCCGGAATCATGAACAGCAGCACCGAATTGCGTTCGATATGGCGCAGGAACCGCGTACCCAGCCCCCGGCCCTCGTGTGCACCCTCGATGATCCCCGGGATGTCGGCCATCACGAACGACTTGTGGTCGCGCACCTCCACGATGCCCAGGTTCGGCTCCAGCGTCGTGAAGGCGTAGTTGGCGATCTTGGGCTTCGCCGCCGAAACCACCGACAGCAGCGTCGATTTCCCCGCATTCGGGAACCCCACCAGCCCGACGTCCGCCAGCACCTTCAACTCCAGCACAAAGGCCCCTTCGTCGCCCTCCTCACCCGGCTGGGCGTAGCGCGGGGTCTGGTTCGTGGCGCTCTTGAAATGCCAGTTCCCGAGGCCGCCTCGGCCCCCTTTCAGCAGAACGAGGCATTCACCGTCCTCAGTCACCTCCCCCACCGGTTCGAGCGCCGTCGTGCCGTCCTCCAGTTCCACCACACGCCGAGCCACCGTGCCCAGCGGTACCGGAATCACGATGTCCTTCGCATCCTTGCCCGAAGAGCGCGCCCCGGAGCCGTTCTCGCCGTCCTCGGCGAACTGGTGGCGCTGGTATTTCAGGTGGATCAGCGTCCAATACTGTTTGTCGCCTACCAGCACGATGCTGCCTCCCTTGCCGCCGTCGCCGCCGTCCGGACCCCCGAAGGCCACGAACTTCTCGCGACGAAAGTGTGCCGAGCCTGCCCCGCCGTGTCCCGAACGGGCAAATATCTTGACGTAATCCACGAAATTCGATCCTGCCATGTCTCTTGTCGATTAGCTGCAGCCCGTGATGGTCGGTCGCCGGGCCGTCGTTTTTCCGCCTGCAAAGATAGTACAAAAAATGCAGACCGCGAAAACGGTCTGCACAAGTGAGAAATTCCGGGGAAGGGTCGGGCAATCCTTCGCCGGAGCGGCAGGGAACCAGGCCGGGCCGAAAGAAGCCTCCGACAAACGGCAACGCGCCGACAGGCAGAACCGAAAGAAGCCACACAACCCACAGCCAATCCCGGCAGGTCGGGCCGCCGACAAACTGCCCGGCAGGCCATCAACAAACCGTTCCCGGCAGTCCGGACCGCCGCACTACACGTGAGCAGCCACGTAGTCGCCCACCTCCGAGGTCGTATAGCGCCGTGCTTCGGGAGCCGCCAGATCCTCCGTAACGATCCCCGCGGCAAGCGCCGTATTCACCGCCTCGCGGACCGCACGGCCCTCCGCGTCGAGGCCCAGGTGCTCCAGCAGCATCGCAGCCGAGAGAATCGTCGCCATCGGATTGGCGATGTTCTTCCCCGCAGCCTGCGGATACGACCCGTGGATCGGCTCGAACAGGGCCACATCCGCCCCGACACTCGCCGACGACAGCATCCCCAGCGACCCGCTGATGACACTCGCCTCGTCGGTCAGGATATCCCCGAACATGTTCTCCGTGACGATCACGTCGAAATGCGTCGGCTGGCGGATGATCTGCATCGCCGCGTTGTCCACGAACATGTAGTCCACCTTCACCTCCGGGTATTCGCTCGATACGCGCTGCGCCGTCTCCCGCCACAGCCGCGAAGTCTCCAGCACGTTCGCCTTGTCGACCACCGTCAGCCGGCGGCGGCGCGCCATTGCCAGCCGGAACGCCACATGCAGCACCCGTTCGATCTCCTCGACCGTATAGGTGCAGGTGTCGAAGGCCCGGCGGCCATCCTCGTCACGCCCCTGCGGGCGCCCGAAATAGATGCCGCCCGTCAACTCCCGAACGCAGATGAAGTCCGTGCCCCGCACCACCTCCGTGCGCAGCGGAGAACGGTCCGCCAACGCCTCGAACAGCGTCACCGGACGCAGGTTCGCAAACAGCCCCAGCGACTTGCGCATCCGCAGAAGCCCCTGTTCGGGACGCACCTTCGACGTCGGGTCGTTGTCGTACTTCGGGTCCCCGATCGCCCCGAACAGCACCGCGTCCGCCGACTGGCAGATCCGGTGCGTCTCCTCCGGGTAGGGATCCCCCACGGCGTCGATCGCCGCAGCGCCTACCAGCGCCCGCGTATAGGTGATTCGATGGCCGAAACGTTCGGCAACCCGGTCCAACACCTTCACGGCCTCCGCGATGATTTCGGGGCCGATGCCGTCACCGGGCAACAGTGCAATCTTGATTTCCATGATTCGTATGGTTTGTTTCGATGATATTCAACATTTTGACCGTCGCCTTGATCGCAGCCTCCGTCTGGTCCGCGTCCAGTCCGTGCGTACGGAACGTCCGGCCCTCCCACTCCCACGTGATGATCGTCTGTACGAAGGCGTCCGTCCGCCCGCCCGGCGGAATCGAGACCGCGTAGTCCCGCAGCATCGGGAACTTCCGCCCCAGCTGCTCGCGGTAGATCAACCGCAAGGCCCGCATGAAGGCGTCGTACTGTCCGTCTCCCGCCGAGGTCTGCTCGTACTGCTCGCCGTGGATCTCGATCCGCAACGTCGCAACAGGCCGCAAACCCTGTGCCAGCGACAGACTGTAGTTCAGAATCCGAACCGGTGCGTCCGTCTGGTCGTAGCGAAGCACGTCCGCAATGATGTACGGAAGGTCGTCCAGCGTCACCAGCTCCTTCTTGTCGCTCAACTCCACGACCCGCTCCGTCACCTTCCGCATCGCCGCCTCGTCCAGGTCGATGCCCAGCACTTCGAGGTTTTTCAGGATGTTCGCCTTCCCCGAGGTCTTGCCCAGGGCATACTCCCGAACCCGGCCGAAGCGTTCCGGAAGCAGTTCGCTGATATAGAGCCCGTTCTTGTTGTCGCCGTCGGCGTGGACCCCCGCGCACTGCGTGAAGACGTTCGCACCCACGATCGGGCGGTTCGTCGGAATCCGGACCCCCGTATAGGACTCCACCGTGCGGCTCACCCGGTAGATTTTCGACTCGTCGATCTCCGTGCGGCACCCCAGCCGGTCGTGAAGAACCGCAACCGTACTCGACAGCGGCGCATTCCCGGCCCGTTCGCCCAGCCCGTTGATCGTCACGTGGACACCCCCGAAGCCCGCACGAACCGCCGCAGCCGTATTCGCCACCGCCAGGTCGTAGTCGTTGTGGGCGTGGAAATCGAAGCGAAGCGACGGGTAGCGCGTCGTCATTTCGCGGCAGAAGCGCTCCGTGTCGCAGGGGTCCAGCACCCCCAGCGTGTCGGGGCACATGAACCGCCGCACCGGAAGCTCCGCCAGCCCGTCGAGCATCGCATAGACGTAATCCGGCGAGTGGCGCATCCCGTTCGACCAGTCTTCGAGGTAGAGGTTCACACCCATCCCCCGCTCCGCGGCCCGCAGGATCTCCGCACGCACGTCCGACAGATGCTCGGCCGGCGTGCGGCGCAACTGCTCCTCGCAGTGCTTCCGCGAACCCTTGGCCAGCAGGTTTACCACCCGGCACCCCGCCTGCCAAAGCCATTCGACCGAAACACCCCCGTCGATAAAACCCAGCGCCTCGATCCGATCCGTATATCCCTTCCCCGCGGCCCACTCCGCAATGGCCCGCACGGCACGCTCCTCTCCCTGCGAAACCCGGGCCGAGGCAATCTCGATCCGGTTCACCCGCAGCTCTTCGAGCAGCAGCCGCGCAATCGACAGCTTCTCCCGGGCGTTGAACGAAACGCCCGAGGTCTGTTCGCCGTCGCGAAGCGTCGTATCCAGAATCTCTACCGTGGATTGCATCGCTCCGGGGATCAGCTGCGGTTCTTCTCGAAGGCGGCGATCTCCGCCGAGATGCTCCGCAGGTAGTCCACGTCGTCGTAGCCGTTCTGCAGGCAACGTTTCTTATAGGCGTCGATCTCGAACGGTGCGCTCGCACCGCTCCGGACGATCGTGAAGCGCTGGTTGTCCAGATCGACCGTGAACTGCGCCGACGGGTCGCGGCGGATCTCGTCGAAAATTTCTCGCAGGAACGACTCCTCGACACGCACCGGCAGCAGGCCGTTGTTCAGCGCGTTGTTGCGGAAGATGTCCGCAAAGAAGCTCGAAACCACGACCCGGAAGCCGTAGTCCGCAATGGCCCACGCCGCGTGCTCGCGCGAGCTCCCGCAGCCGAAGTTCCGTCCCGCCACCAGGATTTTGCCCCCATAACGCGGGTCGTTCAGCGGGAACGTTGCGACGGGGCGGTTCGCCGCGTCGTAACGCCAGTCGCGGAACAGGTTGTCCCCGAAGCCCTTGCGTTCGGTGGCCTTCAGAAAACGCGCCGGGATGATCTGGTCGGTATCTATGTTCTCCACCTCGACGGGCACCGCCCCCGAAGTGAACGTAACGAATTTGGGTATGGACATGTCGTTCGTGTTTTTAAAATCCGAAAAGTTCGCGCGGATCGGTAATGCGACCCGTCACCGCAGCAGCCGCAGCCACCGCTATGCCCGCAAGCATCGTCCGCGCTCCGGGACCCTGACGACCCTCGAAGTTGCGGTTCGAGGTCGAAACACTGTATTTCCCCGCCGGAATCTTGTCCGCATTCATCGCCAGGCACGCCGAACACCCCGGCTGCCGCAGCTCGAAGCCCGCTTCCGCCAGGATCGTGTCCAAACCCTCGGCCCGCGCCTGAGCCTCCACGCCCTTCGAGCCCGGGACGATCCACGCCGTCACGCCCTCGGCCTTCCGGCGACCCTTGACCAGTCGGGCAAAGCGCCGCAGGTCCTCGATCCGGCCGTTCGTGCAGCTCCCGACAAAAACGTAGTCCACCGGCTTGCCCAGCATCTGCTCGCCGGGGCGGAAACCCATGTATTCCAGCGCCTTCGGGTCCGCAGCGGCAGGAATCTCGCCGTCGATCGCCATTCCCATGCCGGGGTTCGTGCCGTAGGTGACCATCGGGGCGATGTCGGCGGCGTCGAAGCGGTACTCCTTGTCGAAAACCGCATCCGCATCGCTGTACAACTCCCGCCACCGCGCAACGGCCTCATCGAAGGCAGCCCCTTCCGGCACCCGTTCGCGGCCCCGCAGGTAGTCGAACGTCTTCTCGTCCGGGGCGATCATGCCCCCGCGCGCCCCGCACTCGATGCTCATGTTGCAGACCGTCATCCGCCCCTCCATCGACAGCGAACGGATCGTACTCCCCGCAAACTCGATGAAGTAACCCGTGCCGCCCGATGCCGTGATCTGCGAAATGATGTAGAGGATCACGTCCTTCGCCTCCACGCCCGGGCGCAGCGCCCCGTCGACCGTGATGCGCATCGTCCGCGGCTTGGTCTGGATGATGCACTGGCTCGCAAAGACCATCTCCACCTCCGACGTCCCGACGCCGAACGCCACGGCGCCCAGCGCCCCGTGCGTCGACGTATGGCTGTCGCCGCACACGATCGTCATCCCCGGCTGCGTGAAGCCCAGCTCCGGGCCGATGATGTGCACGATGCCCTGACGCGGGTTCCCCACGCCGAAGTGCTCGATGCCGTGTTTCGCGCAGTTCGCAGCCAGAGCCTCGACCTGACGCCGCGACTCCGGCTCCCCGATCGGCAGGTGCTGGTTCACAGTCGGGATGTTGTGGTCCGCCGTCGCCGTAATCTGCGACGGGCGCGCCACCCCGATCCCACGCCGCTCCAGACCCGCAAAGGCTACCGGTGAGGTCACCTCATGGATGTATTGGCGGTCGATGTAGAGCACACACCGGCCACCGTCCTCGATACGCACCGTGTGTGCGTCCCAAATCTTGTCCAAAAGCGTCTTTCCCATAATATCACGCCTCCTCTTCCTTGCGTTCCGTAACATTCAGGGCGCGAAGCGCGTCGAGGAACGCCTCGATCGACGCGCGCGTCGTATCCGTATGCGCGGCAAAACCGTGGACCGTGCGGCTGCCGCACTCCACCTGAACGTGGACACGGCCCACGTCGTTCGATCCCCGCGTGATGGCCTGCATCAGGAACTCCGACAAAACCACCTTCTCGTTGATCAGCGTCTTGATCGCAGAAACCGCGGCATCCACCGGCCCGTTGCCCGTGCCGATCGCCATCCGCTCGTGGTCCCCGAACTTCAGCACCACCGTCGCCGTCGGTACCAGCGTCCCGGTCGTCACCTGCAGGAACTTCAGCGCAATGGACTGCTGCTTCATCCGCTCGATGTCCCCGACCAGGTAGAGCAGATCGTAGTCGTGGATCTCCTTCTTCTTGTCGGCCAGCGCCAGGAACTTCTCGTACGTCGCGTCGATCTCCTCCTGCGTCAGGTCGTAACCCAGCAGTTCAAGCCGGTGAACCAGCGCCGCACGCCCGCTCCGAGCCGTCAGCGCAATCACAGACTCGTTCAGCCCGATGTCCTGCGGGTCGATGATCTCGTAGGTCTGACGGGCCTTCAGAACCCCGTCCTGGTGGATCCCCGAGGAGTGCGCGAAGGCATTCCGACCCACAATCGCCTTGTTCGGCTGCACAGGCATGTTCATCAGGCTCGAAACCAGGTGCGAGGCCTTCGTGATCAGGCGCGAGTTGATCCCCGTGTCGATCGCAACGTCCTTGTGGCAGCGCAACGTCATCACAACCTCTTCGAGCGACGTGTTCCCCGCACGCTCCCCGATGCCGTTGATCGTCACCTCTGCCTGACGCGCCCCGTTCAGAATGCCGCTCAGCGTATTCGCCGTAGCCATCCCCAGGTCGTTGTGGCAGTGCGTCGAAATAATGGCCCGGTCGATGTTCGACACGTGGTCCACGAGGTACTTGATCTTCGCACCGTACTCGTTCGGAAGGCAGTAGCCCGTCGTGTCGGGGATGTTCACCACCGTGGCCCCCGCGGCAATCACGGCCTCCACAACCCGGGCCAGGTAAACCGGATCCGCACGACCCGCATCCTCCGCGTAGAACTCCACATCCTCCACATAACGCTTCGCGTACTTCACCGCAGCAACCGCCCGTTCGAGAATCTCCTCCGGCGTCGAACGCAGCTTGTCGTAGATATGCTGCGGCGAAACCCCGATGCCCGTGTGGATCCGCTTCCGCTTCGCAAGCCGAAGCGCATCCGCCGCCACGTCGATATCCTTCTCGACGGCCCGCGTCAGCGCGCAGATCGTCGGCTCCGATACCGCCTTCGATATCTCAAGCACCGAGTTGAAATCTCCGGGACTCGAAATCGGAAAACCCGCTTCGATGATATCCACGCCCAAAGCCTCCAGCAACTTGGCGACTTCGATCTTCTCCGTGGTGTTCAACTGGCAACCGGGAACCTGCTCCCCGTCGCGCAAGGTCGTGTCGAAAATGTACAGTCTTTCACTCATAACTCGAACCTTCGTTATTATAGGGTAAAAATTTCAGTGACGCCGCCCCACGATCCCGTGCGGAAAACGCCACCGCTTAACGCTCTTGCTGCTGTTTTTTCGCCTGTATGCTTACAATCCGTAATCCAAACCAGCCTTCCGCCTTGAAAGCACGCCCGTTTGTGCCCGTTTTCATGTCAGTCCGAAAGACTCCCGGATCCTATAACAGGCTCGTTCTTTGGCAAATATAATCATTTTTTAAGATTTTCAAAAACAAAATACCCAAATTTCATCCTCCCATACGGCAGCGGCCCCCCGAGTCCGAAACCCGGAGGGCCGCAAATCTCCCTTCATTCGCCGTTACAACGCCAGCGGTTCGTAGGGAAGGTCCCACGCCTCGGCAACCGGCCGGTAGACCGTCTTCCCCGCAACGATGTTCAGGCCCAGGGCCAGCTCCGCATTCTCGCGCGCTGCACGACGCCAGCCCTTGTCGGCCAGCTGCAGCACGTAGGGCAGCGTCGCGTTCGTCAGCGCCAGCGTCGACGTCCGCGGAACAGCTCCCGGAATATTCGCCACGCAGTAGTGCAGGATCCCGTCCACGTAGTAGACCGGGTCCTCGTGCGTCGTCGGGTGCGAAGTCTCGAAGCACCCCCCCTGGTCGATCGCCACGTCCACCATCACCGTCCCCGGCTCCATCAGTTTCAACATCTCCCGCGTAACCAGCTTCGGGGCCTTCGCGCCCGGAATCAGCACCGAACCGATCACCAGATCGGCATGTTTCAACTCCTCGCGGATGTTGTACTCCGACGACATGAGCGTCTTCACGTTCTTCGGCATCACGTCCGCCAGGTAGGTCAGACGCTGCAGCGAGATGTCGCAGATCGTCACGTCGGCGCCCGTCCCGGCAGCCGTCCGCGCCGCAGCCGTCCCCACAACGCCCGCACCGATAACAAAAACCTTTGCAGGCTTCACGCCCGGAACGCCGCCCAGCAGAACCCCCTTGCCGCCCCGCGGCTTCTCCAGAAAATAACGGCCCTCCTGCGCGGCCATACGCCCCGCAACCTCCGACATCGGAATCAGCAGCGGAAGCGACCCGTCGGCCCGCTCGACCGTCTCGTAAGCGCAGCAAACCGCACCGCTGTCGAGCATCGCGTGCGTCAGCGGTTCGCTGCTCGCAAAGTGGAAGTAGGTGAAAACCAACTGGTCGCGCCGGATCAGCTTATACTCCGGGGCGATCGGCTCCTTCACCTTCACGATCATCTCCGCCCGCGCATAGACATCCTCGATCGTCGGCAACAGTTCGGCGCCGACCGCCGTATAGGCCGCATCCGGAAAACCGCTGTTCTCTCCGGCCGCAGCCTGCACATACACTTGATGTCCCCGCTTCACGAGCTCCCGGGCCCCGGCAGGGGTCAGACCAACGCGATTCTCGTTGTTTTTGATCTCTTTTGGAATTCCGACAATCATGGGTTGAAGTTTTTAAGGTTTTACCCCTACAAAATACGAATTCGAAACCAAAATCCCAAAAATTTCGAGACTTTTCTCGCTTTCTTTCAGAAACGATACGAAACCGTAAGGTAGAACGACCGCGGAAGCAGGTAGGTATAGCGCGTGGCGTGCGGCGTGTAATAGCTGGTGTCGCCCGACGATATCCGACGCACCCGAAGCGATTCGTAACCGTTGTAAACGATGTCAGAGTTCCCCAGCAGGTTCTTCAGCAGCAGCGAAACCGTCAGCCGCGAGCGCTCGAACCAGAAACTCTTGAACACCGAGGCATCCAGCGTCAGCGCATCCGCAAGCCGCTCCTGCTCCGTAAACGACGCGAAGGCCTCCCGGGTAATGCCGGTCTGAGACGCCAGGCGGTCCGTGCGCCGGAGCGGCATCGCCTCCACAAAGCGTCGCCCCGCATAGCCCGCCGAGGCACGGATCCCCCACCCTTTTCCGCCAAACCACGCCAGCTCGGACGCCGCAGTCACCTGCGGAGCCCCGCCCACCTCGCAACCGCCCATCCGACTCCGCGATCCCCGGTCGACGGCCGTGTTGTCCACGTCCGAAAGAACCGTCACAACCGGGTCCCGGACATAGCGGTAACGACCCGCCGAAGCCGCCAGCGTCAACAGCCAGCGATCCGAAAGCCGGATGTCGGCAGCGGCCTCAACCCCGTATGAGGCGGTTCCGATACCCGTCACCGCCATGTCGCAATAGACGTACGAAAGATCGTCGTAGTAGCGGCGGGTCTCCGCGCCGTCGAGCGTCAGCACCGCAAAAAACGTCGCCAGGAAATCCACGACCGGACCCGTCAGGCACCAGGTCGCTTCGCCCGCAAAGGTGCGTTCCAAAACGGGATTCTCAAGCGTGCGGTTGTTGTAGAGCGGCTGGTAAAAGAGATCCCCGGCATCGGGCGTGCGGGCCGCTGCCAGCAGCGACAGCCCGACGTATTGGCGCGGCGTGAAGGACCAGCCGCAGGTGGCCCGCAACGTGTAGGGCGCAAAGCGAAGCACCCGTGAACGCCCGCAGGACTGGCTCCCTGGAAAGAGCTCCTTCTCGTAGTGGCCCCGGCGGTTCACCGCAGAACTCCCCAGCGACACCCAAACATCCCCCCGGAAGCGGTCCGAACGGTAGTCCGTCTGGAAAAACAGATGCCCCGAACGCGCCGACAGCGTATAGTCGTAACCGAAGCGGTCGCCCTCGCGGATCGTCCGCTCCGGATGCCGCAGGTCGTTCTGAAGCTGGTTGCCGTAGGTGTCGTCGTCGATCAGGTACTGGTCGATGTCCGTAATATAATCCGCTCCCAGCAGGTCCCGCATCTCCTTGTAATGACGGCGGTCGTCGAGGCGCAGCTCCACGCCGTAACGGAGCGTCAGCCGCCGGTTCACATCCGTCTCGAAACAGGCGTAAAAACCCAGATTGCAAAGTCGCTCCACTCGGTCCTCCAGCGCATAGACCGCATGTCCGCCCGCCATCCGGTTCTGGCGGATCAGCTCGTCCCAGTCGATCTGCGTATAACGCGGATCCCCCGCAAGCCACGCCTCCTCGGTCGCCCGGTCGCCGGTATGGCTCGGCAGGTAGCGGTAGTTGTCCGGCATCGGCGTCCGGGCGTCGTACCAACCCAGCGAACTGTAGCGGTTCGTGCCCGTCTCCGCACCGAGCGCCGCCGAAACCGTCGTCGAGGACGAAAGCCGCCGCTCCCACGTCACAACCGTCAGCGGAAGCGTCTCACGCCGGACCCGCGAATTGCGCACGCGGCCCTCCTGGAAGCCCCAGGCCGGATTGTAGAGGCGGTCGCCCGTCAGCGTGAAGGCCTCCTCCGAAGTCGAGAGGCGCGTGCCCCGCGTCGAGACCGGAACGATGCAGAGCAGCGACAGCGTACCCCCGTCACCCGACTCCCCAAACGTGCGCCACAGCCGGAAACCACCCGTCACGGCATTCGTGAAGACCCCTTCGACCCGCAGATCGCGGCCCGTGCGGAAATCCGCGGCAGCCGAAAGGCGCCACGTCCGCCCCAGGCGGGTCGTCCCCGCCAGCCGAGCCCCGAAACGGTAGTTGCGGTCGGCAAAACGCGCCGAAACCAGGTAGGGCTGCATCGGATCCCCGGCCGGAAAGCGGACCAGGGTCGCTCCGCCCGCTCCGGCCCTCAGACCCGGAACCGGCTGCAGACCCGGACTGCGCGTCTCCTCGGCCCCGAGCAGTCGCAAAAGCGTGAGGTAACGATACGAAAGGTCGATCCCCGAAAGGACCGTGCGTTCGGTGTCGTAGCCCAGCCCCCGGCGTCGGGCGGCGACGTCCGGCAGTGTGAAGTCGGTGTGTTCGCCGTAGAGGTCCGCCGTGCTCTGCACAGCCCGGTAGAAGAGCGTCGTATCGGTCGTGAGAAGCGGACGCCGCTCCTCCCGTTCGGCATAGGGATAGTATTCGTCGTCGGAATACGGCTGCGCCGCGGCCACGCCGTGCAGAAACAGCGTCGCCAGGCAGGCGCAAAGCAGAAGGAAGCGGCAAAAAAGCCCGTTCGCCATATTCCGTAAACTTTTTTCTGATACAAAGTTAACAAAACAGGCCGACGATGGAACGGTCCGGGCAATTTTCTGCACCCGAACCTCAGCAGCGGATCATCAAAAAAGGATCATAACTCCGCCCGGATCATCAGAAGCGGATCATCAAAAACGGATCATGCCCCCATCCGGATCATCAGAAGCGGATCATGAACTCCGCCACGACCTTGTCCTGTTCGGAGAGCGCCGGAGTGGCCGTCCGGCGGTAGAAGTAGGCTTCGTAGTTGAGCCGCAGGTCCGCCCGGAAGGGAAGACCCAGGCTCAGCGTCACACCGCCCGTCACGCGGTGGCGCTCCGGGTCGTCCAGCACAAGCCGCCCCGTCGTCGGGTCGGCAATGCCCTTGCTGTGGTCCGACATGTAGTCGTAGCGCGCCAGAATCGAAATCTGACGCAGGCCCCGGCAGTTCCGAAGCGGCAGATTCCGGCATATGAACGCATCCACCACGTTCACCCCCTCGAAGGCATCCTTGGCGTAGTTCTTCCGGAGGTACTCAGCCTCGATGTGCCACAGCGGATTCTCGTAGTAGGCCCCCACGTCGTACATATGGATGTCCACGATGTCCGGGTGCGTCTTCTGGATGCTCAGCGCAAGGTTCACCCGGTCGGCAAACTTCAGCTGAGCCTTGGCCGAATAGTTGAACGATCGCGTCCAGAAATCCTTCTGGTCCGTCAGCCCCGAGCCGTTGAAGAGTCCCCCCTCCAGCGTCACCGGAACCGTCTCGCCGAACGTCCAGCCCAGCGTCGCACCCACGTCGCGCACGTTCCCGGCCTGCTTGGCAATGAACGACCGGTTGGCAAAATACTGCTGGTGCGGCGAACGGTGCGCGTCGATCGTGAACGGGACACGCATCTGGCCGATCGTCACACGCAGGCGACGGTCCAGCAGATTCAAACGGCCATAGGCATCGAGCATCTTGATCGCTCCCTCGTCCGAAAGATCGATCTCCGCCTTGTAGTCCACCGCCCGGGTCACGCTCCCCGAAACGCTGAAACGCGCATTCCGGACCTGAAAGCGGCTCTGGCCCAGGTCGGGCTGGTACTCGAATTTCGCACGGACGGTCCCGTGCAGCTGAACCGTAAAGGCCGATTCGGATGCCCGGCTCCGGGAGCCGTCTGGACCCGCCGACGCAAGCGGCCGGACGCTCCGGCAGCTGTCCGCCCCATCGGCAAAAACAGGACCCGAAGCCGACAGCAGCAGACCGGACAAAACAAGTTGTCGGATCAGTTTGGGAAGAAGGTTTCTCATCTTCAACATGGACGTGGGTTTCGGCGCAAAGGTCTGATACATTCGCTGCAAAACCGAAACTTCTCTGTTACATTTTCATGAAAATTTGGGATCGCCATACAATTCCGGGGACCGCGGGGCCGTCGGCTACCATCCCGGGAGTCTTCGGGTCAGGTGCACATTCGCCAGCCACTGTCCCGGAAGCGTTCGGGTCAGGCGCACATTCGCAGACCACCGTCCCGGAAGCGTTCGGATCAGGTGCACATTCGCCAGCCACTGTCCCGGGAGCGTTCGGGTCAGGTGCATATTCGCCGCCCTCCGCCCGGAGAAAAACGCCGCATGGCCACGCGCTCCCGCCCGAAGCGGTCTTGTAAAGCACCGTATGCCTGCTCCCGCCCCGGAGTTGCGACTTTGGTCGGGCCCCGGTCCGGAACGCAGCACCCCTTACAGGTTCTTCAGCGTCTCGCACAGCAACGACCAGAACTTCGGCACCGTGGCGATCTCCAGCCGCTCGTCCGGCGAGTGGACCCCTCGCAGCGTCGGGCCGAACGACACCATCTCCAGGTCAGGGTACTTCTCCAGGAAGAGTCCGCACTCCAGGCCCGCGTGGATTGCTCGCACCTTCGGCTTCGTCGAGAAGAGCCGCTCGTAGGCCGCCTCGGTCACCTTCAGCAGCGCAGAATCGGGATTCGGCGTCCAGCCCGGGTAACCGTCCGAGTGCGCCACGTCGGCGCCCGCCAAAGCGAAGACCGACTCCACCATCTGCATCACGTAGGTCTTGGCACTCTCCACCGACGACCGCTGCGACGACGTCACCACAATCCGGTCGCGCCCCTCGAACTTCACCGACGCGAGGTTCGTCGAGGTCTCCACCAGCCCCGGAACCGCAAACGACATGGAAACCACCCCGTTGGGAACACCCACCAGCGAGTAGACCAGCCCGAACTGCGTCCGCGCGTCGAGCACCTCCTCGACCTCCGGCATCTCGTTCAGCGTGATCCTGAAGTTCGGCTCCCGGAAGCGGAACTCCGCCTCCAGATCCGCGGCAAACAGCCGGTAGCGCTTCACGAAATCATCCTTCAGGCGCACCGGAACCCCGAAAATCGCATAGGCCTCGCGCGGTATCGCGTTGCGCAAATTCCCGCCGTTGAAGTAGCTCAGGCGCAGCTCGCAGGACTGCATTCCGTCCCACAGCAGCCGCGCAACCGTCTTGTTCGAATTGACGCGCCCCTTGTCGATGTCGTCGCCCGAGTGGCCCCCCTGCAGGTCCGAAACATCCACCCGGAAAAAGGCGTAGTTCTTCGGCGCCGGTTCCATCGTGCCGTGGAACGTCGCAATCGTGTCGATGCCCCCGGCGCAGCCAATGAACAACTCGCCCTCGTCCTCCGAGTCGAGGTTGATGAGGTATTGGCCCGTAAGCATTCCCTCGCCCAGTTCAAAGGCTCCCGTGAGGCCCGTCTCCTCGTCCACCGTGAAGAGCGCCTCCAGCGGCCCGTGCTGCACATCCGGGTCCAGCAGCACCGCAAGCGCCGCAGCCATCCCGATCCCGCAGTCCGCACCCAGCGTCGTACCCTCGGCCTTCACCCACCCGCCGTCGATCCGCGTGCGGATCGCGTCGTGCTCGAAATCGAACTCAACGTCCGAATTCTTCTCGCAAACCATATCCATGTGCGACTGGAGGATCACCCCCGGGTGCGTCTCGTAGCCCGGCGTCGCCGGTTTGCGCATCACCACGTTCCCGATGGCATCCTTCTTATACTCGATGTTGTGCCGCCGGGCGAAATCAACCAGAAATTCGATGATCCTGCCCTCCTTCTTCGAGGGGCGCGGAACCTGCGTGATCGCATCGAACTGCTCCCACACCAGGCGCGGTTCCAAAGTAGAGATTGCTGACATAGGCTTCATATATTTTTGCAAAGTTACGCTTTTTTCCCTATTTTGGCAACTCAAAATCTCACGTTATGACGGATTTCAGAATCGGACACGGTTACGACGTGCACGCCCTGGCCGACGGCCTGCGGCTCGTGCTCGGAGGCGTCGAGATCCCACACTCCAAAGGATGCGTTGCCCATTCGGACGGCGATGTCGCCATTCACGCCCTCTGCGACGCCCTGCTCGGCGCCGCTGCGCTCGGAGATATCGGACTCCACTTCCCCGACTCCGCGGACGAATTCCTCGGAATAGACTCCCGGGTCCTCCTGCGGCGCGTCGCGGCGCTCCTCCGCGAAAAAGGGTACGAAATCGGAAATGTCGACTGCACGATCCAAATGCAGCGCCCCAAACTCCGACCCTACATCGACCGGATGCGCGAAACGCTCGCCGCAGACCTCGGAATCGGCGCCGACCGCGTCTCGGTCAAGGCCACAACCACCGAACGCCTCGGATTCGAAGGCCGCGAAGAGGGCGTATCGGTCTCCGCCGTGGCACTCATCTTCCGGCCTTGACCGAAAGCGGGTCGCAAGCCGCGTAAAAAAGCCTCTCCGGAGTCCGGAGAGGCTTTTTTTGCGCGGTCGGCGCCGATCAGTACAGCTGCGAGATCGTACCCGAATACTGGACCGGACTGTACCACGGATTCGTGATCGTCAGGTTCGCTCCGCCTGTCCGCGAGTAGATCTCGAACGTGAACGTATAGGTCGACGCCGAGAACAGCGACGTCGAGAAGGTCACCATCCAACCCTCGTGCGTCTGCTCCGTGGTGTAGCCCTGCACGTTCGATACCGTATAGTTCAGTACCGTCGTGTAGTAGGGAGGCACATACCCCTTGACATACGGAAGGCAGATGTCCACCGTTCCGTCCCAGATCCCCACGTTAAACGTCGGGTTCATGATCTGACGCATCGGGCCTGCCGGCTGCCGCTGCATCGTCTGCGGGTTGAACTGGAAATTCCGAGACAGGACGATCGAGTCCATCGTCTTTTCATAGTTGGCGATACGTTCCGCACGGCGCTGCTCGCGCACTTCACGTCGCTCCTCTTTCGGCGAAAGAACCTTCTTCTGTCCGATCACCGTCACGGCCGCCGCACACAGCAGCAGCCCCGCAACAAAAATAGCTGTTTTTTTCATGGCACATCAGGTTTTGTACAGGCCATGAACACAAAATCAGTGCCGCAGGCAAACCCGGAGGCCCGGAACGCCGACAAACTCCGGTGTGCACGGAACACCCCGCAAAAAACGAGCGGAAACTCCGCCGTCCGGGGAATCCGGACTGCGGTGCGGCCGCTCTCACCCGAAAAAAGGACCGGACGGCAAACCCTGCCGTCCGGATACCCGAAATCAAAGGCCCATCTGCTTCAGGAATTGGCCCGTATAGCTCCGTTCGCATTGGGCCACCTCGTGCGGCGTGCCCTCGGCGATGATCTCGCCACCCGCAACACCCCCCTCCGGGCCGATGTCGATCAGGTGGTCCGCAACCTTCACTACATCCAGGTTGTGCTCGATCACGATCACCGTATTCCCCCGGTCCACCAGTTTGTTCAGCACGTCGAGCAGCAGCCGGATATCCTCGAAGTGGAGCCCCGTCGTCGGCTCGTCCAATATATAAAGGGTGCGGCCCGTGTCGCGCTTCGACAGCTCCGCCGAGAGCTTGATTCGCTGGCTCTCGCCCCCCGACAGCGTCGTGCAGGGCTGACCCAGCGTCAGGTAGCCCAGCCCCACGTCCTGGATCGCCTTCAGCTTCTGGTAGATCGCCGGAATGTTCTCGAAGAACTCGACGGCCATGTTCACCGTCATGTTCAGCACGTCGTCGATGTTCTTCCCCTTGTAGCGCACTTCGAGCGTCTCGCGGTTGTAGCGGTGGCCGCCGCACGCCTTGCAGCGCACGTAGACGTCCGGCAGGAAGTTCATCTCGATGGTCTGAACCCCCGCACCCCGGCACTCCTCGCAACGGCCGCCCTTCACGTTGAACGAGAAACGGCCCGCCTTGAAGCCCCGGATCTGCGCGTCGGGCGTCATCTCGAACAACTTCCGGATGTCCGCGAAGACGTTCGAATAGGTCGCCGGATTCGAACGCGGCGTCCGCCCGATCGGCGACTGGTCCACGACCACCAGTTTGTCGATATGCTCGATCCCCTCGATCGAGTCGTATTCCAAAGGTTGGTCCAGCGACCGGTAGAGCGCCTTCGAAAGAATCGGACGCAGCGTCTCGTTCACCAAGGTCGACTTCCCCGAGCCGCTCACGCCCGTCACGCAGATGAGTTTCCCCAGCGGGAAGCGCACCGTAACGTTCTTGAGGTTGTTGCCACGAGCCCCCCGGAGCGTGATCGCCTCGCCCGTGCCCGGGCGCAGCGTCTCCGGAATCTCGATCCGACGACGACCCGTCAGGTAGTCGGCCGTGATGGTATTCGCCTTCAGGATGTCGTCGAAACGCCCCGCGGCTACGATCAGTCCGCCCCGGCGCCCCGCCTTCGGGCCCACGTCCACGATGAAGTCCGCGGCACGCATCATCTCCTCGTCGTGCTCCACCACAATCACCGAGTTCCCCGCATCGCGCAGCTCTTCGAGACTCCGGATCAGACGCCGGTTGTCCCGCTGGTGAAGGCCGATCGAGGGCTCGTCCAGGATGTAGAGCACGTTCACCAGTTTCGAGCCGATCTGCGTCGCCAGCCGGATCCGCTGGCTCTCGCCACCCGACAGCGACCGCGACGACCGCGCCAGCGACAGGTAGCCCAGCCCCACGTCCATCAGAAAGCGAAGACGCTCCGAGATCTCCTTGACGATCTCCTGCGCGATCTTCCACTCCTTGTCGCTCATCGCCCCGCGCAGCGTCGGAACCCACTCCGAAAACTCCGCAATCGACATCGCCGAGACCTCCGCGATATTCTTCCCAGCAATGCGGAACTGCAACGCCTCCTTCTTGAGCCGCGTGCCCCCGCAGACCGAGCATTTCCGGTAGACAAGGAACTGTTCGCGCCACTTCTGGCCCCGTTTCGAATCGTCGTCCTCCGTGCGGCCGATGTACTCCGCGACACCCTCCCACGAGAGGAACTGACGCCCGCCCGAAGAGCTGAACTCCGTGAGGTCGACCGTCAAAGGCTCCGAATCGCCGTACAGCACCGCGTTGAGCGCCTCCTCCGAGAAGCT
>CALUNH010000011.1 GCA_944321965.1 uncultured Alistipes sp.
AGCGTAATCAGGATGAGTATGGATCGTTTCATGACGTACCGGGTTTAGAGATAGAAGGCCATGCCGAGGCCGATCGAAAAGATATTGACCTTGAAATTCATCTGGCTGAGGTTGCGTTCTCCCACGGTGACCTGGTTGTGAACCTGTTCGGTGTGGTTGAACGTGATACCCATCACGCCGACATTCACCTCCACGGCCATGTTGTTCGTGGCGAAGGCGATGATTCCGGGGGAGATTCCCAGCGAGATGGTGTATCCCGTTTCGTAGGTCCCTTTCACCGGCGAACCGTTGGCGAAGCGGGCTTCGGTTCCGCCTCCTGCGAGCGACATTTCGTTGAAGAGTGCGAATCGCTTGCTGCGGCCCAGGGGGATATACTGCCGCCAGATGGCTGCCACCTGATAGGAGTGTTTCAGGGCGTAATAGTCCTGGGCGGAGATGTTTACGTTGGAGTCTTCGTCGCCGAAGTTGATGGACGCCTTGTCGAGTTTGAGCAGCGTCCGCGAGTAGATGAATCTTCCTCCGAGAGCCATGTTGTTGCGGAAGGCATAGGCGATCATGGGGCTGACCTTGAAGGTATAGCCTTTGGAGTCGATGCCCTCGATGATCAGGAACTGATAGCTTTTGTTCGAGTGGGTCGAATAGGAGGCCGTACCGCCGAATACCCACTGGCCTTTCGGGACGAAGAGATTGTGTGTGTCGGTCAGGCCGCGCCGCTGCCGCATCTCGTTGATGGTCAGGGGGCGGTGAACGGCGGAGCTGTCTGCGGCCTGCGGGGCCGGGGCGGACTCCTGGGCACGCAGTGTGCCGCAGGCTGCCGTAAGGCTCGCTCCGAGGAGCAGCAGGCGGATGAGTGTTGTGCGCATCGTTTTGCGTTTTGTCGTTAGTAAACCCACTGGAAGTCGTCGACGTAGAGCCGGTTGGTACTGCATCCGTTCATATAGTCGCCGTACATGTTCGCCGAGCAGGAGATCACGATCTTGTAGGATTTTGAAGGTTTGGTCTCTTTGTCGTAGTAGTAGATCTCAAGATCCTCGTCGACCATTTCGTCGCCGGACGTTGATTCGGTGACCTCAAAGCGTCCGTAGCCGATGATCGGACCTTCGGCCTGGCTGGAGGCCGTGGAGGGATCCCACATGCCGCTTGGTTCACTCAGACCCGATGAAACATTGTGCGGGGCATCCCAGTCGACGATTGCCATGTAGATGATTGCCCGGTCGGGCTGCCCGGAGGCGATCGGGTCATTGCCGTTCTCGTCCTTGTATTTGGTCATGTCGACATTGCCGATCGTTGCGTGGTATTTCAGTCGCAGGGCTTTGGGGCGAGATTGCCAGTCGTAATCCTGTCCGAACCCGACGGTTCCCTGCGTCGAGGGTTTGACGAAGGTCCCCGAGAAGAGATTGCCGGCAGCCATCATTCCTCCGGCGGTCTGTGTGGCCAACAGGGCGCATTTCGAACCGTCCTTCTCCTGCTGCGTGCACAGACGGGTCAACTGATCGCCGATGATGGCGCTCATGTAGTTGTTGTTGCCGCTTCCCCAGAAGGCGGTCGTCTGGTTGTTGATTGTGAAACAACTCATCGAACCGTCCTCCATATCGCCGCCGGGGATGCTCTGGCCTCCGGACGTCGTGAACGAGGCGAGGCTCTCCTGTTCGCCGATCACCGCACGGCACTCGTACTCGTCTTCGGCCCAGACGCCCGTCCCGGCCTTCGGCGTGTAGACCGCCAGTCCGTTTTCGTTGGTCGATTCCTCCCATTCGGCACCGAGCGTGGCCGTCCAGTAGCCGTCGCCGGAGTCGGTTCCGGCCAGCTCCTGCCACTCGCCGCCCTTCGTGCGCAGCCCGAAGGTCACGGCCGAGGCCCCCGCGTCGAATACCCGGGCGCGCAGTGTGACGGTGTTCCGCCACAGGTCGTAATCCGCCTCCGAGGGGGGTACGATTCCCTGCAGCGCGAAGATGCACTCCGCATTGCCGTTTCCGCCGCCGTTGTCCGAAGCCTCGAAACGCAACGTGTGGTCGCCACCCGTGCATCCGGCGAAGAAGTCGTCGGAGAGGGTCACGGTGAGGGCGTTTTCAGCCGTCTGCACCACGGCAAGGCCGGCCGTGGGGGGCGAAATCGCATCCAGCAGATTGTAAAGTTTCCCGTCGAAGGTCAGCGTGGCCGCCGTCGTCGGCTTGACGGTCGTAATCAGGAAGCGCTTTTCGCCGCCCAGATACAGCTGGGTCTCGGAGATATCGAAGCCGTCGCCTTCGATCGTCGGGTCGGGGCTCCAGATGATCGTGTCGTCGAAATCGTCGGTCGAGTCGACCACGCGGATGGCCACACCCTCGATGTAGCCGGGCAGATCGGGCGAGTAGCGGAACGTCAGCGTATATTTCCCGGGGGTCCGGACGTCGGTGATGGTGCCGCTCTTTTCGACCGCGCCCTTCGAGGGGTGGGTGCCGCTGAAGTGCCACGAAAGGGCATCGACACCCTCGCCGAGCGTGAAGTAGCCCGTGGCGTCCTCCGTGTAGCGGAGCGTCGAGGCGTCGTCGGCCCGGCTCTCGTCATACGTGGCGCCGGGCATCACCCGCACTTCGAAGTTCGTGCCGAAATTTTCGGGAATGGTCCCGTCGAAAACCGTCTCGACGGCCGTATTCTGCAGGGTGCACCTTACCTCGACGGGGGTATTCACCCCGGGGGTTACGGTAAAGGACTCCTCGCCTTTGTAGAGGCGCTGGGTGAACGAGGCTGCAACCTCTTCCCCGGCCTCCACCGTCACGCGGTACTCCCCGGCCAGGAGTTCCAGACGCTCCGGAAGGTCCTCCTTTGCGGTGTATTCGCGGATCGGCTCCCCGTCGCTGTTGTAGATGTATACGGTCAGGTGCTCCATCGGATCGTAAGCGTCGTCGGCTGCCGCATCCGAACGGGTTGAGACCTTCATCGTGAGGGTTCCCGAGGCGCCTGCGGCGTCGAGCGATTGGGAACTCTCCGAGCATCCCGCCACGGCGAGTCCCAGCACCGGGAACAGATATCTGTACAGGCGTTTCATCATCAGTTCTTGGCGGATTTGACCAAAGTCAGCGTTGTAGTGACGTTATGTCCGGCATTGTCGGAGACGTCGAGGTGAAACTTGTAAACCACTTCGGCATCACCTCCCATTGCCAGAAGCAGTCCGACCAGTTCGGATTTGATTTCGAAGGCCACCTGCGTCTGATCCTTGATCTCATTGCCGACAGGAAGCAATGCGCCCAGCGTCTGTCCGAGGCCCTCCTCTTTGTTGAGCGTGCAAAGATCCACTCCCGTCTTGAGCGGTTCCAGATCTCCCGTCAGCAGCTCTTCAAGGACTTCGGATTCGATCCGAACCGACAGCGACTTGATTCCGCTTTCCGATGCAATGTTGACCAGTACGGGCTTTCCTGTAGCCCCATCGGGATTAGCTTCGAGTGTGTAGGGCTCGTTGATGTCATGGCCTGCCATCGAGACGGTCAATTCTCCTTCCCCGGGCTCTTCGCCTCCGCCCTCTTCGAAGACCTCCTCCCAGAGTCCGTCGGTGCCGTTGACGGTGATCGTGTCGTCGAGCACGAAATTGTCGACCGAAATGTCGAACTTGATTTCGCCCTGGTCGGCATAGACGATCACCAGCTCGATTTTGCGCCACTGTCCGGCCTTGACGCCCGGGATCGTCTTGCTGAAGGTCACCTCGCCGCCGTCGGTAAACGAGCCGCTGAGTACGAATTCGAGATCATTGGACTCGGCGGCGGGCAGGAAGAAGGCGGCCTGCTGTCCGTCCCAGTGCTCCTTCGCGAACTCCAGCGAGGCGGCACCCAGCGAGATGGTGGCTTTCGTATCGTCGGCGAGCTGGTCGGCCAGGTCGGCCGCGCAGAGCAGCGTCACCTTGACGTTCTGCAACGTGCAGACGATCTCCTCGATCTGTGTGGTGGCGCCCTTCGTTATCGAGAAGGAGTAGGTCGTGCCGTAAACCGGGGCGTTCCAGGCCGCGGACTGAATCTCTTCGGTGCGGTGCGAGCAGACCGAGATCTCGTAATTGCCGATCGGCATCTCCTTGGGTCCGGCCGCGAGTTCTGCCTGCAGCTCCGCATAGGTGCCGTCGAAATGCGAACTCTGATCGTCCGTGCTGACGATCCGCACGTGGTAGCCGTCGGTTTCGGTCACCGCACGGGTCAAGGCCTGTGCGGTCTGCGGAGTCTGGGTTTCATCCTGCGTGTCGTCGGGGCGGGTGTCGGTCTCGGAGTCGTAGATCACGCGCAGGTTCAGTGCACCGCTCAGGTAGCCCGAAATTTCGGTGCCTGCCGTTTCGGTGCCCGTCTTTTTGTAGGGCGGTTCCTCGTTTACGCAGCCTGTCAGCAGCAGGGCTCCCAGGCTCAGGGTCGTGAATAATCCGGTAAAGGTTTTCATATCTCGTGTCGTTTTTATGCGTTGTTTCCGATTTCGGCGTTGTCGTTCAGTTCGATGTCGAACGTGCGTTCATCGAGGTATTCGTCGTAGAGGTTGATTGTCACCGTGGCGCTTCCGCTGTTCTGCGCATCGAAGAGGAACGTATGGCGCGTGCGGGCGACGGTCTGGTCGAGCGTCTGTTCGGGGAAGGTGTAGTTGCGGTCGAAGGCCGTACCGGTCTGGCTCTGGAGCTTGGCCGTACCCGTGAGGGTCAGTTTCGAACCGGCCTCGACGAAGACCGCTTCGTCCGCCGTTTCGGCTCCGGGCGTGAAGGTAAAGCGGTTCCCGGCCGATGTTGTGACGGTGAAGGTCGCGTCATGGAAATAGTTCAGGAAGGCTTCCGTGGCCGTGACGAGCACCTGGGCATTGGCGATCTGCACGGGAATGGTCTCCTCGACGCTTTTGCGGGCGACGATCGTGATCTCCTTGCTGCCGGAATAGCAGGGTTTGCCCACCCCCTCGGCCTTCGGATCCCCGTAGGAGAGGGTTGCGGTGTAGGTCCCGGCCTGGAGTGTTTCGCCTGCCTCGTTGAATGCGGCGAGGCTCTCCCAGGTTTTGGAAAACTCCGTCCCGGAGATCGTGAGGGCGAGTTCCCCGGCAGTCGGGACCGGCGTGACAGCGATTTCGGTCCGTGTGGTGATCATGGCGTCGGTGCGGCAGGCGATGCGGAGGGTTCCGCAGCCTTCGCCGCTGGCGGGCGTCTCATTTTTGGTGCATCCTCCGGCAGCAACGGCCGCCGCTGCCAGGAGAAGAATCCGAATATTTTTCATGTTCATGGCGGTCGTTATTGGGCGATGGATACACGGATGTCGTCGAGGTAGACCCAGTTATTGGAGTAGTAGTAGGCAAAACTCTCCCTGGGCTCGCCGCTTTTCATATAGACCTCCCAGACGAGCCGCTGGCTGGCCGAAGCCGTCGTTGAGAACTCGCCCTGCAACGGGATGTTGTCGAAGGATCCGTTCAACGCTCCGGAATCGTTCAGATCGTAGACCACGGCCGGGATGTTGTATTGCAGAATCGTGCCGGGGTTACCTTCGCCCGAAATGAAACTGCCCCAGCGGTTCGATGTGGCATTGCGGTCGGTGGCGTCCGTGATGCCGGCGGCAAGATAGGGTTGCAGGACATTCCCCTGGTTGGAATTGCGGCTTATGGAGTAGTTGAAGCGCACGACGACCTTGCAGGAGCCTTTCAATGCCGTGAGAGTCGGAGTGTCGATCCGTCCGTGGTAGCTGCCCCGGGTCAGGGCGGCGCACTCGTTGCGGCTGCAAATCCGCACGGCCTTGCCTGCGGAGGCACCGCAACGGGCCCCCGTCCATCCGGACAATCCGTAATCGCTCAAATCGGTCGCGGCGTTATTACCGCTGTTTGTAACATTGAGGCTCAGATTGTCGTCGCGGCTGAAATCCGCAACGCCGCTGAAATCCTCCTCGAAGAGATACGGCACGCGGAAGCTGGCGACGCGGTTCTCGGCCCCTGCGGTTACCGTCGGCAGGGTAAAGGTTTCGGTCAGCAGCGCGTGCTCCGAATCGTACGTCACCTGGAATCCGGGCATCTCCTGCGTCGGATTCGTGTAGTCCCGGAACCGGAGCGTATAGTCGCCCGTGCCCGTGACGTCGAACGTATGGCTCTGGCTGCCGTCCTCGAAGCTCCACCCCTCGGGTGCCGTCACCGTGAAGGTATCGATCGCCTCGCCCAGCGTGTTGACGCCCGTCTCCGCGAGGGTGAAGATCAGCTGCGTGAGTTGCACTGCCGCGGCCGGGACGTTGTAGTTGATCGGCGTGGTGTGGCCGGCGGCAAAGATCCGGCCGGCCGGGGCGAAGGTCCGCTCCTCCGATTCAAGGGTCGAGCTCGACGCCACGATCGAGATCTCCTGCCCCTCTTCGAGCGTGACGGGGGCAATCAGGGCGTAGACCACGGCGCCGACATCCTTCGGTTCCGCAAAACGCAGGGTCAGCGTGTTGCTCGACTCGCTCAGCTCGGCTGCGGCGTCGGGGTTGGCGGCATCCACCGTCAGGCGCCCCGCAACGGGCGTCGGGAAGGTCAGCACGATCTCCGAGACCGGTTCCCCGAGGTCGTTGTGCGGAATGGCGATCTTCAGGACATGCATCTTGTGCGCAAACTGCAGGTTGACGATATCCGTGTTGTCGCTGATGCCGCTCGGGTCCTTCTTGTCGTGTTCGCGCAGGGCGGCGGCCCCCTCGATCGGCGTGGCCACCATCACGTCCCACTCGCCGTGGAACTCTCCGTCCTGCACGGCCGGGATGTCGTAGCTGGCCCGCAGGCCGTCGGTCGAGGCCGGAACGGGCGACACGGCATAATAAGTATAGGTATCCTCGGCCATCTGCGGGATGCTGCCGCGGAAGCTGGCCGAGTTGTAGGTCGCATTATAGTGGTAGAGGCTGAAGGCCGCGGCGTCGACTACGGTTTGAGCGGCGGAGTTTACGGCCCAGAGTGCGAGCCGGTCGCCTGTCTGCCATTTGACGCTCACACCGTCGTCTCCGAGTTCGGTGCGGGTCGTGGATTGGGGCCGGATGTCGAGTCGCGGACCCGAACCGATGGCCACCTCGATGCTTCTTGTTGCCGGATCGGTCGCCTCGTCCGTGTTTTTCGAACAGGCGGCGCACAGCAACGGCAGAAGAAGCAGGGTTGTCCAGTGTTTCATCATGCACGAATTCTTTTATCTGAATTTCCGCAAAAATAGGTTCGGAGTCCGAGATCCCGAAATAAATTCAACGAACAGCCTGTTTTTCATCACGAACCGGGCGCTTTTTCTGTCGCGGTTTCGTCGGATTGCACGCAAAAAGGCCCTCCGACACACACTTGTCGGAGGGCCTTTTTCGGGGTTTTCGGGAGATTCCCGGGCCGAAGATTTTCGGGAGAGAGTCGAGGCCGGAGGCTCCGAAGTCGAGGGGTTGGGGAGGATTCCCGGGCCGAAGATTTTCGGTCTCTATTCAGCCTCTTTGACGTAACGGTCGAGCCATCCGAAGAATTCGCGGTTCCAGACCATCGAGTTCTGGGGCTTGAAGACCTGGTGCGCCTCGTTCTCGAACTCCACGAGCCGGGCCGGAATGCCCCGCACGCGGGCGGCGGTGAAGGCTTCGAGCGACTGCGTGTAGGGGATGCGGAAGTCCTTTTCGCCGGTGAAAATCAGGATCGGGGTGTCCCAGCGCGTCACGAACTTGTGCGGCGAGTTGGCGTAGGAGCGTTGCGCCGTGGCGTTCTCCTTGTCCCAATAGGGGCCACCGTAGTCGTTGTTGATGAAGAAGAGCTCTTCGGTCTCGCCGTACATCGACTCGAAGTTGAAGATGCCGCAGTGGGCGATGAAGGCCTTGAACCGCTTCTCGTGGCATCCGGCCAGGAAGAAGACCGAATAACCGCCGTAGGAGGCGCCGACGCATCCCATGCGCGATTCGTCGGCCCACGGTTCGCGTGCCACGTCGTCGATGGCCGAGAGGTAGTCGCGGATGTTCTGCCCGGAGTAGTCGCCCGAGATCTGGTCGAGCCACTCCTGCCCGAAGGAGGGCAGGCCGCGGCGGTTCGGGGCCACGACGACGTAGCCCTGGGCGGCCATCAACTGGTAGTTCCAGCGGTAGCTCCAGCCGTTCGAAACGACGTTCTGGGGGCCTCCCTGGCAGTAGAGCAGCGTCGGGTACTTTTTCGTGGGGTCGAAGTCGGGCGGGAGGATCACCCACGTGAGCATCTGCTTGCCGTCGGTGGTCCGCACCCAGCGCTTCTGCACCTCGCCCATGCGGATGTTTTCATAGATGGCGTTGTTAATCCCGGATAGCTGTGTCAGGGCGCCGTTGTCCGGGTTCACCTCGTAGAACTCCGGTGCCGAGGAGATCGTGCACAGCTCGGCCACCATGCGCCCGCCGCCCGTCGTGAAGGCGTTGATGTCGTGGTCGCCCCCGGTGAGGACCTCCACCTCGCCGTCGACCGTCGCCACGCGGCAGATCTGGTGCGTGGCCTCGATCGGGGCGATGAACCACACGCGGTCGTTGCCCTCCCAGACGACATTCATGGCGTTGTAGTCGAAATCCTCCGTCAGGTCGCGCATCTCGGACGTCGAGCAGTCGTAGAGGAAGAGCCGTGACTTGTCCGACTCGTTCCCGGCACGGCGCTGCGAGAGGAAGGCGATCTTCGAGTCGTCGGGCGACCAGACGGGATACTTGTCATAGCCCGGCAGGTTGTCGCGCAGTTCTTCGACGGGTTCTCCGGTGTTGATGTTGGTGGGCTTGCAGATGTTCTGCGTCTGCTGCGAGGCGACGTCGTAGACGAAGATGTCCGAGTCGGTCGAGACGGCGTAGGCCGTGCCGGTCAGCGGTTTGCAGGTGTAGGCCAGCATCGTCCCGGCGTGGTTCCAGACGATCTCGGCCATGTCGAAGTAGGGGGCCAGCGGAGCATCCCAGGCAGCCTCCGGACCGAGAATGTCCCGTCCCTCCTTCAAACCGTCGGGCCCGAAGTCGCCGACGAAAATGTGCAGGTATTCGCCCTCATCCCAATAGTCCCAGTGGCGGGCCATCAGGTCGTCGTAGATCCGGGCCTTCGACTTGTCCATGTCCTTGTGGATGTCGGCCGAGCGGCGGTCGGCCACCTGTACGCGCTGTACGTACCATGCCTTGTCGCCGCGGGGCGAGATGCCGAATCCCTCGACGTCGCGCCCGAAATCCGACAGCTGACGCGCGTTGCCGCCCGCGGGTTCCATCTCCCAGACCTGCATCGAACCGCTGCGGTCCGAGAGGAAGTAGATCCGCTGCCCGTCGGCGCTCCAGCGGGGTGCGAGGCTGTTCGACGTGAGATCGGTCAGGCGCGTTGCGGCCCTCGTGTCGAGCTCCTCGACCCAGAGGGTCGTCACGCCGCGGTTTTCGGAGAGGTTGTAGTCGGTCTGCTGGTAGACGAAACGCTTTCCGTCGGGCGAGAGTACGGCGCCGCCCGCGCGGCTCATCTTCCACATCACCTCGGGGGTGAAGCGCCCGGCGGCGATCTCTTCGGCCGTCAGGGCGTTGTCGATCTTCAGCGGCTCGGGGCGCTGCCGGTCGCAGGCGCCCAGCCCCATAGCTGCAATAGCCATCATCAGGATGATTTTTTTCATTTTTGCGGAGGTTTTCCTATTTATTCGTATTTTTGGATTCCGAAAAAAGTTTCAAGACATGAACCGTAGCGTCTATTTTGCCGACAAGGCCCTGCTTTTCACCGATGCGGTGCCCGACGGGGAGTGGTACGCCGTGGCGGCGGAGTCCGACGGCGGCGTATCGCGCCCCAAGATACTGAATTTTCTCGAATCGCACAACTCCGTAGCGGTCGTTTCGGTCGATCCCGAAGCGGCGTTCCGGTCCTTTGCGTCGCAGTTCGCGTGGGTGGAGGCGGCCGGCGGGGTGGTCGTGGACGAAGCGGGGCGGTGGCTGCTGATCCACCGCAACGGACGTTGGGACCTTCCGAAAGGGCATCTCGAAGCCGGGGAGAGTATCGAGACCTGTGCGGCCCGCGAAGTGGAGGAGGAGACGGGCGTGCGGGGCGAGGTGGTTCGGCCGCTGTGCCGGACGCTGCACGCCTACTGGTTTCCGAAGACCGGACGCTGGGAGTTGAAGCAGACCCACTGGTTCGAACTCCGCGCGACGGGGCCTTCGGCGCTGCAGCCCCAGACCGAGGAGGGCATTGAACGGGTGGTGTGGTGTACGCCCGCGGAGGCTGCGGAGCATGTGCGCGAAGCCTTCCCGACGATCCGCCGCGTGGCCGAAGCGATGATACGCTGATTTACCCGGGCATCAAAATCCTCCAGCCCTTGCTAAAAATGGAAAAACGGTTTCCGAAAGTTTCGGAAACCGTTTTTCGTGCGTGTATGCCGCGATGCGCGGCCGTGCCTCGGACAGAACCGCCATCCCTTTCCGGCGGTTCCTCCCTCCGTCAGTACATCGGGGCCCGGTTCATGGCGTTGGCAATGCCCTCGGCAATCTGGTCGATGGCGCCCTGGAGCTTGCCGCCGAGCATCATCTTCATCATCATGTTCAGCTCGATGTGCAGCACAAGGCGCATCCGGGTGTCCGAGTCGGAGACCTTGTGCAACTGGATCCAGAAGGCGAAATCCATCGGGATGCCGCCCTCGTCGCCCACGATCTTCACGTGTTTCGGTGCCTCCCGCTCCTCCATGCGGAGCTTGACGGTGAAGCCCTTGGCCTTGAACGAACAGCGGTCTTCGGTGGCCTGCCACTCCTCGACCCGGTCGGCCAGCGCCGGGGTGAGGTTGTCGAAGCGGCTGATAACCGCATAGATCTGCTCCGCGGGGCGCAGAATCTGGTGTTGTTTCGAAATGTATTCCTGCATTTTTCCTGGTTTTTTTGATGGGTCGGAAGGATGATTGGGACGGGGTCTGGCCGCCCGGGATAGCCTCGGCCGGGTTCGGTCTCGCGGGGAGATTCCGGACGGTCGGAATAGCCCCTCGGCCGGGTTCGGTCTCGCGGGGAGATTCCGGACGGTCGGAACGGCTTCGGCCGGGTTCGGTCTCGCAAGGCGGTCCCGGTCGCCCCGGATGGCTTCGGCGGCCCGGCTCCGGGCGGTTCAGTTCGCTTCGGTCCCGGAAACCCGGTCCGGGGACCTTCGCTGTCCGGCTGCCCGGTTATTCGATCTCGAAGGTGCGGGCCGTGTCGCTGTCGACGGTAATGCGTACCGTCACCACGTTCTCCGGCAGCAGCGGCTCGATCCGCTCGGGCCACTCCACCAGGCAGAGGTCTCCCGAGTAGAAATACTCCTCGTACCCGAAGTCGAAGGCCTCGCGCAGATCCTCGATGCGGTAGAAGTCGAAGTGGTAGATGCGGCGGTTGCCCTGGCCCTTGTATTGGTTGACGATGGCGAACGTCGGGCTGGTCACGGTGTCCGTAGCGCCCAGCTGTGCGGCGATTTCGCGGATGAGCGTCGTTTTTCCGGCGCCCATCTCGCCGCGGAAGGCCACTACGGTGCGGCGGCCCAGAAGGCTGATGATCGCCCGTGCGACCTGCGGCAGCTCCTCCTGCGAAGTGATATGGATGGTTTTCATGGGTGGTTTACTGTTTCGGTTTCAGAACGATGTACGGAACGATCATCTCCTCCATCGAGATGCCGCCGTGCTGGAACGTGTTACGGTAGTAGCGGATGTGTCGGTTTGCGTCGTTGTTGTAGACCAGGAAGTCCGAATTGTAGGCGAAGATGTAGCTCGACGTGAGGTTGCTCGACGGCAACTGCACATCCTCGGGGCGCAGGATCTCGTAGACTTCGCGGGAGTTGTAGGCGAGGTTGCGGCCCGTCTTGTAGCGGAGGTTCGAGGAGGTTTCGCGGTCGCCGGTCACCTTCACGGGGTTGTCCACGCGGATCGTGCCGTGGTCCGAGGTGATGATTACCGTGTGCCCGCGCTCGGACAACAGTCGCAGGATCGTGTAGAGGTCCGAGTGCTCGAACCACGAACGGGTCAGCGACCGGAAGGCCGCTTCGTCCTCGGTGAGCTCGCGGATGATGTCCGTTTCGGTGCGGGCGTGGGAGAGGATGTCGAGGAAGTTGTAGACGATCACCGAGAAGTCGGCGTCGTAGATGCGCTGGATGTTGTCCACGAGTTTGCGGCCCTGCTCCGGGCGCACGAGCTTGTCGAAAGTGAATTTCCAGTTTTTGCCGTTCTGGCTCATCAGGCGGCGCAGGAACTCCTCCTCGTACTGGTTTTTGCCGCCCTCCTCGTTGTCGTTGAGCCACTTGTTGGGCATCAGCTTGTCGATGGCCAGGGGCATCAGCCCGGCGAAGACCGCATTGCGGGCGTACTGCGTGGCGGTGGGCAGGATGGCGCAGTAGAAGTCGTCCTGCTGGACGTCGTAGTAGCCGCGCAGGAGCGACGAGATGGCCCGCCACTGGTCGTAGCGGAAGTTGTCGATCAGGAGCAGCGTGGTCTTCGGGTTCTCGTCCACGACGGGGAAGATCTTCGTGCGCATGAGCGTGTGCGACATCACCGGGGTGTCGTCCGCACGGCGGTTGATCCAGTTGTAGTAGTTGCGCCGCACGAACTTGCAGAACTCCTGGTTGGCCTCCGACTTTTGGTAGGTGAGGACCTCCTTGATGCTCTCGTCGGTGGATTCGCCGAGTTCGATCTCCCAGGCTGTGAGCTTGCGGTAGAGCGTGCACCAGTCCGAGAAGTTCTCGGCCATCTGCAGCGAGGCGGAGATGCGTCCGAATTCCGAGCGGTAGTCGGCCGTGGCCTGTTCGGTGACGAGCTGCTGCTGGTGGACGTTCTTCTTGATGGAGAGGAGCACCTGGTTGGGGTTGACGGGTTTGATCAGGTAGTCGGCGATCTTCGAGCCGACGGCCTTGTCCATGATGTTCTCCTCCTCGCTTTTGGTGACCATGATCACGGGCGTCGTGGGGCGCACCTCCTTGATTTGCGGGAGGGTTTCGAGCCCCGTCATGCCGGGCATCATCTCGTCGAGGATGATCAGGTCGTAGGCGCCTTCCGCGGCCATGTCGATGGCGTCGTACCCGTTGTTGCAGGTATCCACCTCGTATCCTTTCTGCTGGAGAAACAGAACGTGGGGTTTGAGCAGTTCGACTTCGTCGTCGACCCAGAGTATCTTGACCATGCCGTTATCGGTTTAGGATTTGCAAAAATAAGTGATTTTACCATCAAACGCAAAAAACGCGCGTTTTATTGGATGAAGAGGCCGTTTTCTTGGGTTTCCGGCGCAAGGTGTTGCCTGACAGTGCGTTGCGGGGTGGGGCGCGAGACCCGGGGCGGTTCGGGGCGCCGGGTCCCGGATTTTGCGCCGGTTCTGGCCCGGGATTTGCGTTTGCCCGGGTATCGTGCTGGGAGCGTGCGTTGTACGCCTGCGACGAAAAAAGTGAAAAAAAATTGCGGTTTGTTGGCGGAAATTCAAATAAAGCGTATATTTGCACTCCGAATCATTCGGACGAACTTAATTTTAAACAACATAAAGATATGACAAAGGCTGATATCGTAAGCGAAATCGCTAAGAGCACCGGAGTGGAGAAAGTGCAGGTGCAGGCTATCGTTGAGGCTTTCATGGAGAGCATCAAGACGTCGCTCACCGAGAAGAATAACGTGTATCTTCGCGGCTTCGGAAGTTTCATCGTGAAGAAGCGTGCCAAGAAGGTAGCCCGCAACATCTCGAAGAACACGACGATCACCATTCCCGAACACAACATCCCCGCTTTCAAGCCCGCCAAGAGCTTCGCGGCGAAGGTGAAATAACGACAGAATCAAGAACCTCTAAAATTTAACCACTATGCCAAACGGAAAGAAGCATAAGCGGCACAAGATGGCTACCCACAAGCGCAAGAAACGTCTGCGCAAGAACCGTCACAAGAAGAAGTAGGGTAGCACCTTCGTGCTAACGAATAGATAAAGCTAAAGGGGCCCCCGGGTTCTTTTAGCTTTACCTATTTTTCGGAATTCGACATTCCGGGTGTTTCCGGCGCCCGTATTTTGCGGTTGGACCGCTTTCCCGGAATCCCTTCGTCCCCCACCGTTCCGGTGCCGGACATCTCCATTGGAGTTCGCCGCCACTTCAGACCAACATGCGGCACAGTTACTAATTTCAGCCCATCCGTCGCCGGATCCCGGTGTGCGGAACAAGATATAATGAACAGAGAGTTAATCGTAAACGTCAACCCTACCGAGATCACCATCGCGCTGTGCGAGGACAAGGTGCTCGTCGAGCTCAACAAGGAGCAGTGCCAGACGGGCTTCGCCGTGGGAGACATTTACCTCGGGAAGGTGCGCAAGATCATGCCGGGTCTGAATGCGGCATTCGTCAACATAGGTCACGAAAAGGACGCCTTTATCCACTACCTCGATCTGGGGAGCCAGTTTCCGTCGCTGCAGAAGCTCGTCACGTCGCAGCAGCCCGGCAAACGCGGAATGCGGGTCGATACCATGAAGCTCGAAGCGCCGGTCGAAAAGACGGGCAAGATCGGCGAGTACCTCCAGGTGGGGCAGCAGATCATGGTCCAGGTGGCCAAGGAGGCGATTTCGACCAAGGGCCCTCGCCTGACTTCGGACATTTCGCTGGCGGGGCGCAACGTGGTGCTGGTCCCCTTCTCGTCGAAGGTGTTCCTGTCGCAGAAGATCCGCTCGGCGGAGGAGAAGCGGCGCCTGAAGCGGATTGCCGCGGAGGTCCTCCCGAAGAATTTCGGCGTGATCATCCGCACGGCGGCCATGGAGGCCAGGGACGAGGATATCGAACACGACATCCAGACGCAGATCGAGCGCTGGCGCAAGACCTGCGGGGCGATCAAGAAGTGCGGGGCGCAGGCTCCGGCGCTGCTGATGAGCGAGATGAACCGCGCGAACACGATCATCCGCGACTCGCTGAACGGCTCCTTCTCGCAGATTGCCGTGAACGACGAGGCGATGTACAACGACATCCGCAACTACATCCGGCAGATCGACCCCGAGATGGAGAAGATCGTGAAACTTTACAAGGGTACGGTTCCGATCTTCGACAACTTCGACATTTCGAAACAGATCAAGTCGCTGTTTGCCAAGTACGTTTCGTTGAAGCGGGGGGCCTACCTGATCATCGAGCATACGGAGGCGATGAATGTCATCGACGTCAACTCCGGGAACCGGACCAAGGCCGAGGACAACCAGGAGCAGACGGCCATGGACGTGAACCTCGCGGCGGCGAAGGAGATTGCGCGTCAGCTGCGGCTGCGGGACCTGGGGGGCATCGTGATCATCGACTTCATCGACCTGCACAAGGCGCAGAACAAACAGGCGCTGTACGACGAGATGGTGAAGCTCATGTCGACGGACAAGGCCAAGCATACGGTGCTGCCGCTGACGAAGTTCGGGTTGATGCAGATCACGCGGCAGCGGGTTCGTCCGGTGGCCGTGGAGAATGTCTCGGACGTCTGCCCGACGTGCAACGGCACGGGCAAGGTCGAGCCTACGGTGCTGCTGGACAAGAAGATCGAGAATCAGATTTCATTCCTCACCGAGGACCGGGGACACAAGTTCATCAAACTGGTCGTGAGTCCCTACGTGGCGTCGTACCTTCGGAAGGGGTTCTGGTCGCTGCGGCGCCGCTGGGAGTGGAAGTACAGGGTGCGTCTGAAGATCGTTGAGGATCAGAGCACGGGCATCATCGATGTCCACTACCACGACCGCAAGGACAACGATCTGATCGAGAAATAATCCATGGCAAATCCCCGCGAGCAGTTGGCGCAGTTCGCCGCCGGGTCGGAGACCCTCGGGAAGCTGTGCCGCGAATACCGGAACCGAAGCATGACCCTCCATCTTCGGGAGCTGGTCGGCGGGGCCTTGTCGTTCTATGCGGCGGCTGCCGTGTCGGAATGCGGCGGGGTGCACGTCTTCGTGGCCGAGGACCGCGATGCGGCGGCCTACCTGCTCAACGATTTCTACAACCTGCTCGACGAGAAGCGGATCTACTTCTTTCCCTCCTCCTACAAGCGATCGGCGGCCTACGGGGCCGAGGATGCCCAGGGCGTTGTGCAGCGCACGACGGCCATGAATGCCGTGCGGGCGTTCGGGGCGGGGGTGTCGGAGGGGGACTACCTGGTGGTCTGCACCTATCCCGAGGCGCTGGCCGAACGGGTGGCCGATGCCGAGGTGCTGCAGCGGCGGACGGTTGCCGTGCGCGTGGGCGACCGGATCTCGATCGAGGTGCTGGAACAGGAGTTGCTCGATGGGGGCTTCACGCGCGTGGATTTCGTCTACGAACCGGGCCAGTATTCGCTACGCGGGGGCATCGTCGACGTCTTCTCCTACTCGGAGAGCAAGCCTTACCGTCTGGATTTCTTCGGTGACGAGGTGGATTCGATCCGGCGGTTCAACATTTCGAGTCAGCTGTCGGCCGACCGGCTCGAAGGGGTGGAGATCATCCCCGACCTGAATGCCGGTGTGGCGGCCGCGGCGAAGGTTTCGCTGGCGAAGTTTGCGGGCGGGGATGCGGCGTGGTGGTTCTACGATGCGGATTTCGTGCTGCGGCGGGTGAACGACGTGCGGCGCAAGGCGCTCGGGGACCTGGAGCATCCCGAAGAGATCGACCATCTGCTCACCAGCCGCAACGGACTGCTGGCGGACCTTGCGGAGAACCGGCTCGTAGTGCTGCGCGACAACCTTCCGGAGCGTCCTGCGACGGCGGAGGTGGCCTTCTCGACGGCTCCGCAGCCGAAGTTCAACAAGAATTTCGAGATGCTGGCCGACGACATGATCCGCAACGCGCTGCGGGGTTACGACACGTGGATTCTCTCGGAGAACCGGGCGCAGGTCGAACGTCTCGAAAATATCTTCCATCAGATCGGCCGCGGGCAGGCCGTGGTTCGGTCGCTGGCCGTGACGCTGCACGAGGGCTTCGTGGACAACGACCTGAAGCTGTGCCTCTATACGGACCACCAGATCTTCGACCGCTACCAGCGCTACCGCATCAACGGCGAGATCCGGCGCGACGAGCAGATGACCGTTGCGGAGCTGAACCAGTTGCGTCCGGGGGACTACGTGGTGCATATCGACCACGGCGTGGGACGTTTCGACGGGCTGGTGAAGATCAACGAGGGGGGCAAGACCCACGAGGCGATCAAACTGGTCTACAAGGACGGCGACGTATTGTTCGTGAACGTGCACTCGCTGCACCGCATTTCGCGCTACAAGTCGGGGGACGGCGAGCCGCCGAAGGTTTACAAACTGGGTACGGGGGCGTGGCAGAAACTCAAGAACGCCACGAAGAAGGCCGTCAAGGATATCTCGCGCGAGCTGATTGCGCTTTACGCCCGGCGCAAGGCCTCGAAGGGCTTCGCCTTTTCGCCGGACAGCTACCTGCAGCACGAGCTGGAGGCTTCGTTCCGCTGGGAGGATACGCCGGACCAGCAGGCGGCCACGGCGGCCATCAAGAAGGACATGGAGTCGGACCAGCCGATGGACCGGCTGGTGTGCGGCGACGTGGGCTTCGGGAAGACCGAGGTGGCGATCCGTGCAGCGTTCAAGGCGGCGTGCGACGGCAAGCAGGTGGCGGTGCTGGTTCCGACGACGATCCTGGCGCTGCAGCACTACCGGTCGTTTTCGGAGCGGCTGCGCGACTTCCCGGTGCGGGTGGAGTATCTCAACCGCACGAAATCGGCGAAGGAGGTGCGGGAGATCTGCGCCGACCTGGCCGCGGGGAAGATCGACATCCTGATCGGCACGCACAAGATGCTGGGCAAGCAGGTCGTTTTCCGCGACCTGGGGTTGCTGATCATCGACGAGGAGCAGAAGTTCGGCGTGGCGGCCAAGGAGAAGCTCACCCAGATGAGCGTCTCGGTGGATACGCTGACGCTGACGGCGACGCCCATCCCGCGGACGCTGCAGTTCTCGCTGATGGGTTCGCGCGACCTGTCGGTCATTTCGACGCCGCCGCCCAACCGGCAGCCGATCCTCACCGAATCGCATGTCTTCTCGGAGGAGATCGTGCGCGACGCCATCGAGACGGAGCTGGCGCGCGGCGGCCAGGTCTACTTCGTCCACAACCGGGTGGAGGACCTGATGACCATCCAGGGAATGATCACGCGGGTGTGCCCGAAGGCCCGTGTGGGGGTGGGGCACGGCAAGATGCCGGCCGAGAAACTGGAGAAACTCATCATGGATTTCATCTACGGGGAGTTCGACGTGCTGCTGTCGACGACGATCGTCGAGAACGGCATCGACATCCCGAACGCCAATACGATCATCGTGGACAACGCCCAGAACTTCGGGCTGAGCGACCTGCACCAGCTGCGCGGGCGGGTGGGGCGTTCGAACCAGAAGGCCTACTGCTACCTGCTGTCGCCTCCGGACGAGCTGCTGTCGTCCGACGCGCGGCGGCGTTTGCGGGCCATCGAGGAGTTTTCGGACCTCGGGTCGGGGTTCAACATCGCCATGCAGGACCTCGACATCCGCGGTGCGGGGAACCTGCTGGGGGCCGAGCAGAGCGGTTTCATCGCCGACATCGGCTTCGAGACCTACCAGAAGATCATGAACGAGGCGGTGGCCGAGCTGCGGGCCGAGGGCCTTCAGGTCCCGGGGCTCGGAGCCGGGGAGCAGGAGGTCGTCGGGCGCATGGCCTTCATCGACGACGCGCACATCGAGATCGAGGTCGAGGCGTCGCTGCCCGACGACTACGTGTCGCAGCAGGCCGAGCGCCTGAAACTCTACCGCGAACTCGACTCGACGAAGGACGAGGCGGCCCTCGAAGCCTTCGAGAGCCGTCTGGTGGACCGTTTCGGGCCGTTGCCGCGCGCCGCGAAGGAACTGCTGAACGTGGTTCGGCTGCGCTGGGAGGCCATCCGCCTGGGCATGGAGCGCGTGAAGGTCAAGAACGGCCTGATGATCGTGCACTTCGTGGGCGAGGAGCAGTCACCTTATTATAAAAGCGAAACCTTCATGACCTTGCTGCAACGGGTTACGCGCCATCCCGACCGATTTGTGCTCAAACAGCACAATAATCGGCTGGCGATGACCGTTAGGAATGTAAGAGATGTGGAGGACGCCTGGAAAACGTTGCAACAGCTTTGAATCTGATCGTTGACATAGGCAACACGCTCGTGAAACTCGCCGTATTCGAACAGGGGCGGCTGGTTTCACAGTGCAGTACGCACTGTCCTGAAGCTTCGGATTTCGAGCGGCTGCTACAGGGTCGGCGTGCCGGTCGGGCCATCGTGGAGTCGACGCGCGGCGATGCGGACGAAATCGTGGAGCTGGTGCGCGAATGGGCGGACCGGGTGCTGGAGTTCACGCCGCAGACCCCCGTTCCGATCGCCAATGCCTACCGCACGCCCGAGACGCTGGGACGAGACCGTCTGGCGGCTGCCGTGGGTGCTGCGACGCTCTATCCGGGGCGGAACGTGCTGATCGTGGACTTCGGAACGGCAGTGACGGTCGACCTGGTGACGGCCGACGGCACCTTCCGCGGAGGGTGCATCTCTCCGGGGATGCGGATGCGGTTCCGGGCGCTGCACGACTATACGGCACGGCTTCCGTTGTGCCCGGCTACCGAGAGCGAAGCGCTGCTGGGCGGCTCCACCGAAGAGGCCATCCGTTTGGGCGTGATGAACTCGCTGACCTTCGAAATCGAGGGCTATATGCAGCGCATGGGTGAAAAAATCGACGATTTATGCGTAATTTTCACCGGTGGGGACGCGAAATACTTTGCGAAAAGAATTAAAAACACGATATTTGCAAATTGTAATCTGGTCTTTTGCGGATTGGATCGAATTTTAGAGTACAATGCCAGTGAAGAACACCTTGATTAAACTTCTTGTCGCGGCAGCGGCGCTGTTCCCTGTCGCCGTCTCGGCCCAGACAAGCAGTATCAATGCCTTCTCGCCCTATACGATGTACGGAATCGGCGAAGTGAATACGCCTGGAACGCTTCCGATGCGTTCGATGGGCGGCGTGGGCGTGGCCATGCGCTCGACAGGGGTGGTGAACCTGCTCAACCCCGCAGGGTTCAGCACCGCACCGCAGAAGACCTTTCTCTTCAACTTCGGGCTCGAAGGCCAGAACTACTACAATTCGCAGCAAGTGGCCGGTGAATCGAAACGTACCGCCTACAATACGTTCAATTTCCACGACATCGCCTTCCAGATGCCGGTAGCCAAGCGCTTGGGCCTGGGCTTCAGCCTCACGCCCTACAGCTCGGTGGGCTACCGCACGAAGTATTACCACGAGTACGACCCCACGGATCCGGTTTACGGCAACGTGGGCAACGTGCAGTACAACTACCAGGGCGAGGGCGACGTCACGGAGGTGAAACTCGGCCTGGGCTGGGAGGTCTTCAAGAACTTCTCGATCGGCGTGGCGGCCCAGTACTATTGGGGCTCGATCGACCGGACGTTCGTGATGACCCCGACGGCCATCACCGGTGAGGGGACCTATGTCTCGACGGTCGGCAGCGACGTCTACAGCATTTCGAGCGTCAAGGGACAGGTCGGCGTGCAGTGGAGCCCGATCCTGAACCAGAAGCGGATCCTGACCGTGGGCGCGGCGTTCGACTTCGGCGGGGACCTGAATCCCGAGGTGACCAAGCGGCTCTACGTCGGCGACCTCTACAATACGACGGTCAAGGGCGACACGACGCATCTGAAACTGGTTCTGCCGCACCAGCTGGCCGTGGGCCTCTACTACCAGACCGCGAAATGGTCCATGGGCGTGGATTACGTCTACCAGAACTGGGGCGGCCGCAACTCGGGCTACGAGATGACGGGCGTCAGCGGTACGGGCAGCAACCGTTCGGCCTACCGGGTCGAGTACGTGAATACGAGTACGATCAAAATGGGTGTCGAGTACACCCCCAACCGATACGACATTCGTAACTTCCTGAAACGCTGGTCCTACCGGGCCGGATTCCGTTACGGGAGCTACAACCAGTCGTTCAACGGCGACCGTCTGAGCCAGTGGGCCGTGACGGCCGGTATCGGCGTTCCGGTGAAGTTGTGGGCCGTTTCGGCCATGGATGTGGGGATCGAGTACGGGCGTCGCGGCTACAATGTCGCCGACCGGGTGGGTCTGGTGCGCCAGCAGTATTTCAAGATCGCCGTGGGCTTTACGCTCTTTGCGGGCCAGGAGAACGGGGAATACTGGTTCATGCGGCCGAAGTACGATTAGCCGGGGGGCCCGGGGGGCCCGGGGGGCCGAGGAGGCCGAGGGGCTGGAGCCGCACGAACTGAGGGGCTGGAGCCGCACGAACTGAGGGGACTGGAGCCGCACGAACTGAGGGGGCCGGAGCCGTATGAACTGAGGGAGCCGCACGAACCGAGGGGGCCGCACGAACTGAAGGGCCGGAGCCGCACGAACTGAGGGGGCCGCACGAACCGAGGCACGAACCGCGGGGCCGCACGAACTGAAACAGTATAACACGAAAACAACACCGATACAGGCAAACGACAATACACAAAAATTAATCTGACCGATGAAAAACGTAAAATTCCTGCTTTCCGCCGCATGTGCGCTTTTCGCATTCTCGGCGCTGGCTCAAGACTTCAGTGATCCGAAGTACGCGATCTGGGGCGATACGCCCGAGGAGCGCCAGCAGAACATTCTGAACAGCAACTTCCTCAAGGAGTCGTGCGACAACAAGGACTACGATGCTGCAGCATACTATCTCCAGCAGCTGCTGGCCAAGTGCCCGAAGGCTTCGGAGAATACCTTCGTCCGCGGAACGACGCTTTACAAGAACAAGATCAACCGGGCCAAGACGCTGGCCGAGAAGAACATGTTTATCGATTCTCTGATGTTGATCTACGATCTTCGCAACGAGTATTTCGGGGATCATCCGAAGCGCGGTACGGCCTACATTCTCGACCGCAAGGCCCGGGAGTACCTGACCTACAAGCCGAACGACCGGAAGGGAGTCCGCGAGGCATTCCGTGCCGCCATCGAGGCGGGCGGTGACAATTCCGATCCGGAGACCGTGGTGGTTTATTTCTCGAACCTCTGCGAAGATTACAAGAATACGGACGAGGTGATGCCCGACGAGGTGCTTACGGAGTACGAGCGCCTGGAGCCGTTCTTTGCGAAGCATCCCGAGGCTGCGGAGTACAAGAGCCAGTTCGATGCCGCATTCGGACTGAGCGGTGCCGCCAGCTGCGAGAACCTCGAAAAGCTCTACCGTGCGAAACTGGAGGCTGCACCCGATGACGAGGCGCTGCTGGCCCAGGCCGTGGGGATGATGTCGCGTGCGAAGTGCGACGGCGACTTCTACTTCTCGATCGCCGAGAAATACTACGAGGTGAAACCCTCGTCGGAGACGGCGATGTTCCTGGCGCAGGCGTTCCAGAACAAGGGTGACTATGCCAAGGCCCGGACCTATCTGAACGAGTCGCTGGCCGTCGAGCAGGATCCTGCCGAGCGTCAGAAACTGCTGGTCCGCATCGCGCTGGTGGGTCTGGTGGCAAACGACATTGCGGATGCCGCTTCGGCCGCGCGTCAGGCCCGGGATCTGAATCCCGAGGACGGCGTTCCCTACTTCGTGCTGGCCCAGTGCTATGCCTCGTCGGCAGCCGCTTGCGGCGGGTTTGCCGGGCAGGCGACTTTCTGGGCCGCATACGACACGATGGCCAAGGCTGTAGAGCTGCTTCCGAGTGATTCGGAGTATCTGGAGCACGCCAAGACGTCGCTGAGCGCCTTCCGCAACCGGTTCCCGAGCTCGGAGGAGTGCTTCTTCAACGAGTTGCAGGAGGGAGCCCGTTACACGGTGAACTGCGGCACGGCTGCCGGCGTTTCGACGACGGTACGCCCCCGCTAAGTCCTTCCCGAACCGCTTTTCCATGGGGAAACGCATGACACGATACGCCAGGGTAGCACTCTCCGTTGCGGGGAGTGCTATCTTGCTGTTCTCGTGTTCGGGGGAGCGTGAGGATGCTTCGTCGTCGGCCGAGGAGGCGATGATGACGGAGTACAGCGAGCATCTGTCGATCATCAATTCGCAGAACGGACGCCGTTCCTACCACTTCGTCACGCCGCTGCTCGAAGGCTACACGCTGACGCGGGAGCCCTATCGGGAGTTCCGCAAGGGGATCAAGATCACGACCTACCAGGACGATTCGCTTTCGTCGGTGGACGCCGTGCTGACGGCCAACTACGCCATCTATTACGAGAAGCGGGAGTTGTGGGAGGCCAAGGGCAACGTCGTGGTGGAGAAATCCGACGGCAAGACGCTCTATACGCAGCAGTTGTTCTGGAATGCGCGGACGGGCAAGATCTATTCGAATGTGGATTCGAAGATCGTGCAGAACAACGGCCGCGACGTCTTCATCGGCGAGGGTTTCGAGTCGGACGAGGAGTTCAAGGACTGGCGTTTCCGCCGCATGAAGGGTCGTATGGAGGTGGAGATGAAGCAGGCTGCGGACTCCACGGCGGACTCCACGGCGGTGCATCCGGACGGAGGCTTCCACACGGCTTCTGCGGCCCCTGCGGTCTCGGGGCCTGCGCAATCCGTATCCCGCACGCAGGGCTTACAGACTGAATTCCGGGCTGCCGGGACTGTGCAGGAGGGTGCCGAATCCCGGGCCGTTGCGATGCCGCAATCCGGTGAGGAGACCTCTGCGGCCGAGCCTTCGGCTCTGCCCCGGTCGCGGCGCCTTTCGGCGAGCCGCCGCGGTGCGGTGCCGGATGTTGCCCGGCGCCGGGATACCGCATTTGCGGATGATACCCTGTCGGTGCGTCCTGCGCCCCGGTCCTCGAATCCCGCAGGTCCCGAAAATCCCGATAATCCCGATAATTCCGGAACTCCGGAGACGGAGGGCGGGGAGCGCGTTTCCGAAACCAAAAAGTGACAGCCATGGTGACTTCCCTGATTCTGATTGTCGTCATGTTGTTGTTGTCGGCCTTCTTCTCGGGCATGGAGATCGCCTTCACGAGCAAGAACCGGCTCAAACTGGAGATCGACCGCAAGCAGAGCCGGATGTTCGACAGCATTGCGGAGGTTTTTTCGCGCCATCCGGGTCAGTACATCACGACGATCCTCGTGGGCAACAACATCGCACTGGTGGTCTATTCGCTGGCGATGTCGATGTTGCTGCGCGAAATCTACGCTGCGTTGGGATGGGAGCGGCTGGCCCTCGAAGGTTCGGTGGCCATCGACACGGCGGTTTCGACGATCATCATCATCTTCTTTGCGGAGTTTCTGCCCAAGTCGGTCTTCCGCAACGACCCCAATTTCTACTACCGGGCGCTGGCTCCGGTGATCTATTTCTTCTACATCGTGCTCTATCCCGTGGCGCGTTTCACGACGCTGCTTTCGCACGGGATCCTGCGGCTGCTGGGCCGCCGGGTCGAGGAGAAGAACATCACGCCGAGTTTCGACCGGGAGGACCTTGCGGCGCTGCTCGACACGAACGGCCCGGAGCCCCATTCGGAACCGGACAACGAGTTGAAACTCTTCCAGAATGCGCTGGATTTCGCGGATCTTCGCGTGCGGGACTGCATGGTTCCGCGGGTGGATGTCGAGGCGGTGGATATCGACGATACGACGATCGAACAGCTGACGGCTCGATTCGTGGATTCGAAGTATTCCCGGATCTTCGTCTGGCGGAAGTCGATCGACAACATCATCGGCTATGTGAATTCGAAGAGCCTCTTCACGCGCCCGTCGCGGATCGACGACGTGATGATGGAGGTGAACTACGTTCCGGAGACGATGCCGTTGCAGTCGATGCTGGAGAACTTCATCAAGCACCGGTCGAACATTGCGGTGGTGATCGACGAGTTCGGCGGTACGGCGGGAATCATCTCGCTGGAGGACGTGCTGGAGCAGATTTTCGGCGAGATCGAGGATGAACACGACGTTCCGGATCTGGTGGAGAAGCAGGTGGGACCGGGGGAGTATGTCTTCTCGTGCCGCCTGGAGGTGAAATACCTGAACGAACGCTACGATCTGGGGATCGAGGAGAGCCGCGAGTACGATACGCTGGCGGGTTTCATCATCTACCATTACGAGGGAATCCCGGGCGCCGGGGAGACGGTGTATATCGGCGATCTCCAGTTGCGGATTCTGCGCACGACGCGATCGCGGATCGAGTTGGCGCGGGTGAAAAAAATGTAACGCATAGGGGAGCCTATTTGCGAATATTTTACTACCTTTGGCTGATCTTTCGAAACAATACGAAAAATTAACATTTATATGGCAAGTTTAAACACCTTACGTACCAAGTTCGGGGTTGTGCTTTCGATTATCATCGGGCTGGCCCTCTTGGCCTTCATTCTCTCACTGAAAACCGAAATGGGTTTTACGGGCAATGATCCTCGTGTCGGCGTGATCGACGGCGAAAAGATCAACTATTCGGAGTATTACGACGAGTACGAGCGGATCAAGACGCAGAACAACGTGCAGGAGAGCGACGAACAGCAGTCTGCGATGCTGGCCAATGCAGTGTGGCAGTCGCTGATTACCCGTTACGTGCTGACTCCGGGCTTCGATCGGATGGGTCTGCGTGTGACGGATCCCGAGCGGATGGCGATGGTCAGCGGCCAGCGGCCTTCGCAGGCGTTCTACAGCGCCTTTGCGGATCCCCGGACGGGCCAGTACAACGTGGAAGCCGTGAGCCAGTTCCTGGCCCAGGCCGAGACGAATTCCCAGGCAGCCCAGGTTTGGGCTCAGCTCAACGAACAGGCTCGTCTGGAGCGTGAGGCCCAGAAGTTCTTCGGACTGGTAAAGGGTGGTGTCTATGTCAATTCGCTGGAAGTGGCTCAGGGTGTCGAGGGTGCGAACCGGACCTTCTCGGGCAAATGGGCCGGGAAGAAGTATTCGTCGGTTCCTGATTCGCTCTTTACCGTTTCGACGGGAGACCTGAAGAACTACTACAACAGCCACAAGGATCAGTTCAAGCAGACCCCGTCGCGGACGCTCTCGTACGTGGTGTTCGAGGTGTCGCCCACGGATGACGACCTGCTGGCTCTGGAGAAGAAGGCTGCGGAGGTAGGCCGAGAGTTTGCGGCTGCGGAGGATGTGAAGGCCTTCGTGCGGGCCAACCGCAACGGACGGATCGCCGAAAGCTACGTAACGGCGGCCCAGCTCACCGATGAGGAGGGCAAGGCGCTGATGGACGGGAAGATGTACGGTCCGGTTCTGAAGAACAACGAGTGGACGATGGCCCGGGTGCTGAGTGCAAAGATGGCGCCCGATTCGGTGGGCATTCGCCATATCGTGCTTCCCTATACGCAGGAGACGCTGGCCGACAGCCTGCTGACGGCGCTGAGAAAGGGCGGTGATTTTGCGGCTGCAGCAGCCCGGTATTCGGTTTATGACGCGACGGCAGCCAATGGCGGCGAGGTGGGTGTGATGCCTTTCTCGGCCTTCACGGGCGAATTTGCCGAGGCGCTGGCCGGAGCGAAGAAGGGCGATATCGTGAAGATTGCTTCGGGGGACGCCATCCAGTTGATGCAGGTCTACCGGGCCGACAAGCCCACGAAACATATCCAGGTTGCATCGATCACCTATCCGCTGGAGGCTTCGGCCGCCACGCGCCGCGACATCCACAACCAGGCGGGATCGTTCATGGTCAATGCCAAGGGCTCTTCGGAGGCCTTTGCCGATGCAGCTTCGGAAGCAGCCGTTACGCCGCGCGTTGCGACGCTGGCTCAGGGCGACCGCACGATCCGCGGTCTGGAGGATTCGCGTGACGTGGCCCGCTGGGCCTATGGTGCCGAGACGGGCGATGTCTCGGAGATCTTCACCGTCGGTAAGGACTACGTGATCGCCATGCTGACCGGGATCGACGACCACGACTACGCTCCGCTGGAGAAGGTGGCTTCGCAGGTCCGTGCCCAGGTGCTGCGCGACAAGAAATACGACTATATCGTGAAGGACCTTGCCGGTTCGACGCTGGCCGAGCAGGCTTCGAGCCTCGGTTCGGAGGTGGACGACTTCTCGGGCGTGACGTTCGGGTCGTTCTATATCGACGGCATCGGCATGGAGCCCCGTCTGGTCGGTGCAATCTCCTCTTCGGAGCAGGGTGTGCTGTCGGCTCCCGTGAAGGGAATGTCGGGCGTGTATGTCTTCGAGGTCGGGGATGTGCAGACCGAGGAGAAGCAGACTGCCGAGGGTGAAAAGGTCCGTGCCCAGGCGATGGCCGAGGGTATGGCCCAGCAGTTCGCCTACCCGGCCATCCAGCAGATGGCCAAGATCCAGGACCTGCGCGGCAAGTACTTCTAACATTCGATTCAACGCAACAGACGGGGAGGGATTTTCAAGTTCCTCCCCGTTTTCTTGTGCCCGGTTTTTCCGTTGCCTTCCGGATTTCTCCGTTGCCTCCCGGATTTTTCCGTTGCTGTCCGGTCCACGAAAACTTTTGCCCGGAGCGCAATAGTTTCCCGGGATTTGTTATCTTTGTAACAACAAAACCTTTTTCGACATGAACAACTTCATCTATCAGAATCCTACCAAACTGGTTTTCGGAAAGGGCGAAATTGCCCGGCTTCCGGAGCTCATTCCGGCCGACAAGCACATCATGATCACCTTCGGGGGCGGCAGCGTCAAGCGCAACGGGGTCTACGACCAGGTTGTGAAGGCCCTTGCGGGTCGGGACTTCATCGAGTTCTGGGGCATCGAGGCCAATCCTTCGATCGAGACCCTGCGCAAGGCGATTGCTTTGGGCAAGGAGAAACGGGTTGATTTCCTGCTGGCCGTGGGCGGCGGGTCGGTGATCGACGGTACGAAACTCATCTCGGCCGGGCTGCTCTATGAGGGGGATGCCTGGGAACTGGTGCTCAAGGGAAGCTATACGAAGACGGTGCCGCTGGCTTCGGTGCTGACGATGGCCGCCACGGGCTCCGAGATGAACAGCGGGGCGGTGATTTCGCGTTACGAAACCAAGGAGAAATACGCCTTCTACAGCAACTATCCGGTCTTTTCGATCCTCGATCCGGAGACGCTCTACTCGCTGCCGAAGCGGCAGATCGCCTGCGGACTGGCCGATACGTTCGTGCACGTGATGGAGCAGTACATGACCACGCCGGGGCAGTCGCGGCTGATGGACCGCTGGGCCGAGGGTATCCTGCATACGGTGGTGGAGATTGCTCCGCGGGCGCTGGGCGACGAACGCGACTACGACACGATGTCGGAGTACATGCTTTCGGCGACGCTGGCACTGAACGACATGATCCGCATGGGTGTGACGCAGGACTGGGCGACGCACATGATCGGCCACGAGCTGACGGCGCTGCACGGACTGACGCACGGTGCGACGCTGGCGATCGTGATCAACGGCACGCTGCGCACGCTGCGTGACCAGAAACACGACAAGCTGCTCCAATACGGTGAACGCATCTGGGGGATCACCGACGGTACGGAGGCGGAGCGCATCGACCGGACGATCGAACGGACCGAGGCGTTTTTCCGTTCGCTGGGGCTTTCGACGCGCCTCTCGGAGGAGGGGATCGGCGAGGCGACGATTGCCGAGATCGAGCGTCGTTTCACGGCTTCGGGCGTTCACCACGGCGAGGCCCGGAACGTCGACGGCCCGATGGCCCGCCGCATCCTGGAGGCCTGCCTCTGACCGGACGGCGGAATTTTTCGGAGAGGCTGCAGCCTCTCCGAAAAATCGCTTTTTTAAGGGCGACTGCTTAGAGTCCGAGTCAAAAAGAGAGAAAATACGCTGGGAAACGTATTGAACCGCATCTGGCGTATTTCCTCTCTTCTTTGTATGTCAGTCTGTCAGAATTGATTTCCTGAAGGCGGAGTTTCTGTCAGTGTGACGTTGAATGTGACGTCGGTCCCGGCACTTACCGATACGTCAAATCCGACGATAATTGTTCCTGTATTGGGAGAATCCCATTTATATAGCGGATCAGTCGACCACGTATTGAGCGTAACTTCCGGATTGGACTCGACGATCATATACATCGTTTTGCCATTTTGTTCCAGCTTGAAGCATGTGTCGCTGATTTTTGTCGGAACCGCAGGAGTCACCATAGCCCAGCGGAGACTCCCGTAGACGGCTGTGGTAACCTCGTCATGAATAACGAGGTCTTTGCTGTCGACTAACTTGATGGTCCTGGTGGCTGACTGCACATAATTATTTCCCAATGTACCCGACAGATCGACTTTTGCGCCCTGTTCTGTATCGGAATTGTAAGTTTCCAGAATATTGCACATATTGTCCACCTGGAATGGGCTTAAATCCATGGTCAGCGTATTGTGATAGTCGCTTCGGATGCGGAGGACTTTCGTCCAACGTTCGGAGTTCTGTACCATGCTCCACAGGTTGACACCAGCTTCTTCGACCTGCGTATAGCTTTGGCTGCCCAGATCCATGGCCCAACGGCATCCCAAAGCATCATAGACAAACGAACCGGCATCCATATGCCCGTGCCCTGTCCGAGCTTTTCCGGCCTTGATTCCCAAAAAACGGTCCGTCTCTCCGAGCGTCCAATCCTTATGAATCAGCACGACAGGAGTTGCACCTTCTCCATGCCAGAATGTTCGTGTCGGTGCGGTAATTTTATCCGTATCTACGGTTGTCGCATAGGAAAGGAGCATCGGGAGAAACTTCTCAGTTACATATTTTCCGTTGTTTAGCATGCGAATTTCGTTGTAAAGAAGAGACGGATCGTTCATCTTGCGGGCAAACCACCAGATCGGCAATAGCGGCTGCTCGTATTCTGAATTATCCGAGTAATTGAAAACCTTACCGTTAACTCCGACCATGTGCAGCATGTATTCGGCAGATTCTTTAAATCCCTGGATGTCGGATAGTCCGTTGTCGGTACCGAAGGCTTTCTCCAAAGCCGCAATCAATGCAACCTGGAGGTTGTTGCCGTAACACCAGTAACCGTATCCTTCGGGATAGTTGCCGTCCGGTCCGTATTCTGCCAGGGCGAACCGATTTGCGGCGACTGATCGTTCAAGAATATTGATGCATTCTTGATTCATGGATTCGTCATCACCATACAGGGCTATGGCTCCGAGTATTAATCCTCCGTTACAGATTGAGTTCCAGTTGTTCACCCGATCGATGAACTGATCGGTTTCGTCGTACGAGGTTTGGAATCCGAATTCCGTGATTGCCTTGCGTATCAAAATGCGCGTACTCTCCTGCAGGTCATTGTACAGCCAGTCGTATCCGAACGAAGCCGAAAGGACCAGTTCTGCCACGTCGAGATAATGCGAAGGATTCCAACTTGGAAAACTGCAGATGGCGATCAGATCTTCTTCCGCTTTGTTCAGATACCGGCTGTCTCCCGTCATCCGATAGGCGTATGCGAGATTCATGATATGCTTCTGTGCCAATGATGTCGTCAGCCGTTTCCCTACCATTTGGTAGGGAATAGCTTCCTCAGTCAGGTGCAGATCGCTTTGCGCGATAACATAGTCATGTATTTTTTTTAGGTCGGGCGAAATCTCTATCGTCTTTTTGAGCTCTTCGAAATCCGATTCCGTCATTAGCAGACGGGGGTGGTCGGTTAATTTGGAATAATCGAAGGTCGGGGTGTAATTGTCCCCTGTCCCTGGATCCGGATCAGGTGTCCCCGGATCGCTATTTTCACTACCCGAACCACATCCGCAGAGAAGCATTCCCGCGCATGCAATACTTATAAAGGTTCGGTACAGGTTACTTGTTTTTTTGGGTTGAGCCATAGTATTTTAATGCTTTAATGTTATCGGGGATCCGTTTCTGATAAAGTAACTGTAACGATGTTATATGGCGTGCCACTTGTCCTTGAAAAGGTTGGGCGAAGTATGGTATACGCATATCCATCTTCCGATACCGTTATCGGATTTGTTGAATTATTGCCATAACTTCGGAAATTCTGGTTTGTTCCCGGACCGGTCGACGGGACCGCGGATTGCATACGGAGATAGAGTGTTTTCCCATCTTGATTCAATACCCATGTTGCATCATTGCCGGTAGCGCTGCCCGGACGAGTCACTTCAGCCCCCGTCACGAACCCATAATTAATAGTTAAACTGCCACCGGTACTTCGCCTGTATACACTGTCGATAATTACAATATCCGTATTGTTTACTAATTTGATCGTGCGCGTGATTTTGGCATTATTGTCCGATGCCGGGAAGTTGGTATCGTTGATGCACCGTGAAAGATCGAGCACAGCCCCTCGTTCTGTAGGCGTGTCGATTATCGACTTGAGTGTGCAGGTGGCGTCTGACGAGCATTTGTTGTTGTCGCTGTGTCTCCATGTACTGTGATATGTACGTGTCGTTTCTTCGAAATCCGTCCAACGCACGGCATTGGCCCCATTGGTCCAGTAATCGGGCGCCTCTTCTTCGACTGTGTCGAAATCGATATGGCAGGGGTCGATTGCCCAACGGTTTTTGCCTATGTCGAAAACATATGATCCCGAGTCGTTATGGGCCATTTCCGTCGTGGGGGTACCTCCTTTGAAGGCCACGTAGCGATCGTTCTCATCATCTTCCCAACCCGAACGAATCATGACGACAGGAGTGACTCCGTCTCCTACATACATTGTCTGGGTCGGAGCCGTAACCGATGCGGCGTTGAAGTTCGAAGTGAATGCCATTACCATGGGAAGGAGCCGGTATTCAGCTTTTTCGGCAGCATAGTCGCCGTTTCTCAGCCGTTTCATTTCATTCCATAACAACGACGGATTATTTGTCTTTTCGGCGAAATACCACATGGGAATACGGATGGACGGTTCTTCATGGTTGTCGCCATAGTTATAGATTTTGTTGCCGGGGCCTTCCATATGCAGCATGTAGTCGGCCGTTTCGAGAAATCCGGGGGTGGCGGAGAGTCCGTTATCCGTTCCGAATGCTTTTTCCAGTGAAGCGAGAAGCAGTACCTCGTAGGTGGTCCCGTATCCCCACGCTCCATATCCTTCCGGATACGCTCCGTCGGGGCCGTATGCTTCTATGGCTTGTTTGTTGTTGTTCAAGGCATTTTCGAGCACATCGTGGCACCGGGTCGGGTTGAACTCGAAAATGGCAATCGCTGCGAGGATGCGTGACGTATTGCAGACTGCATTCCAATAATTGCTTTTTTCCCGATATTGATCTCCATACAATGCTGCCTGATAGAACGTGATATAGGAGATGCGTTGTTCAATGAGAGATCGTAACTCTTCGGAGAGACCTTCATAGAGCCAGTCGTAACCTAAAGCAATGGCGGTGGATAGCTCACTCAAGTCGAGCATACAGTCCGGATGCCAGTCATCGAGGGCGCAAACGGCCTCCAATTCTGCCGTGGCACGTTCCAGATAGCGGGTATCCTCGGTCATTTGATATCCGTAGGCCAAATGGAATATACGGGCCAATGCCTGGCGTGCGGCATGAAGCAACCTGCCATAGCGGAGTTCATAGGATATGACTGGCTCCGAAAGGAACTTTTCGCATCGGGAGATGATGATTTCATGCAGCGCAGTCAATTCGCTGGATGTCGCCAACCGTTCCTTGAGGGCTGCGAAATCGTTTGCATTCATCAATAGCCGAGGATGTTCCGTCAGACGGGTATAGTCGAAAATGCCTGTAGGAATGGTTGCTGTGGGATGATGGAATTCAGTAGGAGTCGGGCGCCTCCAGTCGGGTTCTTCATCGTTGCACGAAGAGAATCCGCAGATCAAAAGTGCGCTCATAGCGTACATTGTCAATAATGATTTCATCGTATTTGAAATATTAATTGTTCGTTACCATACTCTGTTGCATCGTCTCGAATTTCCGATCTGTGAGCGGAAGTAGCCGTGCTGTCAATTCTGCATATTCACCGGGCTGCAAAGTCACTTCGAAACCTATACGGCATGTATTCGGATTGGGCATGTCGTAGGCATGTGGAGGCTCGTTGGACCAGATCTTTAGCGCGAAATCCTTGGCCCCGCAATCAACTGCCAACAGACGGTGCCTACCTTGGGACTCAAGCAGGATCTCTTTGTCATTCACAATTTTCGCACAAGCCGGAGTCGTGATAGACCATCGTACATGGGTTATCGAGTCGCCTGCTTCAAGTCGGTCTGTGACAATCAAATGCTTTTTTTTGTCTACGAATACTTTCCGTACTGCCGAATCCAGGTCGGGATGCAATACCTGTGTCAAATCGACCTCGGCGCCTTTGCATGACCGCGTCCTGAATGTCTTCATGATGGGTGCAAAACCCTTGACGAAATGCCGGTGCCCGTTGGCTGTAATCGTGTTGTGTGAGAAGGGCCCGATCCGGAAAACCTCCCAGCGTTCGCCCTCTTGTCCCGAGTTCCAAAGGTCGACCCCTTTGCTTTCAAGCGTATAATACTCCTGTACTCCAAGGTCCATGGCCCAACGGACGCCCTCGGCTTCGAAGATGAATGACCCGGCGTCCATGTGGGCGTGACTTGTGGCAGCCGATCCTCCCTTGATTCCCAGATAGGTGTCGTCGGGTGAACTCCAACCTTCGCGGTAGATGTAAACTGGTGTCTTCCCCTCGTTGTACCAAAAATGACGCGAAGGGGCAGGTAACTGGTCGAGGCGGTACTGTGCTCCGAAAATCAACAGACACGGCAACAGCCGGTCTTCAGCAAATGCCGCGCCGTTTCGCATCTTGCATATTTCCGGCCACAATACGGCTGTGTTGCCGGTTTTGCGGGCGAACCAGAAGAGCATCATGTGGCAATCGGCAATCGGCTCTGCATCTGAAAAATTGAAGCAGTTCCCGCTTGGAGCAGACATCATCTGCATAAATTCGGCTGATTCGAGAAATCCTGGAGCCGTTGATAGTCCTCCATCATGTCCGAACGCACTTTCCAACGCAGCAAGAAGCATCACCTGAAAACTGGTTCCATAGCCCCAGTAACCGTATCCTTCGGGATAGCCTCCCTGGGGGGCATAACTCGCCAGGGCGATAGGATTGGTCTTCATACAACGTTCAATGATGGATTGGGCTGTCTCGGGACAATCCTCGTAAATAGCCAGGGCCCCGTAGACCAGCCCTCCGTTGCATACCTGATTCCAATTGGTTGCAGAAGAATAAAACCAGGCCTGTCGGGAATTCGATGTCGGGGCAAATCCCTTGTCGATAATGGCTTGCCGGACAGTCTCACGCGTGGCAGGTGAGAGCTGATCATACAACCAGTCGTATCCGATAGCCAAAGCCATGGTCATTTCTCCCACATCTAAAAAATGGGAGGGGTTCCAGTCTATGAATTGGCTTGCAGCAAGCATCTCCTGCTCGGCTCGCTGGGCGTACCGTCTGTCTCCAACCATGCGATAGGCATAAGAGAGATAGAAGATACGCTTCAAGGCAGTCCGGGAAACCGCGAGTAGCCGTTTCCCCTCCTTGATCCGTTGGACGGGCGGCTCCAGAAGGAATGTGGAGCAGTCGGCAAGAATTCGCTCGTGAACCTTCTGCATGTCCGGATTTCCCCGAAGGTGCTTTTGCAGGGTTTGTTCTTCACCTTCGCGCAAAAGCAATCGAGGGTGCGGTGTAATCGAAGAATAGTCAAACGTCGCACACCAGGCCGAAGCCGTGCAGCATAGAGAGAATATAAGAATTAAGATTTTCATGATTCCCTTTCGCTAATTGTAATGGTCCGGATTTTCGTCCTGCCATTCGTTCACTCCATCGCGTATTCTGTTCCGGAACGTCAGCGTATCCTGTACATAGGTTGATGTTCCATCCTTGTTGTCGTACTTGTAGTTGAGGAAGATTTTGCGATCTTGCAGCAACCGGGCCTGGTTGAAATGGCTGCCTTTGTCGAAAGGTTCGATTGTGAGACTTCCGTCCGCAGACGAGACTTCTATTTCGCCGTGTTCGTGCTGTACGAGGCGCAGTGATCCGCTTCCGTTGCCCAGCCGATTGGTTGTCAGCGCTAATGGAGCATCGGTTGTCAATGTATAGATGGCGTTTTCGTCTTGAGGAATCGTCGTGGGATAAACATCCGTGGAAATCACTTCATTTGTGGTATTGTCCCGGATGGTGGTGACACCTCCATGATAGTAGTTGCCGAAGAGCATGTTTTCGTATTTCACAGCGATGACTGCGAAACTTTTGGACAATAGCACGGTGTCTGCGTCAGCGTGTTCGATGCGGAATCCGAATGCGTAGTAAGGAGTTTTTGTTACGGGGTCGGAGAGAAAGGCAACTGAATCGGCTTTTACTGTTACAGTTCCCGTATGCCAACCCTTGGGAATGGTCATTCGTTCCGTATTGCTCAAGAGGTAGTAGTCTGTAGGCATCACAGCGATTTCGCTGAGATTCAAGCTGCTGAACAGATTGGTCACATATGCCGCACTGAGATCTCCGGCCGGCGCATTCCCATACATGCCGTCTATTGCCGTAAATGAGGTGCCTTCTACGTTGATACCTTCCTCTTCATCAAAGGTATCGCTGAATTCAATCAGATCTCCGTTGACCAGATTGTCATCTATCCGGAAATAGACCTCCCGATCCTGCGTGTTGTCGATTACACCTGCCAATACGGCTCCGATCTGAAAACTCATCCCTTCTCCCACGATAAAACTTCGCACATCATATTGATAGGCGATATATATGCCGGAAGAATGCCCGGAGGCATTTTTGTAATCTTGGACATAGTCATCGTAACATCCCGAAGACAATATCGATAGAGAAAGAATCATTAGTAATTTTTTCATCGGTATACTTTTTTGAGGGTTATCATTTATCTCCAGGTTTCCCAACCTTCATTTTGAAGCAGATTGGGCGCTCTCCGAACTTCCGTATAAGGAAGCGGTAGATAAATTGAATTGAAACTACGGCTTTCGACTCGAGCCGTTGAGTATTGGAATGTGTCGTCGTCGCTTTTGGTGATGACCACTTTGTCGATTCGGACATTCAGGTCACTGAGTTGGGTAGCCCAGCGCCGAAGATCATAGGCCCGCGAACCTTCCAGGCAAGTTTCCAGACGGCGCTCATTGCGAATCAGTTCCCTGAAAGCCGTAGGGTTGCCTGCGCACTCATCCAAATATGGATCGGACCCGCCTGCTCCGATTCCAGGGGTGCCATCCGTTGTTGAGCGACTGCGAATGGTTGCGATAGCTTCTTTGGGTGACAGGCTAAATGAGCGATTTCTCATCAATTCGTGGATTTCGCTTTCGTCCGAAGCTGTTGTAATCTCGAATGCCGCGGTTGGACCGCTAAACTGGTTGGCGGCTTCTGCAAAGATTAACAGCATATTGGTCCATCGTATATAAAAAATACATTTCGGGGCCGTTTCAACATTGTTGTCGGACTTATTCCAGTTCATATAAACATATTTCTTGAAATAATATCCGGTTCTTGAGTTGTAAGATAATCCAGCCTCGTCCTTGCCTCCTGTATAGGTTTCAAAGGTGTACATGACCTCCCCGTTTGTTCCGCGTTTAGCTTCGGCTCCGTTATAGAATACCGTGGCATAAAAGCGGGGGTCCCTGTTCGCATATGGATTGTTCTCATCGTATCCGCTGTTGATATGGTCGATCGGGTATCCGTTGGCCATCGGAAAGGCATCCACTAAAGATTGGGATGGGCCGATGGCTCCGTACCCTTGGAATCCATTGGGATAAAAATTGCGTTCGATGGTTTCGTCGTCGGTTACATAGCGCGACGGGAAGATGATTTCAGGACTATTGGGGTCTGTCCATTGAAATCCGTCTTCGAGATTGAGGCCATAGGCGCTTCCCTCTACGTCTCGTTTGTACATGAGGACTTTAGCCGCCGATTCCGCAGCCTTTCGCCAGGCCGTTACTCTGTCGTTCGTATCCGGGTTATAGTTGGGGCTGGCCCACATCAGATACGTCATGGCTTTAAGCGCTTCCATGGAGATGGCGTCAAACGCCTTGTAGCGGATAGAGCCTACCACCTCGATGTTTTGTACGAGATCTTCTGTTACGAAATTGCGATTGGCAAGGGGCAAGTACTTATAGGCCGAATCACAATCGGCGATAATCTGATTTACACACTCTTTATAGGTGTTTCGCCTGAGAGTCTGTGGTTCCATGTTATCAACCTCTACCGGATCGGTAATGATCGGGAATCCTAAATACTCCCCGTTCGTAGCCTTGCCGCCGAACTTGCGTAACAGGTCGTATTGAAACCAGGCACGCAGGGCAAAAGCATCTCCTTTCAAACACCTGCGGAGCAGGCTGTCCGATTGCCGGTCTATCAGATAACGGGTGTTGAACCCGAGGTCATCCTTCAGGAAACGGTTGGCGTAATAAATACCTCGATAATTACGATTCCAGAACGAAATGAACGGATCGGAGCCTGGAACTGTGGTTCCTAACGAAAATCTGCTCAAGTCATTGTCTCCATTGGTATAGGCTGCATCGTCGGTTATGCAGTCCAGACCGATGAATTCCTGATCTGTATAACTGCTGGGCAACAAGGTGTACCCTTTTGTTATGAATCCGCGAATAATTGACGGATATTCGGTATAGTTGTTTTCATCGTAATATCCGTTGGGCAATGGATTGAGAAAGTCCGAACATCCGACCAGCAGAATCGATGCAATGAGAGCTGATGATATCTTTTTCATGGTATTAGGCTTTTAGAACGTGATTTTGATGCCTCCAGTGAAGGTTCGGAATAGAGGATAGGTCGTAACACCGGCATCAACCGATTCTGGATCAACATACTTGATTTTGGTGAAAGTCACGAGATTGGCTCCGCGAAGAAAGATTCGAAGACCTTTAATCCCGATTTTGTTGCTTTTTTTCAGCGGTGCGTTAAATCCGAGTTCTATGTTCTGAATCTTGAAATACCCTCCGTCGCGTAACCAAAAGCGAGAAACGAGATAATAGTTGGTAGCCCGAGTGTAGGTCAACCGTGGATATTCTCCGCCGACGTTATCCCGTACGAAGTGCGAATAGTTGTCGTCGCCCCAACCGTTGCGGAAATAGGCATTGGTTAACGGGATGTCGCAGAATGCACGCCCCGTGCCGACCACTGTCAGATCCAGCCATTTGTAGCGCATATAGAGATTAATGGAATAGAACAATTTGGGGATCGTATTGCCGATGACCGTATTATCGTTGTCGTCAACTTGTCCGTCGTTATTCAGGTCTGCATACATTTGAAGACGTTGGCTGGTCTCATCTTCCGAATTGTACGGACCTTTATAGACATATCCCCAATAGTCACCTTCGAGAGTTCCCGTTTGGCGTTGATAGTCATAGGTATATATCTCGTCCAGTTTCAGGTACTTCGCTTCCTGGAACGTCGCGCTTCCGCCGATAGCGTAATGGAAATCGCCGAACTGGTTTTGGTAACGAACGCCGATTTCTCCTCCGTAGTAACGCATCGAATTGTAGTTCTCGTACAATTGAGTTTCACCTAAACCGTAAGAGTATGGAATGGTGCCGGTCATTTCGGTGATGATGCCTTCACGCTTGATATTGTAATAGTTTAATTCCAGAGAGAGATGATTGTTGAACAGGACTGCATCCAGTCCAGCGTTAAATTCCTTACGTTTCTCCCATGTCAAAGTCGGATTTGCCAACCTCTGTAAGGTGGTTCTGGGTACGGTTTCAGTTCCGGTTCCGAACCAGGTCGATCCTCCTCCGGTGTAAGGGCCGAAAGTGAAATTACCGTTCTTCACATAGATGCTTTCATGCAACGTTTCATCTCCGTAGCTTTCATAGCCGATAACCCCGTATTGACCGCGGAGTTTAAGCAGGTTAATCCACTTTACTCGATCCATGAAATTCTCATTGGAGACGACCCAGCTTATTCCTACTGATGGAAATAGATCATAGCGATATCCACGGCGGAACATCGAGGACCCGGAGTAGTTCAGTACACCTTGGAATATGTAACGATCGTCATAAGAATAAGACGCCGTGAAAATACCGTTTTGCTGTTTTTCGTAGTTTTCGTTCCCCTTTGTTACCGAATTGGCCAGGTAATAGGTTGCGGATGCGTTTACGGCATGTTTGTTTTTTTCAAAATCGTAGACCAGATGTTCGAACAGGTTTAGACTTTGTCGATGGAAGTCCGTCAATTTGGTCTTACCCGAAGCGCGGGCCCCGGTGTGAGAGGAGAGTGATACAATACCTTGATCGCGGTTCCAGACGTAGGCCAGATAGTCGGGAGACTTTCCGATTCGTGTCATCAGGTAAGAGTTCAGATTGAGGAACGTATAGGACTTCAATCCTTTGACTAACCATGAAAAGTCGTATTTCACCGTCGCGTTGATCATGCCTGTACGGCCACGATTGGTGAACGATCCCGTTTCTGTGAGGGCAGCTATCGGGTTGTCGGAATAAGCATTGCTTACTCCCCAAATGGTGCGTCCTTCCAGATTATCCAGGATGGTTTCGCTTCCGTCGGGAACCTCCAGGTCGCTGTTTTCATCGGAGTATGTACCCAATCGTACCGGAAATGCCACGGGAGGGATTGTCCGCAGATGATTCATTACCGAAGTGAATACCGTGCTTCCGGTTGAGGATGAATACCTTGGTGACCGGCGGATGGTCAGTCCCGCGTAGAAAGAGACATTCGCTTCCAGGTTTTTCGTGATGCGGGCATCGATACTTGATCGTACGTTCAGCCTGTTGTAGTCGGATACAGGTCCGATCTTGTAAAGATCGCCTTCGCCTGCATAACCGATGTATGCATTGTAGCGTACGCTTTTACCCCCGCCATTGATCATCACGTTGGCCCGAGCGAAAGGTTTGGTATCTTTGAGCATCATCGAACGGAAATCGGCGCTGGGATAATAATAATCATCGGGATTGTTTTCCGCGAAACGGGCGATGGCCTCTGTGCTGTAAAGGGCGGGACGCCTGCTGGCAGTACGGGCTTGATTGTTCAGTTCCGCATAATCCGCACCGTTGCACCATTCGGGAAAGCGGTCGGTGAAACTGACTCCGCTTTCGAAGTTGACTTCGATTGTCCGTGAGTTGGGGCGGCCATGCTTGGTCCGGACATAAAGAACTCCTCCGGTGGCATCGGGACCGAACATGGCTTTGGATACCACGTCATTGAGCAACGTGATGGATTCGATTTCTCCAGGATCGAGTTGTATTTGTGTCGGAGAGACAGGGACATCGTCGACGATCAGACCGATGGACTGACCTCGCGACCGGAGATTGACGCTTCCGTTTCCTGTCGGATAGATCTCAGGATTTCCGTCCGTTTCGGTTACTTCCAACCCGGTAATCAATCCGGTGAGCATGTTGCGGAAATCGATGGCCGGATATTTCAGGTCATCCGAGGTCAGTGATCTGGCGCTGCCGGTATTGCGCAACCGTCGGATATCTCCCCAGAACGGAAGAGCTACGATGCTGTCCTGCTCGGTTTTGTTTTCTTGGGGAAGGGCAGGTTCTTCGGCGAGAGTGGATATCGGGAAAAGAAGGCTCACACTCAATATTGCCGGTATGTATATATGTATGTGTTTGATCTTCATAAATATCGGGCTGAATTGCGATATTACCACATTTCGTTGTTGACGAAATTTGTCATTTTATTGGCTTCCGAAGTTGGGAACGGGATATAATACATCGCCGATTTCCAGGTAGCCTGTCTGTTGTCGTTCAGAGGCCGACGGGTATATATCTTGCCATTGGGATATTCGGAACTGACATCGGTCTTTTCGATATACATACCCATCTGTGTGGCAGTCATGGTTGTTGGGGCTGTCATCCAGCGCCGACTGTCGAAATAGTAATGGTGCCCTTCAAAAGCGAGCTCCACGTTGCGCTCGTTACGGATCCTGTCACGGAGCAGGGTTGGGTCGCTGGAGTATTCTGCTCGGACATCTGGCATGCCGGCCCGATTCCGAACCATGTTTACGGCTTCGAGAGCGGTTAGAGACAATCCTCCGGCAGTTCCTTCGGGCCCATAGGCTTCGTTGACCGCTTCGGCGTAGTTCAGATAAAGTTCGGCCATGCGGATCAGCGGATCGGTAATTGCGTGACGGGGCCCGGACGTCCCATAGTGGCCATCCCACCATTTAAGCTGGTAGTAGCCCGTATTGGTATAGCCGTCGCTTTCTCTCGATCCCCAAGGGATTCCGAATGTCCGTCCCCGACCGTTTAACTGGGTGGTAGGCCACGTCCCGGTATTTGGGTCGTAGTGGATATTGACCCCGTCGGGGGCTCCGGCGACAACGGCTCCGTCGTAAAGAATAGTCTTGTAAAAACGAAGGTCGCGATTGTTGTAGGGATCCTGTTCGTTGTAGGCACCTGCCGCCTGTGCAATATCCCGATCCGACTCGGTGTTGAGGGGATAGCCATTGGCAGTTTCAAACATGTCGACGCAATTCTGGGTTGGGCATGTCCCGCTTGCTGCGGAGTGCCCTCCTTGCGGTTCGGCCAGCAGTGCGCAAAGGAATTCGTTGTTGTTGAGCATGCGGTCGGAACGATTCCATGCCCAGATTTGTTCATTGGTATAAGTTACACCATAGTAGTTGTTATTCCAATTTGAGAAATCCAGCATCGCATAACCCCATTCCTCAGCAATGGCGATTGCCTCTCCACAGGCGGTAGCTGCATCAGCCCAGCTGACGGCCCCGTTATTGTTTAATGGACTGGCTGCATATAGTAGTGCTCTGGCTTTCAACGCTTTGGCTGCTACGCCATTCGGAAATAGCATCTCGTTGCTGGACAAATGGCCCGCTTCGCCTGGGCGACCGTCGCGACGCATTTTGCCGGCTTGCCGGAGTAATTCGTAGGCTGTATCGTAATCTTCTGCGCAGCGGCGTAGAGTTTCGGCAGCCGGGAGCCGGGTGAGATCCCATTCGTCGTCTTCACCGAGTGAGTGATCCAAATATGGCATCCCTCCGAAATAACGTACCAACACGAAATGAGCATAGGCTCGAATGAAATAAGCCTGACCTAACAGGTCGTTTTTGTCCTCGTCGGAGGTGTTGCGCAAACGGTCGATATTTTCGATGGTGCGGTTGCAGATGCGAATGATCTGGAACATGGATTTGGATATGGGACTTCTGCTTCTCTCGATAGTCAGGTATGATATGATACGATCTCCCATAGTCCCTCGCTTGATATTCTGAGAAGTTATCAGACGTCCGGCATCGGCCATATCGGTATACTGATAGAATGAAGCCCGGGCTGTGTAAATATCGGCCTGGAGAGGAAATCCCAGTGTTAGATTCACATCATAATCGCTCTCCGTTCCGTAATATACCACATTGAAATAGGCTTTGAAATTCTTGTAGGAGGAGAAGATATCTTCTTCGTCTATGCCTAATTCGGGATCAACATCGAGATAGTTACACGAATTCAAGCCGAACAGGGAACAGAATAATATGACAATATATTTTCTCATAATCTTTGTCGTTTAGAATCCTATCTTGATACCCAGCTTCAAAGTTGTCATCATCGGATAGTATCCGGATGCAATGGACGTCCGCTGGGGGTCGTGTTCGATCAGATTGGTGAACGTGTAGACGTTATTTGCTGTCATATAAATGCTGAGAGAGTTGATTCCCAGTGCTTTCTTTAGTTTTTCGCGATTGAACGTGTAGGAAGCATAGATTTCCTTTAACGTCAGATAGTCGGCTTTGCGCCATGTGCGGTCGGGAATTTGGACGTCGTAGCCGTTGGCCGAACTTCCTCCTCCCCATTCGTAGAGCGCATTGGGATCGCCGAAAAACAGGTTGTTATGCGAAGCATTGGGGTTGTCTGGACGCCAATAATCGAGTTGAGACTTGTTGACCACCAGGTCGTTGTGGTTAAACTCCATTTCGAAGTTGCGGTTGTATTCAACGTATTTGCCTTTGTTGCCGTAAAAAAGTACGTTGAATTCAAATCCCTTATAGCTCAATCCTGCGTGGAACGAATAGACGACAGGAGGCCATTGACATCCTTCTATATAGTGCAAATCGTCAGAATCCAGTTTCCCGTCGAACTTGTAATCCAGGTATTTGTAGGTGCCGGGGAAGATATGTGACCAATTGCTTGTATAACTGGGGTAGTTGTGAATGTCGTCTACTGAAGTATAATAACCCGAGTCTACTAAATTCGTTCCGAGACGGGCTCCTCGGTAGCTGGTGCCTGCGTATTTCTGATAGTCGGGCGCATAGAGGGCGTCCTCATAGTTGACAATCCGGTTTTCGTTGAGTCCGATCATGGCCCCGAAATCATAACGAAGTCCGGATCGGGTTTTGCGGCTGAACCCGAGTTCAATATCGATACCGTGCTTTTTCATTTCGCCCCGGTTGACGTTTTTGTAGTCGGTGCCAACCAACATGGTGACCTGTGGCGCAATGAGCATGTCTTTACGGCGTTCGTCAAACAGATCGACTGTTAATGTGATCATGTTGTCAAACCATCCCATTTCAATTCCCAGGTCCCGTTTGCGGGCTGTTTCCCACCTTGCGTTGGAGTTTGCTGCGTCATCTTCATAGAGGAGACCTCCTCGGCTGGTGTAGCTGCTATAATATAGCCAGCGTTCGTCGGCGCTGTCGCTTCCCACAATACCATCTGAATAGCGGATCTTCATCAGATTCCACCATGGCATCGAGTGCTTCCAAAAACCCTCCTGCGATATGACGTAACCGACTGCTGCCGAAGGGAACACACCGTACCGATTGCTTGGCGAGAACTGTTCTGATCCCGTATAGCCGACGTTGGCCTCAAAGAGATACTTGTTTTTATAAGCGTAAGTCACTCGGCCGACCAATCCTTGAGTCCGGTAGGGGAAATTTGAGTTGGTATTGCGTTCCCGTTGTTGAAATAGTGCCAGTCCGGTCACATGATGATCCTGTCCAAAGGTGCGGGCGTAGTTGAGCGATGCCTCCCAATAAAAAATCGTATAGTAGGTGCCGCTCATCCCACCCTGCGTCACGGCATAAGGTTCTTCTTCGTAAACACTTGAAGTTGTCGTGTTCCGCACCCAGGGATTTCCATCCTGATTGTCGTAACGGTCCCAGTCGATGTAAAAAACTGAATAACTTTGGTTGGCCTGTTGTGAAATACGGCCGTAGTAGGTACTCAATGAGGCTTTCGCATTGATGGAGAGCCCTTCGGTGATGAAGTCGAGTTTTTGATCGAGAATGAGGTCTGTATAAAGTGTATTGGTGGTCGTTTGTTCAAATGAGGCGTCGTTCAGATAAGTGTAGGGATTCCGATAGTACGATCCTCTGTTTGCCGCTAAACGGGGTTCGTTCGCGTCAGGGTAGTCCGTGTCGGGGATCTCCTCTAATGCCCAAGCGGGGTAATAGGCATTGAATGACATGGGCGAAGCTGTGTAGATACTGTTGAACAGCGTGCTGACCGAAACACCGTCGGGCTGTTGCCGGATGCCCAAGGTCCCTCCGACCTTGAGTGAAAGAGAGGTCGACTTGGTTACGGTGAAATCCAAATTCGTGCGGTAGTTGATCTTGTCGTAACGGAATGTGGAATTACCCCAATCGCTGAATCGCTTGGCGATGGAGCCTTCATGGGCATAGCTGAAATTCATGAAATATTTTACCCAGTCGTTTCCTCCCGAGATATTGAAGTTGGCATTGACGGTAGGCGATATCTTTTTAACCAGAAGATCGAACCAGTCATTATCGGGATAGCGGAGTGAATTGACACGCGAAGATGGGTTCCGATATTCTGCCAGCTCTTTCTCGGAAAAGAGGCTGGAGAACATGCCGACATTTTTGTAAGCCACATTGGCCATCAGAGCAGTCTGATAGGAGCTGATGTGGTCCGGAACATTGGTGGGTATGTCCATTCCATAATTTACCGACAGGTTCATCTTTGGACGGCCGATTGACCCCGTACGGGTCGTTACGATGATTACGCCGTTTGCCCCTTTGGCTCCGAAAACGGCCGTGGCTGAAGCGTCTTTCAATACGGAGATGGTGCGAACTTCGTTCGGATCGAGTTCTGAAAAGGAGCGTTCCATGCCGTCTACGAGGATCAGCGGCTCCGATCCGTTCCAGCTCGAAAGCCCTCGGATATAGATTGTCGCGTCGTTATTTCCCGGTTGTCCGCTGGTCTGATAGGTTAATACGCCTGGGAGCTTGCCTGCGATGGCATTGGTAATATTGACGGTTCCCGAATTAACCAGTTCTTCCGTATGGACCTGGGAAATGGCTCCAACTACGGATTCCTTGCGTTGCACCCCATATCCGACAACTACGACATCTTCGATATCGGTTGCTTCTTCATACAGAGTTACCTGTAATTGAGTCTCTTTGGTGATTTTATATTCTCGGTTCTGATAGCCGATGAATTGAACGAGCAGAATGCTCCCCCGCGGAACCGAGAAATTGAATCGGCCGTTTTGATCGGCCATAACTCCGCCCAAGTCGTTTCTGTCTTTGACAGTTATGGTTGCCCCGAGCATCGGGTTTCCCTCATCATCGAGAACGATACCTGACACAGGTATGTCGGTTTCGGTGTTTTTTGGGTCGTGGGGATTTCCTGTATTTTTCGATAAAGTAATACGTAGGTTGCGCTCGGTGGAAATCCGGATTTCTTGTGATGTATATCCAGATGCGGAAATTAAAATAGTGGTTCCAGGTGCTGCGGATAGTTCAAAACTCCCTTCAGCACTGGTTGTTACGGTTTGGGAAAATTCCCCCTCCCTTGCGGAAACCGAAGCCCCTTGAATGGGCTTGCCTTCTTCGTCAAGTACGATTCCGGTAACTATGGACGAATTTTGGGCAAATGCAGATGGGGAGCCAAACACCAAGCCGCATAATAATATTGACATAAGAACAACGATACCTTTTGGGAGTACTTGCCGCTCTTCCGTCAAAGTGTTGGTATTTTTCATAGGTATAGTTTTAAGGTTGTTAGGTTCAAGAGCGATTGGGATCACGAAGAATCCGATGGAAGTATGACAATCTCGACAAGAGTTGGCAACTCTGCCGCACCCCGAATGGAATATATACAGGAAAAAAGACAATACTCCGCCACGATCGGTTTGAACCGTGGCCCGGCATCTTTGCTCTCGCACAAGTTGGACAATAACTCTTCGATGCTCGGTTTTCGGGAAGAGTAGATTTTGCTGGGTTAGGCTTAAGGCGTGTGAATTAATTTTAGGTCATAAGCTTGTTTGTTAGTGAGGTTATATGCTATAATCGATTGTGTTAGGTGTGTTTCTTGTCTTTTATTTTTCTGACGATTTCCTTATAATAAGCTGGGGTTTTAATACGATATCCTTTACCTTACGGTCTGCAATCGGCAGATTCATTTGCTCCAATAGCATTTTTGCCACTTCGATACCCATTTCTACATTTCGTTGATCTACAGATGAAAGCATCGGATCAACGAATTCGTCGAATAGTTCGTTGCCGAATCCAACAACTGCAATGTCCTCCGGTATTTTTATGTTGTTGTTTTTTAGTGATTTGAATAGCCCCATGGCAGAATTGTCACTTGATGAAAATACGGCGTCGGGACGTTCGTCGAGAGGTAGCGATAAAATCTGCTCTGCCGCTTTTGTCCCGGCTTCTAACGTGATACCGCATTGATAAACCAACTGTTCGCTTATGGGGATTCCTGCTTCTTTGAGGGCTTGTACATATCCCATCTGGCGTTGTTGATAAACACTGATGCCTTGAGGCCCGGCCAAATGTGCTATACGTTTACAACCTCTGTCTATCATGTGTTTCACAGCATCATAGGCGCCGGCATAGTCGTCAATTCGTACACTATTGACATGACGGAACAAAGGAATGCGATCGAAAAAAACGATAGGCATACCTTTTTCTATGGCCTGGTCAAAATGCTGATAGTCGATTGTATCGGCAGCAAGTGAAATGGCAAGCCCGTCGACTTTTTGCATCATTGCCTGCAGAACCTGTTTCTCCTTCTCCCATAATTCGTGTGATTGCGCAACCAGTACACTGTAGCCGGCTTCATTAACTACATTTTCGATACTTTCAATCAGAAGGGAAAAGAATGAACGGCCTATGCGGGGCACGATGACTCCAATTACCCGGCCTTTTCCTGTTCGGAGTTGACTGGCTGCCAAATTCGGCTGGAATCCACGCTCTTTGGCCAATGACCACACCTTTTCCTTCATTTTCCGGCTGATCCGCGGATGATCCTGGAATGCTCTGGAAACTGTTGATGCCGTGGTGCTCAACTCCTTTGCAAGGTCGTATATTGTGATGTTGTTATTCATTGAATCTGGTGATAAATATTGTGAAAAAGCAGGTGTGTCGGAAAAGTTTTTTGTTCGCTTTTGACAAATATATATATTTTTTTTTATATTTGTGCAATCGATTGTGTTTTTTGGTGCTAATTTTTTTCAAGTATTTAAATCTAAAAGCAGAAATCATGGAGCGAATTATAATTTTAGCTTATTTTTTATTAGCACCTTCTCTGATGTTGAAGGCCGCACAACCCTTCTCTGGCGAAATGAATCCCGATGCTGTCCGCACGGTTTGCAATGCTGTCGCAACATGGCAAATGGATAATTTCGAAAAGGTCAAACGGAATAATCTCAGTTGGGTCAACGGTGCGCTTTATCGGGGAATGATCGAATGGGCCAATTTGGAGAATAATCAGGAAATATTCGATTTTCTCATGAATATCGGAAAGAAAAATCGGTGGGCTATGCCTTCCCGAGTCTATCACGCCGATGATATCTGCGTCGGGCAGGCTTTCATTGAGATGTATCGTAAATATAAGGACCGGAGGATGCTCCAGCCTGTTATGGAGCGTGCTTTTTATGTGGCTTCTCATCCGTCGTCCGCTCCGATGTCGAAAGCGGATGAGAAAGGGAAGGATGAACGCTGGTCGTGGAGCGATGCTTTGTTTATGGCTGCCCCGGTCTATGCCGCTTTATATGCTATTACGGGGGAACAAATCTATTTTGATTACATGGACAGTGAATTCCGCATCAGTACGGATTCGCTTTATGATAAGAAAGAGCATTTGTATTATAGGGACTGTATGCGCATTCCATTGCGCGAGCCGAATGGAGCCAAACAGTTCTGGGGTCGTGGTAATGGCTGGGTATTTGCCGCTATCCCGCTTATTTTGGAAAATTTGCCCGCTGACCACCCCTCACGCGGTTACTATATTGAGATCTTTTGCCAAATGGCTGAAAGAGTGGTTGACACACAGGATCGTTCCGGCTCGTGGCATGCAAGTTTGCTTGATCCTGCCACGTATCCCGACCCTGAAAACAGCGTTTCCGCTTTCTTTTGTTACGGATTGGGCTGGGGACTCCGAACCGGGATCCTTTCCGGAAAGAAATACGAACGTGCTCTTGAGCGCGGATGGGAATCGCTTATCAGTTATGTTCATGCAGACGGCAAGTTGGGGTATGTTCAGCCCATTGGCAATGCACCTCGGAAAGCAGGAGCCGATTCGACTGAGGCTTATGGCGTCGGCGGACTGTTGCTGGCCGGAAGTGAAATCATACGTTTGAAGCAGGAATAGGGATGGGTGCGTAAATGCGTAAAATCGATAATTGAATTTGATATGAAAAAGATAAAAGTTCTTTTTTTGCTTGGGGCGCTGTTTTGTGGAATATCACTTGTTGCGCAACCGTTAAACAATAAAAAAATCAATGGATATCGAGGGATTTGGTTTACATTGGGCCAGGAAAGCGAGTATGGATACAAGTATTCTGGCGGATTGGGAACCTATACGGTCAAGCATAATCCATTGGCTGTTTACGCTCCGGAAGTAGACCGTACTTTTTTCGTATATGGAGGGACGACGGAAGCCAAGGAACGTCATTTGCTCTGTATGATAGGTTGCTATGATCATAAAACCGGGATGGTTCAAAAACCCGTTGTGGTGTTCGACAAGGAGCAGGTAAAAGACCCGCATGACAATCCGGCGCTCCAAATTGATGAGGATGGATATTTGTGGGTATTTGTAAGCGGTCGAGGAGCAAAACGCCCGGGGCATATTTATCGAAGCGAAAATCCGTATGATATTTCTAAATTCCATGCGGTGAAAACATGGATGATGACCTATCCTCAACCGATGTATGTACCGGGAGAAGGTTTCTTTCTTTGCTTTACTCAATATACAGGGGTCCGCAAACTCTATTTTTCGGTCAGCCGGGATGGTCAATCCTGGAGTACACCGGAATTATTGGCGGATATTAAGGAGCCGGGTGATAAATATAGTGGGCAATATCAAGTATCTGCATCTTTCGGGAACAAAATTGTTACTTGTTTTAACCGGCATAAGAACGGGGTTGTAGATACTCGGACAAATATGTATTACCTCCAGACAACGGATATGGGTAAAACTTGGACTACGGCCGATGGCATCAGGGTCGAAACTCCTGTGACGGATTTGCACAGCCCTTGTTTGGTTGTTGATGCTCAGTCTCAAAAGAAGAATTTGTATATTAAAGATGTAAATTTCGATGAAGAAGGCAATCCGGTCGTGCTTTACCTCACCAGTGGGGGACACAAACCGGGTCCGGGCAACAATCCGAGACAATGGTATGTCGGTTATTGGAACGGATCGGAATGGAATCATTATCCGGTAACGACATCGACCCATAACTATGATTCGGGCAGTATTTGGACCGGCCATGACTGTTGGACGGTTATCGCTCCAACTGATGCGGGCCCCCAAAAATGGGGTACGGGCGGTGAAATCGTTATGTGGCAAAGTAAAAATAAAGGCAAGACGTGGAAACGAGTGAAAACTTTGACCTCCAACAGCCCATATAATCATGGATATGTACGGCGACCGCTCAATGCGACAGATCCTTTCTATGGCTTTTGGGCGGATGGAAATCCCGAACGACTTACAAAGTCAATACTTTATTTTACCGATTCAAAAGGGAATGTCTATTCATTGCCTTATGATATGAAGGAGGAGTGGGCTGCACCCAAGGCTCTCCCCGATATCGGTAAGCGATAGCATTTTAAGGATGCCGGTTCCATAGAATCGGCATCCTGTTGTGCCTATCCTGGATTTGTTAAACCTAAAATTCTTTCTTAAATGAACGCATTCAAACCTCTTGTTTGGGGATTGCTCGTCTTTATATTTATGGGATGTACCAAGGAAAACGGAAATAATTCGCACGGAGAACCTTCTGGTACGACCGATCCTGCTGTTCAGGCCTATGGAGCTGCTTCTTGGACAGCACAATATGCTTCTGGGGACCGGATCTCGTTCGGAGACGATTATCCCGAACGGCGTGAAGGGAAATCAGTCGGTATCTTTTATTTTATATGGCTTGGACATCATGGTTATGATGAATCGAGTAATGACCATACGTCTGAAGTCATCACGCCGTCGGCTTCCGATACAAGAAGCCCGTATGATATTACGGAATTACTTAAGGCAAATCCCACTGATCCGGCTTATGGGCCCGATCAGGCTTTCCATCATTGGGGCAAGCCTTATTTTGATTATTATGTTTCCAATGATACATGGGTATTGCGCAGGCATGCACAGATGCTCAGTGATGCAGGTATAGATGTTATTTTCCTCGACGTGACCAACAGTTTTATTTATGAATCGACTGTGCGCACGATCTGTAATCTCTACCTGACCATGCGCAATGAAGGGAATCCTACTCCGCAGATATCCTTTCTTGCCAACAGCTCCTCCAATGCAACGGTTCAGGCACTTTATGATCAGTTTTATTCCAATAGCCGTTATGAGTCGCTTTGGTTCCAATGGGACGGGAAGCCTTTAATCTTATGCGATACGGATGAGGGTTTCGATGCGGAGGTTGCTGCTTATTTTACTATGCGGAAAGCCTGGTTCGATTCGGGGCAATCATGGTTCGGCGATGGCGAAGGCCGTTGGACCTGGGGCGATTATTATCCCCAGAGGCCCGGACTCAAAAACGGTGCTGTCGAGCAAATTTCAGTCATGCCGGCCACCCACCCGTCACTCCGTTGCATCGGACGAAGCCATACGGGTACTGAACAGCCTGCGACGACGACTGAGGAGATGTCGGGAGCTGGTACGTATTTCAAACTTCAGTGTGCCAGGGCGTTGGAAATCGATCCCGATTTTGTCCTTATTACGGGTTGGAATGAATGGGTTGCGCAGCGGCAGATTAGCGGGGAGATACCTTCTACGGAATATTTTATTGGGAAACCGGTCTCGGAAGGTGACACCTATTTCGTTGATCAGTACAACCATGAGTATAGCCGGGATATTGAACCTGTAGCCGATGGCTTCCGTGATAATTATTATTACTATATGGTAGATTTTATCCGGAAGTTTAAGGGCGTAACTCCTCCTCCTGTTATCCGAGAAACCCGCTCGATATCTGTTGACGGATTGATGGACGATTGGACTGATGTTGCAGTCTGCTACTCTGATGACAGGGGAGATATTGCAGAGCGGAATCATTTCGGATGGGGTCGGGTTGGACAATTGATCGATTATTCGGGCCGTAATGATATTATAGTTACAAAAGTCACGGCTGATGATAATAATCTTTATTTTTATGTAAAAACGGGCTATACAATGACTCCGTATTCGGATGACGATTGGATGCGATTGTTTATCTCTGTGGATGGGGATACCGGAAATAACTGGGAAGGATTCGGTTATGTTGTGAACAATAGCGTGTTGAGCGGAACCACGACTACTCTTCAGCGAGCCCAGGGCGGATGGAGTTGGGGGGATGACCGTGAGATCAGTTATGCGGTTCGTGATAATCAGATGGAGATTGCGATTCCGCTGGAGGCCCTGCATATCTCGAATAAGGATAATTTTACGGTCGATTTTAAATGGATTGACAACAGTGTGAGCGATGGAGATATATGTGAATGCATGAAATACGGGGATTCTGCTCCCAATGGCCGCTTCCGCTATCGATTCTCTGTTAATCGTTGAGAGTTGTTTGTATGCAAAGACTCCCCGAAACGGGGATGGTCCGCATAAATTGTGGAACCCCGAAGGATTGCAGATGTACCTTTAAGATGTCAGATTATTTTATGCCAGATCTGTAATCTTTTTTGCATCGGAATTCACGATGTTATGATAAACAACATGTCCCAGGCAAAATGCCTGGGACATGTCCTGTTGATGGGAGAGTGCGTTTTGGGCACCCCCCCCTCCCTTGGGTGTGTTACTCTTCCAGCAGGATCTCGAGGATCTTGATGGCGGCCGTGGCGATCGGCGTGCCGGGGCCGAAGATGGCGGCGGCACCGTCGCGGTAGAGCTCGTCGTAATCCTGGTGAGGAATCACACCGCCGACGATGACGATGATATCCTCACGTCCGAGTTTCTTCAATTCGGCGATGATCTGCGGCACGAGGGTGAGGTGCCCGGCAGCCAGCGACGAGACGCCCACAACGTGTACGTCGTTCTCGACGGCCTGCTTGGCGGCCTCCTCCGGGGTCTGGAACAGCGGGCCCATGTCGACGTCGAAGCCGATGTCGGCATAACCCGTAGCTACGACCTTGGCACCGCGGTCGTGACCGTCCTGGCCGAGTTTTGCGATCATGATACGCGGCTGACGGCCCTCTTTCTTGGCGAATTCGGCGCACAGCTCCTTGGCGTGCTCGAAAGATTTGTCGTTTTTCACCTCTGACGAATAAACTCCTGAAATGGAACGGATAACGGCTTTGTAGCGGCCTACGACCACCTCGCAGGCATCGGAGATCTCACCCAGCGTAGCGCGGGCCTTGGCGGCCTCGACGGCCAGTGCGAGCAGGTTGCCCTGCTTGGTCTTCACGCATTCGGTGATGGCGTCGAGGGCCTTCTTCACGGCGGCCTCGTCGCGCGAAGCGCGCAACTCCTTCAGCCGCTTGATCTGGCTCTCGCGCACGGCGGTGTTGTCCACGGCGAGGATGTCGATCGGGGCCTCCTTTTCGAGGCGGTACTCGTTCAGACCGATAATCTTCTCCTCGCCGGAGTCGATGCGGGCCTGCTTGCGGGCCGATGCCTCCTCGATACGCATCTTCGGAATGCCGGTCTCGATGGCCTTGGCCATACCGCCGAGTTTCTCGATCTCCTGGATGTGCTCCCAGGCCTTGTGTGCGATCTCGTTGGTGAGGGTCTCGACGTAGTAGGAGCCTGCCCACGGGTCGACCTCACGGCAGACGGAGGTCTCCTCCTGGATGTAGATCTGGGTGTTGCGGGCGATACGTGCCGAGAAGTCGGTCGGCAGGGCGATGGCCTCGTCCAGGGCGTTGGTGTGCAGCGACTGGGTGTGACCCAGAGCGGCGCCCATGGCCTCGATGGCCGTACGAGCGACGTTGTTGAAGGGATCCTGCTCCGTAAGCGACCAGCCGGAGGTCTGCGAGTGGGTACGCAGCGCGAGCGACTTGGGGTTCTTGGGGTTGAACTGCTTGACGATCTTGGCCCAGAGCATACGTGCGGCGCGCATCTTGGCGATCTCCATGAAGTGGTTCATGCCGATGGCCCAGAAGAACGACAGACGCGGTGCGAAGGCGTCGATCGACATCCCGGCGTTGATACCGGCGCGGAGGTACTCCAGACCATCGGCCAGCGTATAGGCCAGCTCGATGTCGGCCGTGGCACCGGCCTCCTGCATGTGGTATCCCGAGATCGAGATGGAGTTGAACTTCGGCATGTTCTTCGAGGTGTACTCGAAGATGTCGGCGATGATGCGCATCGAGAACTCGGGCGGATAGATATAGGTGTTGCGCACCATGAACTCCTTGAGGATGTCGTTCTGAATGGTACCCGACAGCTGGTCGAGGGTGCATCCCTGCTCCAGACCGGTAACGATGTAGAAGGCCAGAATGGGCAGCACGGCGCCGTTCATGGTCATCGAGACGGACATCTTGTCCAGCGGAATTCCGTTGAAGAGGACCTTCATGTCCTCGACGGAGCAGATCGACACGCCGGCCTTTCCGACGTCACCCACGACACGCGGGTGATCGGCGTCGTAGCCGCGGTGTGTAGCGAGGTCGAAAGCCACCGAGAGGCCCTTCTGCCCGGCGGCGAGGTTGCGGCGGTAGAAGGCGTTGGACTCCTCGGCAGTCGAGAAGCCTGCGTACTGGCGGATGGTCCAGGGGCGCATGACGTACATCGTCGAATAGGGTCCGCGGAGGAACGGAGCGATACCTGCGGCGTAGTTCAGGTGCTCCATGCCTTCGAGGTCTTCGGCCGTGTAGGTACCCTTGACGGGGATTCGTTCGGCCGTGAGCCACGGTTCCACCTGCCCGCAGCCCTTCGAGGCGCAACAACTCTGTTGTCCGTCTCCTTCGTATTTGAGTTCTGAAAATTTAGCTCTCATGATCTTTGTGCAAAAGGTTTGTCAGGGCATCGGCTGTCGGTTCGTTACGGGGTTTCCGGGGCGAACCTGGCCGATCAAAGCGCTCAGGGCTTAGATTCCCATCTCTTTAAGGTAAAACTTCAGGGTTTCGAGCACGTTGGACTTCACGTTGATGAAGTTCGTGATGCCCTGTGCCTCCAGTTCGGGCGTGCAGGCCGGGGCACCGGCAACCACGAGGATGGCCTTGCCTCCGAGCAGCTCCTTGACTTTCGGGGCGACCTCAGCGTAGTCGTCGTCCGAAGCGCAGACCACGACGATCTCGGCTTTGGATTCGAGCGCGGCCTTGACGCCCTCCTCGACCGACTTGAAGAAGGTGTTGTCCTGGACGCGGATTCCGGCGCAGGCGAAGAAGTTGCACGAGAACTGGGCGCGGGCGCGTGCCATGGCGAGGCTTCCGCAGGTGAGCATGAAGGCCTTGGGCTGCTTGCCCGAGCGGTCGACGTGCAGACGCATCGCCTCGAAGGCCATGGCGCCGCGGTAGGGGGCCAGCGTGTTGCCTTCGGCGGCCTTGCGCGTCACGGCCTCTTCGGTGATCTCCTTACCGGCGACCTCCGTGAAGTTGGGGTACTGGTTGGCGCCGAGCAGGATCTGGCGGCGCGTAGCGATGGCCTTGTCCTTGGCTGCGGCCGATGCCTCGATGCGCTCCTTGATCCATCCGGCCTTGTAGGCTTCGGTGTATCCGCCCTTCTCCTCGATTTCGAGGAAGAGTTTCCAGGCCTCGGCAGCGATCGACTGCGTGAGGTTCTCGACGTAGTACGAACCGCCTGCGGGGTCTACCACCTGGTCGAAGTGGGCCTCGTGCTTGAGCAGCAGCTCGACGTTGCGGGCGATGCGCTTCGAGAACTCCGTGGGGGTTTCGAATGCGGCGTCGAACGGGGTGACTTCCAGGGAGTGTACGCCTCCGATGGCTGCGGACATGGCTTCGGTCGTACCGCGGAGCATGTTCACATAGGGGTCGTAGACGGTCTGGTTCCAGTCGGCCGTGCGGGCGTGGATCATCATCTTGCAGGCGCAGTTCTTCTCGGGGTTGTAACCCTTGACGATGTTGGCCCAGAGCATACGGGCCGCGCGGAACTTGGCGATCTCCATGAAGTAGTTCGACGTCACGGAGAACGAGAAGCGCAGTTTGCGGGCTGCGATGTTGGCGCTCAGTCCGGCATCGGTCAGGCGGGCCAGGTAGTCGTTACCGGCGGCGAGGGCGAAAGCGAGCTCCTCGACGATGGTCGATCCGGCGTTGGCAAAGATGCCGGCCGAGACGGTGACGATGCGGATGTGCTTGTACTCGCGGGTGCGCTCGATGAGCGAAGTGATCTTCGCGAAGCACTTTTCGCCGTTGGGCGAGCAGAAGTCGCCCTTCTGCGAGAGTCCCTTGACGATGGGGTCGATGCAGAATGCGACGTGGGCTTCGGCGGCGAGGCCCTCCTTTTCGAGTTTGTCGAGGACGAGTTCAGCGACGTGTCCGGTGTGGGCGCCGCAGAAGGTCAGCTCGATGGCCGGGATGTGGATTTCGGCGAGGAGCTGGTCGAGGTCGGCGGCCGAGAACTCCTCCCCGGCGATGGAGAACCCTAAGGAGTCGACGCCCGAATTGAGGAGTTTGAGGGCCTCGGCATTGGCCTCCTTGGGGCATTTGACCTCGATGGTCTGATGCACGTGCCAGCGGTTGTGGCTGCGCGTACCTCTCACGTAGGGGAACTCGCCTGCCTGCGAGCCCAGGAAGCGGATGCCTTCGAGGTTTTCGGCACGGTAGTAGGGGCGGACGTTGAAGCCTTCGCCCGTGCGCCATACCAGTTTACGCTCGTAATCGGCACCTTTCAGGTCGGCTGTGATCACCTCTTCCCACTTTTCGGTCGGGACCGGGGGAAATTCGGTGAACAGCTTTTCACGTTTGGTATTTGCCATGACTATTTAGAGATTAGTATGAGTGTTTCCGCTTGTAGTTTCGAAATTGCACGTAAAGGTACGAAATAATTGTCGAATTGTAACAATAAATTGTTAACAAAATAACAAAACTCGCCGTTTGTCGGATCAAATGGCCGGCTGCACTCCCTTTTCTCCGGATTCCGGACCCTTTGACTTTTTAGGTATTTTGAACTAATTTTATCCTTTTTATCCTGAAAAATGCGAAAAATCAAAAATGTGTGATTTTGGGATTTTCATGAAAAAATAGGACTATTTTCCGGAAAATGACCTTAAAAAAACGCTGTTTCCTGAAAAAACAGGGTCGTTTTCGGGGAAATTGCCTTAAAAAATCGCAATTTTTCAGAAAAAAGTGATTTTTGTAGAAACAACGAATTGGAATTATTTTTACATTTGCACCAGAACAACGGAACAACCGGAGCGGGGGTGTAATCCCGGGGTTGGTTAGGGTGCGGATTCCTGCCGGGAGGCAGCGGTCCGGGCAATTTCAGGTTAGGTTTTAGTTGACAATTATTTGGATTCTCCCCGCCCGGTTTTTTTGAAGGAATCCCAATCATTAAACAGATAAGGTCTATGTCATCATTGCTCAGATTCAAAATGGTCGACGCGGCGATCAACCATACCGCCGTGGAGGTGAAGGCTCCGGAGGGCCGTCCTTCGGATTACTTCGGAGAAAAGGTTTTCGGGCGTGCCGCCATGCGCAAGTACCTCGACAAGCGGACTTACGCCGCGCTGCTCGATACGATGGAGAACCGTACGCCGCTGACACGTGAGGTGGCCGACAGCATCGCCGCTGGGATGCGGCAGTGGGCCCTGGAACACGGCGCCGATCACTATACGCACTGGTTCCAGCCACTGACGGGCGGTACGGCCGAGAAACACGATGCCTTTGCCGAGCCGGACGGCCACGGCGGAGTCCTGGAGGAGTTTTCGGGAAAGCTGCTCGTACAGCAGGAGCCCGATGCCTCGTCGTTCCCCAACGGCGGCATCCGCAATACGTTCGAGGCGCGGGGCTATTCGGCGTGGGACCCCACCTCTCCGGCCTTCATCGTCGACACGACGCTCTGTATCCCGACCGTCTTCATCGCCTATACGGGCGAGGCACTCGACTATAAGGTGCCTTTGCTGCGGTCGCTGACGGCCGTCGGGACGGCTGCCACGGAGGTCTGCCACTACTTCGACAAGAACGTCCAGAAGGTCTTTTCCTACCTGGGCTGGGAGCAGGAGTACTTCCTCGTTGATGAGAGTTTGTGGGCGGTGCGTCCGGACCTGATGCTCACGGGCCGCACGCTGATGGGCCACGAGTCGGCCAAGAACCAGCAGTTGGAGGACCACTATTTCGGGGCGATTCCGGCGCGTGTGATGGCCTTCATGAAGGATCTCGAATACGAGTGTCTGAAACTCGGCATTCCGGTCAAGACGCGGCACAACGAGGTGGCCCCGAACCAGTTCGAGCTGGCTCCGGTCTATGAGGAGGTCAACCTGGCCAACGACCATAACCAGCTGCTGATGACCATCATGGACAAGATCGCCCGCCGCCACCAGTTCCGGGTTCTGCTGCACGAGAAGCCCTTCAAGGGGATCAACGGCTCGGGCAAGCACAACAACTGGTCGCTCGGGACGGATACGGGCGTCAACCTGCTGGGCCCGGGCAAGACGGCGGCCGAGAATCTGCAGTTCATCACCTTCCTGGTGAATGCCATTTCGGCGGTCTACAAGCACAACGGGCTGCTGAAGGCCTCGATCATGAGCGCGACGAATGCCCACCGTCTGGGGGCCAACGAGGCACCCCCGGCCATCATCTCGACCTTCCTCGGGACGCAGGTTTCGGCCGTGCTGGACAAACTGGCCGCCTCGAAAGGGGACGATGCGATCCGCTTCGATGCGAAGAACGTCTTCAAGATGAGCGGAATCTCGCACATCCCGACGCTGCTTCTGGACAATACGGACCGCAACCGCACCTCGCCGTTCGCCTTCACGGGCAACCGGTTCGAGTTCCGGGCCGTCGGGTCGTCGGACAACTGCGCCGAGGCGATGATCGTGTTGAATACGGCGGTCGCCAACGAGTTGACGGAGTTTAAAAAGAAGGTCGACGCGAAGATCGAGGCGGGCATGAAGAAGGAGAAGGCGATCTACGAAGTGCTCAAGGAGATGATCAAGGCCTGCCAGGCGATCCGTTTCGACGGCAACGGCTATTCGGACGAGTGGAAGGAGGAGGCGAAACGCCGGGGTCTGGACTGCGAGACCTCCACGCCGTTGATTTTCGACCGTTATCTGGATCCGGAGAGCCTGAAAATGTTTGCAGAGATGGGAGTCTTCTCGAAGGTTGAGCTGGAAGCCCGCACGGAGGTGAAGTGGGAGACCTATACGAAGAAGATCCAGATCGAGGGCCGCGTGCTGGGCGACCTGGCGATGAACCACATCGTGCCGATCGCCTCGAAATACGAGGCTGAGCTGCTGGACAAGGTCTACAAGATGTCGCAGATCCCGGGGTTGAATGCCGAGCCGGATATCCGTCTGATCAAGCGGATTCAGGACCACACGGCGGAGATCCAGCGCCTGACGGCGGAGATGATCGACGCGCGGAAGGTGGCCAACCGCATCGAGGACCAGCGCGAGAAGGCGATTGCCTATCACGATACGGTGGCGGTCTATTTCGATCAGATCCGGCGCCACATCGACAAGCTGGAGGAGATCGTCGACGACCAGATCTGGCCGTTGCCGAAATACCGGGAGCTGCTGTTCCTGCGCTGATCCGGTTCCGGGAAAACGCTCCGGCCGTCCGAATGGTTCGGGCGGCCGTTTTTTTGCGGGGGAGGGCTCGGAGGCGGGCAGTACAAAAAAGGGGAAGGCTCTGCCTGCCCCTCCCCGCACAAAAAAGGGGGGGGAGGCCTTCTCGCCCTCCCCCTTGTTGTTCCGGTTGTTTCCGGGACTATTCCTCGTCGCGGTACATGTGCTCGACGTAAATAGCGTGCTGCATCGCCTCGCGCTTGGCCACCGAAGGTTTGGTGAAGTACTGGCGGCGGCGGAGCTCCTTGAGGACACCCGTGCGCTCGTATTTACGTTTGAACTTCTTCAGGGCGCGTTCGATATTTTCGCCCTCTTTTACCGGCATGATAATCATAGTATTCTCTGTTTTTTTGTTGTTGTAATCGTTGTTTTGTCAGATTTTGGTGCGGGGGCCGCATCTCCGATGCGCCGGTCCCTGGGGTGTGTCTACTTGTCGGTTGTTCCGCTGTCCGACCCGAATTGCAGATAGGGAGCCAGACGTTCTGCCTCCTTTCGGGTCATTATGTTCTGTTCGATCAACTCTTCAGCGGTGCTCCAACCTCCTTTCAACTGTCTTTGTCTCAAAATTTTCCGTAACATCGGGGCTGTAATGTAGGGATGCAGCCCCAGCGTTTTCTGGCTTGCAAAGTTAATATCAATTTTCCGAATTTTGCAACTGTCGCAGTAAATTTGTTTCAAAATTTTTTCGTAGTTGCTCTCCGTGACGCCCGGAACCTCTGCGAGTTGCTCGACGCGGACGAATCCGCCGAGGCGTTCGCGGTAGTTGAGGATTGTCACGACGGTTTTTTCTCCGATTCCGACGACGGAGCGCAGCGTGGCGGAATCGGCCGTATTGATCTCGACGGGTTCGTCGATCGGATGTGCCTTTCGTTCGGGGAAGATGACGTAGGGTTCGAGGGCCGCGGCCACCGAGTCGGTGATGACGTAGCAGGCGCGCAGCTCCTCCATGTCGTAGATGCCGGAGAGGTCTCTCCAGCGGATGAACGATTCGGCCTGCCGTTTCGAGAGGGCGCCGATGGCCTGCAGGTAGCGGGCGGTTACGGTGTCGATGCGGAAGGGTTGCGCGGGCAGCGGGTCGGCGATGATGCGTCCGCTGCGGTATTCGCGGGGAGCGATGGCGTATTTGCGGCCGATCCGGATCCAAGGTTCGAGCCGCCGGTAGAGCGAGTCGCTGATGGCGTAGCAGAGGGTCAGCTCTTCGGGGATGCGGAAGACCTTGCCTCCGGCGCGGTATTTGAGCAGGCTTACGGCCTCGTACTTCGAGAGTCCCAGTTTCCGCAGTTCGTCGAACGTGACGGTATTGGGGTCGAAGGGGTGCATGACGATGCTGTCGGGGTCGACGGGCTGTTCGAATTCGCGTTCGATCTGCCGGGCAGCCTCGGGGTCGGCCTTCGGGCGCAGGAGCAGGAGTGCGACGATCAGCAAACCGGCCAGAGGCAGGAAGACCGCCACGGCACGGATCTCACGATCGGAAAAGAGTCTGGCCATACGTATGTTGTTTTATTGTTTGTTGGTGTGTTCGACCGCTCGTTTTACGGAACCCCAGCGGAGCAGGGCTTCGCGGGCTTCGGTCTCCGGGAGTCCGGTGCTTTGGGCCACCATGCGGGTTCCGCGGGCGATGAGTTTGTCGTTGGTGAGCTGCATGTGGACCATGCGGTTTCCCTCGACGCGCCCCAGGCGGATCATCACGGCGGTGGACAGCATGTTGAGCATCAGTTTCTGGGCCGTTCCGGCCTTCATGCGGGTGGATCCGGTGACGAATTCGGGTCCCACGACGGCTTCGAGGGCGTATTCTGCCGCGGCCGCCGCGGGTGATCCGGGGTTGCAGACCACGGCTGCGGTCAGCAGCCCCTCCTGCCGGGCTCTCCGCAGCCCGCCGATGACGTAGGGTGTGGTTCCCGATGCGGCAATCCCGACGAGCGTGTCGTCCGCTGCGGGATGATAGGGCGCCAGATCGCGCCAGGCGCCTTCCGTATCGTCTTCGGCGTGCTCCACGGCACGGCGGAGGGCGCCGTCACCCCCGGCGATCAGCCCGATTACGAGATCGAACGGCACCCCGAAGGTCGGAGGCAGTTCCGAAGCGTCCGTCACGCCGAGGCGTCCGCTGGTTCCGGCGCCGATGTAGAAGAGCCTTCCGCCGCGCCGCATCCGCTCGACGATGCGTTCGACCAGCTGCTCCATGACGGGAATGACCTCCCGCACGGCCTCGTGCACGCGGGCATCCTCGCGGTTGATCCCGACGAGGATGTCGTGTGTGGACATCTGCTGCAGGTTATCGTATTCCGAACTCTGTTCGGTGATTCTGTTCTCCATGATGGTATGCTGCAAGCCCTTCTGCGGGCGATTCGACAATGGTTTTCACGGAATAGCCCTCTGCTTCAAGCGCCTCGCGGAGCCACTTTTCGAAATGGGCGGCAACCCCTCCGACACAGGCGACGGGAATCCCGGCCGGATAGCGGCTCAGGTTCCGCCGTGCGAATTCGCGGAAGGCCCCGATGACCATCCCGTGCACTTCGGGACACGTCATGTGTGCCCGGACGAACGGCGCGAAGGAGGCGAGGAACCGGTTGGCGAAGGGTTCGCGGTAGACGCGGCGGATGATCTCCTCGTAGGAGAGTCCGGTTTCGGCGAGGAACTCCTCCCGGAGTGGGATGTGCCCCTTGAAGATGCCGTTGAGCAGTGCGCGGCCCAAGGCTGCACCGCTTCCTTCGTCGCCGAGGATGTAGCCCAGCGGGGGGACCTGCCGGACGATCTCGCCGCCGCGGCAGAGGCAGGAGTTCGAGCCGGTCCCGAGGATGCAGGCGATCCCTTCGCCGCGACCCCACAGGGCCCGGGCCGCGCCCGTGAGGTCCGATTCGACGGAGACCTCCTGTGTCCCGAAGTGGCGGGCGAGGAGCTGCCGGAGTCGTTCCGAGGTCTCGGGAAAGGTCCTGCCGCACCCGGCGCCGTAGAACCGCACGGCCGTGACGCTTCCGAGCCGGGGCAGTTCGGCCAGCGAACTGCGGATCTGCTCGTCGGAGTGCTGGACGGCATTGATTCCGCGGGTGCGCATTTTGCGCATCCGGGCGCCGTCGTCGGCGATCCACGTGCATTGGGTCGATCCGCTGTCTGCAAGGAGTATCATTATTCAAAGATACATATAATATATGGAATCCGGAAGTGGAAATGTTATAACTAAATTTTTTAGTTGATAAACTATAAAAAATAGTTGCATGTGAGGATTTTTTAGTTACCTTTGTGGTGGATGGAAAATGGAGAATGGAAAATGGAGAATGGAAAATGGAAAATGGAGAATTAGGGAGGATACGCCTGGCTTTTGGCTGGGTCGTATGCGGGTAAGGGGCTCGGAAACCCCTCGAAGGTTCAGCAGCCCACAACACCGACTTTCTAAGCCTGCATTTTGACACCCCAGGGAGGCCTGTTTGCAGATGAAGAAATTGGAACGATCATATTGAAATCAAGTTATGGAAAAACTCACACGCCGCGAAGAGGAGCTGATGCAATGCTTCTGGACCCACGGGCCGCTGTTCGTGCGGGAGCTGGTGGCGCTGGCCCCGGATCCGAAACCGCACTTCAATACGCTTTCGACGATGGTGCGGGCCCTCGAAGCGAAGGGCTACGTGGGGCATAAACCCTTCGGGAATACCTACCAGTATTACCCGCTGGTGAGCGAGGCGGAGTTTTCGCGCCGCACGCTGGGCAGCGTCATCGACCGTTATTTCGAGAAATCCTGCCTCGGGGCCGTTTCGGCCCTGGTCGAGGAGGAGCGGATCTCGGTCGAGGAGCTGCGCGAACTGATCGACCGCATCGAACGCCAAAACGCCCGATAGCCATGTGTTATGAATGGACGATCTACAGCCTCAAGGTCGGGGCGTGCCTGGCGGTTTTCTACCTCTTTTTCAAACTGCTGCTGAGCCGTGAGACCTTCCATCGCTTCAACCGCATCGTGGTGCTGGGGGCGATGCTTCTCTCGTTCGTGCTGCCGCTGTGCGTGATTACGGTCTGGCGCGAACTCCCGCCGCTGCCTGCGGTTCCGGTTTTCGAGATGGACGGGGCAGCCTCCGACGCGGCTCTCCCCGCCGCACGGCCTTTCCCCTGGAAAACCCTTGTCGGGGTGCTTTTCGTGACGGGAGCCGCCGCCAGCTGCCTGCATACCCTCTGGTCCCTGACGGCCGTGGTGCGGGTGATCCGCCGGGGCCGCCGCGAACGGCTGGACGACGGGACGATCCTCGTGCGCCTGCCGCAGCGCGTCACGCCGTTCAGCTGGGGGCGGTGCATCGTGATCTCCGAGGAGGACCTGGCGGAGAACGGCCCGGCGATCCTGACCCACGAACGGGCCCACATCCGCCTGCACCATTCGGCGGATCTGCTGGCAACCGACCTGGCGGGATGCCTGCAGTGGTTCAATCCGGCGATGTGGCTGCTGCGGCGCGAGTTGCGGGCCATCCACGAATACGAAGCCGATGCCGCCGTGCTGGCGAGCGGTGTCGATGCGAAGAGTTATCAGATGCTGCTTATAAGGAAGGCCGTTGGCGGGAGGTGGTACTCAGTCGCCAACAGCCTCAATCACAGTAAACTTAAAAACCGTATTACCATGATGTTGCGAAAAAGATCATCGCGGCGGACCGAAGCGCGGGCGCTTCTGCTGCTGCCGCTTGCGGGCCTGGCTCTGGGCGCCTTTGCCGAGACCCGTTATGTCGTTCCTGCTGCGTACAAAGATACGCAAAATCGGATTACGAAACACGAAATGCGTGCGGAAATCGGTCCGGATACGATCGTCATCCGCGGGATGAAGGCGACGATGGACCCGGAGAAGGCCCCGCTGGTGATCGTCGACGGGGTGAAGGGCGACCTGCAGGTGCTGGATACGCTCCGGCCGGAACGCATTGCGTCGGTTTCGGTGTTGAAGGATTCGCTTTCGCGGGCCTCCTACGGCGAGGAGGCGAAGAACGGCGTGATCGTCATTTCGCTGAAGAAACCGGGCGATACCGCTGCGGCTTCTGGGAACAATGCCTATGGTACGCAGGTGACGACCTCCCCGGACGGGAACACCATGTCCATTTCGATTTCGGGGTCTCCGTCGCAGGCGTCGCTCTCCACCTCGGGTCTTGAGGGCAATCCGGTGATCGTGGTCGACGGAGAACGCTATTCGGGCAGCCTCAATGACCTCGATGTGCGGCAGATCCGGAGCATGTCGATCTATAAAGGCAATATTCCCGAAAAGTACCGCCAATACCTCGGTCCGGACAACGAGGGTGTGATCCTGATCGAGACGAAACGGCCGGGTGCATTGAGTCTCGACAACGGCTATTTCCAAAGTGACGAGTGGAAACGGGCGCGGATGCAGCTCTCCGAGATGAACGCCTACTTCCAGAGCGACGAATGGAAGGAGGCGCAAAAGCGGTTTTCCGAGCTCTCCGAAGCTTCCGACTCCTATTTCCGGAGTGCGGAGTGGCAGGAGGCGCAGCGGAAACTCGCCGAATCGACGGCCTATTTCGAGAGCGATGCGTGGAAGAGCGCGCAGAAGAAACTGCAAGACCTTGACGATCTGAAACTCCGCGGACAGGCGATTGCCGTTTATGATGCGGATGCCGCCGGACGGAATACGGAGTACAATACGGTAGTCGGGGGCCGTGGCGGCATGGTGGTCACGGGTCCGGAGGTGATGTCGAAGAGCCGTTCCGACGGGAAGGGTTCGGTGACGACGGCCAAGGGTCGCGTGACGGCCGACTTCTCGGAGATCGACGAGGCGGACTACCGGATCGAGATCAATGGCAAACCGGCGACCAAAGCCGACCTCGAACGGATCGAGCCGGGGAAGATCAAGCGCCTGGATCTGGTCCGCAACGACGAAACACCCGGTAAGAAGGGCGTGCTGCGGGTCCGGACGCGCAAATAGCGGCTTTCGGGCAGACCATAAGCGATAAAAAGTCCCAAGGGGGCGGAACGGTACAAACCGTTCCGCCCCCTCGTTTTGCTTTTAGCCTTGTCTCCTCTCGTCTCCTCTCGTCTCCTCTCCTCTCCTCTCGTCTCCTCTCGTCGCCCCTTGTCGCCCCTTGTCGCTCTTCGGCCCCTTCCTGTTTTGCTGGGTTTGCCGTGTTCCTGACTTGAATCCAGCCCGGTCGGGTCCTTCCCGGGTTGCGGGCTATTCGAAATCGACGATCTCGGGACGGGTCGGGCGGTAGCGGTACAGTTCCAGACTGGTGGGGTTTGAGAGCCGGAAGTATTCGCAGTCGACAAGTCCGTGTTTCCCGAATGCGATTCCGAGGCGGATCTGGACGGTATTGAAAACGAGCCGTTCGTTTCGGAGCCTGACGCCGAATCCGAACGAGGTGAAGAATTCGTTCTTGAAGATGTTGGGCGAATAGCCGAGGAGCCCGAAATCCGCGAACCCGAAGAATGCGATGCGGAATCCCAACGGCTGATAGGGGGTGAATACCACGGTCTCGGAATTGAGGATCATGCGGTTGGTTCCGATCGCATACTCCTTGAGGGCCTGGAGCCCGTTCGTGGAGGTGAAGCGGATGCTCTCGTCGCTTCCTTCCCAGCGGTTCCACCCCTGGGTGTAGTTGAGCGTGAGGAACTGCCGGATGCGGCTTTGGCGGAAGAGGAAGAGGTTCGAGAACCAGCGCAGGTCGACGTCTATGGCACTTCGCTGCCACATTCCGTCGTGGGGGTCGATGTAGCTTCCGAGCGTAGCTCCTCCCATGATGTAGCCGATGGGGCAGAAACCTCCGGCTTCGCAGGTTATTCCGAGATATACGGCATTGGAGAACTCACCCCACGTGTATCCGGATGTCACTTCGGCCTTGTATCCCGCGGCGAGGTACTCGCGGCGACCGAATCCGTAGATCATGTTGGCGGAGTAGAATTTTTCGCGGTAAAGCCCCACCCCCACGAGCAGGGCATCCTGATCGTGGAGTGCGGGGTTGTAACGGGGTCCGACTTCGGGTCGCCGACTGACGCGGCTGTAGTTGTACCGTCCCGTGAGGTAGATGCTGGATCCGATTCTGCGCAGGAAGTGCGAGTAGCCGCCCCAGGCATCGAGGTTTCGCTCCTTGACGAGCAGCGAGGTGTCCTGCTCGATCATGTAGCGTTTGTCCTTGATGTTGTTGTAGGTGAGACCGATTTCGTAGTCGGTGGGTCTGAGGAATTCCTTGCGGAGTCCGAGGTCGAGCGTCGAACTGTAGAAATTGCGCCCGGCATTGAAATTTGCGGTGTAGAAGGTCCCGAGCACGTTTGGAATCTCGTATTCGACCATGTTTCCCCCGTATGAGAAGTCGTCTCGGGAGAAGTTGGTCATGACCTTGAGGCTGTTTCCTGTTCCGAAGATATTGGCGTCGGAGAGTCCGACCATCGTGCGTCCTTCGGAATGGAGCGCCCCGTCTGCCGAGATGGTCCAGCTGTCTCGGGTCGTAATCAGGAGATTGACGCGGGTGGAGTCGGTTGGATCGGGTTTTACGGCGATGTCGATATCCGCGATATAGTCTCGGGATCGGAGCAGCTGCTTGGTTCGGACGATGAGCTGGGGGTCGAATTCGTCTCCGGGTTTGAAGAGGAGGTCGCGGCGAATGACCCGTTCGCGGGTTAACATGTGTGTTTTATTGGCCGCCCGTTCGATCCAGTTGCCGCCGGGGTCGAAAATCGGGTTGCGATTGATGCCTATTTCACCGATTGTTTTTCCGATGAAGGGTGCGAGCAGGCTGGTTTCATCGAGGAACTGACCGTTCGATATGGTATCGATGGCGGGCTTTACGAAGAGCATTTTATAAAGTATCCTGGATACAGCCCGGCGGCTGGTTTTGGATTCGATACTGTCGTAGAGTCTGTTGTTCCGGGCTCGGGCGTCGGGGTTCCGGATTCGGGCGCTGTCGGGAGTGAACCGGTTCGGGGTTTGCATACCGGGTCCTGCCGATGGAATTGCGACCGGGATTGCCGCGGATACCGGAGTCAAGATTCCCGAGAGGATGAGAATCAGCAGGAGGATGGATATGCGGGACAGGGAGAACATGTGTCAAAGATAACGCAAAAATCCCGGAAAACGTATGGAAAAACGTTTGCAGGGCTTTGCCGCGTATAAAAAAAGGTCCACCGCAAGGTGAACCTTTCTTATAAAGGGATTGATTTTTCGGATTGCGGGGAGTATCCTCCAGGGGACCTTTTCCGGACCTCAATCGTCCCGTCCTTGTGGCCTCGTTCCGTTCCGTCCTTCGCCCGGTTCCGGTCTTATCGCCGTTCCGTCCTTCATTCCATTCCGGTCTTTGCCTGGCCCCGGTCTTTGCCTGGCCCCGGTCCGTTCTTGGCTCCGTCCCGTCCTTGTGGCCCGGTTCCGGTCTTTGCCTGGCCCCGGCCCCCCCCCTGGAAGTTATCTGCGGCCCTCTTTGGCTTCGATGCACTCCGTGGCGTGGGGAACCTTCATCAGACGCTCCTTGGGAATCAGTTTCCCGGTTGTCTTGCAGATTCCGTAGGTCTTGTTCTCGATGCGCACGAGCGCCATTTCGAGGTTGCGGATGAACTTCATCTGATGGGCCGCGAGGCGTCCGCTCTCCTCCTTGGAGAGGGTTGCGGCGCCTTCCTCCAGCACCTTGAACGTAGGAGACGTATCTTCGGTATCGTTGTCTGCCGTGTGCGTGATCGTGGCCCGGAGGAGTTCGTAATCCGCGCGGGCATTTTCAAGCTTTTTCAGGATAAGCTGCTTGAACTCTTCGAGTTCGGCATCGCTGTATCGGGTTCTTTCGTCAGCCATAGTCGTATTCCTCTCTATTTGGTTTTAGGTAAAATTAAACAATATTTCCGATATAACCAAATTTTCTTGAGAATCTCGAACCCGAATTGTTCCTGAATCGGGATCCTACATCTTCGTAACGGCAATCCGCAGAGGCTCTTCGTCGATCTCGGAATCGATTACGAACGCTCCGGCGGGATCTTCGGCCGCCTTGACCTCGACGGCGAGGGTCTGGGAAGCGATGTAGTCTGCGAAGCGAGTGACGGCATCGGCCACGACGGGTTTCCGCTCGATCTCGACCCGGATCTTGTCGGTGACCTCGAATCCGGAGTCCTTTCGGATGTTCTGAATCCGGTTGATCAACTCGCGGGCCATCCCTTCGGCCTTCAACTCCTCGGTGACGGTGATGTCGAGTGCGACGGTGAGTTTTCCTTCCGAAGCGACGAGCCATCCGGGCATGTCCTCGGACGTGATTTCGAAGTCGGCGGGCGTCACGACGATCTTCTCTCCGGCGATGTCGAGTACGGTTTCGGGTGCGGCCTCTATTTCTGCGATGCGTTCCTGCGTGAATTCCGCGGTCATGGCCGCGATCTGCTTCATCTGCTTTCCGTAGCGGGGGCCGAGGGTCTTGAAGTTGGGTTTGATGCGTTTGGTGATGATTCCCGCGGTGTTCTCGATGAGTTCGACCTCCTTGACGTTCACCTCGCTCATGATGAGGTTCCTGACGGCGGCGATCTGCCCGGCCATGGCGGGGTCGAGCACCGGAATGAGGATCTTCATCAGGGGCTGGCGGACCTTGATCGAGACCTTGCGGCGCAGGGCCAGGACCATCGAGGATACCTTCTGAGCGAGGTCCATACGCTCTTCGAGCTGCCGGTCGATGCAGCTTTCGTCGGCCTTGGGGAAGGTCGAGAGGTGCACGGACTCATCGGTGTGGCGGCCGCTCACGGCGTTCAGGTCGCAGAAGATGCGGTCGGTGATGAACGGCGCGAAGGGGGCCGCGAGCATCACGACGGTCTCCAGACAGGTGTAGAGCGTCTGATAGGCCGCGAGTTTGTCCTCGGACATGCCGCCGCCCCAGAAGCGTTTGCGGTTGAGGCGGACGTACCAGTTCGAGAGGTTTTCGCCGACGAACTCCTGGATGGCGCGGGCTGCAGGCGTCGGGTCGTAATTTTCGAGCGATTCGGTCACGTCCTTGACGAGCGTGTTGAGCAGCGAGATGATCCAGCGGTCGATTTCGGGCCGTTTCTCCAGGGGGACCTCGGGCTCATGGCCGGTGAAGCCGTCGACGTTGGCGTAGAGCGCGAAGAACGAGTAGGTGTTGTAGAGGGTTCCGAAGAACTTGCGGCGCACCTCGTCCACGCCGTCACGGTCGAACTTGAGGTTGTCCCAGGGCTGGGAGTTGGAGATCATGTACCAGCGGGTTGCGTCGGGACCGTAGGTGTCGAGCACCTCGAAGGGATCGACGGCATTCCCCAACCGCTTGGACATCTTGTTCCCGTTCTTGTCGAGGACCAGACCGTTGGAGATGATGTTCTTGAAGGCCACCGAGTCGAACAACATCGAGGCGATGGCGTGCAGCGTGAAGAACCATCCGCGGGTCTGGTCGACGCCCTCGGCGATGAAGTCGGCGGGATAGACCTCACTGAACTTCTCCCTGTTTTCGAAGGGGTAGTGGACCTGGGCGTAGGGCATGGCCCCGGAGTCGAACCAGACGTCGATCAGGTCGGGTTCGCGGTGCATGGGCTCGCCCTTCGACGAGACGAGGACGATCGAATCGACGTAGGGACGGTGCAGGTCGATGCGGTCCGTGGAGTAGTTCTCCTTCGACATGTCGCCGACCTTGAAATTTTCGTACGGGTTTTTGGTCATTACCCCCGCAGCAATGGCTTTGTTGATTTCGCTTATCAGCTCCTCGACCGAACCGATGCACTTCAGTTCCGACCGGTCCTCCGTGGCCCAGATCGGGAGCGGGGTGCCCCAGAAGCGCGAGCGCGAGAGGTTCCAGTCGTTGAGGTTTTCGAGCCACTTGCCGAAGCGTCCCGTACCGGTGGATTCGGGTTTCCAGCGGATCGTGCGGTTCAGCTCGATCATGCGCTCCTTGCAGGCCGTGGTGCGGATGAACCACGAGTCGAGCGGGTAGTAGAGTACGGGTTTGTCCGTTCGCCAGCAGTGGGGGTAGTTGTGGACGTGCTTCTCGATCTTGAAGGCCAGACCGGCGGCCTTCATCTTCATGCAGATGTAGATGTCGAGCGACTCGGCAGCCTGCGCGGCCTTCTCGTCGTACTTGCCGTCAACGGTGAACTGCGGGTCGTATGCGTTCTTGACCCAGCGGCCCTCGTACTCCTTGTAGACCTCGACATCGACGCACTCGCTCACGAAACGCTCGTCCAACTCGTCGAGGAGGTAGAATTTCCCGGTGAGGTCGACCATCGGGCGGGTCTCGCCCTTCTTGTTGATCATGAAGAGCGACGGAATTCCGGCGGCGCGGGCGACGAATGCGTCGTCGGCACCGAACGTCGGGGCGATGTGTACGATACCGGTACCGTCCTCGGTGGTCACGTAGTCGCCCGCGATGACGCGGAAGGCCTTTGCGGAGGCCTCCTTCCAGTTTCCGTCGGCATCCACCTCGACGGGCTTGACCCAGGGCAGCAGCTGTTCATACTCCATGCCGACCAGTTCGGGCCCCTTCCATTCGCCGACCACCTCATAGGGGACGAGCTTGTCGCCGGGCTTGTAGTCTCCGAGCGCGATGCCTTCGGCCTTCCTGTTGAAGTGCGCGTTCAGGAGGGCCTTGGCCAGAACGGCCGTCATCTTCTCACCGGTGTAGGGGTTGTAGCTGCGCACGGCCACGTAGTCGATCTTCGGGCCGACGCAGAGGGCCGTATTCGAGGGCAGGGTCCAGGGAGTCGTGGTCCAGGCCAGGAAGACGGGGGTTCCCCACCCCTCCATTTCGGGTTTGGGGTTGCGGATGCGGAACTGCGCCACGACCGTCGTATCCTTGACGTCGCGGTAGCAGCCGGGCTGGTTCAGCTCGTGGGTCGAGAGCCCGGTTCCGGCCGCGGGCGAGTAGGGCTGGATGGTGTAGCCCTTGTAGAGCAGCCCCTTGTCGTAGAGCTGTTTCAGCAGCCACCACAGCGACTCGATGTACTTGTTGTCGTAGGTGATGTAGGGGTCGTCCATGTTGACCCAGTATCCCATCTTTCGGGTGAGGTTCTCCCACATGCCGGTGAACTCCATGACGGCTTCGCGGCAGGTGCGGTTGTACTCCTCGATGGAGATCTTCTTGCCGATGTCCTCCTTGGTGATTCCGAGTTTCTTCTCGACGCCCAGTTCGACGGGCAGTCCGTGTGTATCCCATCCGGCCTTGCGGTGTACGAGGTATCCCTGCTGGGTTTTGTAGCGGCAGAATACATCCTTGATGGTGCGGGCCATGACGTGATGGATGCCGGGCATACCGTTTGCCGAGGGGGGGCCTTCGTAGAATACGAATGTCGGATGTCCCTCACGGGTTTCGATGCTTTTGTGGAAGGTGTCGCGGGCATCCCATTCTCCGAGCACGTCGGCGGCGGTGCCTGCCAGGTCGAGTCCTTTATACTCCTTGAACTTCATATCGGTAAGAAAAAATTTCGCTACATGTTGACAACCCGCAAAGATAATAAAAAGATTGGAAAACATTGCAACCTTGCCCCGAAACCGTCGTCTGCGGTCGGGGAAACGACACTGCGGGCCGCCTGTTCGCTGGGGAAAGGCGGCCCGCAGGTGTTTTCGGCTCGGCGGCCGGATCAGTCGAACGACTGCATCTCGATGAGCTTGGCGTAGATGCCGTTCCGCTCCATGAGTTCGGCGTGAGTGCCCTGCTCGGCGATGCGTCCGTGGTCGACGACGATGATCTGGTCGGCGTTGTGAATGGTCGACAGACGGTGTGCGATGACCACCGAGGTGCGGCCCTTGAGCAGTTTGTTGAGGGCATCCTGGACGAGTTTTTCGCTTTCGGTGTCGAGGGCCGAGGTGGCCTCGTCGAGAATCAGGATGTCGGGGTTCTTCAGCACGGCGCGGGCGATCGAGAGGCGCTGTCGCTGGCCTCCGGAGAGTTTCGTACCGCGGTCTCCGATGTTGGTGTCGTAACCTTCGGGGCATTCGCGGATGAAGTCGTCGGCGTTGGCCACGCGGGCGGCTTCGACGATCTCCTCGTGCGAAGCGCCGCGGCGACCCATGCCGATGTTGTTCTCGATGGTGTCGTTGAAGAGCACGGTATCCTGTGCCACGACGCTCATGTGAGCGCGGACGCTCTCCTGCGAGTAGTCGCGCAGGGAGACCCCGTCGATGAGAATATCGCCGGAGGTGGGGTCGTAGAAGCGGGGCAGGAGTTCGCTGAGGGTCGATTTTCCGCCTCCCGAGGGTCCGACGAGCGCCACGGTCTGGCCGCGTCGGATTTCGAACGAGATGCCGTCGATCACCTCGCGCGAACCGTCGTAGGTGAAGTGTACGTTGCGGAATTCGATCTTGTCCTTGAGCCCGGTAAGTTCGCGTGCATCGGGTTTGTCCTGGATTTCGGGTTGGGTGTCGATGATGGAGAAGATACGCTCTCCGGCGGCGATACCCTGGTTGATGTTCGCGAACTGGTCGATGAACGTGCGCACGGGACGTGTGATCTGGGAGAAGATGGCCACGAAGGCGATGAAACCTCCGGGGTCGAGCGATCCGGCGGCGACGAGCGAGCCTCCGAAGACGAGGATCACGCCGACGGCCGTGATGCCGAGGAATTCGCTCATGGGCGAAGCGAGTTGCTGGCGGCGGGCCATCGAGAGGGTAAGCCGTGCGAGGTCTTCGCTGATGTCGTAGTATTTCTGCTTGATGTAGTCGGTAGCGTTGTAGCTTTTGATGACCTTGATGCCCGCGAGGGATTCGTCGAGTGTGGCGACCATCTCGCCCATTCGCTGCTGGTTGGTTCGGGCGGGGTGGCGGAGTTTCTTGACGATGCTTCCGATGAGCAGGGCCACGACGGGGAGGAAGAGCACCGAGAATACGGCGAGTTCCCACGAGATGGCGATCATCATGACGATGTATCCGATGATGAGGAAGGGCTCGCGGAAGGAGACCTGGAGGGTGTTGGTGATGCAGAACTGGACGACTCCGACGTCGGAGGTGATCTTCGAGATGATATCGCCCTTCCGCTGGTCGGAGAAGTACCCGACGTTCATGTCCATGACGCGGGAGAACATTTCGTTGCGCATTTTCTGGAGGGTTCTGGTGCGCATGTTCTCCATGGTCCAGGCTCCGAGGTAGCGGAAGAGGTTGCTCAGGAAGCTGATGCAGACGGCGACGATGGCCAGGAGCATGAGGACGTTCTGGCGGTCATACTCCTGGAAGAGGTGTGAGTAGGCGAAATTGAAGAGGGTTGTCAGGTACTCCTGGTTGAACTCTACGGGGGGGAGTTTTTCGACGTACTCGAAGGAGTAGTTCGCGTCGAACATGGTGTTCAGGATCGGGATGATCAGCATGAACGTCAGGGAGTTGAACAGCGCGTAGAGGAGCGAGTAGAAGAAATAGGGTATGGCGTATTTCTTGATCGGACGGGCGAAGCCCAACAACCGCATGTAAGTCTTGAACATTCCGTAAGGTTTGGAGTTTGCGCAATCTCACAGCCGGGGCGACGTTTCCGGTTCCGCGAAATCCCGCGATCCGTTACGTGGGGATTTCGGGGTTGGTTTGGCCGTTCCGGACAGGCATCAATTTCCTGCAAATATAGGAATAATAACCCGAAAAGCGAAAAAAGCGCGAAAAATCGGACAATGAACGGGACTTAAGTGCGAAAAAACGGCCATTTTTCGTGCGACGGGGAGGCTGTCCGCCTTGTGTCCGTTTGTCCCTTCCTCTCAACTTCTTTCCGGCTTTTTGCCGCCCGAACCGGTCCTTGACCGCAAGGGGACCTCCCGGCCTGACGGAACATCCCGCAGCGGAGACCTCTCCTGCTGCCCCGCCCCGCTTTCCGGTCCGGAGCGACGCTTCCCCCCCCCGGTCCGCCGTCCGAACCGCTATTCCGGCGTATATCCGGTATCTTCCATCCAGCGGCCCCGGTCGTTGGCGGCGGCGACGGCCAACTGGTCGCAACGGTTGTTCTCGACGGTGTCGGCGTGACCCTTGACCCAGACGAAGCGGACGTGGTGGCGGTTGTAGGCGCGGAGGAAGCGCATCCAGAGGTCGGGGTTCTTCTTTCCGGCAAAGCCCTTGCGCACCCAGCCGAAGACCCAGCCCTTCGAGACGGCATCGACGACGTACTTCGAGTCGGAGTAGATCACGACGTCGGAGCCTTCGAAACGGAGCGCTTCGAGGGCCGTGCAGACGGCCATGAGCTCCATGCGGTTGTTGGTCGTCAGGCGGAAACCTTGCGAGAGTTCCTTGCGGTAGGGGCCCGATAGGAGCACGACGCCGTAACCTCCCGGTCCGGGATTTCCGAGGGCCGAGCCGTCGGTATAGATGGTGATGGATGGCATTTTTCGGGTTTTCGGATTCCGGTTTGCGACAGGCCCCCGCCACGTAGGACGGGGGTCGGTCGGATTTCGGGTGATGGACGGGCGGGCGGGTTGTCGGGCTGTTCCGGAGTTTCGGGCCAAAGCTACCCCCCCCCTTGCTTTTGGGCGGGACCTTCGCTGCTCCCTCGGGCGCCCCTCCCTCGGGCGGGACTTCTCTCTTGGACGCCTCTTCCCTCGGGTGGGTCCTTTGCCCCTCCCTCGGGCAAGACTTCTCTTTTGGCCCCCTCCTCCGGCCCCCCCCCTTCTTGACCCCTCCCGGCCTCTATGTTGACTATTTCAGGGCCGCGAGCTGCTCCTTGAGTGCGGCGATCTTGGCTTCGGCATCGGCCTGCTTGGCGCGCTCGTT
>CALUNH010000012.1 GCA_944321965.1 uncultured Alistipes sp.
GGGATGCGCCACGGCTCGGAGCCGTTGGCGATGAAGCCGTCGGAGAGCAGCACCACGGGGGTCATGTGCTCCATGGCCAGACGTCCGGCCTCGAAGGCGTAGTGGAAGCAGTCGCTGGGGGACGAGGCGGCCAGAACGATCACCGGGCACTCACCGTTTCGGCCGTAGAGGGCCTGAGCGAGGTCGCTCTGCTCGGTTTTGGTGGGCAGGCCCGTCGAGGGGCCTCCGCGCTGCACGTCGACGACGACTAACGGCAGCTCGGTCATCACGGCCAGTCCGAGGGCTTCGCTCTTGAGCGAGAGTCCCGGTCCGGAGGTGGTCGTCACGGCGAAGTTCCCGGCGAAGGCGGCGCCGATGGCGGTGCAGATTCCGGCGATTTCGTCTTCGGCCTGCAAGGTCTTCACCCCGAGGTCCTTGCGTTTGGCCAGCTCTTCGAGGATGACCGTGGCGGGGGTGATGGGGTACGAACCGCAGAAGAGCGGCAGTCCGGCCTTTTCGGCTGCGGCGCAGAGTCCCCAGGCCGTAGCGACGTTTCCGCTGATCGAACGGTAGGTCCCCTTCTCACGCGGCGCCGGGGCGACGGTGTAGTTGTTGGCGAACTGGTGGGTATTGGCGGCGTAGTTGTACCCGGCCTTGATAGCGAGTTTGTTGGCTTCGGCCACGGCTGGGTTTTTCTTGGCGAATTTCGTATCGATGTATCGGAGGGCATACTCCTCGGGACGGTCGAAGAGCCAGAAGCAGATGCCCAGGGCGAACATGTTCTTGCACTTGGTGACGGCCTTGTTGTCGAGCCCGGTCTCCTTGAGCGCTTCGCGGGTCATGGAGGTGATGTCGGGCACGACGACGTTGTACTCGTCGAGTTTGAGTTCGGCCAGCGGGTCGAGGGTTGCGAATCCGGCCTTTTTGAGGTGCTCTTCGGTGATGGAGTCGCCGTCGATGATGACCGTGGCACCGGGTTTGAGCCATTTCCGGTTGGCCTTGAGAGCCGCGGGATTCATGGCTACCAGCACGTCGCAATAATCTCCGGGGTTTAGTTCGCGGTGATCGCCGAAGTGGACCTGGAATCCGGATACACCGGCGACGGTGCCCTGCGGGGCACGGATCTCGGCGGGATAGTCGGGGAATGTGGAGATTCCGTTCCCGAGCAGCGCCGAGGTGTCGGAGAAGAGCGTTCCGGTGAGCTGCATACCGTCGCCCGAATCTCCGGAGAAACGGATGACCACATCCTGCAACGCCCTTGCTTTGGTCTGTTCCATGATTGAGTATGTTTTAGATGTGACTGATTGACAACGTTTCGACAAATATAACAAAATAATTGTCACGACGGACTTCGCGTTGTGTATTTTTCGGTGTTTCGGACCATGAATCCGGCCGGTTGCGGTGCGATTTTGCTTAAGGAGTGTGACTTTGGTGGGTTTTTATGTGCTTTTTCGTAATGAAAAGCGACGGGAAAGATTTCGATCCGGAACGGTTGCGAATTATTAAATTTTTTTGTGAAAGGCTGCGGCCTCGGGCCGCGAGCAGCGGCGGTCGTGAGCATTCCGACCGCACGCATATCCTTTCCCGGGTTTGCATTGCACAACGGAAAAAGGCTGTCTCTGCAAGAGACAGCCTTTTCGATTTCGGGCGGCGGCCTTTTACGGCCCTCCCCCGATTATTGCGGCTGCTTGCCGATGTAGGCCAGAATACCGCCGTCGACGTAGAGGATGTGACCGTTCACGAAGTCCGAAGCATCCGAAGCGAGGAAGACGGCCGGACCCATCAGGTCTTCGGGCGTACCCCAGCGTGCAGCGGGCGTCTTGGCCACGATGAACGAATCGAACGGGTGACGCGAGCCGTCCGGCTGACGCTCGCGCAGCGGAGCGGTCTGCGGGGTAGCGATGTAGCCCGGGCCGATGCCGTTGCACTGGATGTTGTACTCGCCGTACTCGGAAGCGATGTTGCGGGTCAGCATCTTCAGACCGCCCTTTGCGGCGGCGTATGCCGAAACGGTCTCACGGCCGAGTTCGGACATCATCGAGCAGATGTTGATGATCTTTCCGTGACCCTTCTTGATCATCGAGGGGATGACGGCCTTCGAGACGATGAACGGACCGTTGAGGTCGATGTCGATCACCTGGCGGAAATCCTTGGCGCTCATCTCGACCATCGGGATACGCTTGATGATGCCGGCGTTGTTGACGAGGATGTCGATCACGCCGACCTCCTTTTCGATCTGTGCGACCATGGCGTTTACCTGCTCTTCGTTCGTTACGTCGCAGACGTATCCTTTGGCGTCGATGCCCTCCTCCTTGTAGGCGGCGAGGCCTTTGTCGACGAGTTCCTGTTTGATGTCGTTGAAGACGATCTTGGCGCCCTGGCGAGCGAATGCGGTAGCCAGAGCGAATCCGATTCCGTAGGAGGCGCCCGTTACGAGGGCTACCTTACCTTCCAGTGAAAAGTTTACCATGTCTTATAGGTATTAGTGGATATGTTATTTCAGATCGGTAATTTTCGAGAAATCCTGGTCTCCGTAGTCGAGGTTCTCACCGCCCATACCCCAGATGAAGGTGTAGTTGTGGGTAGCAGCGGCGCTGTGGATCGACCATTCGGGCGAGAGGACGGCCTGATCGCCCTTCATCCAGATGTGACGGGTCTCGTCGACCTCGCCCATGAGGTGGCAGACGGCGTGCTCCTCGGGGACTTCGAAATAGAAGTAGGCCTCCATGCGGCGGGAGTGTACGTGAGCGGGCATGGTGTTCCATACGCTGCCGGGGAGGAGTTCGGTCATACCCATCTGGAGCTGGCAGGTGGGGAGCACCTGGCTGACGAGCATCTTGTTGATGTTTCGGTCGTTCGATCCTTCGAGCGAACCCATGTGCGCCACGACGGCCTCGGCCTTGGTGACCTTCTTGTCGGGATAGGAGCAATGAGCCGTGGTGGAGTTGAAGTAGAACTTGGCGGGGTTCTTGGGGTCCTTGCTTGCGAAGGTGACCTCACGGTCTCCGGCACCGAGGTAGAGAGCCTCCTTGTAGTCGAGGTCGAAGGCCTTGTCGCCGGAAGTTACGACGCCGGGTCCTCCGACGTTGAAGATACCCAGCTCGCGGCGGGTCAGGAAGTAGGGGGCCTTCAGGGGGTCGATTGCTTCGAGGCTGAGGGTTTCGTTGACGGGCATGGCGCCGCCGACGATCATGCGGTCGTACATCGAGTAGACCATATTTACCTCATCGGCCGAGAATACCTTTTCGATAAGGAAGTCGCGGCGCAGGCGTGCCGTGTCGTAATGCTTGGCATCTTCGGGATGCGCAGCGTAGCGGATTTCGTAATTGGTTTTCATGAGATGTATTGAAAATTAATATATTGTGTCTGTTTGCGGTGAAATTGGGCTGCCTTTTTGAAATTGGCAGACCAATTTCGATCCTTGCAAAGATAATAAAAAAAACGGAATTGTACGATACGGAACCGAAATAATTTACGGGAGATCCCGGGGTCAGCGGATTGAATTCATGCGGATGCTGGCCTTGACGAGTGCGAGGGCGCGGATCCGGGCGATTTCGACCTCCTTGTCGGCATGGTGGGGGTTCTGGCTGACGAGCTTCACATGGCCGGGTCGTTCGGATTTCTGGATGTACTTGACGGTGATGTACTCTTCGCCGTCGATGTCGATCGAGAGGAGGTACATGTCGCCCCAGAAGATGTCTTCGATGTTTTTGAGCTGCTTGTAGAGTACGATGTCGCCGCTTTTGAGCAGGGGGTACATCGAGTCTCCGACGATGTAGATGGCTCCGTCGCACTTCGGGAGGTTTGGGATATGGATGAAGTTGACGGGTTTCTGCTGCTGGCGGTCGGTGAAGAGGGGGACGAGCCCGGCCGTTCCCTCGATGGAGTAGAGGGGGACGCTCTGCAGGGGGAGTGAATTGTCGGTTCGGTGCATGTAGGCAGTCAGGTCGGGTTCGGCATTGAACATCTCCCCGATGCCGGATTCGAGCCATTCGGGGTTAACGTTCAATTCCTGAACCAGGATGTTGCGGTTCCGGGCCGAGAGTCCGGCCTTTCCGGTTTCGATCATCGAGAGGGCGGCTTTTCCGATTCCAAGGTGTTGAGCCAGTTGTTCTTGGGTCATCCCGAGCTGCTTCCGTATCAGTTTTACCCGTTCGTTCATGGCATTCGATCAAAAAAAATTATATAAAATATTTGAACTTTACCGCACAAAATACAAATTTTGAACTTATCTTTGCGATACAAAGTTAAACAATTTATTTTTCTTCTGCAAAGCAATTTTGCAAAAAACCTTTGTATTCCATGATGTATTCGGTATCAACGGAACTTTACCTGGACGCGGCGGCACGCCTTCGGGATGCGATCGGAGACGGGAGTTACTTTTCGGGGACACTAAACTTCGTTTACGGCGAGGTGGAGTGTCGCCTGACGGCTTCGGTGATCGTCTACCGGGAGCGGGTCCGCTATCCGGAGGGTGATCGGGACGAGATTTCGGATCTGGTTCCGGTCTGGTGGGAGTTCCACACCTCGGATGCCGGGGGTGAGTTCCTGAACGACTTTTCGTTCTCCGATCTGCGGTCCTATCTCTGACCGTTTTCGGGTGGCGGTCCGCGATGCGGCCGTCACAGGGCTCCGGTCCATCCTTCCCGGGTGCGGCGCCACCCTCCGGAGCCTGTTTTCAGTTTCCATCGGCCGGGGATCCGCCCGTCGCGGCGCCGCCAGCACCGGATTTCCGGCCCCAAATTCCAACTCAATGGCTAAAACAACCGAATCGATCTCTGCGGGAACGGCTCCCGCAGAGATTTTCGTACCCGACATCGGGGAGCTGGCCTTTCCGGCCGCACCGCCAGCCCCTCCGACATTTTCGGAGTTTGCGCTCGGGGTCTACCCGTTTCTCGAACTGCAACCCTTCCACCGGGTCTACTACCGGGTGCTGGAGGCCTTTGCCGAGGGGCGGATCCGGCGTCTGATCGTGACGATGCCACCGCAGCACGGCAAGAGCGTCGGGGCGACGACTCTGCTTCCGGCCTACCTGCTGGGGCTGGATCCCGACCTGCGGGTGGCGATTGCCTCCTATTCGGGGTCGCTGGCCTCGAAATTCAACCGCCGGGTGCAGCGCATTCTCGACTCGCGCGAATACGGGGCCTTCTTTCCGGAGACCTGCATCAAGCAGGGCACCAAGCCGCCGGGTTACATCCGCACCTCGGAGGAGGTGGAGATCATCGGCCACCGGGGCGGCCTGCTGTCGGTCGGCCGCGAGGGGTCGCTCACGGGTAACCGCGTGGACTGCTTTATTTTGGATGATTTATATAAAGATGCGCTTGAGGCCAATTCTCCGCTCATTCGGTCGAACTGCTGGGAATGGTACACGTCGGTGGTGCGGACGCGGATGCACAACGCCTCGCGCGAGTTGATCGTCTTCACGCGGTGGCACGAGGAGGATCTGATCGGGACGCTGCTGCGGCGCGAACCGGTCGAGGAGTTGTGCCGGTGGTCGCAGCTGGAGTCGCCGCTGGCGGAGGGGTGGCTGCACCTGAACTTCGAGGCGCTGAAGAACTCGCCGCCCACGGAACTCGACCCGCGTCAGCCGGGCGAGGCGCTGTGGGAGTCGCAGCAGGGGGCGACGCTGCTGGCTGCGAAGCGGCGGCTGGACCCCGTGCAGTTCGAGGCGATGTACCAGGGCCATCCGACCGTCCGCGAGGGGCTGCTCTACGGCTTGAACTTCACGGAGTACGACGATCTGCCGCGCGAGATCGTGCGCCGGGCCAACTACACCGATACGGCCGATACGGGCGACGACTACCTCTGTTCGATCTCCTATGCGGTGGATGCCGACGGGCTGATCTACGTGACGGATGCGGTCTATTCGCGGGCGCCGATGGAGGAGACCGAACCGCTGGTGGGGGATCTGTTCGTGCGGTCGGGGATACGGCAGGCCTTCATCGAGAGCAACAACGGCGGGCGTGGTTTTGCCCGGGCGGTGCAGGCTTTGGCGCGGGACGTGCGGGTGGAGTGGTTCCACCAGAGCGGCAACAAGGAGGCCCGGATCCTTTCGAATGCCGCTACGGCACTGCATCTGGTGCGCTGGCCGCGGGGCTGGAACCTGCGCTGGCCCGATCTCTACGCGCATCTGACGACCTATCGGCGGCGGTTCCGGGCGAATCGCTGGCACGATGCGGCGGATGTGGTGACGGGGATTGTCGAGCGGGAGTTCTCGGATCGCAGCCGCAAGCGTCTCCGTGGGGTGCGCTTTGCGTGAGAGCCCCTTTTCGTGAAGAGCCTCCTGCCTTCCGGCCCTCTCCCGGCGTTTGCCTCCCTGGGCCGGAGCAGCCCCTTCGGATTCCTGCCCGGCATTTGCTGCTTCTCGCTGACCCTCCCTCCCGGCCCCCCCCCGGTTCCGCTCCTTGCTCGCCCCCCCCCTTACGAAAACACCCCTGTCGGATGCTCCGGCAGGGGTGTCTGGTGCTATGAGGACCGCAGGGGTGCGGGCCGATTTGGGTTTAGAAGTAGAATTTGATGCCGACCGTGGGGCTGATGCCGAGCTGGAATGCCACGTCGTTGCTGGTTGCATTCTCACCCGAGAACGACAGCGTGGTATAATCGAGCGACATGAGGTTCAGCGACAGGCTCCATTTGGCAGAATGGCGGTATTCGAAGGCGCCGAGTTTGAATTCGGTGGCAAGGCCGACGCCGGAAGTTCCGTCGAAGGAGGCGTATGCGAATCCCAGTCCGATTTCCGGAACATAGTAGATTCGATCGCACAGCTTGACATAGTAGGCGACGTTGGGTCCGATGGTTATCGTATGGGTGGTCCATCCCTCCAGTGGTTCGATGCCGTATTCGAGCAGTCCGCCGATCCGCAGATTGTCACGGACGAAGTAGCCGAACTCCGGAGCGATCCGGAAGGAGGTGTTTGATATGGAGGTTTCGTCGGCGCTGAACGACGACGTGGAGACGCCGAGGATTCCGCCGACATACATTTCGCCCTTGTTCTGGGCCGAGGCGATGGTGCACGATGCAATGGCAAACAGTGCGCAGCAGAGGAGTTTTTTCATGTGGAGTTTCATTTGTTTGGGAATTTTTTATCAAACAAAAGTAGAAAATTGTCAGGATTTGTGCAATGTTTTCGGCGGTTAATTTCCCGAAAACGCCCCTGCCGGATTTTCCGGCAGGGGCGTTTGGCGGTATGAGGGCCGCAGGGGTGCGGGCCGACTTTGTTCTCTTCCGGCTCCGGTTCAGAGCTCTTCGAGCCGGGCCACGGGCGAGACGTCGAGCGAGGCGAATTCGCCCTGCTGATAGTGGTAGTACCCGGCCATGGCGATCATTGCGGCGTTGTCGGTCGTGAACTTGAACTCCGGGAGGAAGGTTCTCCAGCCGCGGCGTCGTCCCGCCTCGACGATGCCGTTTCGCAGTCCGGAGTTGGCCGAGACGCCGCCGGCGATGGCGATGTCGCGGATGCCGGTCTCCTTCGAGGCGCGGATCAGCTTGTCGAGCAGGATCTCGACGATCGTCGACTGCAGCGAGGCGCAGAGGTCGGCCTTGTGGCGTTCGATGAAGTCGGGGTCCTGGGCCACGGCGTCGCGCAGCATGTAGAGGAACGAGGTTTTCAGTCCGGAGAACGAGTAGTCGTAACCGTCGACGCGGGGGTGTGCGAAGTGGAAGGCCTTGGGATCGCCCTCCTTGGCCAGGCGGTCGATGACCGGGCCGCCCGGGTAGGGGAGTCCCATGACCTTGGCGCACTTGTCGAAGGCTTCGCCTGCGGCGTCGTCGATGGTGGTTCCGATGATTCGCATTTCGAGCGGGGAGTCCACGCGCACGATCTGGGTGTGTCCTCCGCTGACGAGCAGGCAGAGGAACGGGAAGTCGGGATGGGGCAGCGTGCGGTCGGGGAGGTCGATGAAGTGGGAGAGGATGTGTCCCTGGAGGTGGTTGACCTCGACCATCGGGATGTTGCGGGCGATGGAGAGGCCCTTGGTGAACGACACGCCCACGAGCAGCGACCCGACGAGTCCGGGGCCGCGCGTGAAGGCGATGGCGTCGATGTCGGAGGCCGTGAGCCCGGCGTCGCGCAGGGCGGTATCCACCACGGGAATGATGTTCTGCTGGTGGGCGCGGGAAGCCAGTTCGGGAATCACGCCGCCGTATTTGACGTGCACGGCCTGGGAGGCGATGACGTTCGAGAGCAGGACGTGGTTGCGCAGGACGGCCGCCGAGGTGTCGTCGCACGAGGATTCGATGCCGAGAATTGTAATATCCATCCGGTTTTTCGCTGTTATTTTAACTATTTTCGCTAACTTTGCCAGTTATAACGGTGTTCCGATGCGCAAAGGTATAAAAATATTGGGAATGGTGTTCTCGGCGGCGGTGTTGTTGCTGATAATTCTTCCCTTGGGCGTATCGCTGCTGCTCGACATCCGGCGGGTGCAGAACTTCGTGGTGCACAAGCTTGCGGAGGTGGTTTCGGAGCGCCTGCAGACCACCGTATCGATCGACCGCGTGGATATCGGGCTCTTCTCGAAGATTCGTGTCGACGGCTTCTATGTCGAAGATTACGAACGGGATACGCTGCTTTATGTGGGCCATCTGGACGCCTACGTCACACGGTTCGGGCTGCTGGGCGGAGGGCTGGAGTTCAGCCGCGGGACGATTGCCGACGCCCGTCTCTACCTGCGCCAGACCCCTTCGGGTGAGATGAACATCAAGCAGATCGTCGACCGCATTTCGAATCCCGACCGCCCGAAGAAGGGGAATTTCCGGCTGACGCTCCGGAAGGCCTCGATCGAGGGGATGGACCTCTGCCTGGAGCGCCTCGACCGCCGCGATCCGGAGTTCGGGATCGACTTTTCGCACATGCACCTCTACGACCTGACGGCCTCCGTCGAGGACTTCACCATCGACGGGCAGGCGATCTATACCACCATCGAGCGGCTTTCGGCCCGCGAGCGGAGCGGTTTCGAACTGGAACGCCTCTCGGGCCGTTTCTACATGACACAGGGGTGCCTGGGGTTCGAGGACACCGAGATCCTCACGCGCAACTCCGCCATCCATCTACCCTACATTTCGCTCGTGGGCAACTCCTGGGACGAGTACCGGGATTTTGTCGAGCGGGTGCGCATCGACGCTGCGGTGCGGGATTCGCGGGTTTCGAGCGACGACATCGCGTGGTTCGCCCCCCGCTTGCGGGAGTGGCACCTGACCTTTGACGACGCCGATCTCGAACTCACGGGTCAGGTTGCCGACTTTACGGGCCGGATCCGGAGCCTGACCCTCTGCGACAGCACGACCCTCGTGGCGGATATCGCCATGAAGGGGCTCCCGGATGTCCGGAAGACGCATTTCGATCTGGATGTTTCGCACCTGCGCTCCTCGGCGGGGGCCCTCGACCGGATTGCGCTCGGCATCACGGGACGGCGGCTGCCGTCCCGGGTGACGGATCTTGTTTCGAATTCCGGACGGATTGATCTCAGCGGCCGTTTCCTGGGCAGCCTTTCATCGTTCGGATTGCAGTCCCGGATTGCCACCGGGGTCGGCGACCTGACCTGCGATCTGTCGATGCGGCCGCTTCGGAAAGGGATGAGCAGCATCCGGGGCGGCGTCGAGACCCGCCGTTTCCGCCTGGGCGAACTGCTCGACCGCCGCGACCTGCTGGGCGAAGCCTCGCTCACGGCCCGGGTCGACGGCATGATCGGGCGGGGGATTGCCGATGCCAACATCGTGGGCAACGTCTCGGACCTGAGTTTCAACGGATATGTCTACGATTCGCTGCGCCTTGCGGGGCGCCTGCGCAACCGGGAATTCGACGGCCTGATCACGGCCCGGGACCCGAACCTCGGGTTCAATTTCTTCGGCAAGGTCGATCTCAACGATTCGGTTCCGCGCTACGACTTCACGCTGGACCTGAAGCACGCCGATCTGGCCAAACTCCATATCAACCAACGCGATTCGGTGTCGCAGCTCTCGGCCTTTCTGGAGGCCCATGCCGGGGGCCGCTCGCTCGACGACCTGAACGGCCGGATCCGGGTTACCGACGCCCGTTACCGCTATAACGACAAGGAGGTCACGGCGTCGGAGATCGACGTGCGGGGCGAGAATTCCGCCGACAGCAAGTTTGTGGAGCTGCGTTCGGACTTCGCCGATGCGACGTTCCGTTCGAAGACCAGCTACCGCACCGTGTTCGAATACCTGCAGCGCAGTGCATGGCGCTACCTTCCGATTCTGGGGCGCGCCGACCCGGGGCTGGACTCCCTGGGAGGCAGGACCGCCGTGGCGAACGACTTCTCGCTGCTGTCGGTCAACATCCGCAACTTCAACCCCGTGGCGGATGCCGTGGCGGCCGGGCTTCAGATTGCCGACGGTTCGTCGCTTCAGCTGCTGTTCAATCCGGCGAGCGACCAGCTCACGCTCAAGGCCTCGTCGGAGTATATCGAACGGCGGCGGATGCTCGCCACGCGGCTTTCGGTCAACGCCTCGAACCGCGGGGATTCGCTGGAGGTCTATGCCTCGGCCGAGGACCTCTATGCCGGGATGCTGCATTTCCCGCAGTTGTCGCTGACCGGCGGGGCCCGTCAGGGTCGTGTTCTGGTTTCGGCCGGGTTTACCGATACGGCCCGCCAGGTTTCGGGGCTTGTGGGTTTCCGGGCCGGGGTGGTCGAGGAGAACGGGCCCAACGGCCGGGTCGTGGAGTTGCGGATCCAGCCCTCGCATGTCACCCGCGGGACAAAGAGATGGCAGGTCTTCGCGCGTAAGATCCTGATCGATACGGCACGGATGAAGATCGACCGCTTCCTGGTGATGAACGACGACCAGGAACTGCTGCTCGACGGCGTAGCTTCGCGCAGCCGGGAGGATTCGCTGTCGCTGCGGCTGCAGAATTTCGACCTTTCGCCCTTCACGCAGGTCGCCGAACGCATGGGTTACTATATCGAGGGCCGCACGAACGGCTCGGCGACGATGAAATCGGTGCTGAAGGGTGCGGAGGTGACGGCCGACATCCTGCTCGACAGCGTGGAGGTCAACGATATTCCGGCTCCTCCGATGCGTCTGGCGTCGCGTTGGGACTTCGCCCGGAACCGGGCGGGGGTGACGGTCACCGACCGGGTGAAACGCGATACGCTGATTCAGGGCTTCTACGCTCCGGGCCGCAACCGCTATTATGCACGGATGCGGGTCGACAGCCTCGACATGGGGTTGCTGGACCCGATTCTTTCGGGCGTGATCTCCTCGACCGGGGGTTTGGCGTCGGCGGATCTGGTGTTGCAGGGTCAGGGCCGCACGGCCGATCTGGGGGGTGAGATCCGCGTGCGTGACCTGCGCACGACGGTCGACTATACGCGGGTCACCTATACGATGCCCGAAGCGGTGCTCACGGTGAAGAACAACCGCTTCCAGGCGTCGAACGTGCCGGTTTTCGACCCGCAGGGCAACCGCGGGCGGTTCGATTTCGACCTGAGCCTGCAGCATCTTTCGAATATCTCCTACGACGTGCGGGTCGCGCCGCAGCGGATGCTGGTGCTGAACACCACGGCGGAGGACAACGATCTTTTCCATGGAGAGGTCTATGCTTCGGGTCTGGCCCGCATCCGGGGCGACAAGGGCTCGGTAGACATGCAGATCGCGGCCTCGACGGACGGGAATTCGACCTTCGTGATGCCGCTGTCGAGCAAGTCGAACATTTCGAGTGCGGATTTCGTGGTCTTCGTGCAGCCGGAGAAGGTCGACACGCTGGACGACGTGGCGCGCCGCAAACTCTCGTTCGAACGGCGCCGCCGCACGGAATTCAATGCTGGGAGCCGGATGAACATCGACATGGCTTTGGACGTGCGGCCCGATGCGGAGGTGGAGCTGGACGTGGCGGGCAATACGGTGCGGGGTCGTGGCGCCGGGGCGCTGAACCTGCAGATCAACCCCCGGGACAACGTCTTCATGATCAACGGCGACTATACGATCGAGGAGGGGAGTTTCATGCTCTCGCTGCAGCAGATCATCAACAAGCGCTTCACGATCGAGAGCGGGTCGTCGATCCAGTGGACGGGTTCGCCGATGAACGCCCTGCTGGACATCGATGCGGTATACAAGGTCAAGGCGTCGCTGCAGCCGCTGCTGCAGGGTACGTCGGAGAATCTGGGCGGGGACCGTTCGGTTCCGGTGGAGTGTGTGATCCACCTCGGGGATTTCCTCTCGAATCCGAGCATCGGGTTCGATGTCCGGGTTCCGGGTTCGGATCCCGAGACGGCGGCGGTGGTTTCCAGTGCGCTGTCGACTCCCGAGACGGTCGACACGCAGTTCCTCTACCTGCTGCTTTTCAACAGTTTCATGTCCGAGGGCACGACGCAGGATACGTCGAATATCGGCAGTTCGGTGTCGGCGGCCACCGGTCTGGAGTTCGTGTCGAACATGGTGAGCAACTGGCTCTCGTCGTCGGACTACAACGTGGTGATCCGCTACCGCCCGAAGTCGGAACTGACGAGCGACGAGGTGGATTTCGGGCTTTCGAAGAGCCTGATCAACAACCGGCTGTTCGTGGAGATCGAGGGCAACTATCTGATTGACAACAAGGAGGTGGTGAACAACAACAACTCGATGTCGAACTTCATGGGCGAGGCGTATATCACTTACCTGATCGACCGGGCCGGGACGTTGCGACTGAAGGCCTTCACGCAGACGATCGACCGTTTCGACGAGAACCAGGGTCTGCAGGAGACCGGTATCGGCGTTTATTTTAAGGAGGATTTCGACAATCTGCGGGATTTGCGGGACCGGATCCGGGATCGTTTTACGAACAAGCGTCGCAAGGCGCAGCGTCAGGCGCGTCGCGAGGCCCGGGCCGCGGCGAAGGCGGCGAAGGGGGCGACGGAGGCGGCGGAGGATGCTGCGGCGACGCCGTTCGGGGCGGTGGAGGCGCAACCTTCCCGGGATTCCGTCGAGGAGTCCGTTCCGGAGTCGGAGCGTAGCGCCCAGGAGCAGAGAAACCGAAAGGACAATTCATAGGAAACATTAAAATTCACAAAACAACGTTATGACAACATTTTTGCAGGCTGCCGAAGCGGTGGCCGTCAGTGAGGAGGCCCGGATGGGCTTGTGGGAGCTGTTTACCAAGGGAGGCTGGCTGATGTGGCCGCTGCTGGCGCTGGGCGGCGTGACGATCTTTATCTTTGTGGAGCGCTTCCTGGCCATCCGCAAGGCTTCGGTGCTGGACATGAACTTCATGAACCGGATCCGCGACTACATCTCCGACGGGAAGATCGCCACGGCCGTCAATCTGTGCAAGAAGACCGACACGCCGATTGCGCGGATGATCGAGAAGGGTATCGAGCGTATCGGGCGACCGATGAGCGACGTGCAGACGGCCATCGAGAATGTGGCGAACCTCGAAGTCTCGAAGCTGGAGAACGGGCTTCCGTTCCTGGCGACGATTGCCGGCGGCGCCCCGATGCTGGGCTTCCTCGGCACGGTGCTGGGTATGGTCCGGACCTTCATGGACATGTCGGCTGCGGGCGGTACGGTGGATATGGCGCTGCTGGCCAACGGCATGTACGTGGCGATGGTGACGACGGTCGGGGGTCTGATTGTCGGCATCCCGGCCTACTTCGGCTACAATTATTTGGTGGCGCGCATCGAGAAGCTGGTCTTCCAGATGGAGGCCAACTCGATCGCCTTTATGGATATTCTGAATCAACCCGTTCAAAAGTAGCGCGTTATGGCAATCAAACACGGATCGAAAGTCGAGAAATCGTTCTCGGCGTCGTCGATGACCGACCTGATGTTCCTGCTGCTGCTGTTCCTGCTGATCGCCACGACGCTGATCAACCCCAACGCGCTGAAACTGATGCTTCCGAAGAGTTCGAACCAGTTGAAGGACAAGGCGATGACAACGGTTTCGGTGCAGGATACGGGCGGCAAGTACCGTTATTACGTGGAGTTGCAGGAGGTGGGTTCGATCGAGGGTGTGGAGCGTGCGCTGAAGGCGCGTCTCGACGGCCAGAAGGACGCCACGGTATCGCTGCACTGCGACAAGACGGTGGCTGTCGACGAGGTGGTCAAGGTGATGAACATCGCCAAGGACAACAACTACAAACTGATATTGGCAACCCATCCGCGGTAGTCGGATGCAGGGGCGGAGTGCCGGGGATACGCTCCGGAAAGGAGCGCATTTCCGGCCGATAATCCGGATGAGATACGGCTATGTATTATTATGATCCAGATAACAAGTCACCCCGCAGATGGGCGATGATTGCGGCGGTGGCCTACGGGTTGCTGCTTGCGGGATCGTTCGTGCTGGTGTCGTTCGACTTTGCGCCGACACTGGAGAAGCCCGGCGACACGATCCTCGTGGACTTCACCGACCCGCCCGTCGTGGAGCCTCCGAAGCCTCCGGTGAAGGTGGCCACGGAGCCGCGCGTGCATGACGAGGCGGCCCCGGTGGAACAGGTTGCGCAGGCTGCGGGCAAGGACGAGACGACGCAGACTCCGAATCCGAAGGCGCTCTTCAAGATGAACCGGGGCGGGTCGGACGAACCCGAGAACGCCGGGAACCCGCGGGCCCCGGAGGGAGAGGAGAAGTCCTCGGGCAAGGGCCCGGGGCTGAATCCCGACGGCCTGGACCAGCTCGACAAGGGGCTGCAGGGCCGCGGACTGGTTGGCGACCTGCCTCGTCCGTCCTATCCCGGCGGGAAGAGCGGCAAGGTGGTGATCCGCGTGACGGTGGATGCCCGGGGGTATGTGACGGGCGCCTCCTACGAACCGGTCGGTTCCACGACGGATGCTTCGGAGTTGATCGAGGCGGCGCGTGCCGCGGCGCTGAAGGCGCGTTTTACGGAGAGCCGGGCAACGGTCCAGGGCGGGACGATCACCTATGTTTTCAGGTTGAATTAACGATTTCGGAGGTATGAAGAAGCTATTGTCAACACTTTTGGGCGGTCTGCTCCTCACGGGAGCCTATGCCGGGAAGCCGACCCCGGAGGGGAAGGGCGCCCACCTGCGGCTGGAGGGGAGTTCGTGGAACTTCGGCGACGTGCCGCGCCGGGGCGGGGATCTGGTCCACGAGTTCCGGTTCGTGAACGACGGGACCACGCCGCTGGTGATCCTGCGGGTTGTCACGTCGTGTTCGTGCCTGAAGGCTTCGTTTTCGAAGCGTCCGGTGGCTCCGGCCGATTCGGGGGTGATCCGCATCGTCTACGAACCGCACAAGAGCGAACCCGGGACCTTCAACAAGGTAATTCAGATCTACTCGAATTCGGTCGACGGACGGGATATCCTCACCGTCCAGGGCAACTCCATCGACGGGGAGCCCCGGAAGGTCCGGAACGACCGGATGAAACAATAAGTCACAAACAAGTATCAATCGATTTATGACGCTTCTTTTTTCAAATGCTACGGTTTTGCCGATGACCGATCCGGGCAACGGGCCCCGAACCCTGACGGGTTGGGTGGGTGTTGTCGGAAACCGGGTGGCGCTGGTCACCGCCTCGGCGGACGATGCTGCGGCGTTCCGTGCGGCACATCCCGACCTGCGCGAGCTCGACTGCCGGGGGAAACTCGTCATGCCGGGGCTGGTGAATACGCACTGCCACGCCGGGATGACGCTCCAGCGCAGCTATGCCGACGACATCCCGCTCATGACGTGGCTCAACGACTACATCTGGCCCTTCGAGTCGCGGCAGACGCCCGACGAGGTGGCGCTGGGCATGACGCTCGGGATCGTCGAGATGCTGCTGGGCGGCGTGACGTCGTTCGTGGACATGTACTATTTCCAGGATCGCTGCGTGGAGGTGGCCGAACGGCTGGGGATCCGCGCCGTGCTGGGCTGCAACTATTTCGATACGAACATCGGCGAGGTTTTCCCGCAGGTGGAGCGGGCCGTCGGGCTGGCTGCCGCGGGCAGCGGGCGGGTGCGGATCGCCGTGGCGCCCCATTCGCCCTATACGGTCTCGCCGGAGAACCTCGTGCGGGGCAAGGAGTTGGCCGACCGCTTCGGGCTCGGGATGATGACCCATATCGCCGAGACGCGCGATGAGATCCGCATCGTTCGCGAGCGCTACGGCCGCACGCCGGTCGAGCATCTCGATTCGCTGGGGCTGCTGACCCCGCACACGATCGGAGCCCACTGCGTGCATGTCACGGAGTCCGATATCGAAACGCTGGCGGCGCGGGGCGTGACCGTGTCGCACAACCCGCAGAGCAACATGAAGATTTCGAGCGGTGTGGCTCCGGTGGAGGCGCTGCGCCGGGCCGGGGCGCTGGTGACGGTGGCCACGGACGGCACCTGCTCGAACAACGACCTGGACCTGTGGGAGGAGCTGCGCACGGCGGCGTTCCTGCAGAAGTCCGCGACGGGCGACCCGACGGCACTCCCGGCGTGGGAGGCGCTGCGCATGGCCACAGCCAACGGCGCCCGGGCGATGGGATATGGCGACGGCGAACTGGGCGTGCTGCGCGAAGGGGCGCTGGCGGACCTGATCGTCGTGGACCTGCAGAAACCCCACCTGCAGCCGATTCACGACGTGGTTTCGAATCTGGTCTACTGCGGCAAGGCCGCGGACGTGGAGACGGTGGTGGTCGACGGGCGGATCGTCGTCGAGGGACGCCGGATCGAAGGGCTGGATCTCCCGGACCTCTACGCGCGGGTGTCCGAGGCGGTGCGCCGGATCACGACGGCCGGATAAGGATTCCGGCACCGGATTTGCGGGAGAGACAATACAAATTCTGTTGAATCATGGAGTATCAGGTAACTTTCGGCGGCAAGGAGGTAAGGCTCCTCGGCCGGCATTGTGAAGTGGGCGAAAAGGCCCCGTCGTTTACGCTTGTCGACGGTTCGCTGGGATGCGTGCCGTCGGATCGTTTCTACGGCAAGGTGCGTATTTACAGCGTCTTTCCGTCGGTTGACACCCCGGTCTGCTCGCTGCAGAACGTCCGTTTCAACCGCGAGGCCGTCCAGTTGGGCGATGAAGTGGTCGTGCTGTCGATTTCGGTGGACCTTCCCTTTGCGCAGAAACGCTTCTGCGCCGCGGAGGGGATCGACCGCGTACATGTCCTCTCGGACTACCGCGAACTGGATTTCGGCCTGAAGTACGGTTTCGTGCTGGAGGGTTTTCGGCTGCTGGCCCGGGGTGTGGTGGTCGTCGACCGCGACGACACGGTGCGCTACGTGGAGTATGTCCCGGAGGTGTCGCACGAACCCGACTATGAGCAGGCTTTGCATGTGGTGCGGGGCCTGGTGAGGTGAGCCGTTCCGCGGAACCATGATAAAAGGCACGGAGCCGGAAGGCTCCGTGCCTTTTATCATTCCGTGTCTTTTCACGTATGGGGCGCTCTCCGCCTCTCCCTACCGCTTGCGGAGGTAGACCGTCGCGGTGCGCGAGGTGTTGTAGATGCGGATCCGCGGGTACTTGTTCCCGGCCTCGTCCTCGACGTCGAACGTGAAGTGCTCGGAATCCATCGCCTGGCGCTCCTGGCCGCCGAAACGCTTCTCGTCGGTGGAGAGGATCGGCACGTACTTGCCCGGCCCCTGGACCGGCAGTTCGTAGTCGGGAATCGAGGCCGTGGGGTGCCAGTTGAAGACGAAGAGCAGGCGGCCGTGGGAGAAGACCATGGTCTTGTTCTGCTCGTCCATCAACTGGTTCCAGGCGTATCCGTCGGCGAGCACCTTGTACTTCTTGATGAGGCGGATCATCGCGCGGTCGAAATCCCCGAGCCAGACGTACCGCAGCAGTCCGTTGCGGGCCAGCGACCACTGGCGCCGGGCATGGGCGTAGCTCCAGCCGTTTCCCTCGCGCGGGAAGTCGATCCACTCGGGGTGTCCGAACTCGTTGCCCATGAAGTTGAGGTAGGCCTGCCCGCCGGTGGAGATGGTCATCAGTCGGATCATCTTGTGCAGGGCCATGCCGCGGTCGATGATGAGGTTTTCCGAAGCGCGGTCCATGTGGAAATACATCTCCTTGTCCATCAGCCGGAAGGCGATGGTCTTGTCGCCGACGAGGGCCTGGTCGTGCGATTCGGCGTAGGCCACGGTCTTGACGTCGGGCAGGCGGTCGGTCATCACGGACCACATTTCCCAGATGTTCCACTCCTCGTCGGGGATATCCTTCAGCAGTTTGATCCAGAAGTCGGGGATGGCCATGCCGAGGCGGTAGTCGAATCCGATTCCGCCGTCGTCGAGGGGGATGCACATTCCGGGCATACCGCTGACGTCCTCGGCGATGGTGACGGCCGCGGGGCGGAATTCGTGGACGAGGCGGTTGGCGAGCGAAAGGTAGGCGATGGCATCCTCGTTGACGCCCTCGTCGAAGAAGCGCTCGCGGGCGTCGAACGAGACGTAGCCGTGGTGGTGGTAGATCATCGAGGTCACGCCGTCGAAGCGGAAACCGTCGAAGTGGAACTCGTCGAGCCAGTACTTGACGTTCGAGAGCAGGAAGTGCTGGACCTCCTCCTTTCCGTAGTCGAAGAGTTTCGAATCCCAGTAGGGCTGGTTCCCGGCCTCGCCGGGTTTCGAGTAGAGGTGGTCCGTGCCGTCGAGTTCGTTGATTCCCTCGTTGAGGTTCTTGACGTAGTGGGCGTGCACGAGGTCCATGATGACGGCCAGCCCGAGCTTGTGGGCGCGTCGGATCAGCTCCTTCAGCTCCTCGGGGGTCCCGCAGCGCGACGTGGGGGCGAAGAAACTCGACACGTGGTATCCGAACGACCCGTAGTAGGGGTGTTCGGCGATGGCCATGAGCTGCACGGCATTGTATCCGTCGCGCTTGATGATCGGGAGGATCTTCTCGGTGAATTCGCGGTAGGTTCCGACGCCCTCGCGCTCCTGGGCCATGCCGACGTGGGCCTCGTAGATCAGCAGGCTTCCGTTCTTCGAGGCGTCGAAGTTGTCGCCGCGCCAGTCGAACGGCTCGGCGGGCTGCCAGAACTGTGCGGTGTAGTCCTTGGTCGCGTCATCCTGGACCACGCGGCGGGCGTAGGCCGGGATGCGGTCCATCCATCCGTTGTCGCCGTGGACGTGGATCTTGTAGAGGGATCCGTGTGTGAGGCGGTCGCGGTACATCGCCGCGGGGAAGAAGGCGCTCCAGACGCCCGCGGCATCGCGGTGCATCCGGATTTCGGTGCGCTGCCAGTTGTTGAAGTCGCCGAAGACGTAGACGTCCCGGGCGCCGGGGAGCCATTCGCGGAGCCACCATCCGTCGAGCGTCTCGTCCCACTGCCAGCCGAAATAGCGGTATCCGTTGGCGTAGTCGACGATCGATCCGGCGGCGCGTCGGATCTCCTCCATTTTGGTTTCATAACGGGCGTGTCGGCGGTTCATCTGCTCCTCGACGGGCTGGAGCCACTCGTCGCGTTCGACGATCGGGAGTCTTTTACAGTTATCTGTTTTTTCCATGTCCATGACGGCATTTTTTCATCAAGCGGGTTAAAATCGGGACCGGCGGCAGCAAAAAAGCGGATTGGCCTGTGAATTTTGCCGCGGCGTATCCTGTCTCATACAAATATATGAAAAATTTTTCTATCTTTGTCGGCGAACCGGAAAAACCGTTTACTAATAATACCAAATCACAATTATGTTCAAAGGACAACCCAAAGGTTTGTACGCCCTTTCGCTGGCCAATACGGGCGAGCGTTTCGGCTACTATACCATGCTTGCGATCTTCACGCTCTTCCTGCAGGCGAAATTCGGTTACACGGAGGCCGTCACGACCCAGATCTACGGTATCTTCCTGGCTGCGGTCTACTTCATGCCCTTCTTCGGGGGCATCCTGGCCGACAAGTTCGGCTTCGGGAAGATGGTTACGCTGGGCATCTTCGTGATGTTCGCGGGCTATGCGCTGCTCTCGATCCCGACGGGTACGGGATTCGCGGGTCAGGCGATGATGTTCGGGGCCCTGGCCCTGATTGCCTGCGGTACGGGTCTCTTCAAGGGGAACCTGCAGGTGCTGGTGGGCAATCTCTACGACGACCCGGCCTACCAGTCGAAGCGCGACAACGCCTTCTCGATCTTCTACATGGCGATCAACATCGGTGCGATGTTCGCTCCGGCGATGGCCAAGTGGATCACGAACCACTTCCTGGCGCAGGACGGACTGGTCTATAACGGTCAGATCCCGGCCCTTGCGCACCAGTACCTCGAACTGGGCGAACAGATGCCCGCCGAGCCGCTGTCGAAACTGCAGGAACTGGCCGCATCGATGGGCTCTTCGATCGCCGACCTGGGCGAATTCTCGCACCATTATATCGAAAAACTCTCCACGGCCTACAACATGGGCTTCGGGGTTGCGTGCGTGTCGCTGATTGTTTCGTACCTGATCTATGTGGGCTTCCGGCGGACCTTCAAGCACGCCGACGTGACGGCCAAGCAGCAGGCTGCCGCCGCTACGGCCGCCGGTGTGAAACCCGTTGAGCTGACCCCCGCGCAGACCAAATCGCGCATCACGGCGCTGATGCTGGTCTTCGCCGTGGTGATCTTCTTCTGGATGGCCTTCCACCAGAACGGCTCGACGATGACCTTCTTCGCGCGCGACTACACGACCTCCGAGGCTACGGGCATCACCCGCATGGGCTTCGACATCTTCAACCTCGTGCTGGTGCTCGTCGGGGTCTACGGCATCGTGGGCTTCTTCCAGTCGGAGAAGGGCCGCGGCAAACTCATCAGCGCCGCCGCCTTCGCCGTCGCCGCGGGAGCCCTGATCTACCGCTATACGCTCACGCCCGATCCGGTTCACATCCTGCCGCAGGAGTTCCAGCAGTTCAACCCCTTCTATGTCGTGGGTCTTACGCCGATCTCGGTGGCGATCTTCACGGCCCTGGCCCGCAAGGGCAAGGAGCCTTCGGCCCCGCGCAAGATCGGCCTCGGGATGATCATCGCGGCCTTCGGGTTCCTGATCCTGACGATCGGTTCGCTGGGCCTGATGTCGCCCGTGGAGGTGAAGGCTGCCGGTGCCAGCGATACGTTCGTGTCGCAGAACTGGCTGATCTCGACCTATCTGGTGCTGACATTCGCCGAGCTGCTCCTCTCGCCGATGGGTATCTCGTTCGTGTCGAAGGTGGCGCCTCCGAAGTACAAGGGCATGATGATGGGTTGCTGGTTCGCAGCCACGGCCATCGGCAACTACGCCACGTCGCTCATCGGCTACCTCTGGGGCAGCGGCATGGCGCTGTGGATGGTCTGGAGCGTGCTGATCGTGCTGTGCCTGCTCTCGGCGCTCTTCATCTTCTCGATCATGCGCAAACTCGAAAACGCTACGGCGGCCTGATGCCTGCCTCTTTGCATCAGGGAAGCCCGGACGACGATCGTCCGGGCTTTTTTTTCGATCCCGGAGTGAGGGGGAGGGCAAAAAACCGGAAAACTTTTTTGGTTTCTCGGGTTTTCTTGCTATATTTGTTTTATCAACACCGGGCTCCATGACTCAGAAAGAACGGATCATAGCACAGGCCATGCGGATGTTCGTCTCGCAGGGGATCAAGTCTGTGCGGATGGACGACATCGCGCAGCAGCTGGGTGTTTCGAAGCGCACGCTCTACGAATTTTTCGGCGACAAGGAGAGCCTGCTCTACCTGTCGATGGAGTATTTTTTCGAGTGTAAGCGTCTCGAACGCCGGGAGGCGTGTGCCGGGGCACGGAACGTGCTTGAAGCGATGTTCCGGGTGCTGGGGTGCATCATGGAGGATTCGGAGGTGATCCACCGCCTGCTGGGGAATCTTCGGAAGTTTTATCCGGGGGTTCACGAGCGGCTGTTGCGCGAAGGCTCGGCGAAGAGCCGCTGCGATCTGGGAAACATGCTCCGGCAGGGGATTGCCGACGGTCTGTTCGTGGAGACGATCAACGTCGACCTGGCCATTTCGGTGCTATACTATACGGCATCGGCGATCACCGACCGCAAGGATCTGCTGCTGCCCGAGGGAATGAGCGAACGCGAGGCCTTCGTACAGATCGTGAGCAACTTCTTCCGGGGGATCTCGACGCCCGAGGGCGCCCGGCTCGTGGACGACTACCGGCGGAGCCTGAACACCGCCGGGGCCGGGGTTTGAGCCGCCGGGGCTATCAATGAAAAATCGGACATACAGATATGAAAAAGAGGGTACAGACCATGTTTCTGACTGCGGGACTTGTGTTTTTTTCGGGGCTTTCCGGCGTTTCGGCGCAGCTGCGTCTGACGCTTCCCGCGGCGTTGGAGATTGCGTTGAGCGAGAATCCGACCGTGCGTGTCGCGGAGATGGAGGTCGAGCGCTACGACTATGTGAAGCGTCAGACGTGGGGGAGTCTGCTTCCGCAGCTTACGGCTTCGGGCAGCTACACGCGGTCGATCGTGAAGTCGGAGATGCGGGGCGGGATCTCGTTCGGGGCGGACAATACGTTTGCCGTGCAGGGGGACCTGACGCTGCCGCTCTTTGCGCCGTCGGTCTACCGGACGCTGAAGATGAACGACACGCAGCGGGCCGCGGCGGTCGAGGCGGCTCGTTCGTCGCGCATCGACCTGGTGGCCGAGGTGCGCAAGGCGTTCTACAACATCCTGCTGGCCGAACAGTCGCTGGCGGTGCTGCGCGAATCGGAGGCCACGGTGCAGCGGACGGTCGACGACACGCGGGTGCAGTACGACCACGGCCTGGCTTCGGAGTACGACCTGCTGACGGCTCAGGTGCAGTTGAGCAACCTGCGTCCGACGATCCTGCAGACCGAGAATTCGATCAAGCTGGCGAAGCTGATGCTGAAGATGTACCTTTCGCTACCCGAGGAGGTGGAGATCGAGGTGGAGGGCGAGCTGGACGCCATGCGGGACGAGGTGCTGGCGGGGACCGAGGGACTGACGGCGGACGTTTCGCAGAACAGCAGCCTGCGGTCGCTGGAACTGCAGGAGGAGCTGCTCGAACGGTCGCTGCGGGCGGCCAATGCGGGCCGTCTGCCGACGCTGGCGGCCTTCGGGACGGCCTCCTATACGGGCAACGACATGGAGCCCTTCCTGAACATGGGGGCGGGCGACGATTCGCGCTATTTCTGGACGCATCCGATCTCGGTGGGGGTGCAGCTGTCGGTTCCGATCTTTGCGGGGCTGACGCGGATGAACCGCTCGCGGGAGTTGAAGAACCAGCTTTCGCAGATCACCCTGCAGCGGGTCTACGCGCGTCAGCAGCTGGACGTGCAGGTCCGTTCGGCGCTGAACGACCTGCTGACGGCGCGGGAGACGATGTTCGCGCAGGAGAAGACCGTGGAGCAGGCGCGCAAGGCCTACCGGATTTCGGACACGCGCTACCGGGCCGGGGCGGGCACGATTCTCGAACTGAACAGCGCGCAGCTGTCGCAGACGCAGGCGCAGCTGAACTATTCGCAGGCGATCTACGACTACCTCACGGCGAAGGCCGAGTACGACCGGATCGTGGGGCGCGAACGATAGGGCAACGAAAAAAAACGACGGATATGAGAAAAATTCTGCTGATGATGGCTGTGGCTGCGATGACATGCGGCTGCGGCGGCGGGGGGAAGCGGACGGCTCCGGAGTCGGAGCAGACGGCGGTTCTGACCCGCAGTATGGAGGCCGAGGGTGCGACGGTGCGGCTTACGGAGGAGTTCACCTCGGAGATCGAGCCCTACCGGGAGAACGACATTACGCCGGCGGCGTCGGGCGTGCATATCGACCGGATCCTGGTCGAGGTGGGCGACGCGGTGCGGGAGGGTCAGCTGGTGGTTTCTCTGGACCCGACGCAGTACACGCAGCAGCTCGTGCAGCTGCAGACCGTCGAGAGCGACTACAACCGCCTGCTCCCGGTCTACGAGGCGGGGGGCATCTCGGCGCAGCAGATCGAGCAGGCCAAGGCGCAGCTGGACGTGCAGCGGGAGGTGGTTGCGAACCTGAAGAAGAACATCGAGGTTCGTTCGCCGATTGCGGGGGTTGTCACGGCGCGGAACTACGAGTCGGGGGACCTTTTCGCGCAGCAGCCGATCCTGCACATCATGCAGATCGACCCGTTGAAGGTGATCGTGAACATTTCGGAGCAGTTTTTCCCGCAGGTGAAGGTCGGGATGCCGGTGGATCTGTATGTGGAGATCTTCCCCGACCGGCTTTTCACGGGACGGGTTTCGCTGATCTACCCGGCGTTGGACGCCACGACGCGGACCTTCAAGGTGGAGGTGACGGTTCCCAACGGCGAGGGGACGCTGCGCCCGGGGATGTATGCCCGCACGACGTTCGACATGGGCAGCAAGGATGGCGTGATGGTTCCGGACGTCGCCGTCCAGAAGCAGGTGGGCTCGGCCGAGCGTTATGTCTACGTCATCGTGGGGGACACGGTTGCCGAACGGCGTTCGGTGGAGGTGGGTCGCCAGGTGGGTGACCGGGTGGACATCCTGCAGGGCGTGGCGGCCGGCGAGCAGGTGGCCGTGACGGCGCTGTCGAAGCTTTACGACGGTGCCCGCGTGGAGATCAAACAGGACTAAAAAACGATGATCCGATGAAAATATACGAAAGTGCGGTACGGAAACCGATCTCTACGGTGCTGTTGTTCCTCGGCGTGATGGTCTTCGGGCTCTTCTCGCTGTCGCACCTGGCCGTGGACCAGTATCCGGAGATCGAGATTCCGCAGATTTCGGTCATCACGATGTACCCGGGGGCGAATGCCGCGGAGATCGAGACCAACATCACGCGGGTGCTGGAGGACAACCTCAATACGGTGAGCAACCTCAAGAAACTGACCTCCAAATCGCAGGACAACGTTTCGATGATCAACGTGGAGTTCGAGTACGGATCGGACCTGGACGAGGGAGCGAACGAGATCCGGGATGCGGTTTCGCGCGTGCAGTCGATGCTTCCGGACGGGATCGAGTACCCGACGATCTTCAAGTTCTCGACGTCGATGATGCCGATCATGATGCTTGCGGTGACGGCCGAGGAGAGTTACCCGGCGTTGAGCAAGATTCTGGACGACAAGCTGGTCAACGTGCTGAACCGCGTGGACGGTGTGGGAGCCGTCTCGGTGATCGGGGCTCCGGAGCGTGAGGTGCAGGTGAATGTCGATCCGGTGCGCCTGGACGCCTACGGGCTGACGGTCGAGCAGCTGGGCCAGATCATCGCCGCGGAGAACGTGAACATCCCGAGCGGGACGATCGACATCGGCAACAATACGTTCAACATCAAGGCCGACGGGGAGTTCAAGCTTTCGGACGAACTGCGCAAGGTGGTGGTTTCGAACGCCGGGGGCCGCACGGTGATGCTTTCGGACGTGGCGGAGATCCGCGACACGCTGGAGAAGGCGACCATGGACGAGCGCGTCAACGGCCAGCGGGGAGTCCGTGTGATGTTCCAGAAGCAGTCGGGGGCCAATACGGTGAATATCGTCCACGAGATCCAGTCGCGGCTGCCTGCAATCCAGAAGACGCTGCCGCGGGACGTGAAGATGGAGTTGATCTTCGAGGGTTCGCAGGAGATCACCGACGCCATCCATTCGCTGTCGGAGACGATCCTCTATGCGTTTGTCTTCGTGGTGCTGGTGGTGATGATCTTCCTCGGGCGGTGGCGGGCGACGCTGATCATCTGCATGACGATCCCGGTGTCGCTGATCTGTTCGTTCATCTACCTCTTCGCCACGGGTTCGACGCTCAATATCATCTCGCTGTCGTCGCTCTCGATTGCCATCGGCATGGTGGTCGACGACGCCATCGTGGTGCTGGAGAACATCACGACGCACATCGAGCGGGGCTCGAACCCGAAGGAGGCGGCGATCTACGCCACGAACGAGGTGTGGCTGTCGGTGATTGCCACGACGCTGGTGGTTGTGGCGGTGTTCCTGCCGCTGACGATGGTCCCGGGCATGGCGGGCATCCTGTTCCGCGAGCTGGGGTGGATCGTGACGATCGTGGTGTGCGTCTCGACGACGGCGGCGATTTCGCTTACGCCGATGATGTCGGCCTACATGCTCCGTCTCGAAGGGGGCGTGCACGACTACAAGGGCCTGGGCGTGGTCTACAAACCGATCGACCGGGCGCTGACGTGGCTGGACGAGGCCTATGCCCGGGCGCTGAACTGGGTGGTCCATCACCGCCGGATTACGGTTTTCTCGATGATGTCGGTCTTCGTGGTGTCGCTGGGGCTTCTGACGCAGGTGCCGACGGAGTTCTTCCCGCCGTCGGACAACAACCGGATTTCGGCGACCGTCGAGCTGGAGCAGAACATTGCGGTGGAGTACACGTCGCGGATTGCGCGGCAGATCGACAGCATCATCTATGCGAAATATCCCGAGGTGATTCTGGTTTCGGCGTCGGCCGGAGCGAACTCCTCGGACAACGCCTTTGCGGCGATGCAGACCACGGGGTCGCACATCATCAACTACAACATCCGCCTGACGGACGTCGAGACGCGCGAGCGGTCGATCTACGTGATTTCGGACCTGCTGCGCCAGGACCTCGACGGGATTCCGGAGATCCGGCAGTATACGATTACGCCGGGCGGGTCGATGGGAGGAATGAGCGGTTCGGCAACGGTGGACATCAAGGTTTTCGGCTATGACATGGACCTGACTAACACGGTTGCGAACGATCTGAAGGAGAAGGTGCGCGGGCTGTCGGACGTGCGGGACGTGAAGCTCTCGCGCGACGACCTGCGCCCGGAGTACAACGTGGTCTTCGACCGAGACCGGCTGTCGTACTACGGGATGAACAGCGCGACGGCGTCGCAGGCCGTTCGGAACCGCATCGACGGCCTGGTGGCTTCGAAATACCGCGAGGACGGCGACGAGTACGACATTGTGGTGCGTTATGCCGAACCCTTCCGCACGCGCGTGGAGGATGTCGAGAACATCACCCTGTATAATGCGCAGGGGCGCCCTGTGAAGCTCAAGGAGGTGGGATCGGTCGTTGAGGAGTACGCCGCGCCGGAGATCGAGCGCGAAAACCGCCAGCGGGTCATTTCGGTGGAGTCGACCCTCGGGGCGGGCGTTGCGCTGGGCGACGTGGTGGCGGAGGTGAACCGGCTGCTTGCCGACTACCCGACGCCGGACGGCGTGGATCTGGAGGTGGGCGGTACGGTCGAGGACCAGGGTGACGCCTTCTCGGACCTGCTGACGCTCTTCGCGCTGATCGTTGTCCTGGTCTACATCGTCATGGCCACGCAGTTCGAGTCGCTGAAGTTCCCGTTCATCATCATGTTCACGATTCCGTTCGCCTTCACGGGGGTATTCCTGGCGTTGTGGCTGACCTCCACGCCGCTGTCGCTCATTGCGTTGATCGGTGCGATCATGCTGGTGGGCATCGTGACGAAGAACGGCATCGTGATGGTGGACTATATGAACCTCCTGATCGAACGTGGATCGGGGGTCTTCGACGCGGTGATTGCGGGCGGAAAGAGCCGTCTGCGTCCGGTGCTGATGACGTCGTTCACGACGGTGCTGGGCATGTTGCCGCTGGCCATCGGCACGGGAGCCGGGTCGGAGACGTGGCAGCCGATGGGTATCGCGGTGATCGGGGGTCTGACCTTCTCGACGATCCTGACGCTCTTCATCGTGCCGGTGCTCTACTCGATTCTGGTGCACCGCTCGCAGCGCAAGGAGCGGGAACGTCAGGCGCGTCAGGCGGACGCCCGTTGAGGAAAGTAAAACCGAAAAAAACGAGAACACGCTATGAAAGCCGTATTTTTATCCTATAACCAGGCGCTGACCGACCGGGTCCACGCGATTCTGGACGAACAGGGGATCCGGGGTTTCACGAAGTGGGCCCTGACCGAGGGCCGGGGTTCGGTGGACGGTGAGCCCCACTACGGGACGCACGCCTGGCCGTCGATGAATGCCTCGATCCTGGCCATCGTCGAGGACGCGCAGGTTGCACCGCTCATGGAGGCGTTCCGGGCGATGGATGCCGCCACGAAGATGCAGGGTTCACGGGCCTTCTACTGGAATATCGAAGGGGGGTTCTGAGCCTCCCACTCTCTCCACTCTCTCCGTTTCTCTCCATCCTCTCCGCCCCCCCCCTCACGAAAAGTCCCCCGCACAGTCAGGTGCGGGGGATTTTTCGTAGGAAGGATTCCGGAAGCTATTCGGCCTCGACCTTCAGGGTGAAGCCGCCTCCGGGAGCGAGATGCACCTCGAAGGGGCGGGATGTATCGATCCGGATCTTCTCGCGGCGGTAGTCCGAGGCTTTGCGGTCGGCATTCACGCCGTCGCGGAAGAGCTCTGCGGGGCGGGTTCCGCCGAGGAACGAAAGGTCGACCTTCAGGTCGCGGGGCGTCCAGTCGGTGATACCTCCGATGTACCACGTGGAGCCCTTGCGGCGTGCGGTGACGATGTACTCGCCGATTTCACCCGCGAGGATGCGGGTTTCGTTCCAGACGGTCGGGATTGCGGCGATGAAGCGCGTGCACTCCATCTCCTTGAGGTAATTGGTCGGGGAGTCGCAGAGCATGTTGAGCGGGGAGTCCAGTACGATGTAGAGTCCGAGCTGGTGGCAGCGGGTTCCCTGGCTCATGGGTTCCGAATTCGAGGGACGGTAGTTCTGGCGCGTGGCGTTGATCATCGCGCCCTGGGTGTAGTCCATCGGCCCGGCGACCTGGCGGATGAAGGGGAGTTGGGTGTCGTATTTCACCTGGTCGTGGGATGCGGGGCGCCATTTGAGCTGCTCCAGGCCGTGCACGCCCTCGAAATTGAGGACGTTGGGCCAGGTGCGGTTCAGCCCGGCGGGCTTGTGTGTTCCGTGGAAGTCGATCAGGAGCCGGTATTTTGCGGCGGTAGCAGCGGCGCGGTGGTTGAAGGCGGTCATCTGCTGGTCGTCGCGGTCCATGAAGTCGACCTTGAATCCCTTGACGCCCATCTCGGCGTAGTGGCGGCAGACGCGCTCCATGTCGCGGTCGAAGGCGTAATACCCGGCCCAGAGGATAATCCCGACGTTGCGGGCGGCTCCGTACTCGACGAGTTCGCGCAGGTCGATCTCCGGCACGACCTGCATCAGGTCGGCCTGGAGGTTGACGGCCCATCCTTCGTCGAGAATGACGTATTCGATGCCGTTTTCGGCGGCAAAATCGATGTAGTATTTGTAGGTGGCATTGTTGACGCCGGTGCGGAAGTCGACGCCGACGAGGTTCCAGTCGTTCCACCACTCCCAGGCGACCTTTCCGGGCCGGATCCACGACGTGTCGTCGATTTTCGAGGGTGCGGCGAGCAGGTAGCTCAGGTTCGAGGCGGCGAGCTGCGTGTCACTGCCCACGACGGCCATGCGCCAGGGGAAGCTCCGCGGGGCGGAGACTTCGGCGATGCACTCCTTCCGTTCCCGGACGACCATCTGCAACTGGTTGTGCCCGCCCTGTTCGAGCCGGTCGGGGCAGGGTGCGAACATTCCCGTCAGGCGGTTTTTGCCGTCGGCCTTGCGGAGATAGAGCCCGGGATAGTCGCAGAGGTCGCTCTCCGAGAGGCAGAGCTTCACGCCCTGCCCGGCATCGACCACGAGGGGCAGGAAGGCCAGACGTCCGGGATTCATCTGCGAGAGGGGCGCTTCGGTGTAGACGTTCTCGAACGAGTGGAAGAACTGCGAGTCGAAATCGCCGTCGGTTCCTGCGGTGACATAGGGGACCGTGGTCTGGAAATCTTCGGGGAAGCGGTACTCGACGCACTCGTTCACGACGTGGAAGGGTTTGCGGGCGTTGCTCACGAAGCGGTAGGCCACGCCGTCGTCGTAGGCGCGGAACTCCACGCTCCAGTCGCCCTTCATGCGGAGGGTCAGGGCGTTGTAGTTTTCGCGGATCGAATCGGCGCGGTAGAGGGGCGAGGCGATCCACCGGTCGACGCTGGTGCGGGCGGCTTTGGTCACGCGGGGTGCGGCGCCCCACACGGCGCCGTTGTCGAGCGTCATGGCTACGGGCGAAGCTTCCAGCAGCGTGCGTCCGTTGCGTACGATGTCGTAGGTCAGCTCCTCTCCGGCCGCAACGGTCGTCTGCAGCCGTCCGTCGGGAGAGGCGAGGGTGTAGGTTTTCCGGGGCTGGGCCTGGGTTGCGGTGGCCAGCAGCAGCGCCGCGGCGAGGAAGATCGTTTTTTTCATTCGTTATGCGTTTGGGTTTGCTTCAAAGGGAGTATCCAGTTCGTAAAAATACTGAAAATATCCCGATCCTGCAAACGTTTTTTCGGACGATGGATTCGGCGGCGGCACCTCCGGGAAGAGTCCCGGAGGTGTTTTCGGCGGCGGGACGCGGCATTTTGCGTGAAAATAGTTACCTTTGCAACCATGAAACTCACCTTTCTGGGAACCGGAACCTCGCAGGGCGTGCCCGTCATCGGGTGCCGCTGCCGGGTCTGCACGTCGGCGGACCGTCGTGACCACCGTCTGCGGACCTCGGCGATGGTCGAGACGCGGGGCGTGCGGCTCGTGATCGACGCGGGGCCTGATTTCCGCTACCAGATGCTCCGCACGGGGGTGCGCCACCTCGACGGCATCCTGCTGACCCACGAACACAAGGACCACATCGGCGGTCTGGACGACGTGCGGGCGTTCAATTTCGTGGATTATCCCCCGACGGTCCACCGCGTGGATATCTACGCTTCGCCGCGGACCGCGGCGTGCGTGCGCAAGGATTTCGACTACGCCTTCGCGCAGGACAAGTACCGCGGGGTCCCGGAGATCGCGCTTCACGAGATCGATGTCGAGCGGCCCTTCACGATTCAGGGCGTCGAGATCATCCCCGTTTCGGGGCACCATTCCGAGCGCTTCACCGTGACGGGCTACCGGATCGGTCGGCTGGCCTACCTGACGGACTTCAAGACGATCGCGGAATCGGAGGTGGAGAAACTCCGGGGTGTGGAGGTGCTGGTGGTCAATGCGCTGCGCTTTGCGGAGCACTACTCGCACTTCAACGTGGCGGAGGCGCTGGAGCTGATCCGGCGGGTGGGGCCTCGGGAGGCGTGGCTGACGCACATGTCGCACGACATCGGGCTGCAGGCCGAGACGGAACCGACGCTGCCGCCGGGGGTCCGGATGGCGTGCGACACGCTGGAGATCGAGTGTGCGGAGTGAGGCTCCGGGGCTGCGGCGTGACATCGGAAACAAAGCGTAAACAAACGATATGAAGACATTGAAGGATCGCGTGATTGTCATCACGGGCGCTTCGTCGGGGATCGGCGAGGCGATGGCGAAGGTCTATGCGGCGCAGGGCGCGAAGGTGGTGCTCGGGGCGCGGAGCGTGCAGAAGCTCCAGTTGCTGACGGGTGAAATCCGCGCGCAGGGAGGCCAGGCGGCCTACTGCGGGGTGGACGTGACGAAACCCGCGGAGTGCCGCGAGTTGATCGAAACGGCCGTCCGGGAGTTCGGGCGTCTGGATGTGCTGATCTGCAATGCGGGGATCTCGATGCGTGCGATTTTCGACGACGTGGATCTCGACGTGCTCCACCGCCTGATGGATGTGAACTTCTGGGGCACGGTCAACTGCTGCAAATATGCGCTGCCGTACCTCCAGCGGACGAAGGGCTCGATCGTCGGCATCTCGTCGGTTGCGGGGCTGCACGGACTGCCCGGCCGCACGGGCTATTCGGCGTCGAAATACGCCATGACGGGCTTCCTGGAGACGCTGCGCATCGAGAATCTCAAGAAGGGCCTCCACGTAATGATCGCCTGCCCGGGGTTCACGGCCTCGAACGTGCGCTTTTCGGCGCTGACGGCCGACGGCTCGCAGCAGGGCGAGACGCCGCGCGACGAATCGAAGATGATGACCGCCGAGCAGGTGGCCCGGATCGTGGGGCGGGGGATCGTGCGCCGGAAGCGGCTGTGCCTGATGGAGGCCGAGGGGCGTGCGACGCACTTCGTGAAGAAGTTCGCGCCGGGCTTCCTCGACCGGATGTTCTACCTGGTGATGTCCCGCGAACCGGATTCGCCGCTGAAATAGGAGTCCGCGAAGGCCGCAGACAAGGGGTGCCGCAACAGTGCGGCACCCCTTCTTTTGTCTTGGGGAGGCCCCGGCAACTCCGTTCGAGAGAACTGCGGGGGGTTCGAGAAAATCCCCGCAGGAATGCCTTCCCGGGCGGTTTTTGGACAAATTCCGCATTCCATTGCACAAAATTGAAGGTTATTTGAGCGGTTTTGAAAATCAATTCTTCAATTCTCGGGGTCTCTCCGCGGGGTTATGGGTACTTTTGTATTCGTCAAAACAACCTGAACACAAAAACCTGAACCATTCATGAGAAAAAACCTCCTCCTGATTCCGGGACTTTTTTCCCTTTTCGTGCTGAGTTCCTGCCACACGGGGTCCGATCCGAAGATCGACGCCGTGAAGCGGGCCATCGACGTTGCCCACGCCCAGTTGGAACTCTCCGCCGCGGAGTTCGATTCGCTGCCGGGTTTTCCGCGCTCGCTGATGCCGAAATTCAAGGTCGTGGACCCGAAGGACTGGACCAGCGGCTTCTATCCGGGGACGCTGTGGGAAGCCTACCGTCTGACGGGCGACGAGCACCTGCGTGCCGAGGCCGAGAAGTTCACCGCGCGGCTCGAAGGCATACAATATTATAAGGGGACGCACGATCTGGGCTTCATGGTCTTCTGCAGCTACGGACAGCAGCAGCAGGCCCTTCACGACGCACACTCGGCCGACGTGATCGTCGAGGCGGCCAACAGCCTCATCTCGCGTCGGGATTCGGTCATCGGCGTGATCCGCTCGTGGGACTTCGGGGAGTGGAACTACCCGGTGATCATCGACAACATGATGAACCTGGAGATGCTCTTCTGGGCCTCGAAGCATACGGGAGACCCGAAATACCGCGACGTGGCGGTGCGCCATGCGGACATCACGCTGCAGAACCACTTCCGCGAGGACGCCAGCTCGTACCACGTGGTGAGCTACAACGACGACGGCACGGTCGAGAGCCGCGGGACGTTCCAGGGCTACTCCGACGCTTCGGCCTGGGCCCGGGGCCAGGGCTGGGGTCTCTACGGCTATACGATGTGCTACCGCGAGACGGGCGACACGAAATATCTGGACCATGCGCGTCGCATCGCCGCCTTCATCATGAACCATCCGCGGACGCCCGAGGATCTGATTCCTTACTGGGACTACGACGCTCCGGACATCCCGGAGGCCCCGCGCGACGCTTCGGCTGCGGCGGTGATTGCCTCGGCGCTCTTCGAGTTGTCGACGCTGGTTCCCGAGAGCGAGGGCAAGGCCTATTTCGAGCGGGCCGAAGCGATGCTGATGAGCCTGTCGTCGGACGCCTACCTGGCCGGGAAGGGCACCAACGGGGGCTTCATCCTGAAGCACAGCGTGGGTCACCTGCCCGCCGAGAGCGAGATCGACACGCCGCTCAACTACGCGGACTACTACTACCTGGAGGCGATCCAGCGTTATCTTTCGCTGCGGGGCGTGGATCCGCAGCAACTCTGAAACAGCAATCCCTAAAACCATTAACCATATGAAACGAATCTTTACGAAGATCTCGTTGCTCTGTCTCGTTGTCTCGTCGGCCCTCACCGTAGGGTGTCTGGGGGACGAAGTGATGGGCACCGAGGAGAGCAACGGTTCGGAAACGACCGATTCGACGATTCCCGGAAACAGCGTGATCGACGCCCGCGTATTCAAGGCGTTGAACCTGGATCTTCCGGAACTCGCCTCCGTGAAGGCCTACTACGAATCCGACCAGTATTACCTGGCGGCGCAGGCCCTGTTGAACTATTTCCGTTCGCGGAGTCTGGTCAACGGCAACGTCAATCTGATCGCGCCGTCGATCACGACCCGTGAGCAGGCGTGGGCCGACTACGCCCTTCCGGCGTCGGGCGACGCGAAGGACGGTTACCGATTCTATGTCGAGGGTTATCTCGACGGAGACAAACCCTACTCCTATCAGAACACCAGCGGCAAACTCGACTGGAAGGCCCGTTCGACGGGTGAGACCGAGGAGCGTTTCCGCCTGCACCGCCTGGAGTGGATGGTCCCGCAGGGCAAGGCCTACCGCACGTCGCTCGACGAGACTTACGTCACGTCGTGGGCATCGGTCTACGAGAGCTGGCTGGAGACCTTCCCGCTTCCGGAGGGCGACTACGATTTCAATGCCGATCCGTCGGGCCAGCCCGAGGCGGTTCGGGAGGCGCTCTATGCGTGGCGTCCGATCGACGTGTCGTACCGCGTTGAGGCGCAGTGCGACCTGCTCTACTATTTCATGCAGTCCACGTCCTTCACGCCGCAGCTGCTTTCGTCGTACCTCTCGAATCTGGTCGAGCAGGTGGGGCACGTGATGAACCACTATGCGGAGGATGGCGACGAACTGGCCCAGGAGTCCTATGCGGTCTACCGTGCGGGCACGATCTTCCCCGAGATGAAGGATGCGAAGGCGTGGGTCGAGAGCGGTTCGGTGGCGATGAACGGCGGGATCGACGCTTCGGTCTTCGAATTGCTGGATCTCTCCTACGGAGGGCTCTCGAAGGTCTCGGCAGCCTGTGCGGCCGGGGACTACCGGCTGGCGCAGCAGGAGCTGCTGAACTACTACCGTGCACGGACTCACGGCCTGAACCCCAACGTGAAGGTCGAGAGCGACCAGGCGACGGCCTCGGAGAAGAGTTGGGCGGACTACGCCTTCCGGGAGAACGGCTACCGTTTCTACGTGAAGAACTACTTCGACACGTCGGCCGGGACGAACGTTCCCTATTCGTTCATGAACGGCTCGAACGACGGTATCGACTGGACGATTTCGCACCTCTCGGACAATGAATTCCGCTGGCAGCTGCACCGCCACCAGTGGATGATCATGCAGGGCAAGGCCTATAACGCGACGCGCGACGAGCGCTATGTCGAGAACTGGATGGAGGTCTACGGCGACTGGCTGGAGAAGAACCCCAAACCGGAGCAGGGTACCGATGTGACGAATTCGTGGACGTGGCGTCCGCTGGACGTTGCGGCGCGAGTGATCGACCAGTGCGCGCTGCTGGAGTATTACCAGCCGTCGACGACGATGACGGGCGAGTGGCTGTCTACGGTTCTGAAGCACTTCGACGAGCAGGTGAACCACATCATGAACAACTATTCGACGGCGACGAACCACCTGATCACGCAGGCTCAGGCCGTAACCTTCGCGGGGATGCTCTTCCCCGAGCTGAAGAACGCCGCGACGTGGCGGACGAACGGCCCGGGTGTGCTGGGGCGCCAGATCACGGAGCAGTATTTCGACGACGGCTGGCTCAAGGACGGTGACTTCTCGTACCACATTTCGAGTATCGAGGATTTCCGTTCGGCGCTGCTGGTGGCGCAGCTCAACAACGGAGAGAGCAGCTTCCCGTCGAACTACGTTTCGTCGATGCAGAAGATGGTCGACGTGGTGATGAACATGATCTACCCGGACTATACGGTTCCGAACATGGCCGACACGCGGGCCTCCTCGTGGACGAAGAGCGTGCTGACGCGCAACCTGACGAACTTCATGACGCTCTTCCCCGAGAATGCGGAGCTGGCGTGGATGGCAACCGAGGGCGCTCAGGGGACGGCTCCCGCGACGCGCGTGAAGTGCTACACGGACGGCGGCTATTACATGATGCGCACGGGCTGGACGATGCAGGATCTGATGATGGTTCTGCAGAACCGTCCCGACGTGGATGTGGACCAGTGGCACCGCCAGTCGGACAACAATACGTTCGAGCTGTGGGTCAAGGGCCGGAACTTCTTCCCCGATTCGGGCGCCGGAGCCTACCAGGGGGATGCGGCCACGAATGCGATTCGGGCTCGCTACGCCGCCACGACGGCCCACAATACGCTGACGCTCGATGGCAAGAACGTGACGAGCGCGGGCCGGATGCTCAAGCAGGAGACACGCTCGACCTCCTCCTATTCCTACGATATTCTGGTGCTGGAGAACCCCTCCTACGCGGGTCTGACGCACCGTCGTTCGGTCTTCCTGGTGAACGACAAGTTCTACGTGATTCTCGACGAGGGCTACGGTGCGGCCGAGGGTACGGTGAACCTGAACTTCAACGTCGTGGAGGGCAACGATTCGCAGGTGGTGCTGGATACGGCCGAGGGCGGATTCCATACGGCCTTCTCCGACGGCAACAACCTGCTGGTCCGGACGGCATCGGACAAGGCGTTCACCTTTGCCGAGAAGGATGGCTTCGTGGCCTACAACATCGTGACCGACTCCTACAAGGAGATCGAGCGCAAGGCCTATCAGCTCAACGTTGAGAAGAGCGCTTCGGATGCAGCGGTCCGTTACGTGACGGTTCTGCTTCCGACGACGGACGCTGCGGCCCAGACGGTCGAGATCAATACGGGCGAGTGGTCGGAGACGGGAGCCTCGATTTCGGTTCGGGTCGGCGGCAAGACCTACAACCTCTCCTATACGCTGTAAACCTAAAACTGCAAAACGAATATGAAATCAATGTTTCGAAATATCAGCCTTGCCGTCACGGCGTTTTTGCTGGGCGGGGTGCTCTTTGCGGGCTGTAAGGACGACGAAACGTCGGATGCTTTGGACCTCTACTATTCGGAGGTTGTGAATATCGGGCCTTCGATGCTTTTCAACTCGGATGCTCCGACCTACTACGGACCTGCGCCGTCGGATTTTGCCATTACGGCGGTTACGCTCGATGATGCGGCCATTGCGAGCGAGAGTTTCACGATCAATGCCGCGACGGGTATCGTCTCCATTGTGAATACGGAGGCGCTGGAGCCGGGCGTTTACAAACTGACGATTTCGTGTCTGGCCGGCGGAGCCCGCTACACGTTCAAGGACATCTTCACGGTGCGGATGTCGCCCGCGACGCCCGTGGCGTTGACGGTCAGCGCCCCGACGCTGGAGATACCCTATGCCGATCTGGAGACGAGTGAGGCTTCGGTGACCGTGACGCCCGTCGGGGAGACGGTTTCGATCCAGGCTTACAGCCTCGTGCAGCCGGAGGGTCAGGAGTATTTCTCGATCTCCACGTCCGGCGTCGTGTCGCTCAACGCCAACTTCAAGGGCGAGGTGATGCCGGGGAACTACCCGCTTCCGATCCGGGTGAAGACCTACGCCGGTGAGATGACCTATGAGAATCTGCTGACGGCGCGGATTACGAGTCTTCCGCTTTCGGTGAGCTATCCCACGTCGGCCGGACGTATCGAGACCGACATGTCATTCAGCAGCACGACCCCGACGCTGAAGGGTTCTCCCGACGGACTTAGCTGGGCCATTCGGCAGGTTCGCCCGGGCGAGAACAGCCCCGAGACGGATCTGATCAAGATCGATCCTGCAACGGGAGTCATCTCGGTGGATGCGGGCAACGGCCTGACTGTCGGAGCGGTCTATACGCTGGATCTGACGGTGACGAACGACTTCGGGTCTGCGGATTTCGACGGGGCCTTCACGCTGACGGTGGTCGACTACATCGAGCCGATCGATGCCGCGACGTTTGCCTACGATCCCGTTGAGGCGATCCAGGGCGGCGAGTTCAAGGCCGAGAAGCGTGCCGGGTTTGTTGGTGACGAGGCGGTCTTTGCACTGGGGACGCTTCCGGCAGAGGTCGAAGGTCAGATTACGATCGATGCCGCGACGGGCAAGATTTCGGCCGCGAAGGGACACTCGATACCGCTGGGCAGCTATACGATTCCGGTTGTGGCGTCGAACCTGAAGGGCCAGGCGGAGACGACGCTCCAGTTGACGGTCATCGAGAATCCCTACTACTTCACGAAGATCGTTTACGGCAACAACCTGGGTCTGGAACCGGCCGAGAACTATGCCAACCAGTTCCGCTGTGCGAAGGAGAGCGAATTGACGTCTCTGAAGCTGATGCCGACGACCGATGCCAAACCGGGTACGCAACTCTCCTGGTCGATCAAGATCAAGCATCAGTGCAAAGGATCACTTATCGACTCCGAGACGGGCGAACTTTCTCCGAGTGGCTTCAATGTCAATAATGGCGGTCTGATCTTTGTGACGGCAACGGCCGGCAAGGGAAAAGTGGGTGAGACGTCGGTAACGGTTCCGGTCTTCTTCTCGTTCATCCAGGCTAAGGATGGTGTGACGGTCCATTATACGCCGTTCGTCTTCCAGGTGAACCCGCGCACGGGTGGCACATCGGTGATTCCGACCGTTGATGGAGTCGATCCGTCGCTCTTCCTGATGGACTACCGTCGTACGTTCAACTATTATAACTTCAACGGGCCGACGAATTACCTGGATACTACGCCTGCGACAGCAGGGTCGTTCCTGAATATGATTTGGACCACCTATTATACGAACATCGGCAAGACCGTCAATACGGGTTCGAAGGATCCCGTCTCCTACTACTCGAACAAGACCAGTCTGAGCATGGCGATGTGCTATGTGGATCCTGTAACAAAGGCGCTGGTTGTCAACCCGAACAAGTGGATGGATCCCAATGGTGTAATGGCCAACGGAATGTTTATTGGTCAGATGACCTTTGTCCAGAACGGTACTGAGAGCGGTATTAATAATGGATCGCAGATTTTCCCGCTGTGGGTATGGTTCGACGAGAAATTTTAACCTAACTGAAAGAATCTTATGAAAGATATGAAGAAACGGGCATTCGGGCTGAGAGGGGTTCTGACCCTTCTCGCCCTGGTAGTGGCCTTCGCGGCCACGGCCCAGAACAAGATAACGGGCAAGGTGGTCGACGAGAACGGACAGCCGGCCATCGGAGCCAACGTCGTGGTGAAGGGCACGACGCAGGGTGTCTCGACGGACCTGAACGGTGTGTACAACCTCTCGGTGAAGAAGGGTTCGGTGCTGGTTTTCTCCTACCTGGGCTACAAGCCGCAGGAGATTACGGTGCTGGCTCAGACGACGATCAATGTGACGCTGGAGCCCGAAGCCAACATCATGGATGAAGTGGTTGTGGTGGGTTACGGTGCGCAGAAGCGCAGCGACCTGACGGGTTCGATTGCTTCGGTTTCGGCCAAGGATGTCGAGGGCTTCAAGTCGGGCTCGGTGATGGAGGCGCTGGGAGGCCAGATCGCGGGAGTGCAGATCACGGCGACGGACGGTACGCCGGGTGCGGGTTTCGACATCAAGATCCGCGGTATCGGGTCGGTCAACGGGGACACCACGCCGCTTTACATCGTCGACGGCTTCCAGGTTGACAACATCGACTACCTTTCGAATTCGGATATTGCCTCGATCGAGGTGCTGAAGGATGCCTCGTCGTCGGCGATCTACGGTTCGCGGGCTGCGAACGGTGTGGTGATGGTGACGACCAAGTCCGGTAAGAAGGGCCGCCCGGTGGTGACCTACAACGGTTCTGCGAGCTACCGCGAGATCTCGAAGACGCTCGACCTGCTTTCGCCCTACGAATTCGTGCGTCTGCAGACCGAGGCGTGGCCCGACAAGTTCGGCGACACCTACTACAAGGTCGGCAACGACGATAACGGCAATCCGTATCGTTACCAGACGATTGACGACTACATCGGGGTTTCGGGCATCGACTGGCAGAGCGAGACCTTCCAGCCGACGTGGTCGCAGGATCACAATGTCTCGGTGTCGGGCGGTTCGGACCGCACGAAGTATGCCTTCTCGTTCTCGGACTTCCTGGAGAACGGTATCTTCAGGAACAGCGCCTTCAACAAGATCACGGCGAAGATGCGCGTGAGCCACAAGGTTTCGAAACTGCTGACCGTCGACGCGACGGTGAACTACGCCTTCACGGACAAGCGCGGTGTGGGTACTTCGGGTGATAACGGACGTTTCAACATGCTGGGTCAGATTCTGCGTGCGCGTCCGACGGGCGGCATTCGGATGACCGACGAGGAGTTGTTGAATTCGGCAATCGACCCGCTGGAGCTGGAGTCGTCGGAGTCGCTTTCGCAGGTGAACCCGATCAAGCAGGCTGAGTCGGTGACCAACACGCGCAAGGCGGAGATGTGGTCCGGAAACGTGGCCCTGAACTTCAACCTCGGCAAGGGGTGGAGCTTCCGCACGGCGGGTTCCTACTTCACGACCAATACGCGCTACTACCAGTTCTACTACGACGGTTCGAAGGAGGCCTACCGCAACGGCCAGACTCCCTACGGTTCGACGCAGATGACGCGCGACGTGCGTTGGACGAACTTCAACTACCTGACCTACAAGTATGAGAAGAAGAACGGCCACGCTTTCGACGTGATGCTGGGCCAGGAGACCTCGTTCAAGGGTACGGAGTATCTCAAGGGCCAGTCGACGGACTTTCCGTTCGACAACCTGGGGAACAACAATCTGGGGCTGGGAGCTACGCCGAGCCAGGTGACCTCGTCCCGTTCGGACAACATGCTGGTTTCGTTCTTTGCCCGCGGGAACTACAGTTACAAGGACCGCTACCTTTTCACGGCGACGATCCGGGCCGACGGTTCCACGGTTTTCTCGAAGAACAACAAGTGGGGTTACTTCCCCTCGTTCTCGGCGGCATGGCGTATTTCGGAGGAGCCGTTCATGAAGAATCAGGACGTGGTTTCGAACCTGAAGCTGCGTGCCGGCTGGGGTATGGTAGGTAACGACCGCATCACGAACTACCTTTCGCTGACGCTCTATTCGCAGGGCAAGTACGGCTACGGGAACAACCTCATCACGGTGCTTTCGCCCAAGCAGCTTCCGAACGAGGACCTCAAGTGGGAGGCATCGCAGAGTACGAATATCGGTATCGACCTGGGTCTGTTCCGCAACCGGTTGAACATCACGGCGGATGTCTTCCTCAAGGATACGAAGGACCTGCTGATGGAGGCCAGCAAGGCGTATGTTTCGGGTTTCGGGTCGCAGTGGCAGAATGTGGGCAAGATCCGCAACCAGGGTCTCGAACTGGCGATCAACTCGACGAACATCGCTTCAGCGAGCGGGTTCCGCTGGACGACGGACTTCAACATCTCGTTCATCCGCAACGAACTGCGGGCCCTGGCCGACGGAGCGAAGTCGATGACCTCCAAGGCGAGCTGGAACAGCGATTATACGAACGACGACTATATCGCCTATGTCGGCCAGTCGCTGGGTCTGATTTATGGATATGCCTTCGACGGGGTTTACCAGTCTTCGGATTTCGTGGTCGATGCGGCTACGGGCGAGATGCGTCTGCGTGAGGGCGTTGTGGACATGTCGACGCACTATACGAGCGGCGAATTCGGCCCTGGCGTGGTGAAGTACAAGGATGTGGACGGCGACGGGAAGATCACGGCCGCGGATCGTACGGTGATCGGCAACGGTACGCCGAAGTGGTACGGCGGTATCACGAATACCTTCTCCTACAAGGGTGTGGATCTGAGTTTCATGTTCCAGTTCAACTACGGCAACGACGTCTACAACGCCACGCGGATCTACGCATCGCAGTCGCAGGACCAGCGTGCGAACCTGATGGCGGAGGTTGCCGACCGCTGGACGGCGACGAACGCTTCGAACAGCGTGCCGCGCTGGGACGGTTACGTAAAGAACGAGATCTACTCGCGGTTCATCGAGGACGGTTCGTTCCTGCGACTGAAGAGCCTGACGCTGGGCTATACGCTCCCGCAGCACTGGACGCGGAAATTCTACGTATCGAAACTGCGGGTCTACTTCTCGGGTCAGAACCTCTTCGTGGTGACGGGCTATACGGGCTACGATCCCGAGGTGAACATGCGCTCTTCGAACCCGATGACTCCGTCGCTTGACTGGGGCGCCTATCCGCGCAGCAAAGTATATACGGTCGGACTTGACCTGACATTCTAAAAAAACGCTTGAGCATTATGAAAAAGATATTATTGTACGGTTTGTCGACGCTGGGGCTTCTTTTCGGGGTATCGTGCTCCGATCTGCTGGAGGAGGAGTCCTATACGGAGGTCGGCAAGGATAACTACCTGAACAACGCTTCGGAGGCCGAGACGGTGCTGATGGGCATCTACAAGGACCTGACCAACGAGTACCTGTATTCCTATCATCTGTCGCTGCTGTTTACCATTTCGTCGGACATCGCGCAGTGCGAGGGCAGCGCGACGACGTCGTTCCGCGAGATTCCGACCAACTCGCACAACCCGTCGACCTCGCAGATCATGCAGACGTGGCAGAAGCTCTATTCGTCGATCTACGACGCCAACGATTTCATCGAGACGGTTTCGTCGCGCATGGACGGCTGGAACTCCTCGAACCGGGAGTTGGCGACGATCTGCCTGGGCGAAGCGCGGGCGCTGCGTGCGTTGTTCTATTTCGAACTGGTCCGCTGGTACGGGAACGTAGTGCTGGTGAAGTCGACGGCGGAGTCGAACATTCCGGCCACGGAGTATGTGCAGGCCGATCCGAAGGAGGTCTATGCCTTCATCGAGGAGGATCTGAAATATGCTGCGGAGGTTCTTCCGTGGGCCGTTGACGATACGAAGCGTTCGTCGAACGCCTACCGTTTTTCGAAGGGTGCGGCGCTGGGACTGCTGGCGAAGGTTTACTGCACGTGGGCGGGTTATCCGGTGCGCGACGAGTCGAAATGGGCCGAGGCTGCGAAGGCGGCGCGTCAGGTTGTGGAGTCGGGCAAGCACCGTCTGATTCCGGATTACGAGACCGTATGGTCGAACACCTGCAACGGGATCTGGGATGCGGGCGAGAGCCTGATCGAGGTGTCGTTCTACTCGCCGACGAGTCTGGACAGCGATCAGACGGCCGGGCGTATCGGCAAGTGGAACGGTGTGTTGGCCGATGCGGTCGAGGGCAAGCGCGGACGTAACGCCGCGAACTGGAAGGTGGTCTATACTTTCACGCGGGAGTGGGAGTCGCATAAAGACCCGCGCATGGCGCTGTCGATTGCGGACTACAGATACGATTCGTCGAAGGGCGACGGGCCTGTCACCTACTTCTCGACGGTGAGCAACCCGACGGAGGATAATCTGAACAAACAGCGCCAGATCTTCACCCCGGCGAAGTGGGATACGGAGAAGTACGTCAATTCGGCGAACTACATGATCAACAACGACAAGTCGTGCATCAACTGGTATATCCTGCGTTATTCGGACGTACTGCTGCTGTTTGCCGAGGCGTTGAACGAGTCGGGCGGTTCTGTTGTGGATGCGGTGGATGCGGTGAATGCGGTCCGTCGCCGCGGGTTCGGGGATACGAACCACGATCTTTCCTACGGGCTTTCGCAGGAGGAGCTGCGGGAGGCGATCCGCAAGGAGCGGGCCTACGAGCTCTGCTTCGAGGGACACCGCAAGCAGGACCTGATCCGTTGGGGGATCTATTACACGACGATCCGCAACACGGCCCAGGAGTTGGTGAACTGGTTTACGAATGCCAATTATACGGTTGCGCGCTTTACGGTGGAGGGGCGTCACGAGTTGCTGCCCATTCCGCAGCGGGATCTCGACCTGATGAAGCAGTGCAAGCAGAATCCCGGCTGGGACGAATAGTCCGGCCCTCCGGAGACGAAAAAAACCGATCGGATACCTCCGATCGGTTTTTTTCGTGACTTACGAGACCGGCACACCGGGGATGCCGACCTGCCGGATCACTCCGGTAGCTTCCGTGCTTCGGACGAATCCCGACACCTGACAGTCCCGGGCCACCCTCAGGTTTTGAGGTTGACACCCGTCTCTTTTCCGGCATGAAAAAGCCCCGAGGTGGAAAGTCGGGGCTTGGTGTGTTCGGGTTGGGGCGGCGAGGTCAGTCGATTGGCTGCTGGGCGAATCCGGCGAGGTTGTAGCTGACCGGCACGGTACTTCCGGCCACGCGATAAATGCCGTATTTGAAGTAGTATCCGGCTTCGTCATTGCGTCCGATAAGGATCTCCCGGTTGTCGACCAACTTGCGGGACTGTCCGTCGCAAAGCATCGCCACGTCGAGGCGTCCGGGCTGCAGGATCGTTTCGGCCTCACCGCCGTAGCGGGTCCAGCGGACCTCGACGGTGAAGGTGACCCAACGGTCCTTCGGGAACTCCGCGAAGGGCATCTTGGCGGCGATTGTCGACGCCTTGAATTCCGAGGTGACGGGCTGCATTACCCCGGCCTTCTCGGGGTTGGCGTTGCAACGGTCGTCCTTGTCGGTGAACCAGCGGCGGTCGGAGTTGGCCTTGATGTAGAACCATCCGCCGGAGAATCCGAACGCCAGCGGGGGATATCCTCCCTGTTCGACCTTCCAGCCGGTCGGATCTCCGGCCTTCCAGATCGTGCGGCCCTTGCGGTCGGTGGCTTCGACGCGGCGGTAGGCGACCTCCTTCTTGATGACGACCGTATCGTACAGGGCGACGAACTCCTCCGTCGAAAGCTGCCGGACGCGGCCGTCCGGATCCGTCACGAGCGTTCGGTCGGGCATTCCGTGCCACTGTGCGAAGATGGTCGAGACCCGGCCGTCGAGCTCTTTCGGGACGTAGACGGCAAAGGTGTATCGCCACGCCGTACCCTGGGGGCAAATTCCCTTGCCGTGGTGGTAGACGGTCTTCATCTTCTGCGCGGCGGCATAGGCATCGGGCGTCATCTCCGCGAAATCCGCGGCCGTAGCGTAGCAGTACGAGAGTTCCGAGCGGCCCTTGGTCTCGCCGGGGCTGTATCCCTTGAGGGTGTTGTCCTCCGCTCCGAGCGTGAAGCGGAAGGAGGGTTTTCCGTCGTACATCCGGGTGTAGTCGCGGCACAGCGCCTCGGGCTTCCGGATTCCCACGGCGACCCACTCGCCGTCGATCACCTGTTCGCGGCGTGCCGAATCGGCCTGGATGTTCACCCGTTCGGCGATGGGTTGCAGTTCGGGTTGCTGGGCCGCTGCCGCTGCCCCGACGAGCAGTGCCCCGAGGATTCCGATCGTTTTCATCTCAGAGCTCATAGCCGAAACGGTAGGTTTTGCCGCCGACGCGGATTGCGACGCCGAACCGGCTGCCGGTATTCTCCTGGTCGGGGACGATGGCGATCGAACCCTTCCGGGCATCGTCGTCGGGTGTGATGACGGTGATGAGCCAGAGACTCTCCCCGGCCTTCTTGGGCATCTCGACGGCGTAGGCCGGACGCTCCTCCTTTTTGCGGTAGGCGTTCGAGACCCATCCCTCTTCCTGCCGGATCTTCACCGGAACGCTCCCCGAGCTTTTGATGCGGATGTTGTTTCCGTCATCGAAGAGCGTGCGGAGCGTGCCGTCCTTGGCGAACTCCACCTTGCCGGGGCAGAGGTTGAAGTGCACGCCGACGGTCCCGGCAGCCGCCCCCGTGGCGAGGTCGGCGATTACGAGCAGCCCGTCCTGCGTGGCGAAGAAGGCCCGGCGGTGTGTGAGACCCTCGTAGGAGGGGTTCTCGGTGACGAGTACGGTCTCTTCGGGCGCGGCCTTCCACAAGAGGAGCTTCGAGTCGGTAGAGTCGAGGTTTCGGTTGTCGAGCGTCAGGGTGTTGTGCACGCGGGTCTGGCGGAACCAGTTGCGCTGGGCGAGTACGGCGCTGTCGCCGCCGTATACGTAGCTGCCCGAATCGGGGAAGAAGTTGCGGCCGCGGCGCCAGTAGTCGAAGGTTCCGTTGTCGGGCTGGTTGTGCCAGAAGGCCGGGGGCCCGGCCTTGACGACCGTGACGGTGGCATCCGTATCCCATCCCGTGCGCAGGACGTAGAATCCCGAAGCGGGGAACTGCTGCGAGGTGCAGTCGGGGAGAGCGCCTTTTCGGCCTTCCGTGGCGAACCACTGGAGCTGGCGGTCGTCGGGGAAGACGCGGCTCCAGTTGCGGAACTGCTTCTTGAGCGAGGCTTTGTCGTGGCTCTTGGTGTCGCCGAACATCGGGTTGGAGTAGTCGGGGAAGAGGAGGTTCCACGTGACGGTGGTCATCTTCCCGACGGTCTCGATGTAGGAGGCGGGGAATTCGTCCTCGAAACCGTTCTGACGGGCCATGCCGAGGGCCTTGAGGAAGATGTCGATGGCGGCGATGTGGTATCCGAAGTCCAGTTCGAACTGCATCCCGTCGGGATAGACCTGGACGCCGATTTCGCGGTTGAGGATCTCGATGCCGCTGCGGCGCCACTCGGGGGCTTCGCGGAACTCCGGGAAGTAGATGCCTGCGAAGAGCATCCGCTGGGCCTCGAAGAGCAGGTGGTTGCCCTGCTTCGAATAGTTGTGCAGGATGTGGTCGGCGTGCTGGCGGTAGGTGCGCAGGAAGAGGTTGAGGAATTCGGGCGTGAAGCGCGGCGACTGAATCGTCAGTGCGAACTCCGTCAGCAGGTCCTGCAGCCGTCGTCCGGCCTCCATGGGCCGCCATGCGAATCGGATGTTTTCGCGTTCGGCGGCGATCTCCTCCTCGGAGGCTCCGGCGGCCTTGAGGCGCTCGACGCCGTCCAGCGGGTTTTTTTTCACCCAGTCGGTGTACTGGTCGATCCAGGCGTCGATGTAGCGGTTGTCGCGGGTCAGGTAGTAGCACTTGGCCAGCGGAATGAACCAGTAGTGGCGGTGGAGCTGCCAGCGGAGTTCGTTGTCCCGCACGGGCCAGTATCGCCAGTCGATGTCGTCGCCGTAGAAGTAGGAGGGCTGATAGCCCTTGTGGGCGTAGAACTTGTGTTCGAGGGCTTCGTCGGCCTGGCGCTGTTCGAGTTTGCTGACCTTGATGTTTTCGAGGTCGAGCCCGAAGAGCTGCACGGGTTTTCGTGTGCGGAAATACTTGAGCAGCTCCTTGTCTGCGGCGGGGATGTTCCCCTTCTCGACGGCCTTTTTCACGTTCTTGAGCTCCGGGCGTTCGAGGTCCAGCAGGTCGTAGAGCGATTTTTCATCGCCGAGCGTCGGTTTTACCGGTTCCGCGGCTGCCGCTGCCGAGGCGAATGCCAGCAGGGCGCAGCCGATCATCACGATTCGTTTCATGTCGGTTTTCCTGGTTTTTCGGTTGTATGTTTTTTTGAACTATTTCAGGACGTATTTCCGGCCGTCGACCGTCACGCGGATGGCGCCGCGGCGGCGTTCGGCCTTGATTTTGGCTTCGGCGGGGCGTTCGGCGGGGAGCAGGACGGTGATGAAACGCACCTCCCTGCCGGGCTGTTTCTCCGCCGTGAAGGCGTAGGCCGGACGGGGGTTGCGCGAACGGTAGACGTGCGAAACCCACCCCTCCTGCGGCTCCGCAGCTTCGGCCCCGAAGACCTGTACGAGGAGGTTGTTCCCATCCTCGAAACGGGTTGCGACGCGCCCGGCCGCGAGCTCCTCTTCGGGCTGGCCCTCCGCGAGGTTGTAGTGCAGGGCGACGCGGCCCGCGGCCTCGCCTGCGGCCACATCCTCGATGACGAAGAAGCGCCGGTCGACGAACCACACCGTGCGCCGGTGCGCAAGGCCCTCGTAGGAGGGGTTCTCGACCGTGAGGATGTCGGTTCCGCCGACGGTCTCCCAGCGGAGGCACTTCGAGTCGGTTGCATCGAGGTTGCGGCCGTCGAGCGTCAGGGTGTTGTGCACGCGGGTCTGTCGGAACCAGTTTCGCTGGGCCAGTACGGCGCTGTCGCCGCCGTATACGTAGCTGCCCGAATCGGGAAAGAAGTTGCGGCCGCGGTGCCAGATTTCGAAGGTCCCGTTGTCGGGCTGGCAGTGCCAGAAGGCCTGGGGCCCGGCCTTGAGGATCATCACCGTGGCGTCGTTGTCCCAGCCGTTGCGCAGGACGTAGAATCCCGAGGTGCGGAACGCTCGCGAGAGATACCCCGGAGCGCAGCCTTCATCCCCCTGTGTGGCACGTTCGCGGATGAGGGCGTTTTCGGGGAATACCGTCAGCCATTCGCGGTAGGATTCGAGCAGGTGAGCCTTCTCCTGCTGCCGGTTGTCGCTGAAGAGCGGGGTGGTGTAGTCGGGGTAGGAGCAGTTGAGGTGGACGTCGATCATGCGTTCGACGGTCGTGAGGTATTCGGCGGGGAATTCGCCGCGGTAGCCGTTGGCGTCCATCATCTGCAGGGCCTTGAAGAAGATGTTGATCGACTCCAGGTGGTAGTGGGGGTCGAGTTCGTACTGCATACCGTCGTCGTAGACCTGTTTGCGGATTTCGCGGTTGAGGATCTCGACGCCGGTGGCGCGCCAGTGAGCGGCGTCGCGGAACTCGGGGAAGAAGGCCCCGGCGAAGAGCAGCCGCTGGGCCTGGAACAGCAGGTGGTTGCCCGAGGCGGAGAAGTGTCGGGTGATGTGTTCGGCGTGACGGTGGTAGTTTTCGAGGAACTGCAGGAGGAACTCCCCGTCGAATGCCCGGGCGGGCAGGAAGTAGAGGAACTGGTGGATCTGGAACTCCAGACGGTCGCTCACTTCGAGGGGCCGCCAGGCGAAGTAGACGTTGTCGGCCGAGGTCCAGTCGCCGATTCGGCTTTCGTCATACTCGGTGAGGGGGTTCTTGCGGATCCAGTCGAGGTATTCGGCGCACCACTCCGCAGCGTAGCGTTCGTCGCCCGAGCGGCGGTATGCCTTTCCCATGGGGACCCACCACTTCATGCGGTGCAACTGCCAGCGGAGTTCGTTGTCCCGCACGGGCCAGTACTGCCAGTCGATGTCGTTGCCATAGAAATAGGAGGGCTGGTAGCCCGAATGGACGAAGAAGCGGTGTTCGAGGGCTTCGTCGGCCCAGCGCTGCTCGTCGGGGGTGATCTCCGGGGCGTCGGTCTCGACTCCGGGGCAGCGGACCGAGGTGCGGTTGCGGAAATAGGCCAGCAGGACGTCGGCGGCTGCCGGGTCGTTGCCTGCGGCGTGATATCGGGCGACCTCTTCGAGTCCGGGGCGGGTGAGGTCGAGCAGGGCGAAGACGGTCGAATCGGTTTGGGCCATTCCCGGCAGGCCGAGGAGCAGGGCCAGCAGCGGGGCGAGGAGTTTGGCGGTTTTCATGGGTGTCGCAGGTTTTCGGTTTGGGTGGTTTCAGGGTTTCGGAGGCGTCTGCGGACTTCGGATTCCGCGGCCGGACCGCGGCGTCCGGGGATTCCGGCGCAAAGACAAAGATACGACAAAGCGGCGAGCTCTTTTATCAGAATCTCACAAACCTCGGCGGAAATTCTGCAAAGGAGTATCAGATTTGTGCAACCGGATGCCGCATTTGTCGAATTTCGGCCTCGGGAGGGGCTTGCGGCGGGGTTTTAGGACAAATTTGGGATTCGATTCTACAAAATCGAAAGAGTTTTGCACACGATCCGGGATTTTGGGGACAAACGCCGGGGCCCGGGCGAGCGCTTTTTCCTAAATTTGCCATACTGAAAAACCGTCCGGACCTCCGGTTCCGCCGCTGCGGCCTGCCGCCGACCCGCCTGCTTCGGGGTCGTCGCGCACGGCTGCCCGAACCCGGTCCTCCGGGAACCTGAAACCGCTTATGACCGACCTGAACACTTCCGCTTTGGCGGCGGTTCTTGCCGCCGTAGCGACGGCCGCCGATGCCTCCGCCGCCCCGATTTCGAAGCCTGCACCCTCCGCCGGGCAGCAACCAGACATCATCGTCATCATGACCGACCAGCAGACGGCCGGAGCCCTGTCGTGTGCCGGGAATCCGTGGGTCCGAACCCCGGCGATGGATTCCCTGGCGGCCGACGGCGTTCGTTTCACGCGGGCCTACTGCCCCTATCCGCTGAGCGGACCGTGCCGGGCCTCGCTCATCACGGGCCGGATGCCCTTCGAGGTGGGGGCCACCGACAACGGCGTGCGCCCGACGGCCGAAGCCATGCGCGAAGGGATCGGGCACCGCATCGCGGCGGCGGGTTACGAATGCCTCTACGCCGGGAAGTGGCACGTCCCGGAAGTGAACCTCCCCGATTCGGGCACGGGATTCCGGCGCATCGCGAAGATGGGCGACCCGACGCTGGCTGCGGCGTGCGACGAGGCGCTCGGGGATTACGACGGCGACAAGCCCCTCTTCCTGGTGGCGTCGCTGCTCAATCCGCACGAGATCTGCGAATACGGCCGCAACGAGACCCTCCAGTACGGCGAACTGGAACCCTTCGCGACGGGGGAGTGCCCGAATCTTCCGGCGAACTTCATGCCCTCGACCTATGCGGCCGAGGCCCTGACGTTGGAACGCGCCGCCTCGCCCCGCTACCACGACACCTACACCTATACCCAGGACGACTGGCGCCGCTACCTTTATGCCTACTACCGTTTTGTCGAGCGGGTCGACCGCGAGGTGGGGCGGATCGTCGGGGTGCTCAAAAAATACGGTCTTTACGACGATGCGGTGATCCTCTTCCTGTCGGACCACGGCGACGGCGCGGCGGCCCACGGCTGGAACCAGAAGTGGAACCTGCAGGAGGAGGTCGTCAACGTGCCGCTGATCGTCAAGTCGCCGAAGGGCCGGGGGCTGCGGGGTGCGGTGAACACCGCGGCGCTGTCGAACGTGGGGCTGGACCTCTACGCCACGGTGTGCGACTATGCGGGCGTGGCGCTCGATCCGGCGCGTTACCGGGGCCGGAGCCTGCGCCCCGTGGCCGAAGGGCGTGCGGAGACGCTCCACGAGGAGGTCTTCGTCGAGACGCTGCTTTCGGGTGTGGGGATGCGCGGCTGGAGCATCGTCGGACCCCGCTACAAGTATGTGCTCTACCAGTGGGGCCGCAACCGCGAGGCGCTTTACGACCTGCAGTCCGATCCGGGCGAGATGGTCAATCTGGCCGTCGATGGCCGCTATGCCGGGGAGCTTGCCCGCCTGCGCCGGGCGCTTTACGAGTGGGGCGTGCGGATCGGCGAGCAGCGCCTGATCCGGAATATGACCCCTTACGCCCGAACCGGGGAGTGATCCCGCGGAGTGTTCTGGCCGTCAGCCTGCCGTGCTGGCCCGGCCTTCTCTCCGCCCCGACAGCCGGGCCCGCCGAATGTCCTGCAACCCGGATCTGCCGACCCGGACCCGCCGAACAGCCCGCGACCCGGCCCTGCCGACCCGCCCTCCCGGACCCGCCGAACGGCCTGCGACCCGGACCTGCCGATCCGACCCGACCCCGGCATCCGAACCCTTGACACGAACAACCAAACTCCGTTGACCGGAACCAAAACTTTATGAAAAACCTCGAAACCTTGCGGACGGGCGTTCGTTACGCTGCCGTGCCGCTGACGCTGGCGACCCTTGCGGGTTGCGGCGGGGGGCAGCCCAAGCGCCCCAACATTCTGGTGATGATGACCGACGACCACACGGCGCAGGCCATGAGCTGCTACGGGAGCCTGCTGGTCGAGACTCCGAACCTGGACCGGCTGGCGCGCGAAGGGATGCTCTTCGAGAACTGCTACGTCTCGAACGCCATTTCGGGACCTTCGCGGGCCTGCATCCTCACGGGCAAGTACAGCCACGTGAACGGCTTCACGGACAATTCGCGCACGTTCGACGGCGACCAGCAGACCTTCCCCAAACTGCTCCATGCGGCGGGTTACCAGACGGCGATGATCGGCAAATGGCACCTGAACTCCGACCCGCAGGGCTTCGATTTCTGGAGCATCCTCGTGGGACAGGGCGAATACTACGCGCCGCTGTTCATCGAAAACGGCGAGGAGCGCGTCGAGGAGGGCTATGTCACGGACATCATCACCGACAAGGCGATCTCGTTTCTCGAAGGGCGCGATCCCTCGCGGCCCTTTGCGATGCTCTACTACCATAAGGCGCCGCACCGCAACTGGATGCCTGCGCAGCGCCACCTGGGGATGAACGACGCGCGGGTCTATCCCGAGCCTTTCAACCTGCTGGACGACTACGCGGGGCGCGGGAGCGCCGCGCGCGAGCAGGCGATGGAGATCGGGCGCGACATGTGGCCCGAGTGGGACCTGAAGCTGATGACGCCCGAGCAGCTGGCGCAGTCCTACGAGCTGGAGACGACGGGCGACGCGAACCGGGACGATGTGTCGCGAGCGAACGACTGGCGGAGCAGCGTGATGCAGTACCAGGCGGCCTACAACCGGATGACCGATGCCGAGAAGGCGCGCTGGAACGAGGCCTACGCTTCGCGCATCGCCGAGTACGAGCAGTTGAAGCGGACGGCCGCGCCCGAGGAGATGACGCGCTGGAAGTACCAGCAGTACATGAAGGACTACTGCGCGGTGATCAAGGCCGTGGACGAGAACGTCGGCCGTCTGCTGGACTACCTGGAGCAGATCGGCGAGCTGGACAACACGATCATCGTCTACACGTCGGACCAGGGCTTCTTCCTGGGCGAGCACGGCTGGTTCGACAAGCGCTTCATGTACGAGGAGTGCCAGCGCACGCCGCTGCTGGTGCGCTACCCGAAGGCCGTGGGGGCCGGGACGCGGAGCCGGGCGCTGGCCATGAACATCGACCTGGCGCCGACGTTCGTCGACATGGCGGGGCTGCCGGTTCCCGACGACATGCAGGGGCGTTCGCTGCGCGGGGTGCTGACCTCGGGCGGCCAGGCTCCCGAGGGGTGGCGCACGGGGGTCTACTACCACTACTACGAATACCCCTCGTGGCACTCCGTGAAGCGCCACTACGGCATCCGCACGGCTGACTATAAGCTCATCCACTTCTACAACGACGTTGACGAGTGGGAGCTCTACGACCTGAAGCACGACCCGCACGAGATGCAGAACGTCTATAACGACCCGGCCTATGCCGACATCCGCCAGGAACTCCACCGGGAGCTCGAAAAGCTCCAGACGGAGTGCGGGGATACGGACCCCTGCGAGCGGGAGTACGAATTCTTCCAGGGGGCGGACAAACTCTGACGAACGAACACGAACCATCAATAATCGATTCGGGGAGCGGGCGACGTTCCGGCCCCGACCCAAAACTGCAACGGATATGGACAGACGAGAATTTCTGAAAACTTCGGGATGGACCCTGCTGGGTCTGGCGGCGGCGAACGCCCTGCCGGGCTGCTCGCGCCTCGGGGATCGGGAGTCGCTTCCCGACGAGGTGAAGAAGGGCTTTCCCTCGCTCCGGGACCTGAAGGTCTTCTGGGGCGATGTGCACAACCACTGCAACGTGACCTACGGCCACGGCGACCTGTCGGACGCCCTGGCGGCCGCGGCGCAGCAGCTCGACTTCGTGTCGGTGACGCCGCACGCCCTGTGGCCCGACATCCCGGGCGAGAACGACCCGCGGCTGAACTGGGTGATCGGCTATCACACCGAGGCCTTCAAGCGCCTGCGGGCCGGGGGCTATGAGAAGTACCGCCGGATGGTCGAGGCGGCGAACCGCCCGGGCGAGTTCCTGACGTTCGTCTCCTACGAGTGCCACAGCATGGAGCACGGCGACCACGTGGCGCTGTTCCGCGATTTCGACGTGCCGCTGGTGGAGTGCACGTCGGTTCCCGACCTGAAGGAGCGGCTTCGGGAGTACGCCTGCTACGTCACGCCGCACCACATGGGCTACCAGACCGGATTCCGGGGCTACAACTGGGCGGCTTTTTCGGATAACGACCCGCAGCTGCCGTTCGTGGAGATGTTCTCGCGCCACGGCCTTGCGGAGAGCGACACGGGCGACTACGACTACCTGCACGACATGGGCCCGCGCATCTGGGAGGGTTCGATCCAGTACGGGCTGGAGCAGGGCCACAAGTTCGGCCTGATGTGCTCGACGGATCAGCACGCCGGTTACCCGGGCAGCTACGGCGACGGCCGCATCGGCGTCTACGCCCCGTCGCTCGACCGCGACGCGCTGTGGGAGCAGATGGGCAAACGTCACGTCTGCGGCGTGACGGGCGACAAGATCAAGATCGACTTCCGCATCAACGGCGGGGTAGGGGGCGACGTGATCCGTGCCTCTCGCCGGGAGATCTACCTCAATGTCGAGGCGCAGAACGCCATCGACTACGTCGACCTGATCAAGAACGGGCAGTGCGTGGCGCGTCTGAACGGCCCGCACCGTGCGGCGGCACCTTCCGACGAGGTGATCCGCACGAAGGTGAAGGTCAACTTCGGCTGGAACCGCGAGGAGGAGTACGTCCACTGGACGGGCGCCCTGCGGTTGACCGAGGGGTCGATCACCGACCTGCAGACCTGCTTCCGCGGGGCGGCCTTCACCTCGCCGCAGCCGGGCGAGACGGAGTTCCACACGCGCGTGAACCGCGTCGTGGAGCGCGACGCGCGGCATGTGGCGCTGGACCTCTATTCGTCGAAGAACCCCAACGTGATGACCCCGGCGATGCAGGGCGTGGTGCTCGACATCACGGCTCCGCGCACGGCGCGGCTCGTGGCGGAGTTCAACGGCCGGAGCTACGAGCACACGATCGGCGAACTGCTCGAAGGGGCTCGGGCGCACTTCCTGCGGGGTTGGCTTTCGGAGGCGGTCCAGTTCGAGCGTGCACAGCCCGAGGCGGCCTTCTGCGTCGGACACCGCATGGTCGACACGGAGGCGCAGCGCGATACGGATTACTATTACGTGCGGGTGCGCCAGCGCGACGGACAGTGGGGCTGGTCGTCGCCGATCTGGGTGGAACGGGCCTGACGATGGAGCGCCATGCCATAGGAATCGACCTCGGCGGCACTTCGGTGAAGTACGCCGTGGTCGCCGCGTCGGGGCGGATTCTCTTCAGCGGGGAGCATGGCTCCCGGGCTGCGGAGGGCGCCGACGCGGTGCTGGAACAGATCATAAAGGGCATCGAAGCCTGCCGGGCGTATGCCGCCGGGGCGGGGCTGGAGCTTGCGGGGGTCGGGATCGGCACCCCGGGCGTGGTCTCGGCCGACGGCCGCACGGTGCTGGGCGGTGCGGAGAATATCGCGGGCTGGGAGAACGTCCCGCTCGCGTCGCGGATTGAGGCGGCCACGGGACTGGGGGCCGTGGCCGGAAACGACGCCAACGCCATGGCTTTGGGCGAGACGCTCTACGGAGCGGCCCGGGGGGCTACGGACGTGGTTTTCGTGACGGTGGGGACCGGGATCGGCTGTGGGGTGCTGATCGACGGCCGCCTCTTCCGCGGCTACCGCGGCCGCGGCATGGAGATGGGCCACATTACGGTCAAGTGCGACGGCGAACACTGTGCCTGCGGCGGGGTGGGGTGCCTGGAGCACTACGCCTCGACTTCGGCGTTGGTGCGTCGCTTCCGCGAACTGAGCGGTGCGTCGGAGGCCGACGGCCGCGAGGTGGTTCGCCGCTACGAAGCGGGGGATGCGGCGGCCGTCCGGGCGCTGGAGGAGCACTGGATGTACCTCTCGCACGGCATCGCCTCGATGGTGAATCTTTTCGCGCCGCAGCGGGTCGTCGTCGGGGGTGGGATCTCCGAGGCGGGCCCCTTCTATCTGGAACGCCTGCGTGAAGGGGTGCGTCGTCAGATGATGGATGTGTGCGGTGCGGAGACCGAAATTGTGGCTGCGCAGCTCGGCAACCGGGCCGGGAGCCTCGGGGCTGCGGGTCTGATTCTCGGAAAGAAGGCGTGACGATGAGACGCAACTATGCACTGGTGGGGCTGATCATGCTCTTCTGGTTCGTGATCTCGTTCATCACGAACATTATCGGGCCGCTGATTGAAAACAAACGTTACTCCCTCGGGTAACTTTTCCGTAAAACGAACCGATCATGAAACGAACCATCACGCTGCTGGCGCTGCTGCTGACGGCCTTCGGAGCCGCGGCACAATCTGCAGCACAGCCTGCAACACAATCCGCGGCACAGTCTGCGGCACAACCCGCCGATGAATCCGCTGCGGGCCGACCTTCCGATATCCCGGCCGCCGAACAACACCTTGACAAACAGGCGCTGCGCCCCCGCTACCGGGCGTGGATGCAGCCTGCCGGAGGGGTTTGCGTGACGCAGAATCCGCCGTCGCTGCTCTGGCCCGCGGGCGGGAAGGAGGTCACGGGCTACCGGGTCGAACTGGCCCCGTCGCCCGACTTCCCGGCCGACAGGATGCTGACCGGCGATCAGGAGTGGGCCGTCTGGGCACTCCACCGGCCGCTGGCGCCGGGCCGCTACTGGTGGCGGGTGACGACCTTCACGCGGGACGGGGCGTCGCAACGTTCCGCGGCTTGCGACTTCACCGTTGCGGACACCGCGCGGCGCTTCGCCACCCCGACGGGTGACGAGCTCGTGCGCCGGATCGCCGAGACGCCCCACCACCGGCTCTATGTCACGCGCGACGGCCTCCAGTCGTTCCGCACCCGCACGGCGTCGAACCCCGAGGCCCGGGAGTTCCTCGGCCGTGCGCGGAAACGCATCGACATGGACCTGGTGCCGATCGCCCCGACGCGGCCGCGCGACACGACCGGGATGTCGCCCTTCCAGAAACGCTCGCTCATCAACTTCATGTACCACAAGTTCGGCGAGGTGGCCACCCAGCCGATCGTCGACTTTTCGCTGGCGTGGCTGCTTTCGGGCGAGGAAGCCTTTCTGGACGCCGTGGTTCGCCATGCGCGGCACGTGGCGGCGATGCCCGTCGACAGCGACGCCACGTCGGAGGACTTCAACCGCTCGGCGATCATGTACGGCCTGGCCTTCGGCTACGACACGGCGTGCGACCGCATGACGGCGGAGGAGCGTGCGGCGGTGCTCGAAGCGATCCGCGTGCGCGGCGAACGCTTCTACCGGCAGTACGTGCGCGATTTCGAGTGCCATTCGATGGACAACCACGTCTGGCAGCATACCTTCCGGAACTTCTTCTTCACGGCGATTGCGACGCTGGGCGACCTGCCCGAAGCGGAGCGGTGGCTGCGCTACTGCTACGAGGTGTGGTGCGGGCGCTTCCCGATCCTCGGGGGCGACGACGGCGGCTGGCACGACGGCAGCAGCTACATGCAGGCCAATCTGGTGACCTTCATCTACGTGCCGTTCGTACTGACGCGCCTGACGGGGACGGACTTCTTCGCGCTGCCGTGGTACCGCAACCTGCCGTCGTTCCTGGTCTACTCCTTCCCGAAGGGCTCCTACGCCACGGGCTTCGGCGACGACTACGAGAAGATGACCACGCCGTCGCAACTCTACATGGGCTTTGCCGATGCGCTGGCGCGCGAGACCGGCAGCGGCGAGGCGCGCTGGTATGCCGACCAACTGATCGGCCCGGACCCGCAGAACCTCTACCGTTCGAAGGGCTTCACGCTCTACCGCATCCTGACGGACAAACCCCTCGGCTGCGTGGCTCCCGTGGCTCCGGCGCGCAATACGTCGCGGTTCTATCCCGATGCGGGCTTTTCGCTGATGCACACCGACCCGGCCGATGCGTCGGACGACCTGATGGCGGCCTTCTTCGCGCTGCCGTTCGGTTCGACGGGCCACGCCCACGCCGCCCACAACGGCTTTACGATCAACTACGGCGGCCGTCAGCTCTTCGGGGGCACGGGCTACTACTCGAATTTCAACGACAAACATACGCTGCTGCACTACCGCTCGCGGGGGCACAATACGATCCTGGCCGACGGACTGGCGCAGGTGATCGGCGAGAACGGCTACGGCTGGCTGGCGCGCTTCGCCGATACCGAGGCGCTGACCTACACGCTGGGCGACGCTTCGCACGCCTACGACTCGATCCGCACACCCTTCTGGATCGACCGCATGGAGAAGTCCGGTGTGGCCTATACGCGCGAGAACGGCCTCGGGGATCCGGGTGTGACGCGCTTCCGGCGCCACTTCCTCTTCCTGAAGCCCGACGTGATCGTCCTCTACGACGAGCTGGCGGCCCGCGAACCGATCACCTGGACGTGGCTGCTGCACAGCCACCACCGGCTGACGCAGCCCGGCGATGCGACGGCCGTCGAGGCGGATAACGGCCTGGCGGTGGGGCGGATGGACCTCTTTACCTCAAGTGGTCTGGAGGTGAATGTCACCGACGAATTCTTCTCCCCGGCAATCAACTGGAAAAAACGCACGGGCCCCGACGGCAAGGTGATGGAGTATGTGAACCAGTGGCATTCGGAGTTCACGACCCCGGCGAAGAGCCGTGCGCAGCGTTTCCTGGCGGTGTTCCGCATCACGCCTGCGGGTCGGGAGCCGCTGCCGCTGGCGCGTCATGCCGACGGCAGCCTCACGGTCGGGGCGTGGACCGTCCGCGCCGAACTCGACGCCTCGCGACCCGCGCGGCTCGAAGTCTCCGACTCCCGCGGCCATGCCGTGCTCTACCATACCGAAGCCTCGACCGTCGAGGGCAGCACCCTCGTCCGTGTGCCCGGTGAGCCGGACCGCGAACTGGTTGATATCGTTCCGGCTTCGGTCCGCTGACGACCCTGTTTTTCGATAACCGCCGGAGGCCCGACCTCCGGCGGTCCTCTTTTTGGCGGACGAAAAACCCGCCGAAGGTGCGGAATTCTCCGAAAAAAACCGTAATTTTACTCCTGATAACACGATGCCCATGCTTAAATTCCGATACTCGCTCTTTGGTCTGTTTGCTGTTTTGTTTGCCGTGCCGGCCTTCGCCACGATCGAATTCCGGACGCTGTCGGTCAACGACGGACTCTCGCAATCGACCGTGCTGGCCATTGCCCAGGACCCGCTGGGCCGCATCTGGATGGGTACGCAGGACGGCCTGAACTGCTACGACGGCTATTCGTTCAAGGTCTTCCGCCACGTCGAGAACGACCCGCAGAGCCTGGGCGACAATGCGATCAGCGCCCTGCTCGCCGACGGCGGGAAACTCTGGGTCGGAACCTCTTCGGGCCTTTCGTGCTACGATGCCGCGACGCAACGCTTCGAGAACTTCCGGCTCGAAGGCTACAACATGCAGGTCTCCGACATCGCGCGTCAGAATGACGGCAACCTGCTGCTGGCTACGGACCTGGGCATCGTTCTCTTCGACCGTGCGAGCCGTTCGCTCGAAATCCGCACCTACCTCAAGGGAATCAGCGTCCATACCGTGTGCCCTTCGCGCGACGGATTCCTGGTCGGGACCTCCGACGGCGTCTATACCTACTCGTCGACCTACGGCAACGCAATCCGGGTGCTGCCGCAGATGGCCCGCTTCGACATCGCCTGCATCATTCCGGCCGACGGCGGCTACTGGGTCGCCACCCACGGAAACGGTCTCTACCGGCTGGATTCGGCCCTGCAGGTCGTTGCCCGCTATACGGCGGCGGCGTATCCCGGACTGGCGTCGGACTACATCCGCGTGCTGCGCAGCGACTCCGAAGGGCGCCTGTGGGTCGGGACCTTCGACGGGCTGTCGATCCTCGACCCCCGCACGGGACACTTCGAAAAATACGTCTATACGCCCCGTCCCGGGACCTTGAGCCACAACTCCATCCGTGCGATCTTCATCGACGACCAGCGGGGCGTCTGGCTCGGAACCTATTACGGCGGGGTGAGCTATTACCATCCGCTGGCGCGGCGTTTCGGGGTGCTGCGCCACGATCCGGCCCGCAATTCGCTGGGCGACAATACGGTGAGCTGCATTGTCGAGGACCCCGCAGGGGAGAGTCTCTGGGTGGGGACCAACGACGACGGCGTGAACCTCTACGACCGCCGCACGGGCCGGTTCGCGGAGTTCAATACGGCGAACGGCGCCCTGCTGTCGAACAATATCAAGTGCATCCTTCCCGACGGCCGCGGGAACCTCTGGATCGGCACCCACGCCGGGGGCCTGACCCGGATGGATGCCTCCTCGCACCGGACCCGCCACTATTCTGTCAATGCCTCGATCCCGATCAACAACAGCTGTTACGCCCTGCTCGACGGGGACGACGGCACGCTGTGGGTCGGGACGCTCAACGGTCTGCTGTCGTTCGATCCCGCGGCGGGGCGATTCTCGCGGCATCCGTGCACCGATTACGAACCCCGGTTGGGGTCGCTTCCGATTACGACGCTCTTCCGCGATTCGAAACGCCGGGTCTGGATCGGCACCCAGGCGGGTCTCTACCTCTGGCAGCCCGATCAGCGGCAGGTGCTGGCCTGCGATCTGACCACTTCGGACCAGTGCGTTTCCCCCCCCCTTCGTAAGGAGGCCGTCGTGATGTGCGTTGCCGAGGATTCGCACCGCAACGTCTGGATCGGAACCCGCCAGGGACTCTACCGCTTCAATGCCGCGGACCACGGCTTCACGCGCTTCGCCGCAGCCGACGGACTGCCCAACGACGTGGTGTACGGCATTCTGGAGGATGAACTGTCGCGCCTCTGGATCTCGACCAATGCCGGTCTGGCGTGCTTCGACGTGCCGAAAAACACCTTCCGCAACTACACCCTGCGCGACGGGATCGCCAACAACCAGTTCAATCCCTACTCCTATTGCCGGAGCCGCGACGGCGTCTTCTGGTTCGGGGGAATCGGGGGTATCACCTGGTTCCGCCCCCACGATCTGGTGGACAATCCCTTTGCGCCGCAGGCCCGGATTACGGAGGTCACCGTCGCCGATGCCGGGAACGACCGCCGGGTGCGGATCGAACGCGATTCGCTGGGAAGGGTCGTGCGGGCCGCCTTCCCGTCGGAGCGCAACATCTTCTCGGTGCACTTCGTGGCGGTGAATCCCCTGTCCGCGGGCCGCAACACCTTCGCCTACAAGCTCGAAGGCTTCAATACCCGGTGGTACGAGACCTCCTACCTCGAAGCCAGCTACTCGAACCTCAAGCCCGGACGCTATCTCTTCAAGGTCCGGGCCGCGAACAACGACGGACGCTGGTGCGACGGGGAGACGGCGGTCGAGATCCGCGTGCTGCCGATGTGGTGGCAGACGCTGGCGGCGAAACTCCTGTGGATTGTCCTGGCCCTCGGGGCTGTCGGGGGTGTGCTGGCTGCGGTTTTCGGCCGCATGAAGATGAAGGTGCAGCTGCGGCTGGAACGCATGGAGAAGGAGTCCGTCGCGGAACTGAGCCAGGAGAAGATCCGCTTCTACATCAACCTTTCGCACGAACTCCGCACGCCGCTGACGCTGATCCTCTCGCCGCTGCAGGAGATCCGCGACCACGGAACGTCGGACAAATACGTCGCCTCGCGGCTCGACTACATCCACCGCAACAGCCTCAAGCTCCTGCATATCGTCAATCAGCTGCTGGACTACCGCAAGGCCGAACTGGGCATGTTCCGGATGCGGGTGGCCGTGCAGGACGTGGACGCCATCGTCGCGGAGGTCTTCTCGATGTTCGAGGAGGTGGCCCAGAACCGCGACATGGATTACATCCTCAGCTCCGACCTGCGGGGCGAGGCGCTTCCCGTGGACCGGATGTTCCTCGAAATGATGGTGACGAACCTCCTCTCGAACGCCTTCAAGTTCACGCCCGACGGCGGGATCATCCGTGTGGCGCTCCAGCGCGGCGAAGGGTGCTTCCGCATCCAGGTGCGTGACAGCGGCATCGGCATCACGGCCGAGCAGCAGAAGCATATTTTCGAGCGTTTCTATCAGGTCGACGAATCCTCGGCGGGCTCGGGCATCGGATTGTCGATCGTGCAGCGCATCGTGGAGCTCCATCAGGGGACGATCGCCCTGCGCAGCGAGCCGAACCGCTATTCGGAGTTTACGATTACGCTGTCGGACGACCTGGAGAGCTATCCCGCGGAGAAACGGGCCCGGGAGAACGACGTGCGTGCGACGATTCTTCGCGATGCGGAGAAGTTCCTGCCCGAGGAGTGGTCGGGGAACGGGAACGGACAGCTTCCGGTGGAGGAGCCCGAAGAGAAGAAGCGCGGGACGATTCTCGTTGCGGAGGCCAATCCCGACGTGGCGCGTTATATTGCCGACCACTTCCGGATCCGTTACCACGTCGTGTCGGTCGCCGACGGAAACGAGGCGCAGGAGCGTCTGAAGAGCCTGGAGCCCGATCTGATCATTGCCGACCGGCTGTTGCCGGGACTGGACGGACTGAAACTCTGCCAGGCCGTGAAGCAGAACATCCGCACGTGCCATATTCCGGTGGTGATCCTCGCCACGGAGGGGAGCCTCGAAGAGCAGATCTCGGGCATCGAGGCCGGGGCGGACAGCTATCTGCCGATGCCGTTGTCGATCTCGCTCCTTTCGGCCAAGGTCCAGAACCTGTTGAAGGCCCGTTACCGGATGCGTCACCACTATTCGGACGACGGGGAGATCGATCCCGACAAGATCACCTCGAATTCGATGGACGGGGAGTTCCTGAAGAAGGCGATCCGGATCGTCGAGGAGAACATGGACAACGAGGAGTTCTCGTCGAACGATTTCAGCAAGGCGTTGTGCATGAGCCGTTCGAACCTCCACCTGAAGATGAAGTCCATCACGGGCGAATCGGCCACGAAGTTCATTCGCAAGATCCGTTTCAACTACGCCTGCAGGCTGTTGATGGACCGCAAGTATTCGATTTCGGAGATCAGTTCGATGGTGGGCTTCAATTCGCCCTCCTATTTCGCCACGAGTTTCAAGAAGCACGTGGGGTGCCTGCCTACGGAGTATGTCCGCACCCGCACGCGCGGCGACCGGGACAAGGATCGGGACAAGGATCGGGACAAGGATCGTGAGCAGGACCGGGAGCGGGAGAGCGGCGGTGAATAGCGTCCCGCGCTTGGGTTATCCGATCCGGGGATGGCGGCGTTCGGATTTGGGCCAGCCGGGTTTGGCTCCGACTGATTGGAGCGTATCGGGGGCCCCTCCCGGTTCAGGAAAAAGATTCTCCCCTGTCGCGTTGTTGCGGCAGGGGAGATTTTCGTATGCGGTAGTCTGACGTTGCTTGGTTGTGCCGTTTGTGTTGCGCCGCGCCTGCCCGACACCTGTTGCGTTGCGCCGTTTGTGTTGCGCCGCGCCTGTCCGGCCCGCCTATTTGAAGAAGATCGAGGAGATCTCCTTGTAGTTGTGGACGCGCTCGATGACGTCGGCGAAGATGTCGGCCACCGAGAGTACCGTGAACTTGTGCAGGTCCTTGTCGGGGTTGAGCGGAATGGTGTCGGTGACGATCACCTCCTCCAGGGCGCTGTCGTTGATGCGCTCGTAGGCGGGACCCGACAGCACGGGGTGGGTGATGGCGGCCCGCACGCTCTTCGCACCGCGCGACATGAGCATGTCGGCAGCCATGCAGATCGTGCCGGCCGTGTCGATCATGTCGTCGACGATCAGGATATTGCGGCCCTCGACCTCGCCGATGGCGGTCATCTTGCCCACGACGTTGGCTTTCGCACGCTCCTTGTGGGAGATGATGATCGGGGTTCCGAGGTGTTTGGCGTAGGTGTTGGCGCGTTTGGCGCCGCCCATGTCGGGGGCAGCGATCGAGAGGTCTTCGATGTTGAGGCTCTTGATGTAGGGCACGAAGATGCCGCTGGCGTAGAGTGCATCGACGGGAATGTCGAAGAATCCCTGAATCTGGTCGGCATGGAGGTCCATGGTCATCACGCGGTCGACGCCTGCGGCCATCAGGAGGTTGGCTACCAGTTTGGCTCCGATCGGCACGCGGGGGCGGTCCTTGCGGTCCTGGCGGGCCCAGCCGAAGTAGGGCATCACGGCGACGACCTTGTATGCCGATGCGCGGCGTGCGGCGTCGATCATCATGAGCAGCTCCATGAGGTTGTCCGAGGGCGGGAAGGTCGACTGGATGATGAATACCGTGCATCCGCGGATCGATTCGTTGTAGCAGGGCTGGAATTCGCCGTCGCTGAAGCGCAGCACTTCGACCTGACCGAGAGTGGTGCCGAAACTTGCGGCGATCTTCTTGGCGAGGTATTCCGAGCCGCGGCCGGAAAAGATTTTGATTTTGTGGATAGCCATAGGTTACGGGGATTTTGACGTTGCAAAGATAGGACAATAGGATGAAAAAATGCGCCCCGGGGGGCGCTAATTATCAACAAAAATTAAACTTTCAGGATGGAATCGATGAAATCCAGGATTTCGTCGCGTCCGAGTCCCCGTTCCGAGGAGCTGACCAGCATGGGCGGCAGTTCCTCCCACTGTTCGGAGAGCGCCGTCCGGAAGCGTTCGACACTCTTTTCGCGCTGGGTTTTGGAGAGTTTGTCGGCCTTGGTGAAGATGATTCCGAAGGGCACGCCGTTTTCGCCGAGCATCTCGATGAAGCGCAGGTCGATGCGCTGGGGTTCGAGCCGGATGTCGACCAGCACGAAGAGGAAGTGGAGTTTTTCGCAGCGGAGGACGTAATCGGTGATGAGTTTCGAGAATTCACCCCGCTGGACCTTCGAGGTGCGGGCGTATCCGTAACCCGGGAGGTCGACCAGATACCATGCGTCGTTGATGCGGAAGTGGTTGATCAGGCGGGTCTTGCCGGGCGTTCCGGAGACTTTGGCCAGGCCCTGGCGTCCGGTGAGGAGGTTGATGAGCGACGACTTCCCGACGTTGCTCCGCCCGATGAAGGCGATGTCGGGGAGTGGGTCCTTCGGGACCTGTGCAATGCGCTCCGACGAGCATTTGAATTCGGCTTTCGAGATTTGCATCGTTCGGCAGTTTTCGGCAAAGATAGCGTTTGTCGGGGGGATTGCCAAATTTCGGGCCGTCCGGGCCATTCTGGAGCTGCGGAATCCGGGCCGGTTCCGTCAGCGGTGGCGGGGATAGCGGTTGTTGAAACGGTATCCGGCGCCGAGCATCAGGTAGTTGGGCATGTGGAAATCCCGCATACTGTAGCCGATGTGGATGAACGAACTGTGCGTCACGGCGACCTTCAGCGCCAGGATCTGGTAGAACGACCTGAGGTC
>CALUNH010000013.1 GCA_944321965.1 uncultured Alistipes sp.
TGGCTGCGTTTTGACTGACGCCCGGCTTCGGGAAATGGGTGGAAGGGCCCGCGCTTTTGGCGCGGGCCTTTTTGTGGTCGGCGGCATGGGCGGAGCTCCCGCCCGGGGGGCGTAGGGTCCGGAGGGAAGGTCCCGCCCGGTGGTTCTGTTTTGTTCGGGCCGGTGGCTGTTTTGTTCGGGCCTGTTGTTTTTCCGTTTTGTCGGAAATCCGGAAATATATAATATTTCCGACGCGGACCGGGGCTGCCGCCGACGGTAAATCCGGCTCCGAAAATTTGTCATCCCGTCTGAAAAATACTATCTTTACCTCTGGTTGGAGAGCGGACCGATTATGGAGAAGCAGCCGAAAAACGTCGTTTTGCCCCACGGCTTCGAGGAGATCTACGCGAAATACAAGAGCTATTTCGTGCGGATTGCCCTCTCGTACGTGCGTGACCGGATGGCGGCCGAGGACATCGTGACCGACAGTTTCGTGGTTTTCTGGGAGAACCGCCGGGACCTCGATGCGCGGAATATCCCGGCCTACATCTACACGGTGATCATCCACAAGTGCCGCAACTGGCTCAGGGACCGCCAGCAGCACCTGCGGGCCCACGACAACCTCCAGCAGGCGGAATTGCGGATTTTGTCGGACTACATACTGCGGCAGACGGCCGATGATCCGGGGACTTTGCTGTTGGACGAGGCGCTGCATATCATCGAGCGGGAGTTGCTGCGGATGTCGCCGGTTCGGCGGCGGGTCTTCATAGCCTACCGTTACGAGGAGATGACCTACCGGGAGATTGCGGCGATCTGTTCGCTGACGGAGAGCCAGGTGGACTACGAGATCCGTGCCGCGAAGAAGATGCTTCGGGTAGCCCTGAAGGATTACCTGCCCCTGGCTGCCTGGCTGGTTCCCTTTCTTTGAGTTTTTGGGATTCCGGCCGCCCTGCCCCCCCCTCCCTCTTCCCTATTGTTTCCGTCCTGCTGTCCGGTTGCCCGGACTTTTTTTGTTTCATTGTCCGCTGTTCCCGCCGTCCCCGCCGGGCTTTTTGCCGTCCCCGCTACCCTTCCCCTTCGGCTCTTCCTCCCGGACCCGCCACTCCGGCCCTCCCTCTCCCCTCCCGAAAACAGATTGATTCCCAGGTGTTTCCCATTCCTGAAAAATCTGAAAAAATTTATGAAAATATTTATTTGCACCGGACGCCCGAATTTTTCACGATTTTGCCTCCGTCAAGTGATTATATAATAAACAAGCCGAAAAAATGACCGAAGAATTCTTATATCGCTACGTCTCCTGCCAGACCACCCCGGAGGAGGAACGGGAGATCCTCGACTGGCTGAAAGCCGATCCGGAACACGAACGCCTGCTCGCCAGGGTCCATCGCCGCCACGACCTGGCGGCCCTGAGCGCCCCGCTCATCAACGAACTCTACGACCGCGACCGCAAAAACAACCTCCGCCACCTGGTGCGCCGCTGGGCCGTGGCGGGACTTTCTGCCGCGGCGGCGGTGTCGTTCCTCTTCGGGGGCTACTACTACCGCCAGAGCCGGATGCTCGAACGCCTCGGTGCCCGGAACATCACCCTCGACGTCCCGGCGGGTCAGCACCTGCAGATTTCACTCCCGGACGGTACGGACGTGTGGCTCAATGCCGGGACTCGGTTCGAATACCCGGCGCTCTTCGCTGCGGCCGAACGCCGCGTGCGGATCGACGGCGAAGCCCGTTTCGACGTGACGCACGATGCCGACCATCCGTTCGTCGTGGAGACCCACGCCTGCGACGTGCGGGTGCTGGGCACGGAGTTCGACGTGGCGGCCAGCCGCGAGCGCGGAAGCTTCACGGCGGCCCTGTTCGAAGGGAGCGTCGAGGTCCGCAACCGCCAGACCGACCAGACCGTCCGGATCCGCCCCAACGAGACGGTACGCCTCGAAGGTTCGCGCCTGGCCGTCGGGCGGATCGAGAATTCGGACGACTACCTCTGGACCGAGGGCTACATCAACTTCAAGGGCCACACCTTCGGCGAAATCATCGACCGCTACCGCCAGGTCTACGGCGTGGAGATCCGGCTGGAGGGCGTGACGGTTCCCGAAACGAAGTTCCAGTGGGGCAAGATCCACATCCAGGACGGCGTGGACAACGCCATGAAGGTCCTGCAGACGATCTACCCCATCACCTACGAGTTCGACCCCGAAGAGCGGACGATCGTCGTGCGCAACCGATAAGGAGGTTGCGATCCGATATTTTTCCAACCCTGAAAACCGACCTGCCTATGAGATAACCCGATCCTGTAACCACCTGAAACGGTATGTTGGACCCCCGTATAAAAAACGGTCTGCGGCAGTGGCAGCACACTCCGCAGACCCGGGTTCAAGCTATTCATCGAAGTAACCTAAACCTTAATTCACAAAAGTATGAATAAATATGCGCAAATCAAAGCGTTTATGGCGTTTGCACTCTTTGTTTTCGTGCTGCAGGCGCCCTTTGCGGGACATGCGCAGACGCGGAGGATCCGCCTCGACCTCGAAGCGGCACCGCTGAAGGAGGCCATCCAGGCCATCGAGCGACAATCCGCGTATCGTTTTGTGCCGAGTCCGGAGGTGGATCTCGAACACCGGGTGAGCCTGCGGGCCGAATCCGCCTCGATCCGGACGCTGCTCGACCGCCTGCTGGCCCCGACGCCCTATACCTATACGGTCATCGAGTCGACGACGACCATCACGCTGTCGAAACGTCCCGAGACCCCTTCGGTGCAGGTGTCGGGCGTGGTGCGCGACGTCTCGAACCGCCCGATCATCGGAGCGACGGTGCTGGTTGCGGGGACGACGAACGGTGTTTCGACCGATGCCGAGGGGCGTTTCGCGCTGACGGTCCCGAATCCCGCGACGGCCCGGCTGGAGTTCAGCTACCTGGGCTGCGAATCGCAGACGCTGCCGGTCGGGAGCCGCACGACGTTCGACATCACGCTCCGGGAATCCGCCTCGGAGATCGAATCGGTGGTCGTCACGGCCCTGGGCATCAAGCGTTCGGAGAAGGCCCTGGCCTATACCGTGGCGCAGGTGGCCCCCGAGGAGCTGACGACGGTCAAGGATGCCAACTTCATCAACGCCCTTTCGGGCAAGGTGGCCGGTGTGACGGTCAACGCCTCGTCGTCGGGCGTGGGCGGCGTCTCGAAGGTGGTCATGCGCGGTATGAAATCGATCCTGCAGTCGTCGAATACGCTGTACGTGATCGACGGTATCCCGATGTTCAACAACTCGTCGAAGGGCGGCATGGAGTTCGACTCGAAGGGTGCCACGGAGTCGATCGCCGACCTGAACCCCGATGACATCGCGTCGATGTCGGTGATGACGGGCGCTGCGGCCGCGGCGCTCTACGGCTCGGAGGCCGCGAACGGTGCGGTGCTGATCACCACCAGGCGGGGCGAGGCCGGGAAGCTGAAGGTGACCCTCTCGACGAACATCGAGTTTCTGGATCCGCTCTGGCTTCCGGAGTTCCAGAACCGCTACGGCACGGGCCGCAAGGGCAAAACCACGGGTTCGACGATCCACAGCTGGGGCCCGCGCCTGTCGGAGAGCGCCCGCTACGGCTATACGCCGGAGGATTTCCTTGAAACGGGCCATGTCTATACGAATTCCGTGACCGTCTCGGGGGGTACGGACCGCAACCAGACCTACTTTTCGGCAGCGGCGGTCAACTCCGACGGATTGGTTCCCAACAACGAGTATAACCGTTACAACTTCACGTTCCGCAATACGTCGCACTTCCTCGATGACCGGCTGACGCTCGATGCCTCGGCGTCGTACATCATTCAGGACGACCGCAACATGACCAACCAGGGAGTCTATTCGAACCCGCTGGTTCCGGCTTACCTTTTCCCGCGGGGCGACAATTTCGATCTGGTCCGGACGTTCGAACGGTGGGATCCGGCGCGGAAGATCTACGCGCAGTTCTGGCCGCAGGGCGCCGGGGACCTGGAGATGCAGAATCCCTACTGGATCGCCTACCGCAACCCGCGTGAGAACAACCGCCACCGCTACCTGCTGTCGGCTTCGGCGAGCTATTCGATTCTCGACTGGCTGGATGTCTCGGGCCGCATCCGCATCGACAACACCGACCGGTCGTTCACGCAGAAGCTCTACGCCACGACCAACTCCACGCTGCTCGAAGGGAGCAAGTACGGACACTATACGGAGTTGAGCGAGAAGTCGCGTCAGACGTACGGCGACGTGATGGTGAACATCAACAAGACGTTCGGCGAGCGTTTTTCGCTGGCGGCGCATGTCGGTGCCTCGCTCAACGACACGCGCCTGCAGGGCCTTGACCTGAACGGTCCGCTGCAGAAGCCGTCGAACATCTTCCATCCGGAGGCCATCGACCCGACGAAGCGCAAGGTGACACGTTCGGGATGGCACGAGCAGACACAATCACTCTTCGCCTCGCTCGAAGTGGGCTGGGCATCGCAGCTCTTCCTCACGGTGACGGGCCGCAACGACTGGGCTTCGCAGCTGGCGGGATCGCCGCAGTCGTCGTTCTTCTACCCGTCGGTGGGCGTTTCGTGGCTTCCGTCTGCGACCTTCGATTTTCCGGAGCTCTTCCCCTACCTGAAGATTCGGGCGTCGTGGGCCTCGGTGGGAACGCCGTTCCCGCGAGAGCTGACCTACGCCACCCACCCCTACGACCATACGGGCCAGACGTGGGACGACAAGACCAACTACCCGATCGGCGAGTTGCGCCCCGAGCGGACGAAGACCTGGGAACTGGGCTTCGACGCGCGTTTCCTGAACGGTTTCGACCTCTCGTTCTCGTGGTACCTGGCCGACACCTACAACCAGACGTTCAATCCGCAGGTTTCGGCCTCGTCGGGCTACGCCGACATGTACGTGCAGACGGGCCACGTCCGCAATACGGGTATCGAGGCGAGCCTGGGCTATTCGCACACGTGGCGCGACTTCACGTGGGATTCGAACTTCACCGTGTCGAGCAACCGCAACGAGATCCGCGAACTGATGCGCGACTGGTACAACCCGCTTTCGGGCGAGGTCATCTCGAAGGACCGGCTGGAGATCAACAAGCTCGGACAGGTGCGCTTCCTCCTGAAGGAGGGCGGATCGATGGGCGACATCTATTCGAATTCGGACCTGCGGCGCGACGACAAGGGCCGGATCGAGATCGACGAGGCGGGGAACGTCTACGTGGAGAACAACCTGCCGGACATGAAGCTGGGGTCGGTCTTCCCGAAGGCGAACCTGGCCTGGCGGAACGAATTCCGCTGGAAGGGCGTGAACCTCGGGTTCCTCATCGCGGCGCGCATCGGCGGCGTGGTCTACTCGGCGACGCAGGCCAATCTGGACCTCTACGGGGTTTCGGAGGCTTCGGCCGCGGCGCGGGATGCGGGCGGCGTGCTGGTCAACGGCCGGGCGATGGTCGACCCGGAGATGTGGTACACGACGATCGGCGCCGGAGCGGGCATTCCGCAGTATTACACCTACGATGCGACGAACGTGCGTCTGCAGGAGCTGTCGGTGGGCTATACGCTTCCGCGCAAATGGCTCAAGGTGTGCGACATCACGGTGTCGCTCGTGGGCCGCAACCTCTGGATGATGTACTGCAGGGCGCCGTTTGATCCCGAGAGCGTGGCCTCGACCGAGAATTTCTATACGGGGATGGACTATTTCATGATGCCCTCGACCCGGAACATCGGTTTCAACGTAAACATTAAATTCTGACCGCCATGAAGACAGGAAAAGGAATAAACACGCTGCGTCTGCTTGTGGCAGCCGCCCTTGTGACGGTGGCCGGAGCCTGTACGGGCAATTTCGAGGAGTACAACCACAACCCGAACGAGACGACCGACAGCGAGCTGGAGCGCGACAACTACAACGTGGGCGCGAAACTGCTGCAGCTGCAGAACGAGGTGATTCCCTCACAGGAGCACCTGTATCAGTTCACGGAGATTCTGGCCGGGATGGCCTACGGGGGCTATTCGGAGGCCATTCCGACGTGGACGGGCAAATTTTCGACCTTCAATCCCACGGCAGACTGGCTCAAGGCCCCGTTCGTGACGCTGATGACCGAGACCTATGCCCCCTACCGCGGGATTCTGGCCGCCACGGAGGATGAGGTGCCGCTGGCGCTGGCCTCGCTGCTGCGTGTGGCGATCATGCACCGGCTGACGGACCAGTACGGCCCGATCCCCTACTCGAAGGTGATCGAGGACCGGAAAAACTCGCTGGCCGTGGCCTACGATACGCAGGAGGAGGTCTATGCGACGATGTTCGCGGAGCTGGACGCGGCGATTGCCGTGCTGGAGGCGAACCGGACGCTGTCGACCGAGGCTTTCGGGGAGTATGACCTGGTCTACGGCGGGGATCTGAAGAAATGGATTCTCTTTGCCAATTCGCTGAAGCTGCGCATGGCGATGCGCCTGACGGAGGTCGATGCGGCGACGGCCCGCACGAAGGCTGCCGAGGCCGTTGCGGCGGGTGTGATCACGTCGAATGCGGACAATGCGATGTTCAAGCCGACGGTCAACCGCACGGCGATCTGCTTCAGTGAGTGGAAGCAGCACCCGATTTCGGCCGATCTGGACAGCTACATGAACGGCTATGCGGATCCGCGGCGCGGGAAGATGTTCACGACGGTGAAGGTCACCGAGACGGTGACGGACCCCGACACGCAGCAGCCGGTGACGGTAACGAAGGACGGATACCGGGGCCAGCGCATCGGCACGACGCCTTCGGACAAGGATGCGGCCACGACGCAGTTGTCGCATCCGGACATTGTGGACAGTGATCCGATCATCTGGCTCACGGCCGCGGAGGTTGCCTTCCTGAAGGCGGAATGGGAGCTTCGCTGGGGTTCGGTCGCCGAAGCGGGGAATCTCTACCGGCAGGGAGTTTCGCTGTCGTTCGAGCAGTGGGGCGCGGGTTCAGCCGACGAGTACCTGGCGACCGAGGCCAAACCGGCGGACTTTGTGGATCCGCTGGGCACGGGCTACGGTTTTTCGGCGCAGGCGACGGTCACGCCGGTGTGGAGTGACACGGACGATCCTGCGACGGCGCTCGAACGGATCATCACGCAGAAGTGGATTGCGATCTTCCCGCTGGGCAACGAGGCGTGGAGCGAGTACCGCCGCACGGGCTATCCGCGCCTGATGCCGGTTCCCGATTCGGGGAACATGTCGGGCGGGACGGTCACGTCGCGCTGGGGTGCCCGGCGCCTGCAATACCCCACCGAGGAGTACAACGAGAACCGGGCGAACGTCACGGCGGCCGTGGCGGGCGAGCTGAAGGGCACGGACACCTTCGGGAGCCGGGTCTGGTGGGACAAACGAACCTTGAACTAAAAAGCACGAATCTATGAAACTCATACGACTGACAGGAATATTGGGGGTGCTGGTGCTGGCGGCCTGCGATGCGGGCATCGAGCCGATCGACCAGCAGCTCCGGACGCCCGACACGTGGAATGCGGCCGAATGGGCGGCCTACGCGGAGGGGCTTCGGGCCTACAAGGCGGGCGACCACTACGAGACGTACGCCTGCTTCGACAATGCGCCGGAGCGGATCGAGTCGGAGAAGAACTGCCTCCGTTCGCTACCGGACTCGCTGGACGCGGTGCTTCTGCGCAATCCGCTGTCGGCATTCGACCGGGAGGACCTTCCGGAGCTTCGGAAGCGCTACACGAAGGTGCTGGTCACGGCGGAGTGCTCCGATCCGGCGACGGCTCTGCAGCGGCTCGACGCGACGCTGCAGGAGGTTGTGTCGTCCGATCTGGGCGGTGTTGTGATCCGCTATTCTGGGGCCGTTACGGCCGAGGCTTCGGCCATCGAGGCGGAGGTTGCTCGGCGCCTGGGGGCGTTGACGGACAAGATGCTGGTATTCGAGGGCAACGCCTCGTTCATCGCTGCGGAGAACCGCGGGCTGTATGATCTTTACCTGCTGGATGCGACCTCGGCCAGCGACATTTTCACCGTGGAGAATGCGGTGGACTACCTGACGGGCTACTACGGCATCGAGGCGGGCCGGGTTCTGCCGCTGGTTTCGCTGACGGGGACGCTTGCCGACGAGCGGGGCGCTGCGCAACCGGCGCCGGACAAGGTTTCGGAGACGGTTCGGCGTTATTCGCTGGCGGGCATGGCCTTCGAGGGGGTTTCGGCCGACTACTATTCGTTGACGGGCAACTATTCGCGCCTGCGTGCGGCGATTGACCTGTTGAATCCTGCACATCAATAAAAACCGCGATCATGAAAGAGATGAAACATATCCTTTTGGCGCTGCTTGCCGTTTTGGCGGCCGCCACGGGCTGCAAGACCGAGGACTACGACGACGGCACGACGCCGGTTTCGAACACGGTCTATATCGGGGCCGCGGAGACCACCCCGGATGCGCCCGTCACGTTCAAGCGCACGGTCCAGACGCTCGACCGGGAATTTACCGTGAAGCTGGTCTCCCCGCTGTCGGAGGCGGTCGATGTGGAGTTCCGCATCGATGCCGAGGCGGTTTCGGCCTACAACCGGCGTCACGACACCTCCTACGGGCTGCTGGAATCGATCCACTACAACCTCGCACAGCAATCGGTGGGCATCGAGGCGGGGAAGGTTGAATCCGCCCCGGTAACGATCCGCTTCCAGGGTCTCGACCAGCTGGAGATGAACGAGACTTATTTGCTTCCGGTGTCGCTGACCTCGGCGTCGAACGGACTGGGTCTGCTTCGGGGTTCGGAGACGCTCTACTACCTGGTGAAGCGCTCTTCGGCGATCACCACGGCGGCGGACCTGACGGACTGCTACATGTGGGTTCCGACGTTCGAGACGCAGGCGGGCCAGGCTCCGATCATGGGGCTGAAAGCCATGACCTACGAGGTTCTGGTCAACGTCCCGGAGTATTTGACCTCGCTGCCGAGCCAGGGTACGGTGAACGTCACCTCGGTGATGGGCGTCGAGCAGCACTGCCTGCTGCGCATCGGCGATGCCAATTATCCGCGCCAGCAGATCCAGCTGCAGGTGGATGGCACCTACTTCCCGGCCAGCGGCAGTGACAACGTGATTCCGGCGCTGACGCTCGATCCGGGCGAGTGGTACCACATCGCCTTCACGTGGGACATCGAGGAGGAGATCGGGCGCATCTACGTCAACGGACGGCTGGCCTACTCCGACCGCCTGCCGTGCAATAGCGATACGTTCGACATCGGACAGGTCTCGAAGGGCGGGACCGAGGATACGGCCTACCGCTTCCTGATCGGCTACTCCTACAACCCCTACCGGCCGTTGAACGGCATGGTCTCCGAGGTACGGATCTGGTCCGTGGCGCGGAGCGAGGAGGAGATCTTCCGCGATATGTACGAGATTGCGGATCCGGCCTCGAAATCCGAACTGCGAGCCTACTGGAAATTCAACGAAGGCACGGGTAATACCGCCAGGGACTATTCGCAGTACGGCAACGATGCGGTCTGCCTCGACGGCTCCAACAGCATGGAGATCGGCGAGCGCAACGAGGGTACGCTCAAGTGGAACAACGCCATCGAAATCCCGATGCTCAACCAGGAAGAATAAAAAAGAACGACTATGAAACGGAACAATGAATTGAGAATACGGCTTCGCGCGGCAGGCTTCGGCCTGCTGGGCGCGGCGGCCGTGCTGTTTACCGGCTGCGAGGGCGAGGAGTTCGTGCGCGACGGCGGCGAAATGCCCCTGCCTGCCGGTGATACGCCCACCGGGGCCCTTTATGCGGAGGGAGGTTACGATCCCGAATTGCAGGACTTTGCGATCTGCCAGGACGAGGTTGTCTCGGTGGTCTACCGGCTCAACTACCCTGCTGCCGAAGATGTTACGGTCACCCTTTCGGTGGGTACGCAGGAGGATGTCGACGCCTATAACGATGCCAAGGGGCTGAGAGACGTTATGGAAAACCTTGGGGGCTGCAAACGCTATCGGCTGCTGCCCGAGACCAACTACGTTCTGCCCGAAGCGATGACGCTGACTGTCCCGAAGGGCAAGACCGAATCCGAACCGCTCTTTATCGGCGTGATTTACGACAAGACGCTGCTTCAGGACCGATCTCAGTTGCGGATGAATTACCCGTGGATGCTGCCGCTGCAGGTGGCGAGCATCCAGGGCAACATCCTTCCGCTTATTGCCGACCAGCAGTTCGGGATCGGCATCCGGCCCGGAAATCTGCCGTCGAGTTCAAAAGGGGAATTTCATCCGATTGGCGAGAAGACAAAACCGTTTATGAATATCGTTTTTACGGATTGCCGGGTAGTCAACCCCTCCTATGTCATTTACTACGGTTATAAGGAAGCCGAGTATGAGGCTCGTAAGATTGGTAGTATGATTTTATATAGAGAGATAAAAGGAACGGCCACCTGCTATCCGCTTTTCGAAATACACTGCCTGCAGCCGCTCTTTATTGCGCAGGATGCCGCTACGCAAGGGGCTGTTCTGCAGACCGATCCCGACCTGATGTATGTGCTGACCCATCAGGGGCGCTATGTCGATCCGCAGCGCGAATTGGACATGAAGATTTGCGTATCGATCGAGACGCAGGTGAAATCCCCCGTCGGTCTGTGCAATCTTTCGGAGGAGAACCGGGTTTCGCTGGCGTGGCAGATTGCGGATTTCGTGAAGAAATACGGCCTCGACGGCGTGGCGCTCAACGACAAGGGGGCGAACTATGCGGCCGAAGGGGCTCCGGCGGTGGACAAATCCTCCTACACGAAGTTCCTGAAGGCCTTGCGCGAGGCAATGGGCAACGACAAACTGATCCTGCTGAGCTACGATTTCGACGAAAACTCGGCCCTCTACGAAGCACACGACGGCCTGCAGGCGGGCGAATACCTCGATTTTGCCTGGTGGGGGACCGAGAACGAACTCTGCACGCCCTACGATCCCGAGTCTCCGGTTCCGCCGATTGCCGGACTGGACAAAAGCAAGTTTGCCCCGATTGCAGGCAATCCGGTCGACACACCGGAATTTAAGGATTTTTGGGATACTCAGGGAGACCAAAACGCCCAAAAATTAATGGACTTGTATGACACGGGAGACTGTCCGGGAGCCGTCTGTCTTGCCATTTTGGCCTGGACACAGAATTTTGCGGAGGGTTATCAAACAACGATTCCGTCTGCTATCGGTTCGATCCCGATGCATGAAAAACCCGGATGGGCAAGTTCCGGATTTGCAACAAATGAGGTGGCGCAGGCGGAGTGGCAAGATGCTTTTGGAACTGGTTTGAAGGATTGGTAAGTTTTTTTGCTCCGGTATTTGTTGGCCGGGAATAGCGAGCGGTCCGCAACCTTTTTTGGGGGTTGCGGACTGTTTTTTCTTTTTTGCCTTTCGACGGTCGGTCGACGCGCGGAACCGGGCCGGAAACCTTTCAACATCCCTCCGCCCCTGAAACCGGTTTCTTAAACCGGCACCTTTTGGTGTCAAAAGGTGCCACCAAAACCAGCCGCAAGTTGCTTTTCGCGGGAATCTTCGGAAAACCTCGCTGAACGGGCGCAGTAAGATCAAGCCTTTACAGCCTCCCGTTCCGGGCGCTCGGTTTTCCGAAGATTCTTTTTCCGCAAAAAACAAAGTGCGGCGGCGGTCGACGCGCGGAATCGGCCCGGAAACCCTTCACAGATACCATCGCCCCTAAAACCCCTTTCTTAAAGGGGAGGAGGATTGTGCGCGGGGGAATCTCCGGCTTGATGAAAAAAGCGAAAAGAAAGATGCGGACTAAAAATGCGAGCGCCGGGGACGGTTTGCTTGCAAACCCGCGAATAGTCGCCCGGCGCCAATGTTAGGCCGCGTCTTTCCGGTTTTTTCATTGTGCCGGGCGGTTTTTGCGGCGCTTTTTGCCGATCCAAAAAGCGCCAAAACCCGCAACCGGAACGGTTGCCGGGGATTTGGGGGCCGAGCCCACAAAGGAACAAAAAAACATCCGGCCGGGGGTTGCCCCGACCGGATGCGCCACTTTATATAAACTCATTAAACTACCAGTCTTTCAACCATTTGCCATAACCGCTACTGTCTGTTTCCGGGAACCATGCTATTCTTGAGTTAGCAAAGTTATACATATAACCGTTCATCATGTCATATAACATACTTCCCGGGTCAAGGACTAATAGTGTCATTGCCAGATTCATATCCCATAGACCTTCATAATCGTCTTGAAGATTAGTCCTCAAATCATCCAGAACTATCATATTATTCGGGCGATACGAGTTCATAATCCAAGGCATGAAATTCATTAATGTATCACCATATTCCATATTATCATTTGCTCCGACCCATGGCAGATTCAAACAGCCAAAACGGGATGGATCGAGCCCGGCAATCGGTTTTTGGGTATAGGCCGAAACATACGACTCGTCAGGATGCCACGGGTCGACTATTTGAAGTTCTGCTGGATTGTTATTGTAACCCGACCAGGCATAGTCGAGATACTCTCCGACTTGGATACCTCCGGTTGCTTCGGTATCCCAGAAGGTCGCGGTCGGTTCTTCGTAGACGGTCAGTGTCAGCAACTTGTCCGTACCAAGAGCTTCGCGCATCGCCTTGATCAGTTTCGGATAGGAGGTCGTGTTCATTTCCGGCATTCCCTCCACCGTTCCGTAACCCGCATTGCGATCCCACAGGTTGATGCCATCGAGGTCGTAACCGTTAACCACCTCCTTAACCTGTGCCACGAAATCGGCAATCTGTTCATCCGAGAGGTTGCAGAAACCGAGGCCCGTGCCGCCACCCTCCAGACTGAGGCAGACTTGGCGTCCCTGCTCCTGCAGCGGCCGGATGTATTTCGAAGCATGGCCCAATACATAGGTCATATCTGTCCCCAAATCAAGCAGCGCCCGGCCCGTCGGTTCATCATATTTGACAACAACCGTCCGCAGATTGATGATATTACCGATCATGCTCTTCCACAAAATAGACCCCATCATATCCATTTTTTCCAAAATATAATCTTGAGCCAGCAATGGCTGATAATCTTTGGTATTGATATAGAAGACAAAGAAGAGGTCCGAGCCGTCGTGCAGATCGAATCCATCGGGATCGGTATAGGGTTCGCGGACCGCAACCACATAATAAATGGTCTGGCTGGCATCGCTCTCGCCCGCGGCGGCCGCCGTCACGGGAAGCAGGTACGTCCCGGCATCGAGGCCGTCGGCGTTGAGCGCAATCCGCAGCGGGGCGCTCTGCTGCTTGCCCGCCGCCACGGAGAGCGTCGTGCCGTCCGGAAAGTCGTAATTCGCCGCCGGAAGCGCCTCGCACGCGGTTTCATTCGCCGCGTTGAATATCGCAACGAGCTCTTCGTCAACGCGCAGCGTCACGCTCACGGCAGCAGCAGCGGGTTGCGTCTGTTCGAAATAGAGTTGCTGCACCGCAGGGGATGCCCCGACGGTCAGCGGCACGGGAACCGTATTACCGGCCGATACGGCGCTGCGCAGGATGCCGTAGGTCCCTTCGACGGTCTCTCCGTCGGGCAGTTTCCCGCCCTCGCGCTCCACGGGATCCGTCTCGCAGGCAGTGAAGCCTGCGAGAACGGTTGCCGCAAGGAGCATCGTTCCTATTGTTCTGAATAGCATGTGATTCGTTTTCATGGTTTACTCCTCCGTTTCGTTGATTTTCGGAATTTCGATGCCCGAGGGCCAAACGATGTCGGTTTCGGCCACGCCGTCGTTGCCGTACATCGAGTAGTCCTTGACGGTGTTGCCCGCCCCCTCGTTGAATTTCCAATAGCCCAAGAGGGTCGGATCGCTCTCGGGATCGGTGATTTCGTACATGTTCTCCCAAATCTGCTCGGGCGTGCGGGCCACGGACCAGACGCGCGCCTCGGCAATCTTGCCGTTGAGCGGGCGGTAGTCGTCGTAGGATTTACCAATGAAGAACTGGTAGGCGTCGCCCAGCTTGTTGTAGCCCGTCTCGTCGGTCTCGTACTGCGGCTTATCGGCTTCCGATGCCGAGTTCCACAAGTCATACAAGGCACGCATTGCCAGATTGATCCGGTTCTTCTTGCTCGGAATGGCGATGCCGACGCCGGTCTCCTCGCTCTGGATCTTGCCGTCGACATAGATGCGCACGGTCTGCGTCGCCTGGTCGTAGGTGCAGGCCACATGGTACCACCGTCCCGCTTCGAGGTTCTTCGAGGCGTCGCTCGACGGGAATTTCCCGAACTGCGAGCCGCTGCCCGAGCCGTCGAACTGCAGCTGCTGCCGCTCGAAGTTCGTGTCGCCGATGCGCAGTAGCAAATATTGCTCGACACCCATTACCGAGGAGATATTAACGGTATTGGTGTTACCGCCGGAGGTAACGGTCGAGGTGGCGAACTGGTCAATATAGATCAGCGCCTCGTAGGTCATGGCCGTCAGGCCGTTCCACGATTTACTGTTATCGCCGTACTTGTCCAGGGTCGGGAAGTTGATCCAGTTGCCCTCGCCGAGTTGCGCCGCGACGGTGATCGCCGAAGAGCGCTTCACGACGAAATAGGCCACGTCCGAGCCCCCGAGGATCTCCATCGACGCCCCGCTGATGCGCACCGGCACGAGGTAGGTCTCGTCCAGCGGCAAGGCGCCGGTCTGCTCGTCGCCCTCGCCCATCAGCTCGCGGAGCTGCAGGGTGATGACCTCCGAAACGGTGCGCCCGGCGGGAACCGTCGCGGTTTCAGACGAAAGAGCGTAATATTTTGCATCGAGCATCGGCCACTGCGTGCCGTAACGCGCGTTGTACGCCTCGACCAGCGACGGGTCCACCTCCAGCGAAACCTGCACGTCGCCATCCGAAGGATAGGCCAGCGTTACCTGGAACGTGCAGTCGTAGGTTGCGCGGTTGTTGCTGAACGTCGCCAGCTGCACGGGGTCCGTCTGCGAAACGTCGAGGTAGACCACGTTGTCGAACTTGCGCTCGTCGGCGTCGAACCGCTCGCACGCCGTGAAGGCCGCAAGCAGCACGAAAAAAGTTATGATGTATCGTTTCATGGCTCTCTTATTTGGAAGGGTTCAACATCTGGATCGCCTGCCGGATCGTACTGTAGTTCCGGTCGGCATGGTAGTAGTCCCCGGCAATGTTGTAGGCCGCAAAGCCCGCTACCGGTCCGTACTCCACCACACACCGCGCCATCGCCTCCACGGCCGCGTACTCCGTGCGGTCGGCGTCCTGCAGCGGCGCATCGATCTCGGCGGCCAGCAGCAGCCGCTCCGCCGGGATGCCCGCATAGCCCGTGGCATTGAGGACCTGCAGCTGCACCTCTGTGGTGTTCTCGGCCGTCTCCGTGTCGAGGACCACGTAGTCGAGCTTTGCGCGGTCGGCGGCAGCCACCGACAGGGGGTTGCCCTCGAAAACGAGCAACTGGCCGTCCGCCTTCGCGGCCGAGAGCGTCGCAACGATCGAGGCCGTGGCCGCGGCGTCGAGCGGATCCGCCGTGAACGAATAGCCGTCCAGACCGTGCGTGCGGACCGCGGCAATCACCCTTTCGAGGTGCGATGCGAGCGCCGCGGCATCGGCGAAGTCGGACTTCCGCGCCGCGTAGTCCACCTGATAGAGCACCCGCGTGCCCTTCTCGCGCATCGTGGCCATATCCTCGGCGTCATAGGCCGAGAAATTGTCGGCGTTGGTCAGCGTCACGATGTCCAGCGAATCGGGCAGGCAGCGCATGAAGTCCTGCTCGCTCGACGCTGGCGAGGGCGAATTGTAAAGCCGGGCATACGAAAGGTAGTGCGCAGAAGCCTTGTATTCGCGCAGCGCCGCCGTGTAGTCGGCCCACAGCGCCGGGTACTGCTCCCACGGTTTGAGGACCGTGTTGTCTATGCTCTCCGTCTCGGTCCAGTCGCTGCACGAAGCCCCGAGCAGCAGCGCCATGACCGGAAGGATCAGTCGGTATATGCTTGTCTGTTTCATATCGGTCAGTTGTTATAGGGTTTGCAGTCCCACCATACGCGCGTACCCATCTGGTCGCCCGTGCGGTTGCCGTTCTTCTGCTCGGCGTTGAGCTGTTGGATCGCCGCCTGCAGGTTCGTGTTGTTCTGCTGGTATTCCTCCACCGGGTAGGGAAGCCTTCGCGCTCCGTGCGCCACGTCAACCCCGCCGCCCGACTTGTCCGCCACCACCGGCAACAGCCGCGGGTAGCCCGTGCGGCGGTACTCCGACCACGCTTCCACGCCCAGCGGGAAGATCGCAATCCACTTCTGGGTGATGATCCGTTCGAGATTTTCCTCGAAATGCTCGGCACCCGAAGCCCACGCGATCGTGATCGTGCTCTGCGCCGCGGCGCTGTACGAGCCCAACGGGTCGGTATAGGCGGCCGGGCGGCTCGTGGCATCGGCCACATAGGCGTCGGCGCCGCTCGCGCCCCGCTCCTCGAACGAGAGACGGATGGCATCCTCGTAGAGCTCCTGCGCCGTCTCCTCCGATCCCCAGCGCAGTTCGTACTCCGCGCGCAGGAACGCAGCCTCCGCGGCATTGAACCACAGATAGGGAGTCGTCGACTCGACGATCAGGTTCGAATACTTCGTCATGGCCGTCGATTTGCCCGCCACGTCGATGCCGATGCGGATGCCGACGTAGTCGCCCGCGTCGTTCGGAAGGAACATCTTCTCTGTGCGCGGGTCGTTGTAGCCGGTCATGAAGCAGAGGATGTCGGCCCCGACGCGGTGGTCGCCCCAGTCGTTGTAGATCAGCGTCGTGCGGTTCTCCGCGGCGTGCATCTGGGCGTTGTCGGCATTCGACGTGATGACGCCCCCGGCAATAGCCTCCGAAGCCTTTGCCTTCGCCAGCTCGGGCTTCACCTCCGAGAGGCGCATCGCCATGCGGAGCTTCAGCGAGTTGGCATACCGCAGCCACTGCGCGATGTTGCCGTAATAGACCCCGTCGTAGCGGCTCCACGCCTCGGACGAGAGGGTCGTGTTGCGGCCCAGGATCTCGATCGCCTCGTCCACCTCCTCGAACATCTTCGTGTAGACCGCCTCCTGGGAGTCGTACTCGACGTAGAGCGATTCGTTGCTTTCGAGTTTCGAGTACGGGATCGGGCCGTAGGAGTCCGTCACGCGCTGCATGATCGCCACGCGCAGCAGCCGTGCGAAGGCAATGGCCACCTCGTCGTCCGTGCCGCCGATGATGCCCTTATAGGGCGTGTAGGTCTCGGTGATGACGTTGGCAAAGGGCCACTTGCGCCAGTCGGCCGAGGGGTTGTAGGTCTCGAATTTCGTCTGCCAGGTGTCCACCGTGGCGCCAATGTAGCCCGCAAAGGGACCTCCGGTCAGCGACTCGTTGAACTGGTACATGTGCTCCTCGACGGGAATCACCAGACCCTGCAGGGTGCGGACCTTCGTGCCCGTCTTGTAGTTCAGAGCCTCCATCTGCTCCTCGGTCACCTGGTTGGGGTTGCGGTTGTAATCCTCGAAATCCCCCGTACAGGCCGCCAGGACCAGCACTGCGGCCGCCACGAACGGACGGCTCATCGTTGTCATTATCTTTTTCATGGCCGTAGTCGTTTAGAATTGGAATTTGACACTGAAACCGAGGCTCCGGAGCGACGGCATCATGAAGTAGTCGATGCCCTGGTAGTTCAGCCCGGTTGAAGCGACGGATTCGGGGTCGAAGGGTGCCTTGCAGTAGATCATCCAGAGGTTGCGGCCGACGAACGAGACGGTCATGCGCATCTTGTCGCGGAACCACTTCGTGGGGAGCGTGTAGCCTAACGAGAGCTCCTGCAGGCGGAAGTTCGTAGCCGAATAGGTGTAATACTGCGGCAACCCCGACTGCGAGCCGATGGCCTGATACCACTTCTGGGCGTCGACCAGTTCGCGGCCGTTGATCCATACGCCCCCGGCATCGCGCGCCGCGGCCGAGGCCTCCGAAACGCCGTAGAGGTCCAGATTGGCCTGCGTGGCCGAGTAGCAGATGCCGCCGATGCGGCCCGTGAAGAGCACGCCGAGATTCACGCCCTTCCACGAAAAGTCATTGCGCCACGCCAGGTTGTGGTTCGGGAAGACCGACCCGAGGTAGATATCCTCCCCTTCGTCGGTCAGCAGCAGATTCCCGCTCCGGTCCACCTCGACGTAGCCGTTTTCGTTGAAGCGCAGGTCCGACGTCGTGTAGAGGTCGCCCAGCGTGCCGCCCTCCTTCAAGATGTATTTCGCCTTTCCGAGGCCCTTGATGTCGAGTTTTTCGAGGTTCAGCGGTTCGCCCGTCACGGGATTCACGGCATTGGCCGCCAGTTCGATGATCTCGTTGCGGTTCCACGAGTAGGTGAAGTTCGTCCCCCAGCGGAAGTCGCCCCAGCGGTTGTCATACCCGGCCGAAGCCTCGACACCCGTATTGCGGACATGTCCCGTCTGGAGGTAGATCGTCGTGTAGGAGGACGAAGGCGGCAGCGAAGGGTCGAAGGTCTGGTTCTTCGTGTCGGCCTGATACCACGATACCGAGAGGTTCACGTGTTTCCACAGCCGCGCGTCGAGACCCACTTCGTAGGTGGTCGTGCGTTCGGGTTTCAGGTCGCCGATCGGATAGTGGGTCTTGTCCTTCCAGACGCGGTTAGTGGCGTCGTATTCGTAGGTCGGGATCGTCAGGTAGCGCGGGAACGGTGTACCCACCGAGGCGATCGAGCCGCGGAGTTTCAGGTAGTTCACCGCATCGCCCATCTTCCACAGCGAGGTGGGGACCCACGAAAGGCCAACCGAAGGATAGAAGAACGACGAGGAGGACGATCCGGCGATCTGCGAGGCCCAGTCGTTGCGGCCCGTGACGGTCAGGTAGAGCATCTGCCGCCACCCCACCTCCACCGAGGCGAAGATCGACTGGGTCTGCTCCTGCCAGCCCGTCTTCTCGGCCCGTTTCTTCGTGTCGTCGAGGTCGAAGACGTTGAAGACGTTCGGGAGGCCGTTTTCCTGAATCGGACCGCGATAGGAGAGTTCGTCGCTCTTCACGTTGTTGACCGAGGCGCCGACGTTGGCCGTCAGCGACCAGTCGTCACCGAACGTCTTGTTGATGTTCACCATCACGTCGCCGTAGGTCTGCGAGTCGTAGGCGCGGGCTTCGGTATAGTGGCCGTTCTTGCCGCCGTCGGTGATCGTGGTGTTCGACGAAGCGTAGAGTTTCTGCGTGTAGAGCGAATTGGCGTTGTCGATCCTGACGCGCCCCGTAACGTTCAGCCACGGCAGGATGTCATACGAGGCCGAGAACGAGAGCATATAACGCTTCTTGTCCGTGTTGCGGAGGTTGCGGTAGGCGATCCAGTAGGGATTCTGCATCCTGAGGTCGCCGCCCTCCATGTCCGAGGACCAGAACTGCTCCATGAGTTTCGTCCCCTCGTTGTAACGCTCGAAATGCCGGTAAAGATCGAAGTTCTCACCCCGCGGGAAGAGGTAGGCAGGAACCAAAGGGTTTGAATAGACACCCTGATTGGTCATGTTCTGGTCCTGCTGGTAGATGTAGCTCGCCGAAGCATCCAGACGAAGGCGGTCTTTCAGAAAATAACTCGTATTGCGAAACGTGAAGTTGTAACGGTCGTATTCGTTGTTGGGGATGATGCCGTCCGAATTGACCGAAGCAGCCGAAAAGTAGGTCTGGTTGCGGTCCGTACCGCCCGAAACCGTCACGGCATTCGTATAGACATGGCCCGTCTCGAAGAAGTCGTTCGGGGTATAGCCATAGTTTGAGGCGGGATTCAGCCGCTCACCCCAACTGTAGATATTCGACCCGCTCCGCTGGCCGTTGAGCCCCGTGCCGTAGCGGTTCTGGAACTCCGGCAGAACGAAGGGGTTCAGAAATTCCGTATTGCTCGAAAGCGTCACCTTCAGGGCCCCGGACTGTCCTTTCTTCGTGGTGATCATCACGGCGCCGTTCGCAGCCTCCGAACCGTAGAGGGCCGCGGCCGCAGCGCCCGTCAGCACCGAGATCGACTCGATGTCCTCGGGGTTCAGGTCCGCGATCGACTCCGTGGCGCCGCGCGAGTCGAACTCCGTGCCGCCACCACCCCCGAAGTTGTACATCGGGATGCCGTCGATCACATAGAGCGCATTCGAAGACTGCGAAATCGACTTGTTACCGCGCAGGGTGACCTTCGTGGCGCCGCCCACGCCCGACGACGAGGCGTTGATCGTCACACCGGCGACCTTGCCCGCGAGCGAATTCATGAAGTTGGCATCCTTGACCATCGTAATGTCCGCGGCATCGACCTGCTGGACGTTGTACGACAGGGCTTTTTCCTGACGGCGGATGCCGAGGGCCGTGACGACCACCTGCTCGATCTCGGAGGTCGATTCCCGGAGCGTAATCGAGAAGTTCGTGCGCGTCCCGACGGTTACGATGGCGGATTCGTAGCCGAGGTAGCTGATCTCCAGTTCGCGGGAGGCCGCCGGAGCCGGGACCTCCAGCGTAAAGCGTCCCTCGGCATCGGTCGAGACGCCGACGGTCGTGCCGCGGACAATGACCGAGGCGCCGATGACCGGCAGCCCCTTTTCGTCGAGCACCCGGCCCGAAACGGAGACGGCCCGGTCCGGCGAGGCGGCCGGACGCCGGAAGAGCAGGATGTTCGTCCCTTCGACGGAATAGGCGATGTCCGTACCGCGCAGCATCTCGTCGAGAGCCTTTTTCAAGGGTTCGTTCTCCACGTGGACCGAGACGGGACGGTCGGTATCGATATCGTCGGCAATCCCGAAAAGATATTTCGTCTGCTTTTCGATGGAGCGGATAACCAGTTCCATTTTCGTTCGGTTTTCCCGGATGGTCACCCGGACGTTTTGGGCATAACTGCCCGCTGCGGGGAACAACAGGGCCGGAACGAACAAAAGAATATGCAGACGGATTTGCTGAATAATCTTTTTATTCATACATTTGTGAGTTAAGGTTCAAGTAAAAATCGATTGGTATTTTTGGCTGAACTGCGGTCTGCGGGTGCTGCAACGCCCGCGGGCCTTTTTTTGTACGCAGGCCAAAAAAGAGAGGTTTGCAGGTTTGCGGGTTCTTATATCATAGGCAGGCAGTTTTTTTGAATTCCGACAATAAGGGTTCCCGATTCGGACGCCCGGGTCAGCGTATGAAGATGCGGTTCGAGGCGTTGTCGTATTCGAAGGTGAAGTCCGAAGCGCGCTGCAGAACCCGCGGGGCATGATCCACCCCTTCTGCTGTTCTGACCTTCAGGTGTTTGTAACGGATGGCCGGAGCCTCCCGGCGTTCGACGACGACCTCCACGCCGTAGTATTTCTCCAGTTTGGCGACGATCTGTTCGAAACTGTTTCCGCCGAAGGAGACGATGCCTTCGGTCCAGAGATAGTCGTCGCGGTTTGCGAGTTCATCGAGATAGAGGTGCCCGTTGCGCAGGTCGACGACCGTATTGGGTTCCATCAGGATCTGTTCGTCGTTCAGCTTGTTGCGCACGGCGACGCATCCCTGGAAGAGGGCTGTCGAGAATTCGAGCGTCTGCTCGTCGGCCAGCACGTTGAACTGCGTGCCGCGGACCTCGACGTCGCAGGCGAAAGTCTCCACGACAAAGGGGTGTTCCGCATCGTGTTTGACGTCGAACATCGCCTCGCCCTCCAACCGCACGCGGCGTTCGGGGCCGTTGAAGAGCGCCGGATAGGTGATCCGGCTCTTCGAATTGAGGCGGACGAGCGTTCCGTCCGCGAGTGCGAGCCGGATGTGCTGTCCGGCCGGCGCCTCGATCGACGTGGTTTGGCGGACCATCCGCTCCAGGCGCTGGGTGAAGAGGAGATAACTGAGCCCGAATGCGAGGAGCAGCGCCGCGGCGATTCCGCAGGCCTGTCGGAAGATCTTGGCGTGCCGGATCCTGTATAGGAGGTTTCTGTCGGCTTCGGGCATCAGTTCCGGTTCGTTCATGATGCTGAGCAGGAACAGGTCGTGGGTTTCGTTCAGGTGTTTCTGGTGTTCCTCGGGATTTTCGTTCAGCCAGGCCGCGATCCGGTCCGTCTCCTCGTTGGAGGCTTGACCTGCGAAGAATCGGAAGAGGAGCGTATCCGGGATTTCGTGTTTCATCGTATCGTTTTTTGGGTCTCTTCTGTAATATTAATGCACGGGAGCGGGAGATACCCCCCCCGGCGTGCAAATAAATTTATTTATTAAATCGCACCGTCCCGTCCCGGGGCCCGGAACCGGGATCGGGATTTGAAAACGCGCCCGGCCGTGGTGTTTGCAATAAATTTTTTATACCTTTGTCGGAACAGCACGGAACCATGCAGGAAACGCAGACAAACGGTTTGACCCAGGAGTTGTTCGAGCAGCTTTTTCACCGCTGCGAGCGGAAGCTGTGTGCCGTTGCATATGCCTTCGTGCGCGACCGGGACACGGCCAGGGATATCGTGAACGACAGTTTCACCACGGTATGGAACCGGCGGGCGAGTCTCGAACCGGTGAATCTGGAGGCCTATCTGTTCCAGGTTGTGAGAAACCGGAGCCTGGAATATCGCCGCAGCCGGCGTCTCGAACGGGCCGTTTATGAGAAGATCCTGATGAAGGAGCGCGGGGTGATGGATTACTATACGCGGACCATTGAGTGCTGCGATCCCAATGAACTGTTCCGTTCGGAGATCATGGATATCTGCCGCAGACAGTTGGCGCAGATGCCGGAGCTTCGCCGACAGATATTCACGGCGCACAAGTTCGGCGGCCAGAGCTACAAGGAGATCGCCGACAGCAAGGGGATCACCTTGAAGAAGGTGGATCGGGAGTTGCAGACGGCGATGAGCAAACTGCGGCTTTCGCTGAAGGACTATCTGTTGATTTTCGTGATGCTGTTTTTTCGGATCTGAGTACCTTTTCGGTATTGTTCTGTTGTAGACCTTTTCCCGGGATTTGTTCGGAATGTCGGGGAATGGCCTGTATATTGTGCGATTTTACGGGATCGGAGGTCATTTTGGCGTATTGTTCCGCCCGTGTGGAGTGGATTTAGCCGCATGTTGCTTAAACTTACGGGATTTGAGGCAACTTATTCCAACACGATTATGGCAACAGTAAAGGTAAAATTCCGGAAATCGACCGTTCCGGGGAGAACGGGCTCCATCTACTACCAGGTGTCGCATCGCGGCAAAATGCTTCGGATTCCGACTTCGCTCCGCCTGCATCCCGAGGAGTGGGAGACGAGTCGTCGGCAGCTTTCCGTTGCGGGTTCTGATTCGTTCGTGCAGTTCCGCATTGAGAGCGACCTTGCGGCGTTGAACCGGATCATCCAGCGATTTGAGCTTGCGGACCGGGACTACGACGTCGGGGAGATCGAACATCAGTTTCGGGTTCCGCAGCATCAGACGACGATCCTGGCCTTCATGCGGCAGCAGATCGACCAGCTCGAAGCGAGCCGTCGTTTCGGCACGGCGCGCAACTACCACCGGGCGCTGAACAGCCTCTCGGCCTACTTCAACGGCGAGGACCTTCCCTTCCAGGCGCTGACCGAGCAGGTGGTCGAGCACTACGGTGCGACGCTGGAGCAGCGCGGTGTGGTCCGGAATTCCGTATCGTTCTACATGCGGATTCTGCGCTCGGACTACAACAAGGCCGTGCGTCTTCACCTTGTGGAGCAGTCCTACCCTTTCCGACACGTCTACACCGGGGTCGACACCACGCGCAAGCGGGCTGTCGACGAACGGATCATCGCCCGGCTGTTCCAGCTCGACCTGCGCCATTCGGTACCGCTGACCCGGGCGCGGGACCTCTTCATCTTCAGCTACTGCACCCGTGGCATGGTCTTCGTGGACATGGCCTACCTGCGGAAGACGAACATCCGCAACGGTACGATCTGCTATACGCGGCACAAGACGCATCAGCAGCTGTGCGTGCGGATCGAGCCGGTCGTACAGCGCATCATCGACAAGTATGTATGTTCCTTTCCGGTCTATGTGCTTCCGGTGCTTCGGGCGGAGGGTGCCGCCGAGGCCTTTGCGCAGTACCAGACGGCGCTGAACTACTACAACCGGCAGTTGAAGGTTCTTTCCGGGCTTCTGGAGCTCGATTACGGGCTCTCCTCCTACACGGCCCGTCACAGTTGGGCGACGGCGGCCCGGAACCACAACATCCCGATTTCGGTGATCAGTGCCGGGATGGGACACACTTCGGAGCGCACGACGCAAATCTACCTTTCGCTGCTGGAGAACTCGGTCATCGACACGGCCAACCGACAGCTTACGTCGCTGTTCGACGGGGCCGCGGAACCGTAGTTGTATACGGTTCCGCGCCGTTTTTCCAGTGTCGGCCGGTTTGCCGGTCGACGCTCTTTTTGAGCCGCTTCTGCGAAGCGCCCGGAAAAACGGCGCTGTTTTTCGCGGCCCCCGCCCCGCCGACCCTACCGTGCTCCGGAGCTTTCAGCCCGGCCCCGCCTCACCTCGCCCGGCGTTCCACTCTGCCCGGTCCTCCTGCACTCCGGGGCTTTCCGCGGCCGGACCTCCCCCCCCCTCGAAAATCCCGGCGGATTCTCCGAAATATTCCGCACGAAATCGTATCTTTGCGACGATGAAAAATGCAGTTACCCTCTTTTCCGAATTGGGCGAGCGCCTGGGCGCGTTCGGTGAAGACGCCGCCTCGCGGGCGGTTGTCGGGGCGGCTCACGCCGCGAACGGCTGGTTCCAGCCGGAGGAGATCGTGCGTGCGGTGCGGACGCTGGCCGACGGGATGCTGCGCCGCGAGCGGCTCGCAGCGTGGGTGGCGGCCTACCCGTGGTTGCAACAGCCGCACAGGTTGCGCAACGTGCTGGTTGTCATGGCGGGGAATATCCCGTTGGTGGGTTTTTTCGACCTGCTGTGCGTGTTGGTCGGCGGCCACCGCTGCCTGGTCAAACCCTCGGCCAAGGACCGCGTGCTGATGGAGTATGTGGTGGCGCAGCTCCGGGCGATCGATCCTTCTGTGGCGGTTGCCTTCTACGAGGAGGGCATGGCGGTCGATGCCGTGATCGCCACGGGCAGCGACAATGCCAACCGCTATTTCCGGTCGCACTATGCCGGAATCCCCTCGCTGCTGCGGGGGGGCCGCCAGTCGGTTGCGGTGCTTTCGGGTTCCGAGACGCCGGAGCAATGGGCAGCCCTGTCGGACGACATCTGGGCCTATTCCGGACTGGGCTGCCGCAGCGTGTCGCTGCTGTTCCTTCCGAAAGGTCTTGAACCGGCGCTTGAGATGCCGCGTGTAAATGCCAAATATCGAAATAATTACCTCCAGCAAAAGGCGCTGCTGGAGATGCAGGGCACGCCCTTTGTTGACCTGGGGTCGGCGGTGCTGGTCGAGCAGCGCGCCTTCCCGAATGCCCTGAGCCGGATCGCCTGCACGCATTACGACTCGTTGGAGGAGGTTGCGGCGTGGTTGTCGGAGCATGACGACGAGCTGCAGTGCGTCGTCACGGAGTGCCTGCCCCACAGCCGCCGGGCCGCCTTCGGACAGGCCCAGTCCCCGTCGCTGACCGACTATCCCGACGACCGCGACGTGATTGCCTGGCTGGCGACCCTGGCTGGCTGAAAAATGTTATCTTTGTAAAAGGATTGAAAAAATTACTGCGATGTCGATGGTTTTCCGTTTCCGGATGTTGAGCGACGAGAACGACAGTTTCTTGCGCGATTACGAGGTGATGTACGACAGCACTTTGCTTGATTTTCACCGTTTTATCCTGCAGTCGCTCGAATACGAGGATTGCATGGCTTCGTTTTTCACGGCGGACGAGCGCTGGGAGAAACTGCGTGAGTTTACGTTGATGGATATGGGCGACGGTTCGGGGTACGCTCCCGAGACGATGGATCGGGTGACGCTCGGACAGTTGATCCATCGCCACCGCGACCGGTTGATCTACCTGTTCGACCTCTTCGGCGACCGGGCCTATTACCTGGAGCTGACGGGTGTCTGCGAGGCGGACCCCGGGGCTACTTATCCGCGTGAGATCTTCGCGCGGGCCGAGGCTCCGGACCAGTACGATCCCCGGAAGAACCGCTACGACGAGGAGGAGGAATCGGCCTTCGACGAGGTGATGGGCGAGTTCAAGGATTTCGAGGGGGACGACAGCTACGACGATGAATACTAAGCGGCTGTTGGTGATTGTCGGGCCGACGGGTTCGGGCAAGACGGATCTGAGTATCCGTCTGGCGCAGCATTACGGGGCTCCGATCCTTTCGACCGATTCGCGTCAGTTCTACCGGGGGATGCCGATCGGTACGGCCCAGCCCGATGCGGAACAGTTGCAAGCCGCAGAGCATCATTTCATTGCTTCGCATGATATCAAGGATAACTTGAGCTGCGGGGCGTATGCCGTCCAGGCGTTGTCGTGCCTGGAACGACTGTTTGCCACACATGACTGGGTTGTGGCGGTCGGAGGTTCGGGCCTCTACGTGAAGGCCCTGTGCGAGGGGATGGATGATCTTCCGCAGGCGGATCCGGCGTTGCGTGCCGAACTGAGTCGGCGTCTCAAAACCGAGGGGGTCGATGCCTTGGCCGCGGAGCTTCAGAGGCTCGATCCGTTTTATTACGAGGCGGTTGACCGCAAGAATCCGGCCCGGGTTGTGCGGGCGCTGGAGGTGTGCCTGCAGACCGGACGCCCCTACTCCGAACAGCGTTCCGGGAAGCGCACTCCCCGACCGTTCGGGTTCGTGAAGGTGGGGATCGACCTTCCGCGCGAGGAGCTTTACGAGCGGATCGACCGCCGGGTGGACCGCATGTTGGCCGACGGATTGGAGGCTGAAGCGCGAGCGCTCTACCCCTACCGGTCGCTGAATGCCCTGCAGACGGTGGGTTACCGGGAGTTTTTTGATTATTTTGAGGGCCGGACGAGTTACGAGGAGGCGGTAGCGTTGATCAAGCGGAATTCGCGGCGTTATGCCAAGCGGCAGCTCACGTGGTTCCGGCGGGATGGTGAGATCCGGTGGTTTTCGCCGTGGGACGACGCGGCGATCATTGCCAGTGTGGATTCGGCGGTTGTTTGAGTGCCGGGATTCGGGTGGGATCTTGGCGGGATCCGGATGGGATCTTGGCGGGATCCGGATGGTTTTGGTCTGCACTTCGATGAAAAGGGACTGGATTTTGGCAAATCCGGAATAATTTTCTAATTTTGCGGATGTCTTTTGCGAAAAGGGCTGCGCCCGGATGGTGGAATCGGTAGACACGCCGGACTTAAAATCCTGTGGCCAGTAATGGCCGTGCCGGTTCGATCCCGGCTCCGGGTACCGGTAAAATCGCTTAATTTGTTGATACAGACAGATTAAGCGATTTTTATTTACACCTTTCCTGTTTCCTTTTGGTGTAGGAACAGATATTCTGCCGATTCGTCCCGGAAGGGGTGATGATTTCCGGACAACATACCCTTTTCGGCAGACTGGAGGCGAATCTGACCTCCGGATGAAGCAAATCTCCGGATTTTTCGTATCTTTACAAAAATTATAAAAGGTTGAATTATCGTCATAACTGGTGAAAGTGTTCCGTTATTCTTGAAAAAGCAGGATCCTGGCGATTCCCGCCGAGCGTTCATTTGACGGGGAATGCCATATTCCGAAACTTTTGTTTGGATCAATGGACGGCTCCGCACTTTCCTTTCTTTTACAACCGCATCCGGGGAGCGGGATGCCGAACGAATCAGAATTATGAAGCGATTTTACGCATGGCTGCTTGTCCTGACGACAGTAGCTTTCGCCGCCTGTGACAGTGGCAGCGATAAGGAGGCCGGATCCGACATCCAGTTGGCTCCGGGGGTCTCGAAAAACCTCACGCTTTACGCCGATCAGACCTCTGCAGCCGACGGGGATATCTCGTTCACCACGACGGGACCGTGGCGGGCCACGATTGCCGAGACACGTTCCGAAGTCGACTGGATCACACTTTCGTCCGACCATGGCGATGCGGCGGGTGATTATACGATCCGGATCACGCTTGGCGTGAATACTTCGGGTGCCGACCGCAAAGCGATCATTACCATCGAGTGCGGAGCAACGAAGATCACGATTACCGTCGAGCAGAAGGCGACGACTGCCGAAGGAGAAATTCCCGGTGAAGGCGGAGGCGTGGTTCCCGATACTCCGGAGAAACTCGTTGCGCAGATTCTCTACAGCTATGAAGATTCTTCCTATCAGGAGCGTGAGACGATCGATTTCACCTACGATGCTCTGAACCGGCTTGTGGAGGTCGAAGACGTCTGTACGGAAAACGGGAGCAAGAGCGATTCGCGGAAGTTCCTGTACGAATACGGCGACGGGGTCATCAACGTTACGACGGTTTACTCTTCGAAAGACAACTCTTTCAAGGATGAGTCGGAGAGCTATACGGCCTATTTGAACGAGGCCGGTTATGTTATCCGTGCCGTGTGGAGTGACGGATCGACGAATACTTATACCTACGACAAGGCCAATCGGCTGATTCGCGTCGATTCAGACGGCGAGCGGGAGGAGTATGTGTGGGAAAACGGCAATCTGGTGGAGTCGCGCTACTATTATGATAAGAATGGGAGTCAGCCCTATAGCACCAACACATATGCCTATTGCGAGGATGAACTTCGGGAGAATCTCGACTTTTACTACGACTTCTTCTCCTGGGATGAAGAGTTGGGACTGCTGGGGCGTCTCGGGGTCCTGAACCGCAACCGGCTGAAATCGGTTCGCAGCCAGGACGGCAAGGACGATCTCGACGTTACCTACACGCTCGATTCCGAGGGGTACGTGACGAAGTATTCGCAACAGTACTCGCCTACTTCGACCCCGCGTGTTTACACCGTCACCTACACGGCGGCGAAGTAATTCCCGCGAGTGAGCGGGCATCAGCCATATCCGTTGAAAACCGGGAGAGTCGCAACGCTCCCGGTTTTTTCTTTCCGATACGATGCCATCGGACGGAACAGCCTTCCCGGCCGTTCTGCCGGTCGATTACTCGCCGCGGATGAACATCCGCCCGGAATTGATCGTCAGCCGATGGAAGGCCCGGACAAAGTCGGCGCCCAGCGATCCGACGGTGAGCAGCGTGGCGGGCCGTATGCCCGAAACCGGGATGGAGTCGGCCACGATCGTCAGCCCGACCTCCGCGGCATAATGCTCCGAGACGAAGCAGCCGAACGGGCAGCCCGTGTCGAAGATGACGTCGCGTTCAGGTCCGTTCACCTCGACGGGGATGTAGAGATGGTGGCCGCGGCCGACCGCTTCGCATTTCATCGGCACGGTTACGGTGTGGCCGGGCCGATCGAGACGCGGTGCGGGCACGTCGGCCAATGCGTTGCCGATGCGCTCGATGAAGACCAGCCCGAAATAGGATTCGAACGGGAGGGACTTTTCAAGCACCCGCACCAGATCACCGGCGGCGGCTCCGGCGGGGGCATACAGCCCCAGATTCAGCAGGTTCATGGCCCGCAGCGCCCTCCGGAGTTTCGAAAGTTTCATGGTATCCTGTGGGTTTAGTGTCCGAATCGTGAGGTGTCGACCTCCTTATGCTTGCGCTCCTTGTAGCCGCCGAAGCGGTAGGAGAAGTGGACGGTCGCGGTGCGCGTGTAGCGCTGTGCGCCCATGTCGAGCCACTGCCCGCGGTAGCGGACCTTTGTATTGGGCATTCCGCTGTCGAAGAGGTCGTTGCAGCGCACGGAAAGGGTTGCGCGGCCCCGGTCGAAAGTCCACTTCACGGCGGCATCGGCCGACCCGAGCGGTTCGATGTCGAAGGTGCCCTGAATGGCTCCCGACTGGAAGAAACCGTTTACTTCGAGGTCGAGGGCGGGCTTGCGGCTCAGGTGTAAGGTGTTCACGAGCCGGGCGATGCCGACCCACTTCGAGCGGTCGAACGACATGTCGTGGAACGGGTCACACCGCTGCCGCATCCGCATTCCCGTGAGGGTCAGCCGCGAGTCGAGCCATTTGCCGATCCGGAACGGGACGACGGCGTTGGCGCCCCACTGCCGGTTGAAGTTCCAGTTGAGCGACTGGTAGATAAGTGCGAGACGGTCAGAGGATTGCCAGGCGGCCTGCACGAAGTGGTCGGGCCGTTCGTTCCAGAAGAGGACGAAGATATACTTCTGGCGGTAGATGTAGACGGCCTGCGCCTCGTAGCTGCGCGAAGGGCGGAGTCCCGACGTGCCGTGGATCTCCGAATAGCCGTCGATGTAGGAGACGGCGCCCTGCATCTCCCAATAGGCGGGATACTCCTTGTCTGACGAAAAATTGAGCTGGAGGATATGCCGCTCGGAGGGCATCCAGTTCAGCGACGCCTGCGGATAGAGCGACCGGTTTTCGTAGTCGCCCAGCCGGTAATACTCCCCGGCGAGCGAGGCCGTGAAACCCACCTTCCCGAACTGGCGGCCGAATCCCGCATAGAGGCTCGCGGTGTATTCGTCGAGCCGTGCGTCGGTGTCGGATGTTGCGGGTGTGCCTTCGAGTACGGTGTAGTGCTGCCAGTCGTGCGAACGGGCGAAGGCAAAGGCGCCGCCGGCTGTCAGTTCCCAGCCCGAGTCGAAGGCGTGGCGTTCGTCGATGGTGGCATTCAGCCGGTCGATGCGCTGCCCCGAGCCGATGTCGAAGGCCGTCGACGAACCGTCGGCGTAGTTGTTCGTCAGGTTCGAACGCTCGGGGCTGTCGTAATGGGTGTAGTCGAGACCGAGGTCGAGACCGAATGCCGAGGTGTAGCGCAGCGCGAGGTTGTGCAGTGATTGGTCGCTCAATTTCTTCGAAAGCGAGCTGACGTAGGTTCCCGTCGAGCGGGAGAGTCCGTCGGTATTGGGCGAAAACGAGGCGGTGTAGGCGGCGCTTACCCTGCCCCGCTGCTTTGGGGCATACTCGACGGCGGCGCGCAGCCGGTGGCTCCACCCTTCGCCCGTCATCCATTCGTCCTGCCGGATGTCGTACTGTTGTCCTTCGAAGGTGTGTAGCGAACGGAGGTCGAAACTCGACAGCTCCTTGCTCCGGGCTGCCGAACAGGTAACGTCGGCCGACCATTTCGGGGATGTGAGGACGAAGTTGCCGCCCGCATCGTAGGTGTCGTACCAGCGGTTCGTGTAGTTGGCATGGACTTCGCCCGAGAAGGCCGTCTCGTGGCTGCGGCGCAGCACGACGTTGATCGCCGCCCCGCGGACGTGGTACTGCGGCGGGGCGCTGAACATCACCTCGGCCTTCTCGACCCGCTCGACGGGGGTCGAACGCAGCAGCGCGGCCAGCTGTTCTGCGGTCATCGTCGAGGGGCGGCCGTTCAGGATTACCGTGACGGACGACGCCCCGGCCAGCGTCAGTGCGCCGTCCTGCTCCGCAACGCCCGGCAGCCGCGTCAGGGCTTCGTAGGCGTTGTTCACGGCCTGCCCCTCGACCAGTCGGCCGAGGTCGTAGTCGAGCCTCCCCTGTTCGACCTTCACGACGGGACGTTCGCCCTCGACCATCACGGCATCAACGGCCGTGGCTGCTTCCGTCAGGCGGATGTCCCCCAGGTCGGGACGGTCGGACTCCAAGACGCGGATTTCATAGGCCAGATGCTGGATCTGCAGCCGGTAGGGACGTACGGCGGATCGGATTTCGAAGCGTCCGTCCGCCCCCGAGGCGACGGCGTCGAGATAGACCGAGTCGCGGTCGAACAGCACGACGGCAGCACCCGCGACGGGTGCGTCCGACGGGTCGAGGATCCGCCCGCGGATGACGGCATCGGAAGGCGTGTTTGTTTGAGTGGGAGTTTGGGCTTTGGCGGTGGCGAAGGTCAGCAGGATCACCACCGGGATCAGAAGTGTGGACAGCCAGTTATTCTTCATGGTTTTGCGATTTTCGAAGGAGTTGCTTCGTATCGCAAAGTTACCACCGAACAGGCCTTACCGGTGCAATCCGGATCTTACCCGATAAACCGTATCAAGCTGATTCCCAATGAGCATGTTCAAGAAAAATCTTACTTTGCCCCCGAAATACCTTACCCGGCTTCGCGCACCCACCCCCGCCGGCATTCATCTACGAAAACAATCCGAGCAGGAGTTCCCTGTCCACCGCATTGGATTCGGCGATGCGCCGCTTGAGTTTTGATTTGAGCGAATAGACGCTGTTGAGCGACATGCCCAGCATGACGCAGATCTCCTGCGGCGAGAATCCGGCAATGACCAGCGCTGCAAAGTCGTAGTTGCGCGCGGTCCATCCGGGTAACTGCTCGCGGAGCCGCGTAACGGCCCGGTCGCTGTAGAGGTCGGCCATCCCCACGACGTCGGCCAGCACCGCGGGGCTCAACGCCAGGTCGCGCATCTTGGCCGTCAGCCGCTCACCCTCGCCGTAAGTATAGTACGTCGCGGCAATGTCGCGCACGGCGGCCACACGCCCTTCGAGCAGGCGTTTCAAGGCCGCCTCGCGGGCATCCGACGCATCGAGCCGCGACGTGAGGCTGTCGTGCGACTCGCGGTAGGAGTCCACGAGGGCCAGCAACTCGCTCAACTGCCCGTCGCGGCGGCGCAGTTTGCGGCGGTAGCTGACCACGGCCCACCCTGCCGCCATGACGACCAGTACGGCCGCCAGCGCCGCGATCCATGCCCGATAGCGGAGCGACGCCTCGCGCAGCGCCACTTCGTTGGCCGTGCGGTAGCGGCGTTCAAGTTCGGCAACCTGCGCCCCGCGCTGCACCTCGAAAAGCGAATCCTTCACCGAGACATACTGCCGCATGTAGTCGTAGGCCCGGGCATCGTCGCCCCGGTCGTGGTAGATTCCCGCCGCCAGGTCGAACAGCCCGACGCTCCCCTGATGGTACGTATCCCGGCAGTCGAGCGACATTTCTATGTAGTAGCGGGCCGAATCGAGCTGCCCGTCCTGCTGGAAGATGATCGCCGAGGCAACGTCGTAGAACGACCGCCCGGTATCTTCCGAGGCGGCTGTTCCGTAGGAGAGGGGCGCCCGGCGGATCACGTCGAGATCGATGCTGTCGCGTGCGGCCAGCAGTTGTGCGGGCGTCCAGTCTCCGAGGTAGGTGTGGAACACGAGGTTTTGCAGCCGGATCTGCTGGGCGAAATAACGGAACGGGATCGTATCGGCCGCCTCGACCAGCGGCTCCAGCGTCTTTACGGCCTGTTCGTAATCCCCGTTGGCACAATACGATGAGGCCAGCATGAAACGGCTGTAACCCTCCTGTTCCGTGTTGCCGTTGGCACGGGCCGCTTCGACCGCCTTCGCAAAGGGCTCCACGGCGTCGTATCCCTGCTCGAAATAGAGCAGTCCCAACGTATGGTAAACGGCGACGAGCAGCGTCTCGGTTCTCCTCCGTAGCGAATTGTCAAGCCGTTTTGCGGCAAGGGCCTTTTCGGCCAGGATCGCCGACTGGGTGTAGCCCCGGATTCCCTCCTCCAGATTGCCCGTCTTGACGTGTGCCTGGGCGTAGGTGTACCACGCTGCGGCCCGCTCGCTGTCCGAACCGTGGCGGTCGTAGTAGCGCATACCCCGGTCGAGAGCCTGTTTGCCGGAGAGCGTATCTCCCGAGGAGACCTCGGCCAGCCCCAGCAGCAGCGACCACCGGGCCCGGTCGTTGCGGCTCATCCGTTCCGTATCCATTGCCCGCAACAGACGCCGGGCGCTGTCGGGATGCTCCACGGCCAGGAAGCCGTCGACTGCGGTGCGGGGCTCTCCGGGTTCCGCACACCCCGCCGCGACCAGAGCGCAAACGCCTGAAAATATGATTGCCAGCCGTTTCATTCTTCCCAGTCGATGTATTCGGTGTTGTGGAAAAAGCCGCTTACGAGCATCAGGTATTCGGGGATCCGTCCGTCGCGGCTCCACAGCAGCGGGATTCCGAACAGCTCCCCGGTCGTGCGGCAGAGGTCGAAACCGCAGGCTTCGAGCGAGGGTCTCACCCACTCCGGATGTCGGCACGGAGTCCCTGCGGGCCTGGAGCAACTCCCCTCCGGACAGTAGAGACACGTTCCGGCATAGGCGAAGGCCCGGCCTCCGTAGCGGCGTTCCAACTCCAGCAGGCGGCGTTCATGCCGCACCCGTTCGGGTCGGAAGAGCCGTCCGGCTTCGGTAAAGGGGATTCCGGTTTGTGAGGGTGTTATTTTCGTAGCGATGATCAAAGCCGTTCGGTAGCCTGCGAGGTAGTCGTCCATGTCGAATCCGAAGGGCGGGCAGGCCCAGCTTTTTCCGTAATTCGGGCAGGCCCGGCAGCAGGCGGCAAAGCGCTCCGCATCGCGGAAACGGGCGATGTAGTCGGCAGCGGGCAGTGAAACGGTAAAATCCCGGGCCGTATGGTCGGACGGGCGGTTCATGCGGTAAAGATACGAAAAGGTGTGGGTAAAACGGCATGTCCGCCTGCGATTTTTCCGCGCCTCTTCCGAGTCGTGGCCTTTTCGAACCGGCCGTTTCTCCTCTTCGGAATATCTTGCGCGGGGGCCGGAGGCCCTTCGGGCCGCATTGTGGCGGCATTATCGTGCCGATCTCGGGAATCCCGTCCTGGCGATCACGCGCAGCAGGGCGAGCAGCAGCAGGAAAAGCATGTGTCGACGGTGATTTTCGGGTTTTCCGGTCCGGAACGCGGATTGCGGCCCGGGAAACGGGCCTTGGCGCACTGTGCCGAAGAGGGGTCCGTGAGACAAGCACTGCCGGGGATGAAACCGGATCGTAGAAAAAAATACCTTCGGGTTTTGAGGTCGCACGTCGGCCTTTGTCGGCAAAGTCCCACACGTTTTACCGCCGACTGGCGGCTCTCTCTCTCTTCGATTTTGACAAATCGGCCCGAGCGACCTCACCTGAAGGTATTGAACAGTTTCCGTTACGGCTTACTCCGAGATTCTGATTTTCACCTCGGTATAGCGGGCTCCGGAACGGATGGTGAAACGATACTCTTTTCCGGCCGCCGCTGCGGGATCCGTGATTCCAGCCGTCACGTGGTCTGCGGCGTAACTGAAGCGCAGGACGGCATCCTCCTGGGCGGCGCATTCTGTATCCGTGAACTTTGCCGGGAGCGGGATCGTCACGGTGCGCTCACCTGCGAGTTTCACGTCGAAGACCTTACCCCACTCCGGGAGTCCGTCCCCCGCGAGTTTCTGCACCGCATAGCGGATTTTGGCCCCGACGATCTTTTCGTCCCGGGCGATCCACTCCGTCACATGGATCGTTGCATATTCGGACGCCACGGCCATTGCCCATTTCTCCGAGGGGAATTCCATCAGCGAGATATCCTTGCAGACGAAGTAACCATGCTGGAGCTGAGCGGGGATTTTGTCCCTGAAAGCGTCGAGTTTCAGCACATCCAGGGCCTCCAGCCCGGCAACGGCGCCTGCGTCGACGAACGAATAACGGTCGGCACCGACGAAATTGTGTTCGGCATCGAGATAGACGGCATTACCGAAGAGCGTGTGACCGTTATTCTCGTCGAACAGGTCGAGGAGCGTTCCGACGGCTCCTTCCGGCGCTGCGGGGGTACGGTCCAGGGTGAATTCGATCCGTACCTGTTCACCGGCCCGGACCGTGCGTCCGACGGTCCAGATGCGGTAGTTGTCGGGATCGGTCTCTTCGCGGATGACGAAGGTCACCTGGCGGTTCCCGGCCGAGAACCACTCCTGGTAAGGGAGTCGGAAGCTGACCGTACCGTCCGGGAGGGTGAGTGTAAATCCTTTCGGTTCGGTATTGCGGTCCTTCTGGAATTTTTCGTATCCGGCTTCGTCGTATATGAGGATGGGGACGCCGCCCTGGGGGTTTCCTTTTTCGTCGACCACGCTGATGCGGGCTACGGCATCCTTTTCATTGGGTTCGGATCCTTTTTTGTCGCAGGCCGTGAAAAGCAGTATGCCGGCTAAAAGAGTGATCAGGATGGTGATGATGTTTTTGCGCATGTCTTTTCGGTTTTGGTGTTGTGATTCCTGAAACCCGGGGATCGAACCCTCGGGTTTTCGGATGCAAAAGTAGCGGATCCGCTGCGTTTCCGAGTTGCGCAACGGATCCTGCAATCTAACACCTTTCAAAAAACGGCGCTGAGAATCAATAATTTGGTATTGTGCCTCCGGTCGAGAATCTAACACCCCTCTGACACGGGTCCGAGCAGGGCCAGAAACAGCTCCCGATCGGGGGCATCGGAGGCTTTGATGCGCGATTTCAACCTCGATTTGCGGGCGTAGACATTGGCGACGCTCTCCTCCATGAAGAGGCTGATGACCTGCGGCGAGAACCCTCCGAAGATGTAGCACAGCAGGCGCACGTCGGCCTCCTTCATTTTGGGGAAGTTGCGGCGGAGTTTCTGCATCACCTCGTCGTGAGCCATGTCGACGATCTGCTCCAGTTCCCGGAGCATCTCTCCGTTTTCGGCAAAACCCTCGATCAGCCGTTTCACCTCGCGGGTCATGGCCGCCTGTCCGGCCACGGTGTTTTCGCGTTCGTAGAGTGTCTTGCCGAGGCGGTCCACGATGTCGAAGCGCGAGGCGATGAGTCCTTTCATCCGGGCTTCGGCGAGATCTCTCTGTGCGAGGTTGCGGGAGAGGTTCCGGTACTCGGCCTCGGCTTCGCGGATGAGCAGCAGGTAGCGTTCGTTGCGTTCCTTGTGAATCCTCATGCGCTGCCGGACGAGGAGCCCGGCGATTCCGAGCAGCAGCAGCAATGTTCCCGCGACGACACGTTCCCAGGTCCTGCGGATCTGCATCCGGAAGTCGGCAAAGGCCGTACGTTCGCGGAAATACTCCTTTTCGATCATTCCGGCGGAGATTTGCAGGGCCGACCGTGTGAGCGAATCGTTCAGGAAGATGAATCGGTCGATTTTGCGTGCCGCCTCCCGGTAGTTTCCCGCACGGGCTTCGACCCGGTATGCGGTGTATTCGAGCATGGGCCGCATGTCGTCATCGGCTCCGGCCTTTTCTGCGAGCCGGAGGTAATATCGGGCGCTGTCGGGTCTGTTGCGGAAGAGTTGCGTCTGGGCCAGTGTACAGTGTCCTGCGGCGGTGGTGTCGTTGCGGACGGCGTGTTCGATGCGTTGCCGCAGGTCGTCCGGGATCCGTTCGTTTTCCGTGACGGTGTAGAGGGTGGCCAGGAGTCCGAGGCTCCGCCGCACGAGGGTATCGTCATGGAGGTCGTCGGCCAGTTCGAGGGCCATCGAGCCGTCGCGGCGAGCGCGTCCCAGATCGCGCATCCGCAGTGCCGAGACGCTCATGCCGAGCAGGGCTTCGGCGGTCTGGCGGGGGTTCTCCGAGCGCATGAAGAGGTCGCGGGCCTCCCTGTAATAGCGGTATGCGGTCACGAAATTCAGTTCGGCGCGGTATACGCCTCCGATTCGGAGATAGAGCAGCCCGAGGTAATAGGGTTCGTCGATCGTGCGGAGCTGCTCCTCGACTTCGAGGAACATGCGCAGGGCCCCGGGTTTGTCTCCCTGCCGCAGACGGCTCCGCCCCTGGTAGTAGCGGGTTTTGCAGATGCCGCGGATTTCGTTGGGGTGTTTGCTGTAATACTCCCAGGCGATGCGGAGGAGCGAGTCGTTGTTTTCGGCAATCTCGGCGCGTTCGGCGGCTTCGGCGTGGAGCAGGGCGTAACGGGCGTGCTGTGCCCGGTTTCGGAACGAGGTGTTCTCCAGGCTTTGGAGCAGGAGCAGCGCGCTGTCGGGTTTTTCAGCGACGAGGGCTTCGGCCTGGGCGAGAGTTTCTTCCGGCTGCGAGCCTGCGGAACAGGCGGCAAGCAGCCATCCGAGGAGAAGCAAAATTCCGTATATCCGTTTTTTTTTCATCATCTTGTCGGGGGCAATCGTGTGTCCGAAGATACGAAATTGCCGTGAAGTGTGCAAATCGGGCTTTTCGGGCGGGCCTGTCAAACGGCCTCTCAGGGTGCTGGGAGGCCGATCGGGTGATATTTTCCGACTTTGGGGTTTGTTTTTCGGGTATTAAGCGTTATCTTTGCCCCGGATTTGGTTTCCAACTCCCCGTGCGGGGAGGGAATGAAAAGGGAATCGGGTGCAAGTCCCGAACAGTCCCGCTGCTGTGAAACTCCGCAGACGTTCCGAGTATCTCGGCCACTGATCCTCCGGGATCGGGAAGGCTTCGGAACGGGAGCCAGTCAGAAGACCTGCCAAGTCGATTCGATACCGTTGTGCCCCGGGGGATGGGCATCCGGTTTCGGGCCTGAACGAACCTTTGGAAATGAGAGACGATGCCGGTTTTCGGGGTCGCAGGGTGCCGATTATGGATTTTTCGGGACTTTCGTGCGAAGCCGGGCCGGTGAATGGATAACCCGGAAAGATTGGGTGGAGGAGTGGTGCCGCAGCCGCTGCACGGACCTCGATTCGCCGTCTGAGGAGCCCCTGCCCGCCTTTCCACAAAAAACAGAAAACGATGAATATTCTTTTATACGGAGTTCCGGCCGAAATTGCCGACCGCATTGCGGGGCGTTATTCCCTGAAACTGACTTCGACGCTGGTTGCACCCGGGGAGCAGGCGGGTCTGCAGTTGATTCCGCCGATGAGTTCGCCGCGTCAGTTGCTGGCCTTCTACAATGCGATGCTGGCCCGCGAATCGGAGATCGACGCGGTGATTGTCTGTGATACCGTGTCGTGCGACGCGGTCAGCACGGTGCAGTACTGTTCGCCGCAGGGGAAGTTCTTCACTGTGAGCGGTGCGGACGGCGACGAGGCGTTGGAGTACGCCATTTCCCGGATCGTGGAGACCAAACTGGGCCGGGTCTGCGCCCATGAGGGCATCTGACTCCGGTGCACGGTTCTTTTTCCGAAGACTTCGGACTTTCACTCATGCAGAAAGCGCTGCGGGATCACTTCCGCAGCGCTTTCTATTCGGTTGCCGCCCTAAGTGCCGCCCTAAGCAAGGCGATTCTGCCGAACCTGGTTATTTGAGGTGTTTGATGAGGAGATATCCCCCGACGATTTGCAGGAGCATTCCGGGGATTCCGATGCGGAAATCCTGCAGGGCGACGGCGAGGCTTCCGGAGAGAGCCCATTCGACGGCCGATCCGAGGAGCTGGTAGAAGAGCACCACGCCGAGGAGGAGCATCAGCGAGACGTTGCGGAAGCGGCGGGCGGTGAATCCTGCGGCAGCGGCCAGCAGGATGGATTTTGTAAGGATGGCCGGGAGCGCAGCGGCTGCGGGCATGGCGAAGAGTGCCGAGTTGATGAGGGGCGATGCCACGGCCGTCAGCAGCCCGACTTTCCAACCGTACTTGTAGGCGGCGACGAGCGTGAAGAAGTAGATCGGCAGAAGCATCGGGCCGCCGGCCGGCACGAGGTGGCACAATTGCGGCAGGGCGATGTTCCCGGCGATGAAGAGGGCTGCGACCCCATAGGTTCTGGCCTGCTTGTATTCCAGCGAATAGAGTGAAACGGACTTGGTTGCCATATTTATATCAATTAAAGATTCAAGTCGATTCCGTTGTGTGGAGCCTCTTTTCCGGCTCCTTGCCGTCCTGTTGTTTTTTCGTGTTGTCGTTCCGGTTGCCGGGCCTTCATCCGGCGGACGAACTCCCCGATGCGGGGCAGGCACTCCTCCGGAGTCCGGGCATCGGCGCAGAGACTCTCCACGGGGCAGATCCCGTCACCGGCACGGTTGATGATGTTCCGGACGAGGCGTTCGTACTCCACGGGGATTCCGGCCCCATCGAGCAGTTCGAGGGCCGGGCGGCTCAGCACCCGGGCATAGACGCCCCGCACGCCTCCGGCCGCCATCAGCGCCGCGGCACCCTTCCCGACGACCTTGTCGGCGATGAAGCCTCCGCGCAACAGCGCGGGCTCCTCGTGCAGCAGCTGCCAAAGGTCGCTCACACCCCGCTGGTGGAACGACCGCATCGTCTCACCGTTGCGGATGACGCACGAACACCCCTCGGCGAGGAGGCATTCGACGGCCTGTCGATCGGGATTTGTCTCTGCAGTCATCGCTATTCCGTTTGTGTGGCTGGACTTTGTCCGGGTTGCGGATACAAAGATAATCCGAAAACGGGAATTTCCGTACAGCCGGATTCCGGATTTTGTTACCGATTTTCCGGTTGGATGAAAAAATCCCCGCCGGATTCTCGGATCGGCGGGGATTTTTTGTTTCGGGTGTGTCCCGGGGCTGTTTTGGACTGTTCCGGGGGGCTTCAGGCGTTCCGGGGTGCTTCAGACTGTCCCGGGGGTGCTTCAGATTGTTCCGGGGTGCTTCAAGTTGTCCCGGGGGTGCTTCAGGCGTTCCGGGGTGCTTCAGACTGTCCCGGGGGTGCTTCAGATTGTTCCGGGGTGCTTCAAGTTGTCCCGGGGGTGCTTCAGACTGTTCCGGGGGACCGGGGCGTTTATCGGTAGATTTCGTTCAGCAGATGTGCCAGCCGAAGCCCGGCCCGCAGCAGCTGCCCTTCGACAACCGGTGTAAATTGCGCCACATAGTCGTAGGAGATTGCTGTTCCCTCGGGTGTGGCATCGTAAACCTCGGTGCAGATTGCATGGGTTTCCCGGGCCCAGTCGGCGGGTGTTCCGGCCGTGATCTTCTGCTGTTCGGCCTTCGACGCCCGGTCGATCTGTTGCTGCCACTCCGTGTATCCCCACTTGTGTCCCGCTTCCGGGAGGTCCGTATCCCAGACCGAATGGAGGTTCGTTTTGCGGCCGAAGAAGCGCACCTCACGTCGGTTGCCGCCCAGATCGCTCAACCGCCCCAGGTGCATCGGACAGTGCATGTCGCCGACCAGGTGGATCAGCATCCTGAGGTTCACGGCCTCCTCTTCGGGGGTCAGCCCGCCAGCGCGGAGCCGGTCGGCAATCTCCGTGACGGCCTTCAGCACATCTCCTTCCGGGATGCGCCGCGCCTCGTCGAAGGTTTGCCCTTCGTCGACATTTAGGTAGTGCCACGTCTTTGTCGAGGCGTATTCGGGCGTGTGGCTGGCGTTGTCCATCCAGTTCGACCAGTAGACCGGCGACTGTCCGTCCAGAATCCGATGGACGGCCTTCGCCGCTTTTTTGGTGAGGTGGTTTTCGGCAATGGCGGCCGTGACGTCGTGGCCCTTCTGTCCCCAGCCGAAAGCAACGCTGGAGATAACCAGCCCCAAACTCAACAGAATCAGTCTCTTCATGCGACGCATTTCTCTCCTTCCGGTATTCGGATCAGTGGTTCATCGTGGCGAGGAACTCCTCGTTCGTTTCCGTAAGCCCCATCTGCTTCTGGAGGAACTCCATGGCCTCGACGGGGGTCATGTCCGAGAGGTATTTGCGCAGCACCCACGTGCGGTTCATCACGTCGCGGGGCAGCAGCAGGTCTTCGCGGCGCGTGCCCGAGGCGATGACGTCGACGGCCGGGTAGACGCGCTTGTTGGCCAGTTTGCGGTCCAGCTGCAGCTCCATGTTGCCCGTACCCTTGAACTCCTCGAAGATCACCTCGTCCATCTTCGAACCGGTGTCGATGAGGGCCGTGGCGATGATCGTCAGCGAACCCTTCTCCTCGGTGTTGCGTGCGGCGCCGAAGAAGCGCTTGGGCTTGTGCAGGGCGTTGGCGTCGACACCTCCCGAGAGGACCTTTCCCGACGCCGGCTGCACGGAGTTGTAGGCGCGGGCCAGGCGGGTGATCGAATCGAGGAAGATCACGACGTCGTGGCCGCATTCGACCATGCGCTTGGCCTTTTCGAGGACCATTTCTGCGACCTTCACGTGGCGCGAGGCCTGCTCGTCGAAGGTCGAGGCGACGACTTCGGCCTTGACGTTGCGGGCCATTTCGGTCACCTCCTCGGGTCGTTCGTCGATCAGCAGCACGATCATGTAGACTTCGGGGTGGTTGTCCGCGATGGCGTTGGCGATCGACTGCAGCAGCATCGTCTTACCCGTCTTGGGCTGTGCGACGATCAGGGCGCGCTGACCCTTTCCGATCGGCGAGAAGAGGTCGACGATGCGTGTCGACATGTTGTTGTGGCCGTTTCCCGTGAGGCAGAACTTCTCGCTCGGGAAGAGCGGCGTCATGTATTCGAACTGCACGCGGTCGCGGATGTATTCGGGTTTCAGGCCGTTGATCTCGTTCACGCGCACCAGCGGGAAGTATTTTTCACCCTCCTTCGGGGGTCGGATGGCGCCGTTGACCGTATCGCCGGGTTTCAGACCGAAGAGTTTGATCTGCGAGGGCGAGACGTAGACGTCGTCCGGGGAATTGAGGTAGTTGTAGTCTGCCGAGCGCAGGAATCCGTAGCCGTCGGGCATGATCTCCAGGACGCCTTCGCCCTCGATCTCCCCGGCGAAATCATCCTTCGTGATGACCTCCTCCTCGACGGGACGGGTGTTTTGCTCGTTCTGCGGGGCCGCCTCGCCGGAACCCGTCTGCGGGGCCTTGTCGGTCTGCGGCTGATTCTGTTGCGATTTGGGTTTGCGGCCCCGGCGCTTGGGTTCGGCTTTCACCTCCTCCGCGGCGGGGGCGTGGTCGGCAGTCCCGGTGGAATCCGAGGCCTGTTCCGGAAGCGTTGCAGGCTCCATCGGGAGTTCGGGCTCGACGGCTGCGGCTTTCCGGCCTCTCGGGCCCTTTTCCTGCTGCCGGGGGGCTTTCCCGGTCTCCGGGGCCTCTTCCGCGCGATCTTCGGGGGCTCGCTTGTCTGCGGCATTCTCGGCTTTCGCCAGACGGGGGCGCCGTCCGCGTTTGCCTTTCGGCGCCTCTTCGGCGGCCGGAGTTTCCGCCGGTGCCGGTGCCTCCGTCGATGCCGTTTCGGCTGCTGCAGCCGTTCCCGCCGGGGTTTCCGCAGCCGTACCTGCGATTTTTTCTATCAGTTCGCGCTTTTTCACCATCACGTTCCCGATGCCGATAGCCTTCGCTATTTCGCGCAATTCGGCAAGAGTTTTACCTTCGAGCGCTTTCAGATCTTGCATATATGTTCCGTTCAATGAGATTTTCTGAAACCGAACGGTCGTCCGGTCGTTGGAATTCGCTTGCAAAGATAGTGCATTATTTTGAATTACAAAATAAAATGGCCGGGACGATGCCCTCCCGGACGATAAATTGTCCGGATCAATCAACAAAATACCTAAATGTGGTGATTGTACGATTGCCGTTTTTCCCCGACCTTTGTCTCAGCAACAATGAACCGGGAATTCAGCCATCGCATTGTTTGTATTGTTAATGTTTGTGTGTGGAAAACCCTTCCGTTCGCCGGAAGGGTTTTTTGTGTCCGGGGGCGCTTTGCCGGGCTGGACAGGCTGTGGCGGGTCGGGCGGCTGGCCCCCTCCCACCGCCCCCCCCGCGGTCAGTGGACAGAACGGTATTCGTTGGGCGAGCACCCCACCACCTTCTTGAACAGACGGGTGAAGTGCTGCGGATAGCGGAATCCGAGTCCGTAGGCGACCTCGCTGATCGAACGCCCGGGTTCGAAAATGCGCTCCTTGGCGATCTCGATCACCTTCAACTGGATGTACTCCTGGGCCGATTTCCCGGTCTCCTTCTTGACCAGATCCCCGAAGTAGTTGGCCGAGAGGTGGAGCTGTTCGGCGCACCAGCGGACCGTCGGAACCCCGTCGCGCTGGGGCCTGTCGCCTGTGAAGTAGTCGTTGAGCAGGCGTTCGAATCCCGTCAGGACGTCGCGGTTGACATGTCCGCGGGTGATGAACTGCCGCTCGTAGAAGCGCGTGCAGTAGTTGAGCAGCAGCTCGATGTTCGAAACGATGAGCGTGCGGCTGTGCTTGTCGATGGCGTGCTGCAGCTCCGCGCGGATGTTGCGCAGGCAGTCGAGCACCACGCCGCGCTCCTGTTCGGAGAGGTGCAGGGCCTCGTTGACCTCGTAGGAGAAGAACGTATAGGCGGACATGTTGCGTCCGAGCGAGGTGCCGCGCAGCAGGTCGGGATGGAAGAGCAGCGCCCAGCCTTTGGGCTGGTAGGTCTGGCCGTTGTTCTCGTATCCGATGACCTGCCCCGGAGCGAGGAAGACGAGCGTCCCCTCCTGATAGTCGTAGTAGTTGCGGCCGTAGCGGAGGTCGCCGCACTTCACCTCCTTGAGATAGATCGTGTAGAATCCGTAGACTTCGCGCTGGTAGCGGGCGGCCCCGCACGTCGAGAAGTCGATGACGCTCACCAACGGGTGCAGGGTTTCGACGCCCCGTGATTCGTTGTACTGGTAGATGTGGTCGAATTTGACGATCTGTTCCATGGCCGGATCTTTTGGTCGGTTCAAATATACGTAAAAAATCCCGTGTTCGGATGGTGCGGAGCCCCGAACGGTGATCATGGTACGGGAAACCGGAATCCGGGTAGTGCCTGCGGGCTGAAAAAGCAGATCCCGACCCCCTGTTCGGAAGGTCGGGACCTGCTTTTGTCGGAAAATCCGTTGCTATTTCGCGGCCGGTTCTGCCTGCATGTCGAAACGCACCGTGGCACCGTCCTTCAGCACCGAGTAGCGGAGGAAGGGTTCGGCCTGGGCCTTGCCGTCGACCGACATCTTTCCGACGTAGCGGTTCGCGGGGCTGTTCGCCGGGGCCTCGATCTCGATCTTTTGGCCGTTTTCGAGGTGGATCGTCGCACGGCGGAACAGCGGGGCGCCGACGGCATACTCGTCGGCTCCCGGGCAGACGGGATAGAACCCCAGCGCCGAGAAGACATACCAGGCCGAGGTCTGGCCGTTGTCCTCGTCGCCGCAGTAGCCGTCGGGCTGCGCCTTGTAGAGGCGGTTCATCACCTCACGCACCCAATACTGCGCCTTGGCGGGCTCTCCGGCATAGTCGTAGAGGTAGATCATGTGCTGTGCGGGCTGGTTGCCGTGGGCATAGTTGCCCATGTTGGCCACCTGCATCTCCGTAATCTCGTGGATGCGCGCCCCGTAGTAGCTGTCGTCGTAGATCGGCGGCACGACAAAGACCGAATCCAGCATTTTCGAGAATTCGGCTTTGCCGCCCATCAGGTCGGCCAGTCCCTCGACGTCGTGGAATACCGACCAGGTGTAGTGCCAGGCGTTGCCTTCGGTGTAGGCGTCGCCCCACTTGTAGGCGCTGAACGGCGTCTGGAACGAGCCGTCTTTGTTGCGGCCGCGCATGAGGTTCGTCTCCGCGTCGAAGACGTTGCGGTAGTTCTGCGCCGCCTTTTCGAGCATTGCGGCATCCTCCGTGCGGCCCAGTTTCGCGGCCACCCGGGCGATGCACCAGTCGTCGTAGGCGTACTCCAGCGTGCGGGCGACGTTCTCGTTGATCCCCACGTTGTAGGGAACATATCCGAGCGTATTGTAGTATTCGTGCCCGAGGCGGCCCGTCGACGATACGGTCGGGTGAACCTTCGTGCGGCCGCTCAGCATCGCCTCGTAAAGCGCCTCGACATCTTCGGCCGGGGTCACGCCCTTGAGGATGGCATCCGAGACGACCGAAGCCGAGTTGTTGCCCACCATGCAGCCGCGGTGTCCGGGCGAGGCCCATTCGGGCAGGAAGCCGCTCTCGCGCCAGGTGTTGGCCAGCCCGGCCTGGATCTCGGCGTTGACCGACGGGTAGACCAGGTTCAGCAGCGGGAACAGGCAGCGGAACGTATCCCAGAAGCCCGTGTCGGTGTACATGTATCCGGGCAGCACCTCGCCGTTGTAGGGACTGTAGTGGACCGGGTTGCCTTCGGCATCTATCTCATAAAACTTGCGCGGGAAGAGCGTCGAGCGGTAGAGGCACGAGTAGAAGGTGCGCAGCTGGTCGACGCTGCCGCCCGAGACCTCGATGCGCCCCAGCACCTCGTCCCAGCGGGCCTGCGCCTTCGACTTCACCGTCTCGAAATCATCCGTTCCGAGCTCCGTTTCGAGGTTGCGCACGGCCTGCTCCGCGGAGATGAACGACGAGGCGATGCGGGCCGTCACCTGCTCGCCGCGCCGGGTCGTGAAGTGCACCTTCGCCACGGCGTGGTTGCCCTCTGCCGATTTCCCGCCCTCGGGCTTGAGCAGTTGGCTGCCTGCCTTGTAGGACGAGGGCTTGTCCGTCAGCTCGACGGCCGAGAAGGGTTTGTCGAAGCGGATGACGAACCAGTTGCGGAAGTTGTCGGGCACGCCGCCGCTGTTGCGCGTCGTGTAACCGGCCACGGTGCGGTCGTCGAGGATCTCCACGCGCGAACCGCGGTCGAAGGCGTCGATGACCACCCCGCTCTCGCGGCTTTCGGGGAAGGTGAAGCGCATCATGGCGGCCCGCTCCGTGGGGGTTACCTCGGCCACGATGTCGTGGTCGGCCAGGTAGACCGAATAGTAATAGGGCTTTGCCATCTCGGCCTGGTGCGAGAACCAGCTCTGGCGCGACTCCTCGTCGAGTTTGTCCGTGCCGCGCACGGGCATTACGGCGAACTGTCCGTAGTCGTTGATCCACGGCGAGGGCTGGTGGGTCTGCTTCAGCCCGCGGAGGGTGTGGGCGTTGTAGGTGTAGGCCCAGCCGTCACCCATCCGCCCCGTCTGGGGCGTCCAGAAGTTCATGCCCCACGGCAGCGCCACGGCCGGGTAGGTGTTGCCCGTCGAGAGGGCGAATTCCGACTGCGTGCCCATCAGCGTCGTGACATACTCCGAGGGGCGGGTCTGTGCACCCTCCTGCGGTGCTTCGCAGCAGGCCGCAGCCGCGAGCGCGCAGGCCAGGATCCAAATCTTTTTCATGCGATTGTGTTATCAGTTAATGAAGTGAAACAAGAAGGCCGAGGGCGCGAGAAACCCAAAGGTCATGGTGTCGGCCGTGGGGCTGAAGGACGATACCCCCCCCCTCACGGTCTGCAGTTCGCACTCGATGCGATCTCCTCCACTGCTTCCGACTTAAAAAGCCGCTCCTCTGCGGCGGGCCGCCGGTCGGCATAGACCTCCGGCTCGTCGGGACAGTACCACACCTTCGGTTCGGCGCCCATCTCGAAGACGAGTTCGCCGCCCTGCATGATGTCGGCATGGGCGATCCAACCCTTCGTCCAGGGCTGGCCGTTGAGCCATACGCGCTGGATATAGCGGTTTTCGGGGGTGAGGTTTCGCGCTTCGATTGCAAAGGTACCGTTCGGGACCTCGATCTCCACCCGGTCGAAGAGCGGCACGCCGAACCAGTAGCGTCCGCTCGCGGGCTCGACTTCGTACATGCCCAGGGCCGACAACACGTACCACGCCGACATCTGCCCCACGTCCTCGTTGCCCGACAGCCCGTCGGGCTGGTCGTGGTAGAGCGTCGTGAGCACCTCGCGGACCTTGTCGGCCGTCTTCCAGGGCTGGCCCAGCATCGTGTAGAGATAGAGTATATGGTGGCTGGGCTCGTTGCCGTGGGCATACTGGCCGATCAGTCCCGAGATGTCGGGCGAGGTCTCGGCGCCCGCAACGACGGAGCTTACCGTGAAGAGCGAATCCAGCTTTTCGAGCATCCGGTCCCGGCTTCCGAAGCAGCCTTCGAGCCCCCTGACGTCGTGCGGCACGAGCCATGTGTACTGCCAGGCGTTGCCTTCGCAATAGTCGTCGGCGCGGTGCGTCGAGGCGAACGGATTGAAGGGCGTGCGCCATCCGCCGCGGCTGTCGCGTCCGCGCATGAAGCCCGTCGCCGGGTCGAAATAGCGGCGGTACGAGTGGCTGCGCTCTGTGAAGTAGCAGGCATCGTCGCCCTTGCCCAATGCCTCGGCGGCACGGGCGGCGGCGCCGTCGGCCAGGGCATACTCCATGTCGTAGGCCACGGCCTCGTTGAAGAGGTCGCACGGGATGTAGCCGTGCTTCATGCGCAGGCCGTTGCCGCGGTCGGGGTTCATCGCCGTGCGGCGGATCGCCTCGAAGGCGCGCTCGCGGTCGAACCCTTCGATCCCCTTCACGATGGCGTCGGCCACCACGGGAATGCCCGGGTTGCCCACCATGCAGTCGGTTTCGTTGCCCCAGAGGTGCCAGACCGGCAGGCGTCCCTGCTCGTCGGCGATGGCCAGCATCGTATTGACGATATCGGGCATCCGCTCCGGGTGGAGGATCGTCATCAGCGGCATCGCCGCGCGGTAGGTGTCCCACAGCGAGAAGGTCGTATGGGTCTTGTAGCCGGGATTTTCATGTACCTGGCCGTCGGCTCCGCGATACGTGCCGTCGACGTCGCAGAACTCCGACGGGGCAACCATCGTGTGATGCAATGCCGTGTAGAAGATCCGCCGGGCGGTCTCATCCGTCGTCGTGACCTTCACACGGGCCAGCTCCCTGTTCCACGCCGCATCGGCCGCAGCAGCCACGGCCTCGAAATCCCAGCCCGGGAGTTCGGCCGCGAGGTTGGCCTTGGCACCTTCGATGCTCACGGGCGAGAGGGCCACCTTGACGAGCACCTGCTCGCCCTCTGACGTCGTGAACGAGGCGCGTCCGTAATGCTCGCCGATCGTTTCAAACGATGCGAAGGGCTTCGAGAACTCGGCCACGAAGTAGACCTTCTGATCCCGGGCCCACCCCGTTGAGTAGCGCCAGCCGGTGATCGTCCGCTCGTCGATCCGTTCGAGATGGGTCTCGGTGGCTTTGTCCCAGCATCCGCCGTTTTCGAGGTCGAAGACCACGGCAGCCTCCTCCGATGCCGGGAAGGTGTAGCGGTGCAGTCCGACGCGCGACGTGGCGGTCATCTCGGCCGTCACGCCGTAGCGCACGAGCGGCACCGAATAGTAGCCGGGCCGCACGACCTCCTTCGTGCGGTCGGCATAGGACCAGAGGCCCGATGCCGGGTCCTCCTCCGTACCGCGGGCACAGACGACCTCCCCTACTACGGGCATGACCGTGACATCGAACAGGTCGCCGATGCCCGTACCCGAGAGGTGCGTGTTCGAGAATCCGATCACCGTGGAGTCCGAGGCGTGGTAGCCCGAGCACCAGTCCCACTCCTGGGGGATGCTCGTGGGCCCCACCTGCACGAGCCCGAACGGGACATTGGCCCCGACGAAGACGTGTCCGTGACCGCCCGTCCCGATCTTCGGATCGACCCAGCGGGTCAGGTTCTCCGCCTCGGGGGCAGGCTGTGCGCAGGCGCCGGCAAGGGCTGCGAAACCCGCGCATAAAACGATGTTTGCAAGTTTCATGATATGGTTCAATGTTGATTATCCAGTTCGAATTTCAGGTGTCCGCCGCCGAGCAGCTCGTCGTGCGAGATGCGGTAGCTGGTGAGCGGCTTGCCGCCGAGGGTCATGCGGCGGATGTATCCCGCATCGGGAGCCGAGCGCTCGGCCTCGATGCCCAGCTCGCCGCGGGCGGTGTCGATCTCCACCCGGTCGAAAACCGGGGCGGTCAGCGTGTAGGCCGGTTCGCCCGGGCAGTCGGGATAGAAGCCCAGCATCGTGAAGACCGCCCAGGCCGACATCGTGCCCGTATCGTCGTTGCCGGGGATGCCGTCGGCCTGCACCGTGAAGTATTTGTCGAGCAGGCGCCGCGTCTCGCGCTGCGTGCGCCACGCCTCGCCCGGGAAGCGGCTGAAAAGGTACGCATAGGCGATGTCGGGTTCGTTCGCCGGGTCATACAGCCCCTCGTCGAAGACCATCTGCAGCTTTTCCACAAAACGCTTGCGGCCGCCCATCAACTTCACGAGCCCCTCGACATCGTGCGGGACGTAAAAGGTGTAGTTCCAGGCCGAACCCTCGTGGAATCCGGGTGCTGCCGAGAAGTTCTCGCCCGCCCGCGGGTCGAAGGGCGTGAGGAACGTGCCGTCCATGTTGATGGGCCGCAGCGTCCCGTACTCCTTGTCGTAGTAGTGGCGGTAGCCCAACGACCGCTCGCGGAACAGCCGCGCATCCTCCTTCTTCCCGAGTGAGTCGGCCAGACGGGCCAGCGCGGCGTCGGCCACGTAGTACTCCAGGGCGTGCGAGACGGAGAGGTCTCCGGCCAGATCCTGCGCATAGAGTCCCAGCGGGATGTAACCCCGTTCGATGTAGGGGTCGATGTCGGGCCGCAGGACGTTCTGCGCCCCGGGCGTGGTGGCCGAGCGTCGGAAAGCCGCATAGGCCGCCTCGATGTCGAAGTCGCGCAGCCCCTTCATCCACGTGTCGACGATCACCGGAATGGCCGGGTCGCCCTCCATCGTGAAGGTCTCGCGGCCATAGAGCTCCCAGCGGGGCATCCAGCCCCACTCGCGCGCGATGTCGATCATCGAGCGCACCATCTCCACCTGCCGCTCGGGATAGACCAGCGTCAGCAGCTGGTGGACGTTGCGGTAGGTGTCCCACAGCGAGAAGACCGTGTAACGCTCGCCCTCCGTCACGCCCACCTCGCCCGAACGCTCCATCAGCGGGTATTCGCCGTTGACGTCGTTCAGCAGGTTCGGGTGGATCAGTGCGTGGTAGAGCGCCGTGTAGAAGACCTTCCGCTGGTCATCCGTGCCGCCCTCGACGCGGATGCGCCCCAGATCGGCGTTCCAGCGTGCGCGGGCCTCCGCGCGGATCGTGTCGAAGGTCGCGTCGGCCGCCTGTTCGGCATCGAGGTTCTGCCGGGCGTTCTCCGTCGAGACGTATGAGATGCCCATCCGCACCTCCACCTGTTCGCCCTCCGCAAGGTCGTCGTACGTGAACCAGTAGCCGATGTCGTCCCCGGCCAGCTCGCGGCCGTATTCGTTGTAGAACTTGTATTTGCCGTTGTCGGGCGTCCATTCGGCCTCGACGCCCGTCATCGGACGCTGTTTCTTCCAGTAGCCCGCGGCGCTCGGCGCCTTCGAGACCCGCAGCACGAAGTAGACCGGGAAGACCTTCTGCGGGTTGTAGCAGAAGGTCCCGAGGAGCTTCATGCCCTCGATCTCCGTCTCGTTCACGCGGCGCACCATCGCCCCCGATTCGTTCGTCAGCCCCTCGCCCAGATTTAACAGGATATGGCCCTTGCCGCCCGGAAACGTATAGCGCTCCACCGACGTGCGGGCCGTGGCCGTGGCTTCGGCCCGGATGCCATACTTCGCGAGCGTCACGGCGTAGTAGCCCGGCGAGGCCTGCTCGTCGCGGTACGGCGAGCCGTACTGGCGGTAGTCGGGGCATAGCTCACCCGTCGTGGCCATCGTCAGCAGCGATCCCATGTCGGGACACCCCACACCGCTCAACGCCCCGTGGGCGAAACCCGTGAAGAACTTGTTGTGATACTCATAAGGTGTCGACCACCAGCGCGCATCCTTGTCGTAGCGGTTCTCGTCGGAGCCCATGACGTTGAACGGGACCACGGCCATCATGCCGTTCGGAAGGACCGCCCCGGGATTTGTCGTTCCGAAGTTCGTGGTCCCGATGAAGGGGTCGACCCACGCCGCGGGTTCGGAGGCGCGGAGCGATCCTCCGAAAACGGCTGCGGCGAGCGCAGCCAGGGTGAGCGTTCGTCGCAGCAGCATCAGAGAATCGAGTTTTTCTTCGTGAATTTGATGATCTCGGGGATGTATCCGAAGGCGAGTCCGGTGACCGTATCGGCGCATCCGTAGTAGACGGCCACACGCCCGGTCGCGGGGTCGTGCAACGCCGCGCAGGGGAACGTGACGTTCGGAACGTCGCCCATGCACTCGTACTGTTCGCGCGGTGAGATCAGATACGGACCGCTGCGGGCCAGCACCTTCCACGGCTCGTCGAGGTCGAGCAGCGCCGAACCGAAGGCATAGACATAGCCGTTGCACGAACGCAGCACCCCGTGGTAGAACAGCAGCCACCCCTCCGAGGTCTCGATCGGAATCGGGCCCGCGCCGATCTTCATGCACTGCCAGGCCGACTGTTCGAACGCCGCGGGCGACATCACGTGGCGGTGGCGGCCCCAGAAGCAGAGGTCGGGCGACTCCGAATAGAAGATGTCGCCGAAGGGCGTATGTCCCGTGTCGCTCGGGCGCGAGAGCATGGCGTAGCGTCCGCCAATCTTGCGCGGGAACATCACGCCGTTGCGGTTATACGGAAGGAAGGCATTTTCGAGCTGATGGAAGGTCTCAAAGTCCTCGGTCCACGCCACGCCGATCGTCGGGCCGTGGTAGCCGTTGCACCACGTGACATAGTATTTGTCATCGATCTTCGCCACGCGCGGGTCGTAGCCGTAGACCCACTCGCCCACTTCCGGATCGGTCCCTTCCAGATGGAAATCCTCCTCGCGGATCTCCCACTTGAGGCCGTCTACCGAGAAGCCCACGTGGATGCGCATCCGGCGGTTGGTGTCGTCGCAGCGGAAGACCCCGGCGTAGTTGTACTCCCCTTTCTTAAAAGGTACGACCGCCGAGTTGAAGATCGAGTTGGAGGTCGACAGCGCATGGCGCCCGATGATCGGGTTGGCCGAGTAGCGCCACATCACCTCGTTCGAGCCCGCGGGACGATCCTCCCACGGCATGTCCGGAAGCGCCGGACCCACGATGTTCAGCTGATTCATTATTTGCGGTATTTTGGTTCTTGTTTCTGTTGCGGTATGCCGGGATTCCGGACCTGTGGGGCTTTCCGGGTCTTCGGACCTGAAAATCTGCCCAAAAGTAGGCAAAATCTCGAAGATTTACAATGCCTTGAGGCCGGAAGTGTTAAAAAATTCACACTTCTGGCCTCGGGAAACCCTCCGGATTCGGACCCGGTCGGGGGGGGAGCCTCGGGCGAAGAGTCGGCGTGCTGCCGCCGGGCCTTTCCGCGAACGGGAGCGGCGTATCGTGTTCCGAATTTCGGCCGGATGTTTCGTATGGCGGGTATTTTTCTTGTGATTCGCAACTGTTGTGCCATGTTTTTGGAGATTTTCGGAGGTCTGTATTTTGTTTCGAAACAAAATAAATTATTTTTTATTTCGTTTTATTTTGTTTTTATCGAAAAGTATCTCTATCTTTGTAGTACCTAATTCACCGACCTATGAACAATACGTATGATGTCATCATCATCGGCGGCGGAGCAACCGGAGCCGGTATCGCCCGGGACTGCTCGTTGCGTGGAATCCGGGCGCTGCTGCTCGAACGCTCCGATATCTCGACCGGAGCGACGGGCCGCAACCACGGCCTGCTCCACAGCGGAGCCCGCTACGCCGTGACGGACCACGAATCGGCCGAAGAGTGCATCCGCGAGAACATGATTCTGCGAAAAATTGCGGCGCATTGCGTCGAAGAGACCGACGGACTGTTTATTTCACTCCCCGAAGACGGGCTGGAATATCAGTCCGTTTTCGTGGATGCCTGCCGCCGGGCCGGAATCCGTGCCGATATTATCGATCCCAAGGAGGCCCTGCGGCTCGAACCGTCGGCCAATCCGGCGCTGATCGGTGCCGTGCGGGTTCCCGACGGTGCCGTGGATCCCTTCCGGCTTACGGCCTCGAACATCCTCGATGCCCGGACCCACGGCGCCGAGATCCGCACCTATACCGAGGTGATGGAACTGCTCCGCGAACAGGACCGCATCGTCGGCGTAAGAGCCTACGACCACCGGAACCACTGCGAACTGAAATTCTATGCCCAGGTGGTCGTCAATGCGGGCGGCATCTGGGGCCACGGCATCGCCGCAAAGGCCGGCATCACGGTCAACATGCTCCCGGCCAAGGGTGCGCTGCTGATCTTCGGCCACCGGGTGAACAACCTCGTGCTGAACCGCTGCCGCAAGCCGGCCGATGCCGACATTCTGGTCCCGGGCGACACGATCTCGCTGATCGGCACCACGTCGAGCAAGGTCCCCTACGACGAGATCGACCGCATGATCATCACGCCCGACGAAGTGGACCTGCTGCTGCGCGAGGGCGAGAAGCTGGCGCCGTCGCTGGCCACGACGCGCATCCTGCGGGCCTATGCCGGGGTGCGGCCGCTGGTGGCTTCGGACGACGACCCGAGCGGCCGGACGGTGAGCCGCGGCATCGTGCTGCTGGACCACACCACGCGCGACGGCATGGAGGGATTCATCACCATCACGGGCGGCAAGCTGATGACCTATCGCCTGATGGCCGAGTGGGCCACGGACCTCGTCTGCAAGAAGATCGGAAACGCCGGGAAGTGCCGCACGGCGGAGATTCCCCTGCCGGGTTCGACCGAGGACCGCAGGGAGGTCGAGAAGAAGATCCGCAACAAACCCATCGCCCAGCGCCGCTCGTCGATCTCGCGGCACGGCGACCAGGCGGTGAAGATCGACAGCCGGACGTCGATTCAGAACAGTCTGGTGTGCGAATGCGAGGAGGTCTCGATCGGCGAGGTGGAGTACGCGCTGGAGAACCTTGCGGTGAACAACCTCGTGGACCTGCGGCGCCGGACGCGCGTCGGCATGGGCACCTGCCAGGGCGAGTTGTGCGCCTGCCGGGCTGCGGGGCTTATGGGCCGCAGGGACCCGGTCTGCGCCCGGAAGGCGAAGGCTGATCTGGTGTCGTTCCTGAACGAGCGCTGGAAAGGTATGGCCCCGATCGCATGGGGCGACACGCTGCGTGAAAGCGAGTACATGACATGGGTTTACGAGAGCGTGTGCGGATTGTCGGACGAAGCAAAAACAGCATCAAAATGAAATTCGATACAGTCATCATCGGAGGCGGACTGGCCGGCATGACGTGCGGCATCCGCCTGGCGGAAGCGGGACAGCGCTGTGCGATCGTCTCGCAGGGTCAGAGTGCGATCCACTTTTCGTCGGGGTCGTTCGATCTGCTGGGGAGCCTGCCCGACGGCACTCCCGTCGCGGACCCGGTGGCGGGGATCGCCGAACTGGAGAAGATCGCCCCGTCGCACCCCTACTCCAGAATCGGAGCGGAATGCTGCGCGCGTTATGCGCAGGAGGTTCCGGAGTTGCTGCGCGGGGCCGGGATCCGGGTTGCGGGCGACAGCCGCCGCAACCACTTCCGGATCACGCCCATGGGCAAGGCAAAGCGCACGTGGCTGACCATCGACGGTTACCTCACGGCCGAAGAAGCGGACCGCCTGCCCTTCAAGAAGGTGTGCATCGTCAACGTGGAGGGATTTCTGGATTTCTACCCGGAGTTTATCGCCGAGGAGTTCCGCAAACTCGGCATCGAGTGCCGTTTCGGGAGTTTCAACCACCCGGATCTGGAGCAGATCCGCAAGAACCCGAGCGAGATGCGTTCGGCGAACATCGCCCGGGTCTTCGACCGGGAGGCCAATCTGGAGGCGCTGGCCGAGGAGTTGCGGCGACTGGCTCCGGAGAGCGATGCGCTGATTCTTCCGGCGTTGATCGGCCTTGTGCGCAACGATTCGCTGGAGTTCCTGCGCTCGCGGGTCGGGCATCCGATCTACCTGCTGCCGACCCTTCCGCCGTCGATTCCGGGCATCCGGGCACAACAGGCCCTGCAGCACCGTTTCCGGGCTTTGGGCGGCGAATATTTCCTGGGCGACAGCGTCGTGTCGGCCGAGACGGAGGGCTCCCGCGTGGCGCGGATCTTCACGGCCAACCACGGCAACATTCCCTTTGAGGCGAAGCACTTCGTGCTGGCGACGGGCAGTTTCTTCAGCAAGGGGCTGCAGGCGACTCCGGACCGGATTGTGGAGCCGGTCTTCGGGGCGGATACGGAGTTTGCCCCGACCCGTTCGGAGTGGTACACGCTGCGTTTCTTCGACCGGCAGGCCTATCAGGCCTTCGGCGTGAAGACCGACTCTTCGCTGCGCGTTTTGAAGGAGGGGCAAGTGCTCGAAAACCTGTATTGTGCGGGAGCGGGGCTTGCAGGCTTCCATCCGGTGCAGGAGGGTTGCGGTGCGGGCGTCTCGCTGTTTTCGGCCCTCCATGTGGCGGAAAACATTTCGGGAAATTGAAAATTGGAAATGGAAAATTGAAAATTAGGGGATAACGGCGATCTGATAGTTTCGACCTTCCATTTCCCGGAAAAGGTTTCCCCATAAAGTCCCCTCCGCGGAGGGGATTTATTGGGGAGGGTAGATTTGAATACGCGGCCGTGGGTCGCGAACAACGGCGGTCGGTGCTTTCCTTACCGGTGAGACGCCGCAGTTCAGGTCGGAATCGCACCTTCGGCCTTTTCCCTGCCTGAGGCGGGGGGTTGTGGGTGGGTCAGATTTGGATACGCGGCCTGTGGCCGCGAGCAACGGCGGTCGGAAAGCGACAGGAACCGATTTGAAAAATAAGGTACAAAATAAAACGAATACCATGAACATTCAGCAGAACAGCGTCAGCGAGAATAATTTCGAGCAGTGCATCAAATGTACGATCTGCACGGTGTACTGCCCGGTGGCTGCGGCGAATCCGGACTACCCGGGTCCGAAACAGGCGGGTCCGGACGGTGAGCGTCTGCGGCTCAAACAGCCCGATTTCTTCGACAACGCCCTGAAATACTGCATGAACTGCAAGCGTTGCGAGGTGGCGTGTCCGTCGAACGTGCGCATCGGCGACATCATCCAGGCGGCGCGCATCAAGTACGGGCCGCAGCACAACACGTCGCTGCGGAACTTCGTGCTGGCCAATACGGACCTCGTGGGGACGCTGGCCACGCCCTTTGCGCCGATCGTCAATACGACCGTGAAGTTGAAACCCGTCCGCTTCATGATGGACAAGGTGATGGCGATCGACCACCGTCGCGTGTTCCCGAAGTATTCGCACGGGACCTTCACGTCGTGGTACCGCAAGCACGCCGCGGCGGCACAGGAGGCCTTCCCGAAACAGGTGGCCTACTTCCACGGCTGCTACGTGAACTACAACAACCCGCAGCTGGGCAAGGACCTGCTGCGGATCATGAATGCCCTGGGTTACGGCGTACAGCTGCTCGACAAGGAGAAGTGCTGCGGCGTGGCGCTGATCTCGAACGGGCTCTACAAGCAGGCGCGGCGTCAGGCCGCGACGAACCTGCAGTCGATCCGCACGTCGGTGAAGGGCCGCGATCTGGATGTGATCACCACGTCGTCGACCTGCACCTTCACGCTGCGCGACGAGTACCCCCACCTGCTCGGACTGGAAAACGACGACGTGCGCGACCGCATCGAGCTGGCCACGCGCTACCTCTACCGGCTGCTCCAGTCGGGCAAGTCGCAGTTGAAATTCAAGGATACCACCCCGCTGCGGGTAGCCTACCACACGCCGTGCCACATGGAGAAGATGGGCTGGAGCTACTATTCGATCGAATTGCTGCGGATGATTCCGGGCGTGGAGGTCACGGTGCTCGACTCGCAGTGCTGCGGCATCGGCGGGACCTACGGTTTCAAGAAGGAGAATTACGAGGTTTCGCAGGCTATCGGCGCTCCGCTGTTCCGCCAGATCGAGGAGTCGGGGGCCGATATCGTGGCCACGGACTGCGAGACCTGCAAGTGGCAGATCGAGATGTCGACCTCGAAACCCTGCGAACATCCGCTGCACATCCTGGCCTCGCGCCTGGCTTGACCCCGAGCGGCGACAAAGACTACTATTTACCAAAAAACCAACCACTAAACGACTATGAAACAGTACATTCTTGCACTCGACCAGGGGACGAGCAGCTCCCGGGCGATTGTTTTCGACGAGCGGGGAACGACGTGCGCCGTAGCACAGCGGGAGTTCCGTCAGATCTTCCCGAAATCGGGCTGGGTGGAGCACGATCCGCACGAGATCTGGTCGTCGCAGGCTTCGGTGATAGCCGAGGCGATCACGATGATGGACATCACGGGATTGAACATCGCCGGCATCGGTATCACGAACCAGCGAGAGACGACGATCGTGTGGGATTCGGAGACCGAGGAGCCGGTCTACAATGCGATCGTGTGGCAGGACCGCCGCACGTCGGACTACTGCGACGAGTTGAAGAACCAGGGCCTCACGGATATGATCCGCCAGAAGACGGGCCTGATCATCGACGCCTATTTCAGCGCCACGAAGATCAAGTGGATCCTGGACAACGTGCCCGGGGCCCGCGAGCGTGCCGAGAAGGGCAAGCTGATGTTCGGAACGGTCGACACGTGGCTGATCTGGCGTCTGACGCGCGGTGAGGTGCACGTGACGGACGTGAGCAACGCTTCGCGGACGATGCTCTTCAACATCAACACGCTGGAGTGGGACCAGGAGTTGCTGGACCTGTTCCGGATTCCGCGTTCGATGATGCCGGAGGTGAAGTCGTCGAGCGAGGTCTACGGCCACACCAAGACGACGATCTTCGCGCACAAGGTACCCATCGCGGGAATTGCGGGCGACCAGCAGGCCGCCCTGTTCGGACAGATGTGCACCGAGCCGGGGATGGTCAAGAATACCTACGGTACGGGCTGCTTCCTGCTGATGAACAGCGGCGAGAAACCGATACTTTCGCAGAACAACCTGCTGACGACCGTGGCATGGAAGATCGGCGACAAGGTGAACTATGCCCTGGAGGGGAGTATTTTCGTGGGCGGTTCGGTCGTGCAGTGGCTGCGTGACGGGCTGGGCGTGATCAACTCTTCGTCGGAGGTCGAGGAGCTTGCGTCGCGTGTTCCGGATACGAACGGAGTCTACTTCGTTCCGGCACTGACGGGCCTCGGGGCTCCGTGGTGGGACCAGTATGCGCGCGGTACGATTATCGGGATCAGCCGCGGCACCACGACGGCCCATATCGCGCGTGCGGCCCTCGAAGGCATCGCCTTCCAGACGATGGACATCACGGCGGCCATGTCGCGGGACGCGGGCATTCCGCTCAAGGAGCTGAAGGTCGACGGCGGGGCTTCGCGCAACAACCTGCTGATGCAGTTCCAGGCCGACATTCTCGGCACGAAGGTGATCCGTCCGCAGGTTGTGGAGACCACGGCCATGGGTGCGGCCTATCTGGCGGGTTTGGCCGTGGGCTACTGGTCGAGCATCGACGAGATCCGCAAGCAGTGGCAGATCGACCGTGTATTCGAGCCCTCGATGGAGGATTCGAAGGCGGCCGAGGCGAAGGCCGGCTGGACCGATGCCGTGAAACGCACGCTGAGCGACTATACCAGACGTTAGCCGCCGGATGCCGATTCAAAAACCCATAAAAACCTGAAAAACAACGGATAAATCCGGAGGCCCCGGAGAATCCCGGAATTTTTCCGGGACCCCGGAACCTTCCGGGAAATCCCCGGAAAACCTTAAAACCTTATGCTATGAGTGAAGTTATGGTAAAGTGCCTGTTCGAGTTCATCGGCACGGCAATTCTGGTACTGTTCGGCGACGGCGTCGTCGCCTGTACGACGCTGAAGAAATCCAAGGGTGAGAATGCCGGCTGGGTAGTCATTACGCTGGCGTGGGGTCTTGCCGTCATGCTGGGCGTCTTCATCTCGGGCCCCTACTCGGGCGCGCATCTGAATCCGGCCGTAACGCTGGGACTGGCGGCTGCCGGGACCTTTGCGTGGTCGATGGTCATTCCGTATATCGTTGCGCAGATGCTGGGCGGTTTCGTGGGTGCGATCCTCGTCTACGCCTTCTACAAGGACCACTACGACGCCACGTCGGACCCCGCGACCAAACTCGGGACCTTCTGCACGATTCCGGCCATCCGCAACTACGGCCGCAACCTCTTCAGTGAGATCGTCGGCACGTTCGTGCTGGTGTTCGTGATCCTCGCTCTCTCGATCGACGGCAACACCTCGGAAGTCGGCATGGGCGCCCTGGGGGCCTTCCCCGTTGCGATGCTGATCGTTGCGCTGGGCATGTCGCTCGGCGGTACGACGGGTTACGCCATCAATCCGGCCCGCGACCTGGCACCGCGTCTGGCGCACGCCATTCTGCCGATCAAGGGCAAGGGCTCGAACGACTGGGGTTACTCGTGGGTGCCGGTCGTCGGTCCGATCATCGGCGGATTCATCGCCGCGGCACTCTATTGCGTGATCTATTGCTATTGAAAACCCTGCAGCCATGAAGAACCTGAAACATCTTGCAGTGCTCATCGGTGCATTGCTGTTTTCGGCGTCGGCCTTCGGGCAAACCGCACGCCTGCATCTGAACGGAACCTTGCAGAACATGCACCTGTGGCGGGGTCTGCAGGTTGCGGACGGCGGCGTCCTGGCCGCGGATCTGAATGTCGGCTTCCTCAACGACGGCCTGAAAGTGGGTCTGTGGGGCGGTACGGATTTCACGGGCGACTACAAGGAGTTCGACTACTATGTCTCGTATTCGGTAGCGGGCTTCACGGTGGCCGTGTGGGACATCTTCAACTACTCGCCGGAGCTGCCCTTCAGCAAGGACATCTTCAACTACAACAAATTCTCGACGACGCACTTCCTCGACCTGAGCGTGGCCTACAACTTCGACACGAAATTCGACGTTCCGCTGCGTCTGTACTGGGCTACGATCTTCGCGGGCCGCGACCTGAACACGGCGGGCGACAACCGCTATTCGACCTTCGTGAGCGCCGAGTACAGCGTCTACCGCAATGAGTACTGGATCGTGGACGTAGGTTTGGGCGGCACCTTTGCCTTCAACCGGGACGGTCTCGACGGCGATGCGAACTTCTACGGCAATGACGGCATCAACCAGATCTCGCTGCGTACGACCTACAAGTTGAGACTGGGGCGTTTCGACATGCCGGTCTTCGCCCATGCGATGTGGAATCCCGATCTGAAGGACGGTTACCTGCAGGTGGGTATCAACCTGTTTGCCTTCTGATCCGTGCGGAGGGTGTGAAAAACGGAAAACCGGGAGATCTGGAACCTTCCGGTTTTTTCGTGGGGTGTGATTTTTTGGTGGCGAGTGAAATGGGGAATGGCGGATCGGAAATTTCCCATTTCCCATTTTCCATTCTCCATTTTCAATTCTCAATTCTCAATTCTCAATTCTCAATTCTCAATTCTCCCTCTCCGGTCATTCCCGCGAAAGCGGGAATCCGCCCGGCTAAGATGCGGATCTTATGGGTGGAGGGAAGCCGAAAGGATCGGATTCGGTTTCGCGCTATGATGATCCTGGATTTCCGCTCAAGGCGGAAATGACGGGAGCGGACGACGCGGATTCAAGGGTTGGAAACCTCCGAAGGGTTCAGCAGCCCTTAAAACCGGTTTCTTAAACCGGGCGGATTCACGCTGCGGAAACCGTTAAAGGTTCAGCAGCCCCTAAAACCGGTTTCTTAAACCGGGCGGATTCAAGGGTTGGAAATCTCCGAAGGTTCAGCAGCCCTTAAAACCGGTTTCTTAAACCGGCGGCACCTTTTGGTGTCAAAAGGTGCCACCAAAACCATCCGCACGTCGCCTGCTGCGGGAGATGACGGACGGGTGAGTTGAGCGGGCGCAGTAAGATCAGGCCTTTACAGCCTCCCGCTCCGGGCACTCACCCGCCCGTCATCTCTTGAACCGCTTCCGGCGAGAGTGCGGAATCGGGCTTCTCACCGTCCCCGCCAGCCGGGCAGGTGAAGGCTTCGGATCGCCAGTTTTGCTTAATTTTCCATTTTCAATTTTCAATTTTCCATTTTCAAAGCCTGTTCGACCCAGGCGCGGATCTCGGCATCGCCTGCCCGGTTCAGAAGCCGCCCAGGCCGCCACGCAGCCTGAGGATAGGCCTTTTTCAGGACTGCGGCGCTGTTTGAGATTCCGCTGCCGCCCGACGTGGCAAAGGGAATGACGCTCTTCCCGCGCAGGTCGTAACGGTCGAGGAAGGTCTC